>CAYRAM010000027.1:9558-27468 GCA_964422295.1 uncultured Planctomycetia bacterium | reverse complement strand
AACTTCCGCCTGCCCCTGAGCTCCGCCTGCCCCTGAGCTCCGCCTGCCCCTGAGCATTGTTTTTATAACGCTGCTCCCGTTCCCTGCTGAAGCCCCAAAGCATCGAGCACGCCATCGAGGTCCGATGGTGCCAACGCACCCGGCGGCCGACCCGCGATGGTTCCATCGGGCAGTTCTCTGATCTCCCAACCGAGTCCGCGAAATCCAGTGTGAATTCCATCCCGATTGCCACGGAGGATGATCCAGCCATCTTCGGCGGCGATGCGATTGACCCCCCAAGAGCCGAGAGTGATGCGTAATCGTTGCTGGCCGATGAGTCGATGCGTCTCCTTCGGGATCGGGCCGTAACGATCGTCAAGATCTTCGGTGACCCCATCCAATTCCCCCGACCGCAGGGCCGTGGCAATCTGCCGGTACTGACGCAATCGCTGACGAGTGTCGGGGAGGTAACTGTCGGGGATCAAACACAACCCCGGTAACGCCATCTCTACGTCCGGAGGTTCTTCGGCAGGGGTTCCCCGCAGGTGGGCCACCGCCCGCTCCAACAATCGACAAAAGAGATCGTAGCCGACCGCACCGATGTGACCGGACTGCTCCTTGCCGAGGATGTTGCCGGCCCCGCGAATCTCCAGGTCACGCATGGCGATCTGGAAACCGCTGCCAAGATCAGTGTATTCCTCGATCGCCTGCAAACGGGAACGGGCCTCTGGACGGATCGGCCGATCATCGGGGACTACCAGGTAGCAATATGCCTTGTGATGGCTGCGCCCAACCCGACCACGCAACTGATGCAATTGTGCCAAGCCAAATCGATCCGCGCGCTCGACGATGAGCGTATTGGCACTGGGGATATCGAGACCACTTTCGATGATCGTTGTCGAGATGAGCACGTTGGCGCGCTTGTCGATGAACTCGATCATGCGCTCTTCCAGATCCATTTCGTCCATCTGCCCATGAGCAACGGTCACTTTCGCTTCAGGCAACAGGCTTTCAACACGATTGCGACACTCATTGATGCTGGTGACCCTGTTGTGGAGCCAGTAGATCTGCCCATCGCGGTTGAGTTCCCGCAGACCGATCTGACGGAATCGGCGCTCGTCGAAAGCGGTGACTTCGGTTTGGATTGGTGCCCGTCCCTCCGGGGCCTCGTGAAGACTGGAGATATCTTTGACCCCCACCAGAGACATGTGCAAAGTCCGCGGAATCGGCGTCGCTGTCATCGTCAGCACGTCGACCAGTCGCCGTAACTGCTTCAGCTTCTCCTTGTGGGCAACCCCAAAGCGTTGCTCCTCATCGATCACGATCAGTCCCAGATCTTCGAAGTGAACATCCCCCGAAAGCAACCGATGGGTGCCGATGAGGATATCGACCTTGCCCTGGGAAACATCTTCCAGCACCTCGTTCTGATCCTTGCGCCCGAGAAAGCGGCTGATTGCCGCAATCTTCACTGGCCATTCCGCCATCCGTTCGCGAAAAGTCACCAGGTGTTGCTGGGCGAGAACTGTCGTCGGAACCAATACCGCCACCTGTTTTCCCGCCTGCACCGCCTTGAAGGCGGCTCGCATCGCCAGCTCTGTTTTTCCATAGCCAACATCCCCGCAGACGAGGCGGTCCATCGGTTTCGACTTTTCCATGTCGCTTTTGATCGCAACCATGGCATCGAGTTGGTCACCGGTTTCTTCATAAGGAAATGCCGCTTCAAATGCGGAAGTCGCATCATCGTCAGGGGGGAAGCCAAATCCGGGACGCTCGGCGCGAACCGCTTGCACCTCGAGCAACTCCGCCGCCAGGTCGTGTACCGATTCCTCTGCCCGGGCCTTCTTCTTCGACCACAGCGATCCGCCGACCTTATCCAGTTTGCCGGCGGCTCGCCCGCCACCGATGTACTTCTGAACCAGATCGATACGATCCACCGGCACCAGCAGGGTGACCCCTTCGGCGAACTCGAGGACAAGGAAATCTCCCTGTCGGGCTCCATCCCTGATCGCTCGCAATCCCTGATAGCGAGCGATGCCGTGGGTCACGTGCACCACCAATTGGCCCTCTTCGAGTTCGAGGAAGTTGTCGACTGCGCGACCTTCGACTCGTTTGCGTGTCTCTTGTTTTTCGAGGCTTCGCTTGCGCCCAAGGGCGGCGTGACCACTGACAAATATGCCACCGCCATCTTCATGCCAACGGAACCCGGTCGACAATTGACCCAATCGCACGCGCACTCCCGGGCCGACATTGGCATCGGCGAGGACTTCTCTGAAGCGCTCCCCCTCTGCCTCTTGTCGAAGGAAGACGATCACTTCTTCGCCACGGTCGGAGACTTCCGCCAACGCAGAGACGGTTCCCTCCAGCGATCCCTGATATCGATCTGCGGAAACCACCGGCAACTGCAATGGCCGATGTCCCGCTTCCGGGATCAATGGCTCCAACTGCAATCGCACGTGCCTCCCCGCCCGTTCCCAGAAACTTTCACAAAGCATCTGTCTCTGTCTGGAAGCCCACTGACCGATGAGGAAGTGAACCCTTTCTTCCACCTCTTTCGGGTTCCACACCGCAACCACGGCCCCTTGCGGCAAGGCATCAAAGAGCAGAGATTGGGTTCCTGTCCAACCGCGGATAAACCAGGACTCCCGAGGTGCCAATGAAAGCACCACAAGATCGAGATCACCGCTGACCTTTTGATCGCGGGGTGAGATCGACTGAATGCTGTCGATTTCATCATCGAAAAAGTCGATTCGGTATGGGACAGGGCTTTCTCGCGGCCAAACGTCAAAGAGGCTGCCACGGATGGCAAAGTCACCGGGGCGAGCAACTTGGGGGAAGCGACGGTAGCCCGCTTCGACGAGTGCTCTGGCCAGATCTCCACGAGAGTGTTGGTCCCCCACTCTCAACACGATTCGATGATCTTCCCCGGTCTCCTGGCCGATCGGCTGCAGCAACGCCTGCACTGGAGCGATCACCGTTTTCAATTGTCCCGATTCAAGGGCTCTCAAAGTTTCAAATCGATCACGAAAGGTATCGAGATCCGGTTCAGAATCCTCCTCGAAGAGGCTCTCCCACATCGGAAACTCGCCGATGGGCTGACCGGTAAAAGTGGTGATGTCCTGGCGCAGTTGTTGTGCGGCATCCGGGCTGGAAGTGAGAACGAGAAGGGGGCGATCCTGGTTTTCGGTGATGGCGGTCAACAGGAGACCAACAGCCCCCTCACTGCAACGACCGACGTGTAATACGGGATCACTATTGAGACGGGTGCAGACCTCCCCCAGGACCGATGAATCGCGAAGGACTCTTTCGATCAATGGATCACGATCTGTCTCGGCACTCCCTGAATGGGTAGCCACCGTACACTCCACTCATCTCCGGCAGACACCGGCGGCCGAATTGGCTTCCGTGAACCAACCGGAATGCATCAGCATAGCGCTCTGCCGACAAATTTCACCTGAAGTCCCCGATCTTATTCGTACAGGACTGACTATTTGCGATCAGAAATGAGAAAAACTAACCCTCGGTAGGATCGACGCCCAATTTGTCGAGAGCAGCCTGGGCAGCGGCCTGCTCCGCCTCTTTCTTTGTCGTACCCTGACCGATGCCAAGCACTTCCCTCTTGAGCAGCGCCTGTACGACAAACTCCTTGGCGTGGTCGGGTCCACTTTCGCTTTTGACACGGTAATTCGGCGTCGAACCATCTTCCTTTTGCAGGTGTTGCTGGAGGATAGATTTGTAGTTGACCGAATGCTCCTTCTGATTGACTGCAAGCACTTGGTGATAAAGATTGCGAACGATAAACTCCTTCGCTTGCTCGACACCGCCATCGAGATAGATGGCTGCGATCACCGCTTCAAAAACATTGGCCAACAAACTGTTTGGTAATTTTCGACGGCTGGTGACACCCTTGCCAACGGCATAGGCTTCATCGAGACCGAGTCGCATGCTCTCTTCTGCCAGGGTATTGGTGGAAACCACCGCTGACTTGATCTGGGTCAGTTCGCCTTCAGGTCGTTCGGGGAAAAAGTTGAAGAGGAACTCAGTCATCACCATCCCCAACACCGAGTCACCGAGAAACTCCATGCGCTCGTTGCAAGGATTGTCGATGGTTTTCAGGGATGAGTGGGTCAAGGCCTGAACCAGATGGTTCGGATCCCTGAAGTGATACCCGATGCGTTTCTCGCACGCCTCAAGGCGCTTGAGATCAGAGGGGGCGATATTTTCGTGTTCAAATCCGCGAGGACCGACCATGTTTCTTGTTTCCAGGAACGATCGCGGGCTCGGATGCGTCCCCCGGGGGGCGTACTTCCCGGAGGTGTCGCACACGAGCCGGCCATCGGCCAACACTGGATGTTTCGGCACCGCGAGGTGCCTGCCTTACGGAATTCCGAAAGAACCCCGTAAAAGCACCGAATACCCCATGCCCTCCATGAAAAAGACCCGGAAATAACATTTCCGGACCTGACCCATCATGGTCAGCGGTCGACGGAGCACTCCTAAAGCCTATATTGACGAGGATAAGACTCGAATTCGGAGGCTGCAACCGGCCCTGTCCTTCCTTCTCAGGAAATGTGTTAGCGAAATGAGTGATTGATGAGTGCCACCGACAACTTTCGCCCGGTTTACGGGGTCAAAGAGCAACGCTGGAACCTGCTCGACCTTTTGGAACGCTTCGCCGATCCCGGCTTCTTTTCTGGTGGCGTCCTGCGCATCAGTGATCTGCACCTGCGTCCCGGTAAACCGGCCCACTACCGCTTCGATGGAGAGCTGATTCCCCTGCCGGGCGGTGCAGACCTCGACGACGATACGGTTCAGGCTCTCATCAAACCCGCCCTGCGCGAGGACACCCTCGAACGGGTTCAACAGGGCGAGGATGTCGATGCTTCCTGGGAATGGCCCGAGAAGGATCTCTCCTTCCGCATCAATGTTTTCCGTGCCCGCGAAGGCACCTGTGTCGCTCTGCGGGTCCTCGCTCGCAACGTTCCACCCCCGGAAGAAGTCGGCTTCCCCTTCGATAGCACTTGGAAAGAATTTCTGTCGATGGATCAGGGGCTCGTGATCGTCACCGGCATCACCGGTAGCGGAAAATCGACCACCGTCTCCAGCCTGCTGACCCGGCGCGCCAAGGAGCGCGGAGAGCGCATCATCACTCTGGAAGATCCCATCGAATACATCCTCGACGGTGACAAGGCACTCGTCTCACAAAGAGAGTTGGGCCAGCATCTCAAATCCTTCAGTGGCGGATTGCGCAGTGCCCTGCGTGAGGATCCGGATGTGATCTTCGTCGGCGAAGTGCGTGATCCGGAAACTGCCGCCCTCGCGCTGACCGCCGCCGAAACCGGCCATGTGGTGATCACTACCCTGCACACCAAAGATGCCCGTGGAGCCATCACTCGCCTCGTTGATCTCTTCCCCGGAGAACGCTCCGGTGAGATCTGCTCGCAACTTTCCTTCAGCCTGTCGATGGTTGTCGCCCAGAAACTGGTGCCGAGAAAGGATGGGCAGGGTCGCCGTGCGGCGATGGAAGTGATGGTCAATCACTCCTCCCTCTCACATCTGATCCGCAGCGGCAAGTGGGCCCAGATCAACAGCCAGATGGAAACCCAGCGCCGCCAAGGCAGCATCACCATGGACCGCCACCTGAAGGAACTCCTCGATAGTGAAGAGATTACCCAAGAGACGGCCCAACGGTATGCGCACACTGCTACATTTGAAGGGCTTTAGCCGCGGAAGCAATTAGCCTTCCTGAGCAGCGGCTTCTGTGGCCTGCATCTCTTCCCACTCTTCGGCGGTGGGGAAGGGCGTCGCGCCGCCGGCGTCCATGACCACTTTCATCTGATCACCTTCGCGACGGTAGACATTACCAAAGCCGCCCATAAATACAGGATCTCCATCGGCAGTGCGAACCACCCATGCCCCATAGGCGCGGGCGTGAAGGTCGTTGATGGGATGATAGCCAGTGACGATGAACTCGAGCTTGCCTCCCCGTTTGAACTCGGAGTCCTCTTCGATCGCCGCCATGAAATCGCCGAAGTGGGCACGGATGTCGTTGAGCCCCCTCACCGGGAAAAGTGAGCCATCGGTGACGAGGCGGGCGTCGTCACAGAACTCGGCCATCAGCGCATCGAGATCGTGGTTTTGCCACGCTTCACTGACGCGCCCGAGGTGAGCCGAAAGAGCCGGGTCCAACCCGGTTGCCCTCGGCAGGGATGCGAGCATGCCGTTGACCTGCTTCGGGTTGGGAGGCAGGAAGTTGGTGTCTTCCGGCAAGGGATTGTGGCCCATGAACTGGACCAGCTTGGGAGTGCCTTCCACTTCTCGGCCGATCCCCGCCATCAGTCCTTGCCACAGAGTCTCCCCCTCCTTGGAAACGGTCTTGCCGACTGCGTCGTAGATAAAGTATCCGTCACCCAGATCGGTGTAGCCGCCGATGGTGCTCTCGATACGGGAGCCGATGACTGCACTGCCTTCAGCAAAGATCATCTGGTATCGACCACGAATATTTTCATGGCCGAAGAAACCGGAGAAGGTCTGCGGAAACAGCTCGGCAGCATCCTCGACGTAGCAGGAGAGCATTTCTTCCGGCTTGCCCTCGGACCAACGATCCTTCATTGCCGCATCCAAACGACTTGCAGGAGTTTTGGGGACCGCACGCGCGTAAATTTTGACGGTCTTGATCTTACCATCGACGATCTGCACATCGTGCATGTGGTGCTCCCGAACACGCTGACCCGATTCATCGATGTAGGTGAGGTCATTCCCGGTGGTCAGCCATTGCTCTTCGTCGGTGTCATTGGCAACCATGAAACGAATCTCCCATTGGGGATCCGCCGGTGATTGGAACCACTCCTCCAGGAATTGAATCTGCGCCTCGGTTCCGGAAGCGATTTCGCCAGTGTTGGTGTAGCCGATCCAGCCTTCAGCATTCATCGACGCGATCTTGTCAAGGTCGCGGGCATTGTGCGCCTCGATGTAGTCGATCCAGATCTGCTGATAATCGGGATTGCCAGGGTAAATGTTGAGCAGCTTGCCCTCCCCCTGCCACATACCGATGACATTGTCTTTGGCAGTCATGTTTGCGCATGCGGAAAGGGTCATTGCCAGGATTGAAAGGGCGATGCCCTGTATGAGTTTTTTCAAGGCGAACTCCTAAACTGATCAGCTGCTGAAAACTTCGTCGCTATCATTCAATCTAAAAGAATCTGTTTCAAGGTCGCTCCTCGTCGTCAGTTCAGCTTTTTCATTTCGAAACTGTTTTGTGGACGGATCGAGGTGGAATTGACACCCGTAACCAATATGCCTTGAGACTCAGTCAAAGACTCAATTTTGGTCAAAGGTCATCGCTCCCGCTGACTCCATGAGGAATCGCACCACTCCATCTTCTTCCCTGCGATAGAGATTGCCCCACTGACCCTGAGCCATGACGGCCCCGGAAGCATCCAACAGCTTCCATGTTCCGTGGGCAGTGAAGTGTTGGTTATCCAAAAATCGATAGCCGAGTACCACTGCTGACAACTTTGTTCCCTTGAATGGCGAATCTTCACCAAAGCCGGCTGCGAAACTTTCACGGATCGCTTCACGCCCACGAATCGCCTCTGGCGCAGTACCGATGATCCTGACGGCGTCCTTGGTAAAAGAAGCTGCCAAGGCATCCACATCCTGGTTTTCCCAAGCTTTCTCATACACCTCGATATGCTCTTTGAATGCGAGATCCAAAGTGCTCAAAGGTTGCAAATGTTTGAATGGGTCCGTGTTTGTAGGTGGGGTCAGAGTATTGTTCTCATCGATATTTGAAAAAACTGATTCCTGAATTGCCCGAAGGCCATTCGCAGTATTTTTGAAAACACTCCCCCATTTACCTTCATCCAACAGTTCTCCGGAGGGCGTGGTCATTTGCCATGTCCCGTCGGCATAGCAATACCCAGACCCCAAGTCATTTCCCACAAGGGTATTGCTTGTGAGGACACAACCTTTTAACGGGCTGCCATCGATCCAGGCCATTGCATACCCTCTGACGACGAAATCACGCCCGATAATGGGGCCCTGCTCCCAACTGAAAACGACGACCACGTCTTCATCCAGTTCTGAGCTGATCGATTTTGCATCGTGATTGGTCCAATTCTCTGCGCCTTGATCGACATACGCTCGAATTTCTTCCACAGTGATGGGGTCACCTACGATTGGCAATGTTGAAGTATCTGAGTCACTTTTGAAAAAGAACAAATAAATCGGCACCATCAATACCACCGCAATAACGAAAAAACGAACCGCCTTCATCGAACCTCCCTGAAGTGACGCTGTATTTTTGGCCGCACAGGATTATAGACAATACTGATCATTGTCGATATCGAGGGGAGACACAAAATAACCGGGCCGCCAGCGAGTTGCCAGCGACCCGGTTTCCGTCAAAAAGCCCACCCCTGTCTAAGGGCAAGGTCCATATGCATCACATGTGATTCCATCCGCGGTCGGGTCAATTCCGCAACCGGGCGATGGGGCCGGCAATGTCACTCCACTGTCGAAGAGGTACGACAACAACTGCACCGGATCAGAGATGTCCTGATTGCCGTCATCGTTACAGTCGACGGTGTCAGCGCAGGTGGGAGCCTGCCCATTGTTGAAGAGCAACACCAGCATGAAGACGACGTCTGAAATGTCGAGAGAGCCATCCTCATTGCCATCTCCGCGGATGAAGTCGACCACCTCGCAGATGTCGGGAACGCCGTTGCCATTGACATCCTGCTCTGCCCCGCTGGCGATATCACAACTGTCGGGGACTCCATTGCTGTTGCAATCGGGTGTTCCCGCTGCGATGTCGCAACTGTCGGGGACACCGTTGCTGTTGCAGTCCGGTGTTCCGGCGGCGAGATCGCAGCTGTCGGGGACTCCATTGCTATTGCAATCGGGTGTTCCCGCTGCGATGTCGCAACTGTCGGGGACACCGTTGCTGTTGCAGTCCGGTGTTCCGGCGGCGAGATCGCAGCTGTCGGGGACTCCATTGCTATTGCAATCGGGTGTTCCCGCTGCGATGTCGCAACTGTCCGGAATCGTGTTGGCGTTGCAGTCGGAAGCGGCCCCCGATGACAAATCACAACTGTCGAGAGTTCCATTGCCGTTGCAATCGGAACCGGTGCCACTCACCAGTTCACAACTGTCGGGGATTCCATCCCCGTCGCAGTCGGCGAGTCCTGATGTGATGTCGCATTCATCCGGTACCGCATTGCCGTTGCAGTCTGCGGAAGTACCGTTGGCGATATCCTGATCGTCAGCGACACCATTGCCGTTGCAATCGGCGGTATCACATTCGTCGGGGACTCCATTGTTGTTGGTATCTGGACTCGTACCGGAAGCGATATCACAACTGTCAGGAGTGCCGTTGGAATTGCAATCGGGCGATGTACCAGACGAGATATCGCAAGCGTCATCGACACCATTACTGTTGCAGTCGGTAAACCCTGCACCCTGAGCTTCGATGATCACTCCCCAGGTATTGACGACTCCGTCGTCCGCAGCCGGGAAGACATCGGTCACCGTCAATGCCCATGTGCCCTGCTTCGATTGACCATCGAAAGCAGAGAGAGGCTGGAAGGGAGCGGTCCCCGCACCGTCATCATCAAAGGTCGCCACCAGGTCTGCTGCAGATCCACCCGCTTCATTCTGCAGGCGAACCACCGTTCCGCCGGGGCTGGTCAAATCGACGACCAGATCTCCGACAAAGGCGTGGCTGATGTTTACCTGGGAATCGACATCGAGAATCAGTCCGGCATCTGCGACCACGATGGTGTCATTGACATCGGGGGGAACAGGGGCCGCCGGGCTCGAAGAGTAGGTATTGGTGCTCACCGCATCGCAGTCGTCGGGGATCCCATTGCTGTTGCAATCGGAGCTGACACCGCTGGAGATATCGCAACTGTCGAGGTTGCCATTCAGATTGCAGTCCGGTGCACCGGAACTGATCTCACAACTGTCGACTGCACCATTGCCATCGCAGTCGGCGGCTCCGCTGGCGATGTCACAACTGTCGGGAACTCCGTTCCCTTGACAATCCGCCTCGACCCCAGAAGTGATATCGCAGGGATCGGCGATGCCGTTGCTGTTGCAATCGGGTTGGCACTCGTCCGGCACTGAGTTGCTATCGCAATCGGTGGAGGTGCCTGCAAGGATGTCACAGGTATCAGCGATGCTGTTGCCGTTGCAGTCTTCCTGGCACTCATCGGGGATCGAATTCCCATCGCAATCGGAAGAAGTTCCGTTGGAGATGTCCGTCTCATCGGGAACACCATTGCCATTGCAATCCGGCGGTGCCAACTGGAGACCTCCGGTGGCAACAGCACTGTAGCCCTGCGTGCCGCTGTTCACTGCCGTAGCGACGATGCGAACCGTCCACGATCCCAATTCCGGGTTGTTGATGTGAACCTGTTCGACATTGTTGATGCTGTCACGTGTTCCGCCCGAACTGCTGAATCCACCACTGAACACATTGCCAAAGAAGAGAGTCCCACTCGGCGAAGTCACTTCAAGATCGAGATTGTTGACAGATGCTGCTGCAGCACCTGCGGTGGCGGCGACGTCGGTCCACGCCAGAGTGATGCGCAAGTTGTCAGCAGCGTTGGTGACATTGACATTGTATGTCGCATTCTGCCCGGTGCTCATACCGGCAGCGTTGCGAACGTCGTCGAGAAGCCCGAGAGCACGACTGTCACCGGCAAAGAAGAGGGGGTCGCTGATGCGTGCACTGCCCCAACCTTCCAGGTTCGACGGATAGCCAGCGATGCCTGTCATGTCGACCGCCGAATTGACGATGGTCGCCTTGAGCAAGGCCCCCGTCGGCGCAAGAGAATCCGCCGGGTTGGCAGCGCCACTGGGATAATACCCATCGACGTAGTACTGACGAATCAATGCGGTGGCTCCTGCCACTGCCGGGCACGCCATCGAAGTACCGGTGAGACCGGTGGTTCCACAGGCGGTCCCTGCCTGGGAGGACTGGGTCGAGCATCCTGGCGTGTAAACTTCCGGCTTGCGACGTCCATCCGAGGTCGGGCCGATGCCCGCCGTGCAATGGTTTTCTTCTCCCGGCGTATCCTGGCTCGCGCCAACAGCCAGAAGATTCTTGGCGTTTTCCGGATTTCTCAAAACACTGCCATTGGTCACGGCGAGACAAACGAAACTGTCTTCGTTGTTACGCAGAAAGACATCAAAGCCGCGGGCAAGGCTGTCGTAGGCGGTGGTCCCATCGTTGCCCCAGCTGTTGGTGTGAATGCGCCCACCTTGACCGTGGTGCAAAATGAGACGTTGGGTGATCCCTGCTTCGGTAAAGCTGGGAACGGTGTTGGTAACCAGATTGGCTTCGTAGGCGATGCCACGGGTGTCGTTGTTGACACCGTTATTGCCGGCAGCGGTTCCTGCGACATGGGTCCCATGGGTATCTGAACCATTGCTGCTGTTGTAGGCAGTGATTTTTCCTGCGGGAAAAGAACAGTGGCCCTGATCGACACGGCCATCGAGAACACCGATGACCTGTCCCTCACCATGAATCCCATTGTCGTACACAGGAGTCTGATTGGTGATGTTGGTTTGGATGATCCAACGGGTTGTGTTGTTTCTGAGCGTGATATCGGGGGCATCCTCGACAAAGAGAACTGCCGGGATCGTTGCGAGGCGATCGAGGCCTGCGGGGGGAGTGACGACGGAAAGCTCGTCATGAGTGCCCACCGTTTCAACTCTCTCGACAGACGCTCCGGTATTGCGGATGGCGGTGATCGCCGATTCCAGATCCTCTCCCGGATGGAGGGAGACGACCAGGCCGAGCAGGCCCATTTCATCGAGTTCACGACGGCTCTGCTGCTGGTGAGTTCCCAATTTGGCAACAATCCCCGGCTGCAGTTTCCATTCATCCCGATAGTCGATGACTCGCACCACTCCTGCCACAGACGCAAGAGATGCCGGCTCGACCTCTGGAAGCCTCACTGTATAGGAGTGCTTTGGCAGGTAGTCGAGGAGCGACACTCCAAGACTTTCCAACTGCTTCTGCATTCGTGGATTCATCGGGCGATCCAAAATCAGGACGTAAATCTGGTCCGCTTCAAAGAAGTTGTCGGATTCGGACAATAGGTCCTTTTCACGTACGGTATCGACCGTCTCTGCCTGTAGGTACAAGGTGCCGTCGACGAGTGCAGAGGGCACGACCTGTTCCTGGGCAAAGCCCACCGAATGGAAGCAAAAAAGGAGCCAAAGCCCAATAATGGGCATACAACATGAGTACGATGACTTCATGAAATCCTCCCCCACAGAGGGAAACAAATTGTCAGACCGGGAACAGCGAGCCCCGCTGTTCACCTGAAAACGGTTTAATAGCCCATCAAGAAAAGTCGGACGATCGGACCGAAAAAATCCATAAATTTAAAAATTTCTGATCTTTTATTATCCCGACCTCCGTGAGCAATTCCACGACTCTTCATGATCAGATTCACGAAAACTGCCAATTAATTGAAGTTAATTGACCAATTCAACCTTGAGAAGGGGGACTTCCCCACGAATCCCATCACCTCCAATGACTCGACCGTTTCTCCTCGGAAAGTGATGAAATGAACCCTCCACGCAGGAGCAGGCTCCGATGATCTGTGATTCGCACATGGGTCGCAGCACTGACAACTTCCTTTTCCTTCCGCTGCAGACTCCCCTATCATCACGCTGAAATCGGTCGACTTGAGAATCAGAAGCGGAGCGATGTGCCCACAGCCAGCGTAATGATCTCTGCCTACAATAACGGTTCGGCGCTGCGGTTGTCGCTGCTGGGGTATCTGCGACAGGAGTGCAAAGACTTCAACATTTTTATCGCGGATGACGGATCAAGCCCCGATCTAGCGGAGACGATTTTGCCGATCGTCGATGAATTGAAGTCAGCGGGCATCGATGTCGACCACGTCTGGCATGAGGACAACGGCTTTCGCAAAAATACCATTCTCAACGAGGCGGTTCGTCGCTGTCCCGATTCCAATTTGTTGATCTTCACCGATGGCGACTGCATTCCGCCCTGCACCTTTGTCAGCACCCACATCCATCATCACTGCCCCCGCAGTTTTCATGTGGCTGGGGCTTACCGTCTCAGCGAAACCGCCACCATCGCTCTCGATGAAGAGATGATCCGATCCGGCATTTTTGAATCTCTGCGCGAGCAGGATCAGATTCGCGATCTCAGGAGACGCCACCGAAAATCCAAATGGGGCACCCTGTTTCGACGCCGACACCGCCCCAAGATCCTCGGGCTCAACATGGCCTTTGACCGTTCCCTCTTTGAGGAGATCAATGGCTTCGACGAGCGATTCATCGGTTGGGGCCTCGGCGAAGACAGCGATCTGCGCGACCGGGTCATGCGATTGCGACAGCGCCCGATCGTGCGTAACCTCTACACCGTTAACGATGTTTTTCATCAATGGCACCCGGTTCCCCCGCCGAAGCCACGCCGCGAGTTGGAAACCTGGGAGTACTACTGTCAGAAGCGCCCGATCCGATGCGCCGAAGGTTTATCGAGAGACGAAAAATTGAGCCCACCTGAGAAGAGGAGAAATTGATGTTTTCCAAGCCGCTGACAAGTCGACCCAACAGGAGCTTCGCTCGCAGTTGTTGCCTGATTTTGACAGCGATCACGCTGGTCACCGTCATCACTGGATGCACCATTACCCGGAAAACAACCATCGAAAACAACGGCTCCGAAGAGGTGCACAAAACGACCTTCGGGATCAGATTTTTCGGCTCTTCTTCGGAAGAATCCGATGAGGACTAGGGCCGCTCGTTAAGGGTGGCGTAGACTTCCGGATGCAGCAGCGGCTGGCCTTTGGCGGTTCGCAGGTTGGGAACGATGAACTCGGTGACGTAACCGATGCGCATTGCGCCGAGGCCTTCCAGTTTCAGTTCTACCGAAAATCCATCCTCTGATGCCACTGCAGAGGCGACCCTCACTTCTTTGTGGTCGACCTCTGGGCTGCCGTAGGGGCTGTGCAGTTTGTAGGTGTAGTTGTCGACGTCGTAGTTCGCCGGGTTCTCCAGGGTGCTGCGATCCATCGGCACGGTGAAACTCAGGCGGTAGCCGTCGGAGATCACCCGACAGGTGCGAATCTCCGCTGGCATCTCTCCGGTCCAGCGCAGGTAGGCGAGGCCTTCCGACTTCTTGCCGCGGGAACCCCAGCCACGGTTGGTCTGGCCGACCAGTAACACATCGTTATCCCCCCAGCACGCACGCAACGCTCCGCAGTCGAGGTTTTCACGGAAGCGCATCGCCGCTCCCTGCCAGACGCCGTTGACCTTTTCCAGATCGACGCGCATCACCGACGCGTGGTGCTGATCGGTGACCAGCAGCTGGTTGGCGAAGGGACCGAATCCGCCTTCGGTGGTATCCCACACCATCCCGGCGGCACTCTTGCCCATCTTGTCGTAGGGGAACCACACCGCCGGCAGCTTGAGGAAAGGAATCTGCTCACGCACTTCCACGTAGGTTTTTCCATCCGGGGTCTCCCCTGGATGCTTCATACGGCTGATCGGCAGTTTCGCCGACTCCACCCCCCACACATGGCCAAAGTAATCGCCCTCTTCGATGTGGCACAGTTTGTTGGTGCCGCACCACTCCCCCTGGTTGTCGCTATAGAAGACATCCCCCCAAGGAGCGATCTCCACTCCCGCCGGTGAACGCAATCCCCCGGCCACAGGAATCATCGTACCGTTGGCATCGACCTTGATCGCCCAGCCACGCCAGTGCTGGCGACCAAACGGTTCCGCTCCGAAGGGCTTGTTGAGGGTGATCCAAAAGTTGCCGTCACGATCGATGCGCGGGCCGAAAGCGTATTCGTGGTAGTTACCACTGAGACTCCAGTCATCACAGACTGTCTCGAGGACGTCTGCGCGACCATCGCCATCTTCATCGCGCAGTCGACTGAGCTCTCCCCGCTGAACGGTGTAAAGCCATTCGTCATGCCAAAGCAAGCCGAGCGGTTCCTGCAATCCGTCACTAAAGAGGGTGAACATAGGCTCGTCGCTGTAGGTATTCTCTATCTTCCAAATGTCTCCGCGGCGGGTACTGACGTAGACGACCCCTTTTCCAGGCCCGGCGACCAATCCCCCCACTTCGAGGAGAACCCCATCGGGAGTTGGAATGTTGACCACTTCGTAATACTGGGATTCATCCGCCAAGGCTGTCAGATTTGGTACCGAGGTTGACATCAGCAGGATCAAGGTTTGAAAGAGAATCACCACTGCACCTCCACTTCGACGACTGTTCCGGGAGCAGAGATGGGTACCCGGATCTCCTGCTTGCCATCCACTCGATAGACCTCTGCGGCAGCACCGCGAATGATCAATGTCACCCCTTCTGCAGTTCGCCAGGTGCGCGGTGCGAGTTCTTCCATTTGGGAAGATCGCGCCAAGCGCATCATCAGGCCGAGGGGCATCGGATCGCCGGAAAAGGTAAAGCGTCGTTGCAGATGAACACCACTTTCACGAATCACCGGATCGATCGATTCATCGACGATCATCCCGCCCGGTCCGCGAATGCGGAAAACGGGATTGCGCTGTTCGTCGCGGCGGTAGCCACGTGCGCGCCATCCTTGATCTCTGACCGGATCCAGGGACCACGCCTGATGCGGTGTCTCAATGATGCCGACCGCCATCCCCGGTGGAAAATCGAGCACGTCATCCCCGGCAGGATTTTCGAGTGCGCCCGCTCGTCCTGCCCACGTTCCCTGAACGTTGATGAAATCGCCACGCCATGCCCTTCCCAAACGCAGGTTTTCCATATCCCAGGCGATGCTGGCGCGCTCGGGATACCCGACGGCGACAACCCTCGCACTGAGTCCGTTCATGAAAACCCCGACCAATGTCGGTTCATCGGCAGCAGGGATCAGATCGTAGTCGTTTCGATTGACGATCAGGCCCTTGGGGAAGGGAGCAGAGGATCCGGCGGAGAGATAGGTCCAGATCGCATCGACTTGGGCATCGGTATCACCCCCCAACAGATCCGGGTAGAGGGCAAAGTCGGGGAACCAGAAGGTCGACATCCGTGTGCCAGGACGCTTCGACTGGGGATCCTTCATGTATTCGAGAAACCAGCGCGGTTGCAGTCTCTGCGCCATGACAGCAAGGTCGTAGGCGGGCTCCCCCAGGGAAGGCTGACCAGCGAAGACGTGGCAATCGATACAGCGAAAACCATCGGTGCCGACCAATTGATGGCCAGCGGTGCGCGCTTCAAGACTGAATTTCGGTGCATGGGATTCCCTCGGCGGCTCATTGTCCGCCGCGATGAGCATGTCACTCACATGACTCGCCACAGGTTCGGGATACGCAGGCATCCGCGTGAGAACGTAGGGTCGAACTTTCAGGCCCTTCGCCACCGTTTCGTGGATGACCTGCGAACGCAGCTTGGTTCCGATCCCTGTGAGGAACGGTGGCAGGCGACCTTCATCCCCCAACTCTGCAGTGCCTTTGAAAAGACGATTGATCTTGTCATCGGGTCCACCGATGCCATCACGCACATGGCATGGCAAACAGCCTGCGTCATCGACAGCCCACTGCGCTGCCAATTTTGAATCCACTGGCGGCAATTCCGACTCGGCGATCAATTGCAAAATGCCCGTCTGAACCTCCGGTGAAAAACGATAGGCCACTCCTCCTGTGGGAGGATCCACCCCCATGCATCCAGGCTCACCTGAACTCATCGTGTCCCAGGATGATCGTTGTGCGGTGGCGATCGGTTCGTGACAGGAGTTACAACCGTGGGTGCTGTAGGCGCGTCCTCCGCGAATGATGCGCGCCGGCTCGGGGCGGAATGCAGGTTCCTGTGGCACAGCGATGCGACTGCGTGTGCGCAACTCTTGCGGAAGGAAGGGCCTCGCCTCGTGAATCCCCGGGCCTTCGATGGTCAACTCCAGATGGGATGGTCCCGCGCCTTGCCAGAAACACACCTGGATCGGATGCCACCCCGCCTCCAGTTGTACCGTCGCTTTCTTGGTCACGGTTCCATGACTACCGTCATTGTCGATACGTTTTTCACCATCGACCCACAGCACTGAGCCATCATCGCTGGAGAGGGCGAAGGTGTATGCGCCCGTCGAGGCGACATGGAATGACCCCACAAAGCGAATGCCGAAATTGGTGTCTTTCGGGCGAACCTCATTGGAGATGACGGTGGTGTGACCACCCCCACTCGGCTCCGCCTCCAACAATTGGTCGCAACTGTGAAATGACCGATGGTGCAGTTCGTATCTCAACCCCTGCACTTCATCGATCACCGGGCTGCCGTCAGCATCGAGGGATTGACCACGCACCAGCCAGGTCGCCAGGGCGCGGGCTTCTTCTTCATCGATGGGAATCTGTGGCATGCGCCCCGACGGATGCCACCGATGGGAATCCTGTAACTCTGCCATCAACATCGACAACGTCGTGCGATCCGTCATCCGGGCCGAAAGTTCATCGCCATCATGACACGCTGCACAGCCGATGCTGTGGAAGAATTCATCTCCCCGCAACAGGGTCGATTCTTCGAAGGGCTCGGGACTCCATTCGGGAATGACTCCATCCCTCGCGAACAGGTAGTGAACGATGTCGAGAGCGGTCTCTTCGCGCTGCTCCTGTGCAAGTCCCCCAAGGGCATGGGGCATGCGCGTTTCCGGCTCAACGCTGTGGGGGTTGGCCAACCAGCGCACCAACCACTGTGGACGAAATCGCTCACTCGCCTTCAAGATCAAGGGCGGCTCGACTGCAGCAAGCCACTCAGACTGCAGGATGTTTCCCTGATGGCACTTCATGCATGCGCCATCGCGAATCGTTCTGACGAGGTCGTCCTGCGAAATTTCTTCCTGCTGGGTAGCCAGGTTCTCGGCTGATACAACGCGCTCGGCTGATACAACGCGCTCGGCTGATAAAAACTGCTGTGAGCAAAACAGAATC
>CAYRAM010000027.1:0-9458 GCA_964422295.1 uncultured Planctomycetia bacterium | reverse complement strand
CTCGGCTGATACAACGCGCTCGGCTGATAAAAACTGCTGTGAGCAAAACAGAATCAGCAGCAACAATAGAGCAGGAAATCGGTCCATGGTTTCTCCGGGAAAATTCTGTGTAGGAGATCGTCACGGAGAGCCGATGCCACGTCAACAGACCAGAAGAGCCCTATTCAGCGACGGACCGGTGGCGGTTTGGGTCGGGTAAAGACCATCACCTCATCGGTACTGTCCCCGGCATGGTATCGGTAACCCTCCGAATCAAACCCTTGCAGATCCTTGAGGGTCTTGGGGCGATGATCCGCCATCCAGCGCGCCAGCAAGCCGCGCGCCTGCTTGCCGAAGAGGGTGATGAATTTGGCCTTGCCCTTGTCCACCTGCAGAAATTTGACATCGACCACGGGGCAGCCGAGATCCTTGATGTGAGCCGCTTTTGAATATTCGACACTAGCCAAGTTCACCAAAATCTCCGCACCCGCTTCATTCATGTCCTTCTTGAGCAGTTTGAAGATTTGGTCCGCCCAGAAATCGTAGAGGTTTTTGCCTACACCGGTCTTCAGGTGGGTTCCCATCTCCAAACGATAAGGCTGAATCACATCGAGGGGGCGCAGCATCCCGTAGAGACCGCTGAGAATGCGTACATGGTCTTGCGCCCAGGACAATGCCTTTTTGTTCATCGTCCAGGCTTCAAAGCCTTGAAAGACATCCCCGCGAAAGCAGATCGCAGCCGGACCTTTGGGATTGGAGCGACTGCCAAACGCAGACCAGCGCTCGCGATTCACTTCCGCCAGTGCGGGAGAGATCGACATCAGCGATTCCAATTGTCTCTTCGAGTATCCCTGTAAAACTCCCACCAGTTCCTTCGATCGGGAAGCCATGCGCGGACGGGTGACCGCAGGTGCGCCCTTGGGAAGCGGTGCTTCCATATCGAGCGTTTTGGCAGGAGAGAGGATGGCAAAGAGTTTCGACATGCCCAAAAACTAACCGAGGCCCGGCCCCTCGTCACCCCCTGATGCCGGACCGAATGCGGAACAGCAATCCGTTTTCAGCGCTGATATCTCCACCGACTTCCCTTACATCCTGCTGATGAAAGGATTTCCATGCCTGTGGTCTCGGTGACACTGCTGTGTTTTCTCGGAGTGACCCTTCCCGCCCCTTCCGGGTCCCCCGATGAAGCCCCCCTGGCCCCGCGGATCCTGCTCTCCCGGTCTCCCTTCATGATCAGCCTGGTTCCGCAACCTCAACTGCGATCTCGACCGAAGATGCATCATGGGGAAGAAACCCTGACGCTGCTGCTACATGCCGGAGCAGGGATGGATGCTTCAGGAGGAGGATTTCATCCGCGGATTGCGCTTCGTGCCGCCGTAAAGTTATTTTCACCGGCGTCGATCGGACCATCGCCGATCGTCGTCGTGGCCGCCATCGGGGGATCCTGCAGTTCCCTTCATCTGCGATATCCGACCCCTTGGCGGCGCACTGTTTTGCGCGGGATCCGGCAACTGACGACGAAAGGCCCCGACCTGGCCGCCCTCGAAGAAGCGCTGGCGATCGAGATCACCAGAGATGGTGCATCATCCTGTCGATGTCTGTCCCCCTGCTGCTGCACTGCCCTCGACAGGGCCGTATTTCAAGCTCTCGAAGCCTTCGACCCCTTGCCTCAAGGGGCCACGCGATCCGGGAATCGTCTGCTGCTTCATCGGGTGACTGCAGCAACCGGGCAGGAGTGGTCACGCAAGTATTTCACCGGTGGCTGGATCCACATCAACATCGATCAGCCACAGATTCATCGGGACGATCGCCGCAGCGTCATCGATGACATCGTTCATGGACTTGGCGAAATATCCTGCGTCGACAAACCTCCACTCAGACCTACTCTGCGACCTACGCTGCGACCTACGCTGCGACCTCTATTGGGATCGATACCTCGAGCACCGACGATGGATGACCCCCCATCACATCCGCCCCTCCACCACCCGCAAATTGAAACCGTATTTATCGATATCCGACCGCGCGCGATTCCACCGACCACCGCTTGCCGATACCGAATGGCACTCTCCCTGGAAGAGAAGATCGAGATCACTCTTCTGCCGATTCGAAAAGGGGTCACCGTGGATCAGGCGCGGCTTCAGATATCATCTCTGCGCCTTCAAAATCGCTGGGTAAACGGAGAATTCGCAACTCCGGAGAGAGGAAAATTATTACCGGAAATTCCGTTTTCTGCATTCCACTGGTTTGCTCGCCACAACGCTTGGGAGAGAAGGGTTTGCAGCACCAGCGACCATAAACCGATGCACTTCAAATACCCCCGATAAGGTGGCAGATCGCCATGGCAAGGTGCCCCAATTTATGCAAAGATGGGTGCTACTTGTATTTATAAATTTTACTGAAGCGATGGTCTCCTTGAATCCAGATGAGATGAAGCCCCCACAGCAGGAGCGCAACCTGCCTCTGACTTTCCTTTCTCGGGCGTCAGAAAATATGGTCGGTGCTATCATTTACCTTTTGCTTTTCGCTTTGCTTGCCGGCTCGATTGCAGGCGCCGGGCTCTCCTTGTATTTCGCGCTCTCTCGTCTCTGGGCTCTTGCCTTCGGAGAAGCTCCCGCCAGCGACTTGGGCTGGATTTGGCTGTCGCTCTTCTCCTTCGGCGCTTTTGCCGGTCTCATCTATCTATTTTGGAAAAACGGAAACGAAAATAATGAAGCTTCCGGGAATTCGGATGAAGAAGATGAAGAGGTTGAGGAAGTCGACCACGGCGAAGAGTTTGAGGTCTATGGGGTTCCCATTTACAGCGGCCCTTACGAATCATTGAAAGCAAGTTTGAAACAGTCCGGCAATGAACTGGAGTTGTTGGATCTCGCTCTAAATTTGGAAGACTATCCGACCAGTACCGCAGCATTGGCCCTTCTCGGAGATGACGAGTTTATCGCCATCCCCTTTCCCAGAGACGTGGCACAAGTTCCAGACGTCTCAGAAGAAAACCCTTTTCAATTCAATTATCTGGCCGCAAGAATTCAGCTGCGCCGCAATCCATCATTGACACTCTCGTGGATCATCACCCACTGGCCTTGGGTGGGCGATCCCGTGATGACACAAATTATCCGTGATCACAGATCTATTCTGGAAGAGAGAATCCCATTCATCGAAGAAATGCACGAGCTCAGCCAAATTCTGGAAGGGGCTCCGGATAAAGATAGTGCACTCAATAGCTTCAGCGAAATTTTCGATGATCAAGAAATTAAACAACTGAGAGAGGCTTTGACCATGAAAGATCTCGAAGGTGTGTTCGAGTGGTGGTCTGAAAAATCCGCAGAAGAACAACATCAGATGCGAAATTCCCCGCTAGTTGGCTGCCAGAGAGATCGATTGCAATCGATTGGCGAACGTTTCGGGATGGACAATCCGAGATCCTTGCTCATCAGCGGTGAGGCCGGGGTCGGAAAGAAAACCATCGCCCGGGCGGTACTTTGCCATCTCCAGGATCAAGGTTGGGCGGTGATGGAATCGACCGCGCAGGATCTGATCTCCGGCACGATGTTCGTCGGCCAAATGGAAGATCGCTGGTTGAAGATTTTGTCGAAGCTTCAGAATCCCAAGACCATCCTCTACATCCCTGACTTCGCAGGGATGGAGCATGCCGGAAAACACATGCAAAACCCTGTGGGCCTCCTCGATCGCCTCAACATCGAAGTCAATCGCAATCGAATCACGGTTTTGGGCGTTCTCGAAGATACCGAGATGGAAAGAATGCTGCGCAACAACGCATCCTTGCGTAAATACTTTGATATCGAAAAGGTTGCAGCCCCTGATGCTAAATCAACGTGTGAAATTCTCAGCCACCATGTTCAACAGATTCAAGGTGAGACCGGAGTTCGCACCGACGCTGAAGTCATCGAAATTATTGTCGAACTCAGTAGCCAGTTTATGCCCTTCCAGGCCGCCCTCGGCGGATCCTTCGACCTTCATGGGGCAATGATGCGCAAGATATTGCTAAACAAGAAGAAGGACGAGCTCGTCGAGCTGACCCGTGAAGATGCCATCGAGGAAGTGTGTCGATTCTCAGGGCTGCCGAAAGTTCTCGTCGATGAAAAAGAGGTCCTCGATCCCAAAGAGGTCGAGGAATTTTTCAAGAACCATCTGATCGGGCAAGAAGAAGCGATGCAGTGCATGGTTGACCGGATCACCTTGCTCAAAGCGGGACTCACCGATACGGGTCGCCCACTGGGAGTGTTTTTCTTCGCCGGTCCCACGGGAACAGGAAAGACCGAGAGCGCAAAAGTCCTCGCCCAATACCTGTTCGGATCAAAGGAACGCTTACTTCGTATCGATATGAGTGAGCTGCAATCGTACGAAGATCTCAGTCGCCTCTTTGGTTCGAATCGAGGCATGGAAGGCCATCATCAGCGCAGTTTGCTTGATGGCATCCGCAACCAGCCCTTCAGCGTGGTCCTCCTCGATGAATTTGAAAAAGCACACCCCAATGTTTGGGATCTCTTCCTTCAAGCCTTCGATGATGCCCGCATGACCGATGCCAATGGACAAACTGTTTGCCTCAAGCATGTGGTATTCATTCTGACCAGCAATGTCGGTGCCAGGGAGGCAACCCAGGGATCCTTTGGATTCAAGAGCGCAGGTGTTCACGAAAACCCCTACGAAATTGCTCTGAAAGAAACTTTCAGGCCTGAGTTCCTCAACAGGATCGACCAGATCGTCACCTTCCGCCCCTTCTCGCGTGCAGAACAAAGAGCTCTCCTGGAACTGGAACTGGAACGAGTCCTTTCACGAAGGGGATTGAAAGACCGCCCATGGGCCGTGGAATGGGAAGAATCAGCGATCGATCTGCTCCTCTCCCACGGGCTGACTGCAGATCTTGGGGCACGGCCTTTGCGTCGGGCTGTCGAGAGGTTTGCTTTGACCCCCATCGCCAAAGAGATGCTTGTTCACGACAATCCGCAAGCAGATCAATTCCTCTTTGTTCGCGGAGAGTACGGCAAGATCGTCGTCGATTTTGTCGATCCTGACGCGGCAGAACAGGAAGCCGCCGAAGCAGAGCTGACCCCGGTTCCACAGTTGGGAGAAGAATCAGGCCAGGCCCCGCGTCTGCAAATCCCCTACATCGCCATGAAAGGTGCCGGTCGCTTCGAAGAGGTGATGGTACTTGCCGATGAGGTCGAGCAGTTGGAGAGACTGGTCGAATCGGAAGATTGGTCGAAGGCTCGGGAATCCGCCCTCAAAAGTATGGAAGTCGCCGGGTTCTGGGAAGACCCGGATAGATTGCCGATCCTCGCTCAGGCCGAATTGCGCGATCGCATCGATAACGGCACTTCGACCGCCCGATCTCTTCTTGATCGATTGTCCGGTAGCGCAGAAACCTCTCGGGATCACTACCCGCCGGCATTGATCCAGCGACTCGCACAACAGATCTACCTTCTCGATCATGCGGCTGAAGTCCTCGAAAAAGAACTGCCACAGGATGCCTATCTGCGCATTCAACCGGTGCAACGTGATCGGGAATCGGCGGATGAACAAGTCAGCTGGTGCAAACAACTGCAACAAATGATCACCGAGTGGGCTGATAAACGAAACATGCAACTGGAGGAGCTTTCCCATGATCCTTCGGGAGATTGGCTCGTCGCAGTAACCGGATTTGGATCGTGGATGTTCCTGAACCCCTTGGGAGGACTTCACGAACTGGAACAGCCGGAAGCCCACCACAGAGATCGAAAGATCCATGCCCGTATCTCCATCGCCCCATTGCCTCTCGGATTGCCGCCGGCAGATCGCAAGGAACGGATAAACCATGCAAATTCGCTCCTGGAAGATTCCCCTCATAAAGATGAGATCGTCCAGCGCTATCGCCTGAATCCAGATCCGAAGTTGGTCAACCTGCAACAGGGGTGGCGATTCGCCCAACCAATTGAAGCCCTCAATGGTAACTTTGACCTGGTTGCCAGTTGGGCTTCAACGCGTCACCCATCGGAAAGCCGCTGAAGAACTGCCCAAAGGGCACCAACTCTTGTTGATCTGTGGCCAGATTTTTCGTCAGATGGAGGTGACGAAGGGATACAGCGGACGCAATGGCACTTTTCTCAATCGACGACATTCGGGGAAAGCGGTGGTGGAAGAGATGTTTTCTGCTGCTATTAGCAGGAACGATGTTTTCCGCAGGCGGATGGGCTCTTGATGATCCAGAGCCCTCATCTCGATCTCAATCCCCGCGTCAGGTTTGGTACTCCCTCGACAATGGTCTTGAGTTTGGATCATTGCCTCTGCCCTCTTTCCGCCCCGATGATGAACAGCGCGCTATCATCATCACCAGTTGGCAAATGGGCTCCCTTCACGACCCCAAAGGCATGTCTGGAAGAGTCCATCTTTTGGCAGAAGTTCTGCGCCGAGCCCACAGGGTTCCCTCTGTGGAAGGAGAGGTTCGCGTCGGCAATCAGCGCACCTGGTGGGTGGAACAGGTTCCACCCAAAGATGTCGAAGCCCACCTCAACAAGATCGTCGATCGACTGGAGTACACACTGACTGATGCCTCGCTGGTCGGCCGGGTGCGCGGAGATCTTCTGGCAACACAAAAGCAACAACCCACTACTCTGGTGCCAGGACTGCAGGATCGCGTCCTCGATCGGTTGCTTCCGCAAAATTCCGGAGTACGAGGCCAATACCAACTGGGCTCCCTCAGTCTTGAAGACCTTGAGAAGCTGCGTCAGGAAACCTTTACTCCTGCCAACCTTCACATCGCCATCGTCGGCCCCCATGATCCGGCCCCGACACTGGAGATTGCCCGCATGAAACTCTCCAGAATCCGTGCGGGAAAAACGGTGGCAAAAGTCACGCCCAAGCCGGCCCTCCACGGGGAAGTCGGCATCAAAAAGAACCTACCCAACACTCCCGGTGCCATCGTTCGCAGCTGGCGGGTGCCCTCTCCGGGTACCAAAGAATCCCTCGCATTGGGATTGTTCATTCCTCGAGTGTTGCGAATCCTTCAATCCGGTCCGTCGTCCATCGATTGGGATCCCACTGTCAACCCGGAGGTTTTGACCATCGTCGTGCCCATCCCCGCAGACAGCAAGGATCCGCGAACCGCGCTGTTGGAAGCCCAAGCCCGACTCGATGCAGCGATCCAATATGGACTGCAATCGACGGTGGAATTGAGTGACATGCAATACGCCCGCGAAACCTTTGGCGGTCTACTGGGAATAGACCGGGTTCACGATGAAACCTCAATGCATGATCCGATGTCGGCTGCGGAAGCGTTGATGGTTCAAAAAATCGACAACGTCGATGAACGACAACAGGTCAATCTCTTCGGCAGGGATATCCGCCCACAGTTGGAGAAACTGAAGAGCGAGTACCTCTCGGCAGAATTATCCGTGACGGGAATCGTCATCCCGAGCATTTCCACTCCACTAAAGTTTCGCTAGAAATTATTCTTACAACTTGTCTTTATTTACAAACACAAGATTTGTGCCCAGTTGTTAGCAATAGCCGTGACCAAGTAATTTAATCCAAACTGAACATTAATATTAGGCGATGCCATTTTCATAAGTGTTAACACACGTTTGAATTGTACCGAGGCGTCCGATGTTTTTATTACGAGGGAGTTCAGCTTGTTGCGGCGGCGCCAGGGAAAACCAGCAATTGGGTTTTATGCATTGATATTTGCCATTCGAATCCAATCACCGCAGGAGTTTCTTGCCGACTCCCTGCTGGTTTCGCCCTCTATATAGGTACAGAATGTGAGTCGCTCTGAATTGTAATGGTGAAATTAATGTGGAAATAACCGGGATTGCCAGTGAACACGCATCGCACGCTCCTCCCTGTTTCGCAGAGGTCATTATCAAAAACCCGGTTGTGTAGAGTCTTCGATCTGGCCCGGCGCGACACCGCGGCGCAGAGGTAATCTGCATCATCCGATTGAGGAGATCGACATGTTCAATACACCAGCTACTTCGGTTCCGACCTGGATTCTTGGCATTCGACAGTGTCTTCCGATACTTGCTCTCCTGCTCATCTCTATATCCCCTGCTGCTGCCCAATCCACTTGGTTCAGTGGCATGCAACACAGTCCATCAGGGCAAGCAGTTCTCAATACGTCGCCCAACGGCGAGAGTCTGGAAATCGCGAACATAAGCGATAGCGGTGAGGATGGGGTTGTTGTCCAGCTCGCCGAATCGCAGTTCATAGAGTTCGAGTTTGACGAATTCGATCCAGGTCGCCTACCGCCCGGCTCAGCGCTGACGATGGAAAGCCGTGTGCAGGGTGCAGCAGGCACGATGCAATCCTTCGGGGTGATAACTACTGAGGTAACCGCTAATCAGGGCCTGTCCTTATCCGCTGATTTCTCACAGGTTGGTGCAGGCACCTATACCGCCTTGGTACTGGACCAAGGCAATGTCGTCTACACTCTGCCAGGGATCGCCAACGGAGACGGCTTGGTCATTGAGAACTCCGCGAATCTTCCCGATCCTCCGACTCCGCAAGACAAATATATAACTGTCGAAAAGGGCTCCTTAATTAGTGATCAAATAGAAATTATTAAAGGTTGTATTACTATAAAAGCTCCAGGGGACATCGGCCTTCCAAATAATGAATTCGTAAACGGGGATGCCATCATGTTCGCCCCTGACGGTCCTATCGACGCCGGGACCACCCTACCTACCGAGGTCGCCCTCCATGTCAGCGGCACGCCCAGTTTGACGCTCGTAAGAACATCTCAACAATTCAACGAAATACGTGTCTCTGGCACCGGTAGTGCTCATGTCGAATCTTACGAAACAACCAACGGCACTCTTGAGGTCTCGAACATCGGGGCTAGCGGGCTGGACGGCTTCGCTGTCAATACGGCCAACACTTCCTTTGGCGAAATCACTCTTTCGCCTGCCACAGCGATTGAGCCAAGCCCGGGCGCAGTGGTCGGATTGCGCTCGGTCGACGATGGCGGCGAAGATCGCGGCAAGATGCGTCTCGAGCCGAATGCTGCAGGTCAATGGGAGTTTTCGGCTGAATTTCCTGGATCAGGTACCTACACGATGACGGTGCTCGGCGGCGGCGCAATAGTTTACGAGGCATCGGGTCTGACAGGAGTGGGTGCCTCTACCGCGGGTAGAGCGACAGGGTTTTGTCAAAATCTTAATGTTACGGATGGTGGCTGCATCTTATATGGATTGCTTGATGGTTCATATCCAATCACTACCAATTCGGGGACTACTGTTACAGGAAATGCGATCCAGTTTCACAACGACACGCCGATTTTGGGATGTTCCACCGAACTTGTACTGGGCGGAGTAAACCTCCCACCTTTCGCAGTGGAGACTGTAGCGGATGGCGGCGGAGCCGAAAATTGTTTCAACGGTACCGATGACGATGGCGACGGCCTGGTAGATGGTGACGACCCCGACTGTGGTTGTATCCCCATCGACCTTCCACCCTTTACCACCGGTGATCCCAATGGCGATGGTGCCATC
>CAYRAM010000026.1:0-36960 GCA_964422295.1 uncultured Planctomycetia bacterium | reverse complement strand
AAAGGACAACTTGTCTTTGATGGCGAATTAACTCCATGGGACGATCTCTCTGCAGGGGTCGACCCCATCGAAATTCCACCCCCTGAAAAAACACTTTCTGAGTGGTCCAAGTCTTTGCCACCCGGATTCCTCAAAAATGCTTTTCGTGATGTGACCGACATTCCTCTCAGTGGGAGCCATCCCTGGATCTGGGTTCCCGAATTCGAATCCGCTGCACTCAAAGCTCTCGAACAAGCGATCGAACAAGGGGATCGCCAAAACGCCTCAATCTTGTTGAGGAGACGTGGGCTTGCCCAACATCTTCCCAGAGAGTTGCTGCATTGGGTGCATAAAACCATGCTTCCCGTAAGCCCTTTTCAATCATCGATCGATCAAACCCCGCTGGTCACCGCAGCGATGGAGCAGTTGAAAGCGCAGCGTTGGATCATACAAAATCTTGAACTCGATTTACCCCGGACGAATGCAGATGCGGGGCAACCAAGTCAAATCGGCGTGCTCAATACTCGCAGATCGCCTCTCGCCTCAGTCCATGGACTGATCCGCGATGGGGTCTTGGTCATCGCGGAAGATCGCCGAGTGATTGCCGTCAATGAAAACGGAGACCAATTGTGGTCATGGCCTCCATCAGAGACTCAAAAACTCGCTGATCGCCAGCCACCCGCCTATGGAGTTCGGATTGGCATTTACTCTGGGGACAAGGCACTGTTCCAGTTGAGAAGTGCGCGTCTCTATCAACCGCCCAATACCAATTTGGCTGTGGAAAAGGAAGAAGAGAAGCACCTCGGCTGGATCGAAGGACACGTATTAAACCTCAAGGATCCACACTCAGAACCACAAAATGCGTGGACGATTCCCATCGTCCAAGAAGGATTTACACTGCTGCCAACCCCCCTTTGGCGTGGCAGCACCCTCTTTCTTGTGGCAACCCGGGGATTCCGCGACGTTGAAACCTGGGTCTTCGCCTTCGATACCGATCGACAAAGAGAAGTATGGCGCAGGAAATTGGAGACACGCCGGATCGACGTCCATTCCTTTGACGACCTTCGCCAGTTGATCGGCCAGACGAAAATCTCTCAATACGGAGGCATCCTGTCCATCGACAGATCCCACGGAATCGTCGATCGAGTCTGTGCATACACCGGTGAACACCTGTCTGCGTTGTTGACCCCGAGATTTCTGCTAAAGGATCAACCACTCTCTCTCAGGGTCCATTGGGGAGAACTCCGATTACAGGGGTTCCCCAAACCCCGTTCATCCCATCGTCAACTCTCCGTCGTCGTCCCCAATGAGAGCCTGCGCATCTGCATCCCCGAGGACAGCCGCATGATTCTGGGATTGGGTCTCCATGATGGCAGGGTTCGATGGCATTTGCCCGTGGGACCCGGAGAATCCATCCTTGGATTGAGCCATGATTTGACCAGCCTATGGTTGGCAGATCTCCACATCGAACGCAACGCACACCAGATAAAAATCCGCAAGATCACTCTCCAAGGAGAGGAAGATCCTTCATCCCGCAGAACACTTCCCATTGGCAATGATCCGATCTCTGCTATCACCCCTCCAGGAGATCCACCGCCGGAACCTGAGGGCTTGCGTCCCCTTCTGGTCGGAGAACCCCGGTATTTTTCCGATCGATTACTGGTCCCGACAGTCGCGGGTTTGGAATGGTTTCAATTGCAGAGCGGTGATTCGAGCCAGTTCATGCCGTGGCCCGAAAACTCCCAGGGGGGCAATCTGTTTCCATGGTCGGAAGACCATTCCCGATGGGGACTCATTCACAGGGGGGATGCCAGCAGGGGAACCACCAGCCGCCTGGAAGTTTGGTCCCATCGGCCATCGGGCAAAGATCCAAAGTCGAAAGATTAGCCAAAGTTATTCAATGCTGACAGCGACAGAGGACTTCACTGCTGCAAATGAACTACTCAGGACCCGTCAATGGTGAAACTGCCTTGAAATCTACCTCGATCACCGGCGCATGTGCCCACAATTGGTCCAAGTCGTACATCTCCCTCGACTCCTCATCGAAGAGGTGAAGCACGATTTCTCCGTGATCGATACAGAACCAGCGAGCGTCAGCCCGGCCATGCATTCCAAGTCGTGGGAGATGCAGAGGCTTCAGGTGTCGCTCAACCGCATCTCCAAAATTGCGCACTTGTCGACCCGAACGACCCGATGCGATGATGAAAAAGGAGGAGATTTGCAGCATCTCCCGAACTCGCAGAATCCTGATGCGATCAGCTCGCTGTTGATGAAGAAAACAGGCCACGTCGATGGCAATCTGCTGTAACTCTTCAACACTCTTGGATTCCATTCAGTCCTCTCTCAACTTCAAAATATCTGACAAATTGACATCAGCCTGATCCTCGAAATTAACCTGATCTCCGTCACAGGCAAGCCAATGAAAAACAGCCCCTCCACTATTTTGGTGGAGGGGCTGAGATCGTTCCGCCGTGTCTCAGGAGGGCTATTTCTTGGCCATCTCCAGGAAAAGCGGAACGAAGACGAGACTGACAATCGTCATCAACTTGATGAGGATATTCAGGGAAGGCCCACTCGTATCCTTAAACGGGTCTCCCACGGTGTCGCCGACGACAGCGGCCTTGTGCGCATCGGAGCCCTTACCGCCATGCTCGCCCGTTTCGATGTATTTCTTGGCGTTGTCCCAGGCTCCTCCGGCATTCGACATGAAGATGGCGAAAAGAACCCCTGTTACCAGTGCTCCAGCGAGCAGCCCACCGAGGGCCTTGACGCCGAGGATACACCCGACAGCGATGGGCACTGCAACCGCCAGAAGTCCCGGCAGCATCATCTCTCTGAGAGATCCCTTGGTGGAGATCTCTACACAAGAGGCGTAATCAGGCTTTCCTGTTCCCTCAAGAATTCCAGGGATCTCGCGGAACTGACGGCGCACTTCCTCGATCATGGCACCCGCTGCACGACCGACAGCCTTCATCGTCAATGCCGAGAAGAGGAAGGTCATGATGGCTCCAAGGAATAGCCCGATGGTGACTTTGGTATCGAGGATGTTCAACCCATCGGCGCGGATCCCCGCCTCCTCGGCATAGGTGTTGAAAAGTGCCAGAGAGGTGAGTGCAGCCGAACCAATGGCAAAGCCTTTGCCGATGGCAGCAGTGGTGTTACCAACCGCATCAAGTGCGTCGGTGCGCTGACGCACCTCAGGATCGCATTCAGCCATCTCAGCGATTCCCCCGGCGTTATCCGCAACGGGCCCGTAGGCATCGATGCCGAGGGAGATCCCTAGAGTCGACAACATTCCGACCGCACTGAGTGAGATGCCGTAGAGTCCCCCGTGTTCGTAGGCGAGATAGATCGCCACGCAAATCCACAACACTGGCCAAACCGTCGATTGCATTCCGATGGCGAGGCCACTGATGATATTGGTTGCGGTTCCCTGTTCGGAGTCTGCAGCAATTTTCTGCGCATGGGGAGCCTGCTCAGAGGTGTAATGCTCGGTGATCTTGCCGATGATGATCCCGAGGACCAATCCACCGATGAGGCAACCGTAAACATCCCACTTGTCGTAGGCATTCGTCCCCAACCCAAAGGTTGCCGATTCCATTTTGTCAAAGACCAAGTAGGCAAGAACCGCAAAGATCGCACTCGCCGTCAGCAAACCGTTAAAGAGTGCTGAGTGGATCTTGCTCTCATCGGTGGTTTTGACGACCGCCGTGCCCACCAGCGAAGCCAGAGTTCCCAGTGCACACAAAACCATAGGCAAGACGATCCATGGGGTCGCGGCCTCCATATTCGCCGTTCCATATGCAGCGAGAGCCAATGCCATGCAGGCAATCATCGATCCGACGTAGGATTCGAAAAGGTCAGCACCCATTCCAGCGACATCACCGACGTTGTCGCCGACGTTGTCGGCGATGGTTGCAGGATTTCGCGGATCATCCTCGGGGATCCCCGCCTCAACCTTGCCAACCAGGTCGGCACCCACATCCGCAGCTTTGGTGAAGATCCCTCCTCCAACTCGAGCAAAGAGGGCGATACTGGATGCTCCGAAGGAAAATCCGAAGAGCGGCTCGATGAAATTAACATCAGCCCCCAACTGCCCCTTCCAGTAGGTGAAGAGCATGGAGACTCCCAACAGGCCGAGTCCGACCACAGTCAATCCCATGACCGCACCGGAGCGGAATGCCACAGTGAGAGCACCGGCGAGTCCGCTCTTGGCAGCCTCGGTGGTTCTGACCGCACTCAGAGTCGCAGTCTTCATACCAATCCAACCGGCGACACCACTGGCAATCGCACCCGCCGCATAGGAAATTGCGGTTTCCGGGGTCACCCACCTGTACAAAGCGAGCGCAACAATCAATGCAAAGACTGACAGGATCTTGTATTCGGTACGAAGAAACGCCATCGCGCCCTCCTGTACCGCACCTGCCAACTCCTTCATGCGGTCGGTTCCTGCTGATTGATTCTTGATCCAGCCATTCAGGTAAAAGGCGTAGATCAGTGCGACAATTGAAAGGCCCGCACCCAGGTAGGCCCCCTGATCGGTAAAGAGGTAAGCTTTGATCGCTTCCATATTTGCTCCTCCATCAATTTTCAATCCGGTGAAGATGGGCTCCCAAGTCACGGAAGCCGTTTCCCGGGCGTTTGTACCCGAATGCCGGAAAGAAAGGCTTCTACCAGAATCAACGCTCGACGGCAACCGGATCGTAAATGGGGAATGTCACCTAACCCTATAAATTAAAAGGATTTAGGTAGAAAATAGAGATTTCACTTCAACTCGATGTACTCGCCATTGTTCTGGCGAGCGAGATTTCTCATGAATGAACGCAAATTCTTGCCCGCTTGTGCGAATCCCACGGTATTCAAACGTACGCGACGAAATCGATTCGCTTCCCTCACCCATTGCAGAATCGGACCGGTATCCAGAAGGGTGTTGTCGCGACGGGGAGCTCCATCCGAGAGCAGGAAAATCGCTCGAAGTTGGGGAGCACTGAAGGCCTGCTTCAGCGCATGATCGGTCCAGGTTTCCCCCTGGGCCGCGAAATTTCTGACATAGGAGATCGCCTCCCGCTTGTTTCTGCTGGTTGCCTTTTTCAATCCTTGCGCGAGGAACTTAATTTCGTGATTGAAAGTAATGATGTTGAACATGACATCATCGGGGAGTTTTTCAATCGTTCGAATCAATTCGTTTTGAACACGCTTTAATCGTTGTCGAGCGGGATTGGGCGCAGAGTCCTTGGGCTTGTCGTCCTCAGGAGCACCCACCCCGGTGCCACCAGCTCCACCCCCCGGACTATTCTCCCCGGGATTCTCAGGAAGTTTGTCGATCTTCTCCATGCTTCCCGAGACGTCGAGGAGGAAGATGACATTCTTGGCAACCACTTCCATTCCAAAGAAGGCCGGAGGATCCTTCCGAACCGAGGTCATGCCCTTTTTCACTTCTCGAGGATCGGGCTTTTTGTAGTTATCTTTTCTCGGAGTCCAAAAATTTCGCCAATCATCGGCCCTCTTGAAATCTTCACCGGTGATCTTCAGCAGGCATTTTCTAATTTCATAAGCCAGCAAGGAGTCGGCATTTCGTGCCTTCTCCAGGCGCGCCAGTGCTTCGATGAGATGATCGACCGAAGACATGTTTTCTTTTTTTGCCAGTGCCTCAACGGCGGTCAAAGCAACGGAGGGGTCATTATCGTAAAGGTTGGTCAAGACCGCGGAGTTCGCTGCAAGCTCTTTGCGGCTGGCAAGAACCAGAGTGAGAATCACCCGAACCGGGGCCCGACGATCCTTGGTCGCCAACTGACAAACACGCTCAAAGGCCTCACCCTCCGGCAATCCCACCAATTTTGAGCCGATGTAGCGTTCTACCCCGTAATTGTCCCCGCCCAAACCGACGGAAACCAGGGCTTCGATGGCTTTGGGGGTCCCGATCTGGATAAGGCGATCAACCGCTCTCGAAGCAGAATCAAACTGGTTGGATCGAATTGCGGCATTGAGTTTCTTTTTCTCTGCAGACACATCCATCTGTGAACTCAACGAAATCAGCGGCACTGGCTCCGCAATGCATTTTGGACTGATCAGGCAAGCGATGAGCAGGAAGAGGATGCTTACCACTGGTATGGCGGTACTGCCATGCAGGGTCGTCTTGGACTCCATAGGTCTTTCCTTTGAGGGTCTTCGGGAATGCGGAATCTTTTTCCGGGACTGAGAAAAGAGATCTAGAGGCTCATTCTAGCCGTTTCAGGGGAAATTGGGAAGGTCCCGCATACCGCCGATTGGGCTCACTAAAACGCATGTCGTATTCTTCTCAGTCCTGCGCGCTTCTTGCGCCAATGAAGAGGACGAACAAAGTCAGGATTTCGCTCCAATGAGAGGGGGAGAGGGATCCATAGACATAGAACGTGGAGTTATGTCCCTCTCAATCCGATGGATATCAAGTATTGCAATCCTTGTAGTCATCGCCCACCTCACCGGGTGTGGTGCTAGCAAGATTGCCAATGCCGATGCGAATCCCCCTCTCATTAAACATTTCACGATTCTTGTCGATCCCGAGGTGGTGACCGTCGATTTCACGGTTAGTGACGCAGCAGAAAATGATTGGATCGCAACGATTCATTTCAGCGAAGACCTCGGTCAAAGTTGGGCTCCCGTTACACCTGAATCTCTTTTGGATTCCGAAATCATGCTGTCTCCCCCCTTTCTCCCGATCGAAAGAAGTTGGGATTTCCGGGACGACCTCAGTTCGATCCCCCAAGCAGACATTCTGTTGGAAATCCGTATCGCCGATCTTGAAGGGGATGTTGCAACAACTCGACAGAGTGACCCCATCTCCATCGGAGAATCGGAAGCTCCTGCAATCACCGAAGTTCTCATCCCTGCGGGCCCCGTCGGAGGAACAGTGACTGTCACGGGCAGCGTTTTCGACCCGGACCTGGATCACATATCGATGACCATGGATTGGTCACCCACAGGAAGTGATCCATGGTATTCCGCTACCCTAGGTCAAGATCCGATCGTCATTCCTCCCAATGACGAACTCAAACCCACTGAGTTCATAATCAATTGGGACGCCCAAGGAGATGCACCGGAATTGATTAGCCCATTCGCAAAGGTCAGAATCCATGCATCCGACGGCGGTGCTACCAGCACTTTCACCTCCGATTACTTGGCGCTGAATACCATCCGCCCCGGGATTGATCTCATCACCATCGGTGAAATCCCTGAGTACATGAACGGACAAGAACCTTACCAAAGCAGCGGATCGAATCTCGTCCCTTTCGATCTCTCCGTCCCCATGACCGGGAGCCGGCTGAGTCTCGAATGGAGCCCTGGTAACGGCGGTTCTTCAATCAATCCGGCGGGCTTGGAGGTGCATTCAAATGTCGCCATCATGGGCCATTCCCCGGGAGTGAATCTTGCAGAGTATTTCAGCTCGACTGTCGAAGGGGCACACTGGATTTTCGATCAACCGAGTTCTTTGCCTACAGGCTCCCTGACAATCAGTGCAATAATCCGGGATATTCGCGGAAACGTATCAGACATTGCAGAATATGAGATTGAAGTTCGAGCAGGATCTTCAGCGAACCGCCCATTTTCGGTAGAAGACCGTTGGTTCATCGACTTCAGCAGAGATCACTACCAAATCGGCTTCATGGATGACGGTTCAGGAAATCCAGAACCCTTCGCCAATTCGGGGGCAGACGGAATCCCGGATCACCGGCAGGATCTCTACACCGTTGGACTCCAATCAGTCATGGACCCCGCTGAATCAACGGTCATGGATTCCTATGTGCAAGCTCTCGTCGAAACTGAGATTATCCATCGTATCAACATTCTTTACGAAAAACTTGAAGAGTCCGATCTACAACCGCAATTGAGTTTTCACGGCAATGGTTCAGGCGCAACCAGCGCACTGGGAATCGGCGGAGATGATGTGGAACCGCTGAGCTATGCGTTGGGTCGGGCCGTGTTCGATGCCAAAAACCGGTATTATGACGACGAAAGAGAACCGGGCAGAGGAGTGTTCTCTTCAAACATGGTTCAGTACTACTGGAACTCATACACTTTCAACCAGCGCTTTTCTCCTTTGATGCACGAATCAGGATTTCCTGTAGGCACTCATCCACAGGACCCAATTGTATTGTCGCAAGGATTCGAAAGAACGGATCCTGGTAACTCTTCACAGGCAAACGCCAGATTCGATGACATCTGGAGCGCCATCGAAGCCTGGAGCCGCATCGTTAGCGTGATTGCTGCCCATGAAGTCGGCCATGCCATCGGGTTGTGTACAAATGGACACCCGCCTACAGGCCTTTTTGGTGGAGTGACCTCTGCAAACTTCACCGGTCCTTTTACCACGCCATATCACGTGGACACCCCTGGAAACAATGTCATGTCCTCTGCCCTCGGTCTCTCCTCCGCCCTCGTCGAAGGAGATGCCGGCTACAAATTCAACGAATTAAACCAGGCTTACATCGCCGAGTGGATCGTGCTGGAACCTTAGAAACGAGCAATGAGGAAACATGAGTCTGAACCTTACACGTATCAAGCGTGCCTTCATCAGTACCATCGTCATCCTTTTGGCCAGTCCGGTACTCGCCAACGATGATCCTTGGCTGCTCTTTCGCCACGCTGAAAGCGTGGTCGCTGGTGAGGTCACCGAGATACTGCAAGAAGAGAGGGATCTTCTCTACCATCTGACGGAGTTAACGCCCGGGAACCTTGAGACGGGTTCTACCGTCTACTGGTGGAGAGAGCCGGAAGGTGCAGGAACCGAAGGTATCGGCGCCCAAACCGGCACCCGCGGGGCATGGTTCGTGGCTACAGAATCGGATGAGTTGTACCCGATTCATGTGGCCACGCTCCTTCCCCGTGGATTTTTACCGATGAATGACTTCTCCCAGGTCGAAGATCTGCAAAAACTCTTGCAGCAAAATGCCCAGCCTGACTCAGCCTTGAAACTGATGCTTTCTGCTGATTCAGAGGTTCGCAGAGTCGCAATCGGCTGGTGGAACAGAAGCGATTTGGAGATCACAGAAGCGCAGAGAGCAGCCATCGAACATCTCTTCGCTTCTGAAACCGATCCCGGTTGCCAAAGATCATACCTATCCCTTTATCTTCAGCGTGGTTGGCTTTTTTCCGGAGCAGGAATCTCTGAGTTGATCCCCCACTCTCCCGACGGCACAGTCGGTTGGTTGACCTTGAGATACTTGGAGAAAAATGCCAATCCTGGGCAAAGAGCCCGATTGATCAGTTCATGGCTGGTATCGGATGACGCGGGCAAAGAAAAGTTGGCGATGGCATTTCGGGATCTGAAGATGCGTGAGGCCCACCCCTGGCTCTTGAAAGAGATATCGACCTCTGACGGCACCCTCAGATTCTTGTGCATCGAGGCATTGGCAGCGACCGGATCCGTTAAAACTGAGGCAACGATTCAATCGCTATTGCAATCCAACTGCGACCAGACACGGATCGCTGTCCTGAGAGGACTGGCAAAGTCCAATTCGACGCGTGGATTCCAAATCCTCAAAGCCGAAATCTCCAAAATGAAACCCGATGATCCCTTGATCCTCAAGGCTCACTCCCTAAGCAAAAACCCACGCCAAAGTTTCCCATGGATAGGAAATTGATCCTGTGAATGAAGAACTGAATCAACTCCTCAACAAAACTCTCATTGCAGGTAATCCAGGCTTTTTTCACCTTGGGAAGGGCCGACAATGCCGAAGGATCGCATTCAACGGAAGTGCACTTGTTCATGATAGCGATTCAAAATTTCATTGGTTCCCCTGCGATAGTAGTTTTCACAGCAGACTTAATGGGAAACTGCAAACCGGCCTACTCGAAACCTGGGCCGCAGGGGATCGATATCCCTTGCAATGGCTGTCCAATCTCACTGAATTTGATACGGATGGCCAGGCGCGCATCGGCGAAATACTGACCTTTCAAGAGGTTCTGAATTCTTTTTTGTATTGCGATGACGGCTTTCTATTCGAAAGAAGTGAAGAGGCGAACCAAACCGTTGGATTCAAACTAGCAGCAAGGGACCTCCTCGATCAGATTCATCATACTCAGGAATCGATGGTGAAGTGTAATGAGGCTCTCCCCTGCCTCGATGAATTACCAATCCGGTCAGCCATCACAAAATCAAAATCTGAAGACGGAAGAAACTGGATCAACCAACAAATCCTCAATTTCGTCGATGGATTTCGTACCTTCGACCAGATACTTAAGGACTCTCCCTTCCCGGCTCATATCACTTGGAGAACCCTCCATGAAGCCTCACTGGAGGGAATGATTCTCAAGCAACGATTCCCTGAATTTTCTGGAGTACACCCGAGTTCATTAGACTCCAATGAACGAAAAATTATGTGTCAGCGATTAGAAGACGCTGTTCCTATGGCCGCCTCCCCAGTGGGATTGCTCGAACTCATTGCTGAAATTCATCGGCTTGAAAATGACACCGACAATCAATTGAAAACGGTGATGCGCATCGTCGAAGCTCACCAGGCCGTTCGTAATGTTGAAGACGCCATCGATGTCCTCGATCAATACGTCGAAATTGATCCCGATCCGGAATCCATGCAGAATTTGAGACAGCAGATGGTCATCGATCATGCGATGGATCTCTTGTCCCAAGGGGACGTGGATCGTGGGCGCAGATGGCTCAGGGATGCCATCGACTGCACCGACGATGACCAATTGCGCCTTGCCTTGATCGGATCATACAAGGATATCTCATTACAAATCCGAGAAGGCGCACGTATTGCCACAAAACTGTACAAAAGTGATCAAAGGCGTCGCGCTCTCAGACTGATGGATAGCCTCGAGGCTCTCCATCCTGACAACGAAGAAATGCAACAAATCCGGGTTGAATTTTTGATCGATCACGGAGAGGTGGAAGCTTCCGAAGAAGCGCTGACCCGCATGGCAGCAAGGCTAGCAAGCGAGGGACGCATCCAAAGGGCGCGCAAAGTAGCGCGTAGCGTCGCAAGGCTGAGATCTGAAAAGAATTCCAGAAGGCCTCGCTGGCTTCCAAAGATAACTCAATACTGGCCGCGATTCTTGCTACTACTCTTTTTTGCCACTGTAGTTAGTTTGGTCGTGATCACTGAGGCTCGCCTACAACAATTAATCGTCAAGGCAGCGACGATTCCCCCATCTGATTGGCGCGAACAAGCCAGGCCATGGCTGCTCTTGCTTCCTGAAGGTCCGTGGAAAAAAGGACTCCATAGTGCCGCCGAACTCGTTGCGGATCGCGAGCAGGACATGAACCAGGACTATGCGAGCAAGGCAAAATCCCTGCTGGCGAGAGCCCAGAGGGATCGAAGGCTCGGATTCCACACTCGTGCACAAGATCAGCTGTCTCTTGCAGAGCAACATGGTGCTATGAAAGAAGTTCGACAGATGCGAGAGTCCTGGAAAATCGAAGATGAAGAAGCGCAGATTCTTCGAAAAGAAGCGGATCTTGCCAGCTCGAAGGGTGATCTTGAGGAGTGCCACCGGCTCATGAGAAAACTGATTGAGAAATACCCATCCAATGACGCCACTGCTCATTCGGTATTCCCGGTCGAAATTGACTCTGAACCAGGAACTCAGGTCGTTTTTGAAGGTGTTTCAAGAGAAGTCCCTACGGTCATTGATATCCCCCCCTTCAAACCGATCAAGATCAGGCTGGAAAAGGAAGGACGCAAGGCTTCCTACGTCATCACTTCGGATGGGCCTCCCCGCCAATTCCTTCCCTCACCCAAATGAAAAATCACTTTTTCACACGAGACTGAATGATCTCCTGAACCTTTCGGGGGTGAGCCTGACCTGCACTGAGCCGCATCACCTGTCCCATTAGGAACCCCATCGGTTTGTCATCGCCGGATCGAATTTTTTCTACAGCGTCAGGGTTTTCTGACAGTACTTGGTCAACCCAACTTGCCAATTCGTCTTCATCCTGAACCTGTTCCCCCGCCTGCTCAACCAGCAAGTCCAGGGAGGTATCTTCTTCCAATGATTGCTGGAGCAACTTTTTTGCACTTCCAACACTGAATCGATCCTCTTTCGCCGCTTTGATCAACCCAGCCATCGATACCGCACTCACTGGGAACTTCTCGATCTTTTCAGATCGATCGTTCAGATAACGCAATATTTCCCCCCGAAACCAATTGCTAGCATCTACAGGGGCCACACCCTCAGAGATCAGCGACTCCAAGTAATCGCCATTGGATCTCCTTGCCATCAGCGGAACGATTTCTCTTTCAGGCAAGCCGTATTCTTCTAGCCATCTTGACTGACGAATCTCTGGCATCTCAGGAAGGGATTCAAATTGGCCAGACACCTCCTCCGATGAAATCCTCAGAGTTGGCAAATCGGGCTCTGGGAAGTAGCGATAATCTGGAGAATCTTCTTTCCCCCTCATGCTCTCGGTAACTTCGCGATCCTGATCCCACAATCGCGTTTCCTGACGGATCACCCCACCCTTCGTCAACACCTCCGCCTGACGGGCGGATTCAACGACGATGGATCTCTCTATCGACACGAATGAATTGAGATTCTTCAGCTCAGTGCGGGTGCCGTACTCCTGTGCTCCTTCTGCCATGACGGAGACATTGACATCGCAACGTAAGTTGCCTTTCTCCATATCACCATCACAGACATCCACCCAGCGCAATAAGTTTCGGACTGACCGAACACATGAGGCTGCCTCCGTTGCGCTCATGATCATCGGCTCCGTGACGATTTCGAGAAGCGGGGAACTGCAGCGGTTCAGATCGATCCTGCTCGTTCCATCCGCCTCGTGGGAGGACTTGCCGGCATCCTCCTCCATGTGAATCCTGACTAATGGAAGAACTTCGGGACTACCGTCGTCCCGGGTGAACGGGATCCCACCCCCCAATGCATAAGGACGATAGAACTGACTGATCTGGTAGCCCTTCGGCAAATCGGGGTAGAAGTAATTTTTGCGATCGAAGCGGCTCAACTCTTGAATTTCACAGTTGAGGCACAATGCCGCACGAATGGCGCAGCGGATCGCCTCTGACTGCAAAACCGGAAGTGCACCGGGCCAGCCGACACATACAGGGCAGATGTGCTGATTGGCTGCTGCTCCCGCTTCACGCTTGCATGAGCAAAACATCTTCGTGCGGGTAGCCAGCTGCGCATGGATTTCCAAGCCGACAACGGTGGTCCATGTCATCGATTCGCTCCCGTCGGCAATTCACGCCACGAATCATCGACCGATTGCCAATCGCTTGCGAGTTGCAGCAGTCTTTGATCCTCGCCATGTCGTCCAAGCCATTGGAATCCCATCGGCAAACCGGATTCATCTCTTCCACAAGGGACGGCGATGGCTGGAACACCGGCAAGATTGGCGGTCACAGTCAAAATATCGCATGCATATAAGGCCAATGGGTCGGAGACGCGCTCGCCTATTTGGAATGGAGCAAAGGGAGAGACAGGCATCATGAGCGCATCGACTTCATCCAGGGCAGCAAGAATCTCCTGACGAATCTCAGCCCTCACCTGCTGGGCTTTGCCGTAATAAGCATCGATGTAGCCGGAAGAGAGAACAAAAGTACCCAACAGAATGCGTCGGCGGACTTCTTCCCCAAAACCGTTTCTGCGAGTGCCACAATAGAGTTCCTCTAGATCATCTGAGGAGACCCTTTGACCTATGTGGATTCCGTCATAACGAGCGAGATTGGATGACGCCTCTGCAGTCGCAATCACCTGGTAACAGGCATTGGCCCGAGCCATCGTTGGCAATGAGACTTCAGTCACTTGATATCCACGAGATTCCAACTGTTTCGCCGAATCGCGGACCCTGTGGCGAATACTCTCGTCCACCCCCTCAGAAAAGCCCTCGGCGATGAGACCAATCTTGCGCACGGGATCGATCGCTGCTGAATCGTTGGATACAGGGCTGAACCCCGAACTGGTGGCATCGAGTTCGTCTGAACCTTCGATCACCTCCAATACTCTGAGTGCATCGGCCGCATCGCGTGTCAACGGACCAATCTGATCGAGACTCGATCCAAAAGCGATCAATCCCCTCCGCGAGACCCTGCCCCATGTCGGCTTGAGTCCGGTAACCCCACAAAATGCTGCGGGCTGCCTAATCGACCCCCCGGTGTCACTGCCTAGATGGAATGCCCAGCCATGGCTGCCGGCGAGTGCTGCAGCTCCGCCGCTCGATCCTCCCGGCACCCGAGCGTGATCCCAGGGATTTCTGACGACACCATGTACCGAAGTCTCATTGGAAGCTCCCATGGCAAATTCATCGCAATTGCTTTTACCCACTAAAATTGCGCCTTGAGAACGAAGGCGAGCAACAACCGTCGCATCCTCTCCCGATTTGAAACCCTTCAAGATCGCACTGGATGCATCGGTGGTTCCCTCCCGGGTGGAGATATTCATCTTTGCGGTAAAAGGAATACCCTCCAGCAACCCTATCTCGGTTCCTGCAGCCCTGCGGGTATCACTTCTCTGGGCTTGCTCGACGGCAGAGTCCCTGAAAATTTCAACCGCCGCACCCAGTTCCCGCCCCGTCGTTTCAAGAAACTCCAAATAGGCGAGAATCAGATCTTCAGCGGAACATTTCCCGGCAGCGAGATGATTGAGCACCTCCAGGCAGGTCGCCTCAGGTGAAGGCAGTTGGGCTTCATCGCCTGCAGGCATCCGTTAATCCCCCCCCACAACACGAGGTGTGACAAAGGTCCCGTCTCGCCAATCGGGCGAATTGATGCCGATTTGATCCGGATTTCTGGGGCCGCCCGGGTGATCTTCCTGTGCAGGATCATCCTCGCGCCATTCATTCACATTGAGAAAATCCGATACGACTGAAACCGAATTCTCCTTTTGATCCGCAGCAGCGGAGATGCCCAACTCTCCCACTAGATCAAGGATTTTTTCCATGTGGTCGACCAGTTTGGGGATCTCGTCCTCCTGGACTTCAAGACGAGCCAAGTGTGCGGTCTTGCGAACCAGTTGTGAATCCACGGTGGGCCGGGAGGATTGAAGGTTTTCTGGAGCGTCAGAGGACACCTGCTGTTCCTTTCAGGAACGCGAATTGCTCGCCTGATCAGAAGGATTTGGCGATAGGAGAAATTGACAGCGATGAACGGTGGACACAAGCCCTTCCCAGAGGTCAATACGGAGACTGTCAGCCGCAGCGATCATCGTCGGGATAGAGTTAATTAGGCGCAGATGATCAATTGGAGTCGACATATTCCGGGAATCCAAAAAAACTCCCGGGAACCGGGCCCCGGGAGTCCTATATCAGGATGGTACCGGCGCAGGGACTCGAACCCCGGACCCAAGGATTATGATTCCTTTGCTCTACCAACTGAGCTACACCGGCACGAACGAAGACGATAGCGTGAAGACTCCCCCCTGTCCAGATCGACCGTCCAGTTCCAGGCCTGTGGACGACCGGAATCCGCGATCGGTCTTTCAGTCCTTCAAGAATTTGCTGATTCCGGCGAGTTGTAGTCTCTGCCCAAACGCACCTGAATCGGGAAAAACCGGGATCTTCACCGGATTGATTCAACTCTGTCGGCCATGTCATGAAGATTTCCAGATTCCCACTGGAAACTGTCCCGGATGCCTCCACCAAGGCGATCCCATCGCATCCCGTTGTCATCTGTGCCGCAGACGCACCCTCGAAAAACCTCTGGTTCATTTGGGAGCGCACTCCGGTTCCTTGCGACGGTGGATTCTCCTGGCCAAGCATGGGAACAGGAGTGATCTGACCCGCAGCCTCGGCCGGGCTCTCTCTCGCCAATTTGTCGACAGCAAATTAGTGGAGGAGATTTCAACGAAGAGTTTCGGGGTATCCCCCATCGTTGTCTCCATCCCTCGCAATCGTTTCCGTGCCCTTTTGAAAGGGCAGCCATTGGCCAAGTTCCTAGGAGAAATTTTGGCCACTGAATCAAATCTTGCTTTTAGAAAGTTGCTTCGGCAAAAACTCTCTCGTCCGCAATCGCACAAGTCAGCGTTGCAACGCAAGACGATGCCTACAGATCAATTTCAGATACACGAAAAATTTTGCAACTCAGGAATACGACGGGAGGTTCGGCCTCGTGTGATTCTGGTGGATGACGTACTGACGACATCAACCACTCTGAAGAAAGCGACTCGTGCCTTGGAGGCCTCAGGATACAGAGTTGCAGCCTGGGTCACTGTCAGCGTAACTCCTGTTTCCCGCTAACAAGTCGTCAAGGCGTTGCCACCAGATAGGCGATCCAGGCTTCAGAGTTTTCAGCCGTGGTCTCTAGGGTAAATTCCCCATCTCCATCCCCGTCTTCGTCGGTTCCTTCCCAATAGACCTCGACGGTGCCGAACCCCGCATCGCTCAATAGATCCTGACTCTCCCTCATACCGTATCTGCGCCAATCATAGGTAAATGCTTTTCTCATCTTGGAACCGTCTTTGAAACGGAAATGGATGTAGCACAGGAGCTCATCTGTGATTCCGCAAACCTTGTCCTGATCCCAAATGTAATAGTAATCTTCCCCGTCCATCTCCTTCTCATGTTCCTCTTCCACTTCGATATATGCCTCACTGCCTCCATAAATATCGAGTACGAACATCCCATTTTCCGGAAGACTCTTTCGGACTGAACGGAAGTAATCGAGAAGTTGCGACCTCTTCTTGAAGATCCACCAAGAAAAGTTCATGGCACAGACGATATCTACGGGGTCCATTGGGGCTTCAAGAACGTCGGCGATTCGCAACTCGATCCGTGATTTCTCATCTTCGGAGAGCGGCGCGATATTGTTCTCCATCCCCCATGCCACGGTTGGCTCATCCAGATCGTAACCGACCGCCCTGCGGTCAGACTTTTCTTTGACCCAAGTCGCAGAGAGAAAACCCGTTCCGCAAAAATCTTCGCGCAGCAAAATAGGGTTCGAACCAAATTTCTCTACGAATCTTTCCTCCATGAACCGTGTGTCCGCCTCAGGCTCCTGAACGGCACTTTGATAGAGGGCATGGCGATGCGAATTCTTTGCCGTCAATCTGGCATTTTTCTTCTTTGCTCCGCGAGTCTTTTTTGTTTTCGGCATCTCTTCATCGCTCCTTTTATTGATCCTCATCCATCATGTGCAACTGAGTGGATCATCCTCGTCAATGGGGCAAACTCAAGATAATCCATGGGCCAGCAAATCAAATCGCTCTTCGGACCATCTCCATTCCGGAGAGAGGTCCTTGCCTTCCACACTGTCAGCAACCTGTTCCCCGACCGCCAATGCGCTGGTGACTCCATGCCCACCGAGACCCACAGCCCACTGCCACCCATCGCAACGGGAGTCTGCTCCAAGCAGAAACCTGCGATCGGGGCAGAAGGTCCGTTGACCGATCCAACCGCGGATCAAATCGATGGAGGCTACGCTCTTTCCCCAATTCGGCCTGGTGGTGTCACGCCAGCGGCTTTCCAAATCATGGGACAATTGGCAATCCCCCGCCATCGCCAACTCTTCTTCACAGGAACTCCACAGGAGATCCTCGCCGAAATTCCGAAGATACCACCCGGCAGTGTGCGCCCAGATCCATGGGCGAGGACTCGGAGCAAATCTCCCTCTCTTCGTCTGCACACAGCCGCGATTGGTGGTGATCAAATTTACGGGCATTTGACTGGCCGCAGAAAACTCGCCTGCCCAGGCACCATTTGCAATCACCATCTGCCGGGAGTGGACTTCTTCGACCGAATTACCTGTGCAATTTTGATCACGGGAGAGCTCAACCGAGAAATCGCCAGGAGAATTGATTCGAACCCGACCAGCGCGAATTCCGAAGCAAACTTGCCCGCCCCCCCCTTCAATTCGATCCACCAATTGTCCCAACAGGCGCGGGACATCCACCATTCCATCTGCGGGTGAAAATCGTGCTCTCCCCCCTGGCCAATCTTCCAATTCGGGATACTGAAGGCGCACCTCTGTTTCGGAGAGGGGCGTGTGTTCGACTAACGCCCAAGAAGCCTCTGGAATCTGCTCCTCGGTGGAAAGAATCAGGGAGCCGCTTTGTTCAAAGAGACCCGCCGATTCCACACCCCACTCCCTGATCAATTCCGCACCGCGAACACACAGACGGGTCGTGGCAGCGTCTTCTGCAGCCTGCCTGATCAATCCTGCGTTTCTGCCACTGGAGTGCACTCCGGGGCGATTCTCTGCTTCGATGACGAGAACCGATCCGACCCCCCTTGAGACCAGGGACCCCGCCGTCGCCAAACCGGCGAGACCGGCTCCGATGACGATCACTTCATGATGTTGGCCGTGTATCTCCTCAATGGGGCCCATGATCCTCCACAGTGGGGGCAATTCCCCTGCACATGCCGGAATCGACTGGTGAGAAGGACTCGATCCCCGTTATCCTCTCAGGCTAACCGCCGGGGTGCCCCGGGGACACGGATACGACGACAAGTCGTCGATTCAGTGATCCCAAAGGAAGAAAGGACTACTGACATGGATTCTGAGATCATTCAGGTTCTCGCTCTCCTCGTCGTCGCCCTTCTGCTCTTCGCCAGCGAACTGATCGCCGTCGATGTGGTGGCCATTTGCCTGCTACTCATCCTAGTCGGTAGCGGTTTGCTTGATATCAGTTCTGCTCTGGCAGGATTCGGACATCCTGCGGTCGTCGGTGTCGGTGCACTCTTCATCGTCAGCGAAGGTCTGCTCCGAACCGGGGCTCTCGGTTTTCTCTCCAACAGGCTTCTCAAATGGAGTGGAGGAAATCAGGGACTACTGACGATTCTGATCCTGATCATCGTTCTCGTCGCCAGTGCATTTCTCAATAACACTCCAGTCGTTGCCATGTTCATCCCGGTGGTCCTGGGCACCTGTCTCAAGACAGGAGTCAATCCATCCAAGATATTGATCCCTCTCTCCTATGCCGCGATTCTTGGAGGGACCTGCACCCTGATTGGAACCTCGACCAACATACTGGTGGCTTCCATCGCACGGGAATCCGCCGGAATCGAACTCGGCATGTTTGACTTTACCCGTTTGGGAGGATTGCTGGCGGTCATCGGCCTTGTGTACCTGATCTTCATCGGTCCCAAGTTGGTTCCGGAGCGCCAGACGATCACCTCTCTTGCCAGCCTCGGGGGAGATCGGAGACAGCGGGAGTACGTCACCGAAATTCAAATCCGCGGCGGTGATTTGGTCGGATCAAGATTCGGCGATTCCCTTTTGGCGAAGGCGGGCAAGGTCAGGATTTTACAAGTGATTCGCGGGGAATCGATTATCTGGCCCCCTCTCGATGATCTTGTTTTGAAAAAGGGGGATGCTCTCGTCATCAGTGGAACCATCGAAGATTTGATGAAGGTTCAGGAAGAAACAGACGTTGCCAGTCTCGCCGAAATCGTCTCAGAGACCCAGGGAACCCCGCAAGAGAAGGAAGCGGAATTGGCAGAGCTGCTGGTTCTTCCCAATAGCAGATTCATGGGCCAAACCCTCGGGTCAGTAGAGTTGCGCCGGCGTTACGGATTACACGTCTTGGCAATTCAGCGCCATGGAATGCACATGAAAAGCAAGATCAGCGAACACCCCCTCAGAACTGGGGATGTCTTGTTGATTCAAGGGACCCCTGACAGTCTCGAACGAATCCGTGGTGAGGAGGGACTCGTCCTGATGTCCGGCGTCGAGGACGTCCTCGTCAAAAAGGAGAAAGCACCGATCGCCATCTTTATCCTTTGTAGCGTGATTTTGCTCCTGGCCACTCAGGCACTTCCGATGGCGGCGATCGCTTTGGGGGGAGCGGTGCTCATGGTCTTGAGTGGCTGTATTTCGGGAACGAAAGCGTACGAGTCGATTCAGTGGCGAATACTCGTGCTGATTGCGGGCATGTTGGCGATGGGGCAGGCGATGGAGCAATCCGGAACGGCTCAATGGATCGCCCAACAGGTCGCAAGCTTGCAGGATATCTTCGGAGCACAAGGATTGGTGATCGTCACATTGATCGTCGCTGCATTGCTCACCGAGATGATTTCCAATGCGGCGGTGGCAGCGGTCCTCGTCCCCGTATCCTTTAAAATTGCTAGCCAGTTGGAGGTCAATCCCGAACCATTCATCATGGCCGTGGCCTTCGGAGCGTCCCTGTCATTCCTCACGCCAGTGGGTTACCAAACCAACACCCTCGTCTATGGCGCAGGAGGCTATCGATTCACAGACTTTGCCCGTGTCGGTGCCCCCCTGGTCATCATCCTGTGGATGATTGCCGGAGTATTGATTCCCAAGATTTGGCCCCTCTGATTGCAGGTGCGTTCACACATCAGGGACAACTGGAGGATACACAATCCAAACCATCCGCCGTCGGATCGTCCCCACAAAAGCCACCTGGCAACGGTAACTCTCCAGCACCGCTGAAGAGATAGCCCAACATCCGAACCGCATCGGCGATGTTCACAGTTCCATCGTCATTGGAATCGTGAGCGTCCTCACAGGTGGTCGCCAGCCCGCCAAAGAGATAGTTCAGGGTCGTGATGACATCAGAGATGTCCCGTTCAGTATCCAGATTGGAGTCTCCGCGCATGAACTGGGGTTGACCGCAATTCCCTGGCAATGAAGCGGGGTCCGCAGGATCCGAGCAACCAAGAATTTCATCCCAATTGAAGGCTCCATCCATATCGCGATCGATCCCCAGGCGAATCGCCGAAGTCATCGGGACCGCCATCAGGGTCAATTCTTCGGCATCGGAAGCGGCGGCCATCAGCGCATCCAGATTTGTGTTTTCTGTGACGATGTCCGATTGCATCAGATTCCCGGTGCCTACCAAGACATAACCACGAATCCCCGCTGGAGTGTTCTTGCGTGCAATCAGTCCGATCTTTCCCTGCGCTGCCTGCTGGCGAACCGTTTCGATCGCCGCCAGAACCGAAGGATCTGAATTATTGGAACTGTCGAGAGTGACCTGTTTTCCAACGGCTGCATGGGAGTCTTGACTGGGAGTCCCTAACGGCTCCAGGGGGGTCGACAAACTGCCATCGGGGAGATCGGAGCCTGAGAATGCAAGCATGAACGCAACGAGGTCCGCCAACTCCTGATCACTTTGAATATTAAAAGCAGGCTCGCTGAGAAATCTTTCGATTGAGTCCACACTTCCATCGTGGAGGAAGCCAAATCCCGTCGTGTTGAGCGTTTGGGTGGTGTTGAAGCCACTGCGTTTGTAGATGTTTCGCAGATGGGGGATCTTGATGTTGCGCTGAGTCGAGCCATCAACACTGACCACTCCATGGTGTTTTTCTCCATTGGGACCATCAGGAATCACCTGCATCGAAAAGGGGCCCGTGAAAAATGAATTAGGACCGATTCCTATCGGTAGGGCGTGGCAAGTCACGCACTGGAGACCTCCATCGAGTCCTGCGGTTCGATAGAGATCCAACCCGGTCTCGGCATTTCCGACCCCCAGCGGATCCCCTTCCGAGCCAAATCTGCCCGTCGTGAAGTGGCCTTCCAACTCGAGGGCCACGGGAAGACTGTTGTCCAGATTACGGAATGGGTTTGGCGGAAAATGAATCGAAGCAAGAAAGTCTTCAAAGGATTGCATCTCTGGACCCACAAGCGGTCCATCGTCACCGTTGATCAGCATAAATGCTCCACCAAAAGCCTCGATACCCGCACGATCCCCACGCCAGTGAAGGGGTTCCTTGCCGATGATGTCCTGCAGTGTCTGCGTCAACATCGGCCCCTTCATCGGATGAAAGTCATCGCATGCATCCGGTGTCGAAATGGGAAGACCCATGTTGCAGATGTCGACAAAGGTCTCGACTTCCCCTGATGGATCACCCAAATCCCAAGAGAGGCGATCGGTTCGCCCATCGACATGGCATGAAGCACAGGAGACCTGACCCATTCCACTGGTCAGGTGAGTGTCATAGAGGAAGCGTCGCCCATCGCGAACTTCGACCGGTGTGGGGTCGAAGTGATTCACACGGGAAACCACCTGTCCTGAGGTCAGATCCACTACTGCCACCGAAGCGTCGAAGTGCTCGTGAACGTAAAGGAGATCTCCTTCGATGACGAGACCCGTCGCGCCCGCTCCCACATCGATCGGAGCAAATGCGGGGTCACGCTCGCCGGTATCCAGGATCCGGATGATGTTGTTCGATCCCTTGCCGGCCACATATCCAAATTCACCCGTCGCATCCCACACCAGTGCACGCGGATCCCCCATGCTGATTTCACGCAAATCCACGGCAACGGAATGTCCTGTATCGGGAAGATGAGGATTGAGATCAAAGAAAGATGCCGGTGACCCGCCCGCAGGAACCATGGCGTGAAGGACATCGATAAAGTTGCCATTCAAATTCGGCTCGTAGCGAATCTCATTGTGGGCTTCTGTTCCAAGAACAGAGATTGCCCCATCCGCCTGCCGTACCGTAATCGACATACAGATATTCATCAGTCCGCCGATGTAGCTGACCGCCAGGCTCGAAGTGTCGATGACGGCGACATCATTGTCGGTGATATCCCAACCCACCGGGCGGCCACTGAGGTCAGCCTGTCCTCCCGATACCAGATCAGACCAATCTCCGCCGTTGTCATCGAGCCAAACACCGGGAGCAGCCCTGCGCACGATCAAGCCGACCGGAGGAGGAGTTCCCGCAAGAGGATTGAAGGGCGGTTCAAAGGAGTTGCCCGCATTGGGGGGAGGATTGACTCCTCCATAAGGTCCCGCCGGGTGATTGACCACATTCGGCGGGAACGCCAGAGTTGTGATAACTTCCAAGCCCCCCCCGAGGATCGTTGTCGCATTTCCCGATTCAAAGATGGCACAGTAAACGGTCATTCCATCGGGGCTGACCGCAAGAGTTCGAGGTTCTTCACCGACGATATCGATCGCCACGAGGGGTACTGGGCGATCCTGCAGTGGATCGTAGACCACGACCTGATCTGTTCCTGAACAAGAGACATAGGCTCGCAACGGATCGCCGGCAAAAACCACATCCGCAGGTTCATCTGGGGTCAGGATCGTCCATTCGACAACCCCGCGATCCAAGTCGACGATACTGATGCTGTCAGAGATTCGATTGACCACCCATGCCTTCGTCGAAGAGAGGGCCCTCACCGAAACTGGATCGAGACCCACCGGAATCGAACTCACCGGGGTCACGTCACTGGTCGAGATATCATGAACTTCCAACTGCGAATCCGCAGTATTGACTGCGAGCAGGAGGGAAGTCCCCGGGACCTTTTCCAAGGGATGAACCGGGGGGCTCTCCCAGTTGGTCCAGAAATCCTGGGAGTACAGATTCCCGGCCAAACCCACATGTGCGGAGAAAACGACCAGGACAAGAAACAGAAAGCGATTTTTTCGATGCACTGAAGCCATGACTCCTCCGTAAAGCGGACCATTCTGGCGGGGATACAACTCTATTCTATTCACCGTAGAAACGGCTTCAACTGTGGAAATTCCTCACCGGCTAAAGACGTCATCCATGCGTCTGGAGATCTCTTCGAGGCGCTCCCTGCCCCCTCCGGCCACCTCCGCTGATCCCCACCCGCAGTACCCCAGTTTGCGAAACTCAGCCATGACCCCAGCCCAGCCGACAGAAGAATCGGGATCACCAATCTTGCAGCGGAATCCCGCCCACACTCCCTCAGACTCCATCAAGCGTCGGGAGTAATCCTTGATATCCACTTTGAGGATGCGGGAATTCAATTTTCGCACCCAGTCGACCGGCTCTTCATAGCGAACGATATTCCCGGTATCGAAATACCAACCCACTGTGGGATTCTCAAATTGATCGACATATCTCACTGCTTCATCCGCCTGGGTGATGAAGTTGTTCCAAACATTTTCAAAGGCAATCTGGACTTTCAATTCTTCAGCAAGGGGGATCAACTCCTTCACCGCCTGCGTCGATCTTTCCCACGCCTGTTCATAGGAGACGTTGGCATTACATACTCCCGGAACCAGCAATACCGTCCAACCACCGATCTTTCGGCAATCCCTGATGGCTGTCTCCATCCCTTCGATTCCCGCCTTGCGGACCGCTGGATCCGGTGAGGAAAGAGGCTTCCCCCAATGGGTGGAACAAACAACTCCGGGAATCATCAAACCGGTGTCGTTCCGCGCCTGAAGAACCTCATCCCAATCGACTCCTGATGGAGAATCCATTTCGACGCCGTCGAAACCGACCTCCTTTAGCAGTTGGAATTTTTCGTGAAGGGTGCCCTCGACATTGACCATGCCGATCTTCAGGCACTTATTCATTTCGGTGTCTTTCTTCTCACCGATTTCCGACGAGCGGGTTGCTGTCATGCGGGGAGCGCAACCGCTGAGAACACCGAGCGCAGCGAGGCTGACAAAAGTACGACGATCCATCGGAACTCCTCATCGATCAAATCAGTGGAGTCTTGCCTGGAATCGCCACCAGCGGAGTCGCCAGCGGACCGAAATCCCACTTCTCCGGCAATAAACTCTCTTGCGATTGCAGTGCGAATTCGAGGGTCACTTCCTTGCCAGTGTAGGCACTCATCCGCCCCATGATGGCGGTCATGGTACTCATGGCGACCGTTTCACCCTCATTGAGAACCTCATTGCGACGGATGCTCTCGATCAGATCGGCGTGCTCCTGGACGTAGGCGTTGCGACCACCACCCCCCGCTCGCCAATCACCATTTTTGCTGCTGGTGATGCTCCCGGATGGGTTAGCCGTTCCCTCGGTGCCGATGATCTTCTCCGAAACGCGATTCCAACAATCGTCGATCTGGCGACACTCGCTCAAGGCACGCACTCCGCCTTCAAACTCAAATTCGACCGCAAAGTGATCGAAGATGTTGCCATATTGCTCACCAGTCCGAACCTGCCGTCCTCCCATCGCCAGAGCCTTCTTCGGCGGTCCCCCGAAGGCCCAATTCATGACATCGATATTGTGGATATGTTGCTCGACGATGTGATCCCCGCTCGCCCATGTGAAGTAGAGCCAGTTGCGACACTGCCACTCCATGTCGGTCATTTCGGGCCCCTTGGGCACAACCCATAGCCCGCCTTGATTCCAGTACACCTGGGCACCGACCAGTTCCCCGATGGCCCCATCATGGATCCGCTCCATCGTTTCGATGTAGCCTTTTTGGTGGCGTCTCTGGGTGCCGGCGACCACCGCCAGATTCTTCTCTTTGGCTTTGCGAGTCGCCGCCAGAACTTTGCGGATTCCCGGCGCATCGGTCGCCACCGGTTTCTCCATGAAGACGTGCTTGCCCGCTTCGATCGCCGCTTCAAAGTGCGCCGGGCGGAAGCCGGGTGGGGTTGCCAGAATCACCAGATCGACATCGCAAGCGAGCAGCTTTTCGTAGGCATCGAATCCGACAAAGCAGCGCTCGTCGGGAACATCGATTCGATCTCCCAAGCTCATCAGGTGACTGCGACTCGATTCGAGTCGATCACGGAAAAGATCTGCCATCGCCACGATCTTGACACCGTCGGCCGCATTGGCACAGTTGTCTGCGGCTCCAGAGCCGCGACCGCCACAGCCGATCAAACCCACCCTGATCTCATCAGAGCCTGACACCGGCCCCATTCCTCCAACCAGACCTGGGGCCAGCCCGGCCACTGCAGCAGTTGCCACCGCTCCCTTGAGAAAGTCCCTGCGGTCCGTCCCTGTGGATCCTGATGTCATCGCGCCTCCTTGTTGCTTTCATCGAAACTGGATCATTGCTGATCGAGAGATCCCGAGTTCTTCGGCCGCACCCAGGTATCCCAGAGGATTCCTCCGAGAAGCAGCGCTTGGGTACCGCTGTAAGCCGCTCCCGAAACCATGATCAACGATACAAATGATGCACTGTAACGGGCAAGCCACCAACCCCCGATATCACCCACCAGGCCCAATCCCATCAGCGCACAGAGGAGACTCACTCCCCGAGTCGGCCAAGCGGTCAAAAGGGCGAGAAACAGCACGACGATCCCCTGAATTGACATGCTGAGGGCGTGGGCATGGGTGGATGCGGCGAGGATTTCATCCGGGGTTCGTTCGACCTTTCGGGAGATCAACAAAGGTTTGATGTCGTCAAAATATTCGAGTGCAGGAATTCCCTGAGCTTCTGCCAGATCTCGGGTGTGGCAGGAGAGGCAATACTCATCGAGGATGTCGGCGGGGACCTGTGGCCAATCCTCACTGTCGTATTTCATGAGGACCCTATCCCCTGCGAGCCAACTCAACAGGATCCCCTTCTGTTCCTCCGGGAGTGTCTCCGGATGACCCTGCTCGATGGCGACCTTGAGGGGCGCAGGGCTGTTGAGTCCGTGATAGGCGCTGATCACGTCGTCCGTGGAAAATTCAGGTTTCGCATCCCGATCTGCATAGTGGTTTTTCATGTGCTGGAAACTGGCGAAGAGTCCACCGAGAAGAACCACGCACAAGCCCGTCAACCCGAGTCGCGCTCCCAACGGCAACCCGTGAAGTCCTTCCCCGATTCCAATCTTCAAATCACGCCTCCTTCAGATCCGCAGCAGAAATTTCCACGGTGCCGCCTTCGACGACCGCCCGGTGTGCCGCAATCCCGACCATCGTCGCACGGCAACCCTCACCGGCTCCCGTCTTGGGAAACTTGTCTTGCTGGCAACTGGTCAAGAAATCGGAAACTCCGTAGTAAAGGGAATCATGGGGCAAACCGACCCCATCCTTGAGCTTGTTTTGGCTCGCCAGCTTGGTCGCATCGGCGATCAGGGTGATGCCTTCATCATTGAAGAAACGTTGACGGTTGGCGTACACCTCCCAGCCTTGCGTCGCCGCATCCGCTTCCTTGAACATCCAGCCGTGAGACCAGGCCAGTTTGAAAGCAGAGTTGACGCCATGGAGAACTTCGTATCGCCCCCCGTATGAGTTCCCCAATGTCGCCTGATATTCGATGCATTCCCCGGCATCAAATTCGAGGACCAGATTCACGGTATCCGCAACCTTGCGGCCGTCATCCCAGACACGAACTGCACCGCGGCCATGAACTCGCACCGGATACTTTCCGGAAAACCAATGGAATACATCGAATTGGTGAGTTCCAAGTTCCCCGGGCAAACCGATCGAGACGCTGTCATTCAATCTCCAGTCGAGCCTAGCCTGCCGTTCGGCAGTGGAGGCGGCTTGACGCCAACTGTCCTTGCGGGAGTTCTGCGCCCGCATCGACACCAACTTGAGAAATGCTTCGGTGCGATAAAAGGAACGCGCCAGGGAATAAACCGGGTTCGATCGCGCAAGTAACCCCGCTTGAAATACCTTTGAACTGCCCCGGGCAGCCTTTGCGATGCCTTTGGCATCGTCCACGGTGTGCGCAAGGGGAGCTTCACAATAGACGTGCTTGCCTGCTGCGATGACCGCTTCCACCACTTCCCTGTGGAGATGGGTCGGCGTGGCGACGAACACCGCTTCCATACCTTGCTCGGTGGTCAGCATCTCATCGGCGTCGGTATAAGTTTTCGCTTCCTTGACGCGCCGACTGCCACTGCGCAGTCGCGGAGCATCGCTGTCGCAGATTGCGACGATTCTCGCACCGATTTTTTGTAACTCGGCGGCGATGGCCCGCCCCTGACGACCGGTCCCGATGATTCCCACCGGATATCCATCCTCGATCGATCTCGCCAAACCTTCGAGCCCCGGGAGCAGGGCGACGCCCGCCAATGCCCCTGCGCCCTGGATCATGAATTCCCTGCGATCGGTTGCCATTCTTCTCCTTCAGCAGATGTTCATCTTTTCGCTACAACACTTATCGGTCGTCCCCGGTCACATTTCACCTTTGACGATCGAATGATTCCATCGGTGCAGGGGCGATCCCCCCGCCGATCTCTTCGATCAGCTCTCCGTTCTCCGAATCCAATTCAAAGAGGCCCCAATCCACCCCTTCAACGCCGGGCTGCGGGAACGGGATGGAACGATTTCGGGAGACCAACAAAGCTGTCGCCCATGCATCCGATTCCGCAGCACTGTTGCTGCGAACCCAACAGCCGAAATCAACTCCATCGATCCATTTCTGACCGACGGGATCGACCAAATGGGCACCCTGGTACTGGCCTCGGCCACTGCTGACGGCGAGACACTCGCCGGATTGCAGAAGGAGAGTTTCTCCTGTGGGCAATTGGACCCGCCAGCCATCCAGCCTGGAAGACCCATCGAGGCTGGAAGACCCATCGAGGCTGGAAGACCCATCGAGCCTGGAAGCCCTATCGCGACTGTGAGATCCCTCGAGACTCGGAGCCGCCCCCACGGTGGCAACGCTGCTGGAGCCTCCATGAAGGAAGGCCCGTTTCACTCCCGATTCCCGAAGGATTCCGACAGCCCGATCGAGAGCATAGCCCTTCGCAATCGCACCAAAGTCCCACTGCAACCCCGTGCTCTTCATTCGGACTCGCGGAGGATTTTGCACCAGTTCATATCCCGGGTCTGGTGGATTCCTGTCCCCACTTTTTCGCCGCGGATCCCGTGTTGCAAGAATGGAACCGACACAAGGAGAGAACGCCCCCGCCGTCTCTTTCTGCAGCCGCTTGCAGAGGGACAGCAAATCAAGAGTCAGTCCATCAATGGGAATCTCCGTCGTCGAAGCTCGATGCAAAAGAGAGACGACGCTGTCACTGGCAAAGGGGCTCCACAACCGGTGACACTCTTCAATCTCGGCGAAGGCTGCTTCGATGGCAGCCCGGGCGTGGGTGGCAGACTCCCCCGCGGCGATGATTTCAAATCGTGTCCCCATCGCCGCGAGGGCGCCTCGCTCCAACACCGATAACCCCCTAGCCGATGGCAGAAGCGGTCATCGTCGCCGGATCAAACTCAAACGCTTTCCCCTCCCACATCGATCGGGAAGCGAGATCGACGATGACCATCACCTTGGTACCCAACTCAACATTGGAATCGGGTTGGCGACGGTTGCGGATGCAATCGAGCCAGTTTTTGCGCAAAGCATCTTGATCATTGCCGATATTTTCACAGACGACCTCTTCCGGATCGACGTCGTCGGCAAAGATGCGCTGTGGCACCATTTTGCAATTGCCCCCGTTCAGGTAGACGGTTCCCTTGTGACCGCGAACCATCGTTTCGAGTCCGTTTTCATTACAGGTGGAACCAGCAACGATGAGGGTGTGCCCCTTCTCGAACTGCACCTGAAGATTGACCTGATCGTGATTCTCCATCGCTTTGTCGACGTAGTGTCCGCCAGTTGCGACAACGCGGGTCGGCCAACCCTGATCGAGGGCCATCACCAACGGGGTCACCTCATGCACCAGCAAGTCACCGATGATCCCGGTCGAGGCATCCCGGTAGCGACGCCAGCGAGCATAAAACGCCGGATCCCACTTCCGTGGACCGAGAGGACCGCACCACAGGTCCCAATCGAGGGTGGTCCCCGGCTGAACTTTCGGATCGATGCCGTAATAGAGCCACTCCCCCTCACGGGAATTGCGACAGTATGAAGTTTGACTGAAGGTCAACTTGCCCACATCCCCACGCGCCATCAGCTCCTGAGCCGCCTTGTACTTCGGCATCATGATCTTTTGGGTACCGACCTGGATCAGCACATCCGGATTCTTGCGAACCACTTCACGAAGGCGCAATGCATCGGGAAGATTTAAGGTCATCGGCTTTTCGAGGTAGACATCCTTGCCGGAGAGGAGGCAATCCTCTGCCATCTTGCCGTGCCAATGCTCCGGGGAAGCGATGACGACTCCGTGGATATCATCGCGCTCAAGCATCTCCCGGTAATCGGTGTAGACAGCAACTTCGCCGCCATGGCTGGCATTGACCTTGTCCTCACCCACTTTGCGGCGTACGACATTGACATCACAAAGGGCGACGATCTTGACTTTTTCTTCCCCCTTCTTGGCGAATCGCAAGAAGGAATCGATGTGCCCTCCGCCCATTCCGCCGGTTCCAAGAACAGCAATGTTGACGAGCCCATCCTTGCCAACGGGGGTACGACTGCGAGACGTCCCGATGGCTCCTGGGACCGCTTCGATCCTTCCGGCACCGGGAACCATACATCCGGTGACCGCCATCGCTCCGGCAGCCAGCGCGGCTCCCTTGAGAAAGTCCCTGCGGCCATTTTGTCCGACCGCTTCATTCTTCTGCTGTTCCATCGCAGGTTCCTCTCTGCTATCCAAAATCAGGATTTTTCATTGTCTTCTTGCCACCAGCGCTCGCGCTCTTTCTCAAGCAGATGCTTTGTCGCAAGGATTCCCACGGCTTCATCGCCAGGGCCTTCAAATTCGATTCCGACGTAACCGCGATAACCCGCATCGCGGACGATTCTCATCATGCGCCGATAGTCTGTACCGATTTCATTGCCCTGTTCGTCAAACTCATGGCCTTTGGCACTGACCGCCTTGGCATACGGCATCAGTTCGCGCACTCCCTTGTAACGGTCGTACCACTTGTCACCGCCAAGATGGAAATTCCCAAAATCGGGCAAGGTTCCACAGCGTGGATGATCGACCATCTTCATCACACCGGCAAGCCACTCCCCATTGGATGAAAGCCCCCCGTGATTCTCAACGATCACATTCAATCCCTGTGAATCGCCATACTCCGACAAACGGGCAAGGCCATCCGCTGCAAGGCGCATCTGTTCTTCGTAGCCCCCTGAACTGGCCGCATTGACACGGATGGAGTGGCAACCGAGTAAGCGGGCGGCATCGATCCAGCGGTGATGGTTTTCGATGGCACGAGTTCGGGCCGCATCATCCGGATCGCCTAGGCGCCCTTCACCGTCACACATGATCAACAAACTATCGACCCCGTGATCCTCACACCGCTTTCGAAGATCCTTGAGGTAAGTCTCGTCTCTGGCCTTGTCCTTGAAGAAACTGTTGACGTACTCCACCGCATCGAGACCAAACTTCTCCCGGGTAACCTGGGGAAAGTCGAGATTTGTCATCTCGCCCTTACGAAGGGTTCGATGCAAAGACCATTCCGCCAGAGAGACGTCGAACGTCTCTTTGGGGGGATGAGATCCTGGGATCAACTGGAAGCCTCCCACCCGCAATCCGCCACAACCGGCTAGGCCTGCGGCCAAACCGGTCCCAGCCAAATTCAGAAAATGCCTTCGATTGATGGAATCCGATGGGTGGCTCATGCGGCAGCCTCCTCACCCTTCCCCTGGTTCGCTGTGGACCCGCCCGGGTAACACAACAGCAGGATGACGATACACACCACACTCCCCCACATCGGTACCGAAAAGAGTCGCTCATAGGGCAGATGCCAAGCACCTCCATCGATGGCCTCCGATTGATTCGCCCATGTGGAGACCGAAGCGGCGATCTTGCTGCCGACGATAACTCCGAAGCCGACGATCACCAGATTGAAGAGACTCTGGGCGCTGGCCCGGATGTCCTTTCGACACTCTTCATCGACGATCATAAAAGCGACGAAGATGAAGCAACCAAAACAGAAGCCGTGGAGAGCGACCCCGATGACGATCAATCCCATCGCCGAATCCCCGAGCCAACCGGGGGCATAGGCGAAGATCGCCATCCTCAGGGCGTAGGCGACCAACCCCATCAACAGCAGTTGCTTTCTGGAGAAGATTCCCGCCATCACCGGAATCATGGCCAATACCGCAATCTCGCTCATCTGGCCCACCGTCATCAGGCCACCGCCACCGACTCCGAGCACATTGTTGATAGCATTGGCAAGGTCCACATCCTTCAGTTTTTCCTGAACCGTGTTCAGAAAGCCTGCGGTGTGGAAAAAGTAAAACTGGTGGATGCAAGAGATCGGTACCGCCAGGGCAAACAAGGTCAGCAAGGGCTGACGCTGAACTTCTCCCAATGCCGCAATGGAAGCGTTGTCACGAGCCTGACCTTGGGGCGGGGTCGCCGGCAGGAAGAAGCAATAGACCCCCATGACCACACCCACCAAGGCGGAGAGGCGGAATGCATCGGCCATCCCTGCATAGACCTTCGGATCGGTGGCAGCGGCGAAATCTCCGCCTGCGTAGCTTCTCAGCAAGTGCTGGCCGATCAGGATGCCGACCGCGATCCAGCCGACCGTTCCCCAGACCCGAACCTTGCCGAAATCGCGATCGCGGTCGGGAAGGTGATGGAAGCAGAGCGAATTGGTGAGGGACAAGGTGGGCGAGTAGATCAAACTGTAAACCAGGCTGTAGATCAGAAACTGCTGGACGGCACCCTCCCCCGGCTCGATGGAGGCCAATTGCCAAACCACCGCCGCTCCCGCCAAATGGCTGAATGCCAGGAATCGTTCGGTGCGAAAAAAGCGATCGGCAATCTGTCCGGCGATAAAGGGTGCCAAAATCGCTCCGACGGCACCGACGGCAAACATGTTGCCGATATCCCCACCATCAAACTTCATGTGGTCCTTGAGGTAAGGATACAGCAACGGCAGCCATGCTCCCCAAATGGCGTACTGCAGAAACATCATCAGCGACAATTTGAGATTCAGATCTATGGAAAGAGCCTTGGACACGGGTACCCTTCCTGACTCGGGGGGACCGAATCAGACTGGTGACGACCAGTCCAACTCACGATCACCCGATGGATTCACGGCATTGGCCTCTTGCCGTGAGTTTGGCAAGGACAGAATCGTAAGGTCTGCCATGCTCCGAGGCTACGACCGACCGCTTTGAACCGAACCGGGCTGAAAGGCTGCCCATGGCACCGATGTTACAAAAATTCTCGACGATCCCCCTCATCTTCGCACTCTTGCTCTGCCATGGCTGCGCCTCGACAGCAGCGCGAAGCGTGGCCCTTTTCGACGGAGAAACCCTTGCGGGCTGGCAGGGGTACTACGCCGATCCCTACCAAAAGCAACTTCTCGACCCGGAAGAGAAGGAGGCTCGCCAGCGATTGGCGGATCAACAGATGCGCCAGCACTGGAGTGTCGAGAAGGGCGTATTGTGCTTCGACGGCAAGGGTGTAAATCTGGTGACCAGCAAGGATTACCGCGACTTTGAACTGACCCTGGAGTGGTTGATCATTGCGGGGGGCGACAGCGGCATCTACCTGCGCGGATGTCCCCAGGTGCAGATTTGGGACCATCTGCAAAATCCCGGCGGATCCGGGGGCCTCTACAACAATCAACATGGCGGCGCGAACCCCGCCGTGGTCGCTGATTTCCCACCGGGAGAGTGGAATCGATTTCGCATCATCCTGCGCGGTGAACGGGTGACCGTTTATCTAAATGACAGGTTAGTTGTAAACGACACTGTATTGGAAAACTATTGGCGCAGATCGGAGCCGATCCCCCCGATTGGACCCATCGAACTGCAGAGCCACGGATCCCCTCTGAAGTTCAGAAATCTAGTAATAAAAGAACTTTAGGTGCCCTTCAGGCGATGTCCACCACGATTATTGAAAATTTGCCGAACTAGTGCTTGAATCGTTTTGTAAATAGCAGGAAACTCGTTAACAGAGGCCTGGAACAGACCTCATTTTATTTACAAAGGTCAATTGAGACTGCCCATTTTATTCGACCCCATCGGAGGACGAACCATGACACGTATTGCCCACTTCACCCTGATCTTTATCTTCCTGGTGTCATTTCCAGGTGCAACGGCGGAAGGTCAAACGATGCATGCCGGGAGTGCGTCCGGAGCCGCAGGATCCAGCGTCAGCGCAGATTTTACCCTGGACTCCGGTTCTGGAGATGTTCAAGGATGGTCCCTAGGGGTGTGTAATCCTTCCGAGGTTCTTGCGACCGCTGTCAGTGACGGGGGCGGAGCCGCCGACAGTACATCCACGGTCAAGAATGGCAGTCCCGCAGATTTCGTGGAAGTCAGCACCTATGCCGAGGGCTGGACCCAGGGCGTGGTGATCTGCTTTACAGGCTGTGCCGTCCTTCCAGCGGGAAGCTCGGGATTCTTAATGGCCTCGACGACTTACGATATCGACGCCGGGGCAGCTTCCGGGGATTACCCTCTCGACTTTTGCAGTTCCCTCGGCTCTCCTCCCGTCACCGTGGTCGTCGTTGTTGCCGGGTCTTCCAATACTCCTGCGACAAACAGCGGAACCATCACCGTGATCGAGATTCCGGACCCCGCCTATTCCTACACAGCAGAAGACAGAACGGCGAATTATTCTCCGGATGACGGAAATGCTTCCTTCAGTTCCGACATCTCTGTTGCAGAGATTGACAACAGTGGTCTCGGCACTCCCTTCCCCAATGCAACTCAAGGCTTCTCCATGGGACTCGCACACGATTCCTCACTGCTGGAAGCCACTGGAGTGACTTTTGGCGGTCCCGTGGCAGCCCTCGATGGAGGCAATGGTCCCGGATTTGCCGAAACCAGCATCTACAGCGATGGCTGGACCGCCGGAGTGGTTTATTCCTTCGTCGGCGCGGAGACGATTACCTTCAGTACCGGTGGCGACACGGTCGTCACTGCCGATTACTCTTCGGTCGCAGGTGCTTTGACAGGAAATGAGAATGGCGCTTCCACGACTCTGAGTTGGTCTTCAGGACTCGGCAGCCCCCCCGTCTCCAATGTGATGGTGGTTGCCGGCAACTCTCTCGCTGCGACTCCCAATGATGCCACGATCACCCTTGAGGCGGTCTCCGTCACTCCTTACTTGCGGAGTGATGCCAATGCCGATGCTCGTACCGATGTTGCAGACGCGATCTGGATGCTCTCCGACCTCTTCCTCGGAGGACCCTCCTTCAATTGCCTCGGTGCCAACGATGCCAACGCCGACGGTCTCTACGACATGGCGGATCCATTGCATGTCATCAACTACCAATTCATCGATGGTCCCAATCCAGCACCCCCCTTCCCGGAGTGCGGTGTAATTTCGGGACAAGAACCGGATGACTGCGTGGAGTACCCTTCCTGCTGAGCAGGAAGTGAGGCTCTTCAGCCTCTTCGATCTTCAGTCCTTTCGAAATGAAAGCGGGGCGATCTGTCGAGCACAGATCGCCCCGCTCACCATTTGCAAATCCCGAACTACCCGCAATTCCCGAACTACCCGCAATTCCCGAACTACCCAATGGAGACTTTGTCTCCACAATCAAGACTCTGCTCCTCGGCACTGATCCAACGGGCCACCTCCGCCGCTTCCCCAAGGGTCGGCGGTCTTGGCGAATCGTCCCCGCGCACCCAAGCCAGGAAGTGCTCGATCTCCTGTTGGTATCCACTGCTGTGGGCGAGTGGGATCTCCTCCACTCCCTCACCCCGGTAGAGCAAGAGCTCCCGACCTTCACGGGCCAGATCGTAATCGGCAATACTGTCGGCAAAACAGACCCGATAGCGCATCTGGAAGGGATAACCGGCAGCAGGATACCACGCAGCTTCAGCGGTGATCGTGGCTGGACCGGCGGGATACTCGTAATGGGACATCAATTGATTGCGTTGACCGCTGGTGAAGACTGCAGCGGGCTTGCCAAAGGTGGAGATGATGAAGTCCACATCGTGGATGTGAAGATCGGTCAACGCTCCACCGGAACGGGATTCATCGTGATAAAATTCTTGACTCCAACCGGGGATCGCACCGATGCGCACAAATCTGGCTGAGAGAACCGGACCCAGTTGGCCCGTCTTGACCTGATCGCGCAACCACGACCAACCGGGCCAATAGCGCATGCACATCGCCGGCATACACTTTTTCCCGGTCTCATCGGCGACCTTTGCCAACTCCTCGATCGATTCCGCATCCAATGCCACCGGTTTCTCGATCAGGAGATCCTTGCCCGCCTGGAGAACTTTGCGCCCCACCTCCACGTGAGTATCGGTGGGTGTACAGACGCTGACCGCCTGGATCTCCGGATCGGCAAGAAAGGGCTCCAATTCCTTGTGATGGCGAATCCCGTGGGCTGAAGGATCGATCTCCTCCTCCGCCCCTGTCTCGACATTGCCGACAGAAGCAGGAGTCAAATCCTCCGGACACTGGATCGCCACAACCTTTGCCGCTGCTCCAGAAGAGATGGCGTCGAGCCACGCCCGCAGGTGGGTCTTGCCCATAAATCCGAAACCGATGATTCCAATGCCCGTTTCCATCAGTTCCCCCTTGCTAGATCCCGAGCCATTCATTGAGACGGTCGGAAGCGATCTTGACGTCGCCGACGCGATCATCCCCGGCTTCCCTCTCGATGACCAGATCCACATCCAGTTGACGCTCACGGACCACCGCAAAAAATTCGCCCCAATTGACTTCACCCGTCCCGACAGGCACCTCTGAACCCCATTCACCCGGATCGTCGGACTTGCAGGCATCCTTGATATGGATCTGCTTGACCCAGGGTGCCAAAGAATCGAGGGAAGTCACCGGGTCCCCCATTCCGTAAAGGATCATGTTGGCAGGATCGAAGTTCACCCCCAACTCGGGGCGGTGGATCTCCTCCAGGACTTCGACGAGGGTTTGTGCCGTTTCCTGACCTGTCTCAAGAGCGACCTGGCAATCCATTTCAGCAAAGATGTCGACGATGACATTGAGACGATCCAGCATTCTATTGCGCTCAGGATCGCTGGAATCATGAGGGATGAAACCGGCGTGGAAGGTCACAAGATGCAAGCCCAACTCTCTGGCCAAAACAGCATTTTCATGGGCGCAGCGTTGATTCTCGTCCCAGGTTTCGTCGGGACGGACTCCTCCCGTTTCCCGGATCGATGAAAAAGTCGAATAATCTTCGCCCACCATTTCCATCATGCCGCTGACCACCTGCACTCCTGATTGCTGTAGCAGATTCATCTCCGCAGCGAGATCTTCAGATCGTCTCAGGGGATCCAATGCCAACTGAACCGCGGTGACTCCCGTCAATCGCAGTTGATCGATCAGGTGTGCGCTGTTTTCAGGCCGCAGAGACCAGGAACAGACGGCTTTTCTCATCGATGGACTCCCTTCGACCCTGCGCCAAATGCAGGGAATCAAAAGCATCCGTCTCTTCACGGCATCACGCAAGGGCCTCTTTCAACCCTTGAAGAGTGAATGGAAGAGCAGATGCACCGATCGCAGGAATCGGGCGCCAGTGGAAGAGGCATACTGAGTGAGGAAAATTACCGGGTGTTGGAGATGATACCGGGTGTTGAAGATACCGGGTGTTGAAGATACCGGGTGTTGAAGATACCGGGTGTTGAAGAT
>CAYRAM010000025.1:10570-38686 GCA_964422295.1 uncultured Planctomycetia bacterium | reverse complement strand
GTCTGTGGTCTCACTTGCGGGCGAGTCTGTGGTCTCACTTGCGGGCGAGTCTGTGGTCTCACCTGGGGACGCGTCTGGGGTCTCACTTGGGGTCTCACTTGCGGGCGCGTCTGGGGTCTCACCTGTGGACGCGACTGTGGACTGATCGAAGTACCGCTCCCCCGGGATTGCGCATCGACCTCTTTGGCGATCGGGAAGAGGGAAAGCGGAATCCAGCTCAAGAGGAGGAGAATCGTCAGCCGAGACTTGTGGACCATCATGGAGCCCCTTTCCGGTGATCGAAACGATCGAACGATCACCCAACTGTATCAAGGATAGCCTGAATTGGGCACGCCGGGGAGATCCAGCCAGTGCCGCTGGGGGGGATGACGGCGAATTGTCGATCTTGTTCAATAATTTCCGCAAAAATTCAGGGTTTTTGCGGGCGATCCCAAAGCAGGATCAGAGCGGATCCGACGGCGATCCCGATCAAATCGGCCCTGAAATCCTCCCATGAGTGAGTCCGACCGGGAATCAGGGCCTGTACCCCCTCATGGAGCATCGCAAAGACGAGGAGGAGCAGAATCGCCCCCGGCAACCATGCGGAGGCCGCTAGCCCCCGTTTCCCCCACGCTCGAAATCCCACGGTGAGAATCATGAATCCTGCGGCGTGGAGAACCTGGTCCCGGCCCGCTTTACGAAACTCATCCGGGATCAATTCATGAAACCAGGATCCGGGCAACCATCCTGCCAGTAGAGCCAAACCGATCAGTAGCCAGGGGAACCAGCGACGTGTGAGGCCGTCACTCAAGATGAATCCCCAGCGCTGCGAATTCCAAGGGCGTTCTCCAAAAGCGCCATGCGCACGGGAACCCCTGCAGCCACCTGTTGCAAGATTCTTGAAGAGTTCCCGTCTGCAACCTCAGAGGAAATTTCGACTCCACGATTCATCGGCCCGGGATGCAATACACGGAACCCGGAGTGACACTTCGCCAATCTTTCGGCATTGAATTGATATCGTTGCGTGTAGTCATCCAGTGAGAGCCCCATGTCGCCCTCAATTCTCTCGTGTTGAATACGAAGAACCTGGACCGCATCCAATTCCGGAAGAACCGAGTCCAGATCATGGCAAACACTGACTTGCTCAGGCCAATCACCTTCGGGCAGAAACTCCTGTGGCCCAATCAGAACCACTTTTGCACCCAACGCCCTAAATGCGACCACGTCACTGCGGGCCACACGACTGTGAACCACATCTCCGAGGATGCCGATGCACCGGCCTTCAAGAGTGCCGAATTCATCTCGCAATACCAGGCTGTCCAGCAACGCCTGGCTGGGGTGGGCCCGAGTCCCCCCTCCTGCGTTCAAGACCCCTGCAGCACATTCCTGCGCCAAACCGCGGATTACGTCGTCGCTGGGATCCCTCACGACCAGTGCACCTGCGCCAAGAGCTTCGAGAACCCGCGCTGTATCGAGAACGGTCTCCCCTTTGAGCAAACTCGATCTCTCCGCCGGTAACTCGATACAGGAAACTCCCAACCTCTGGCATGCCACCTGAAACGAAAGGGATGTGCGCGTACTCGGCTCAGAGAAGAGCAGAGCCACCAACTGTGAAGAAGGGGTCCTGGATACCGCCGGAATCTCTCGCAGTTCATCAGCCCGATCGAGAATCGAGGAGATCTCTCCGTCGCAAAGATCAGAGAGTTCGACCAGATTCCAACCAATGGCATCGGTCATCGGTGACAATCGAAGGCTCCCTCCAAGTATCGACGAACAATGTGACGGACATCCTGCCCGGATCTCAGCGATCCCAGCAACTCCTGTAAAAAGATGACATGCTCAGGAAGAAAAGGACAGGGTTCTTCACGGGGGAATTCACACCCTCCGTAGAGTCTTTCGAGGATGGCGGTTTCCAGTGCCGGAATCCCTTCGCCTGTAACACCGGACACGCTGATCCGTTGGCGATCGATTTCTGCCAACTTCTCATGATCCCATTCATCACAGCGACTGTAGACCTCCAGGACATTGTCGTACTCCTGATTGCAAACGGGGTCATGCCCCGGCAGTAGCAATTCAAGGACGAGATCTGCCCTCTTCAATTCATCCTGCAACCTTTTCAAGCCTTCCATTTCCACTTCATCCGCCGTTTGCCGTGAACCGGCACCGTCGACGAGGATGAGGGGCCAGCCACTCAACTGCGCCGGGGCCACCACCAAGTCCCGGGTCGTCCCCTCGACAGCAGTCACGATCGATCGATCTTCTCCAACCAGGGTATTGAAGAGGGTGCTCTTGCCTGCATTGGTCAATCCGGAGAGAACCACTCTTGGCGGGGAGATCAAGCGCAGACCCACCTTGCTTCTTACCAACAGATCTTCGACCGCTGAAATTGTGGGAGGTTCATCGAGCCACCGGGAGATCTCGCCGGAGAAGCCGAGGCGGGATGCCTGATTCAGCAGAAATGCACAAATCTCCGGACTCGATGCCTGAGGCAACAGATCCAGTGCCTGCCTTCGGAGAGGCTCACCCAGTTGCGGAGAGTCGCCATCAAAGAGTGGAATCCCATTCTTCCCCTCCTCCGCTCCCAGTTCGATGCACCGCTGCACGACCTGCTCCTGAATCACGGGACTTCCGTGGGTCGTCAGCAGATAAGTCTCACTCTCTCCTGGCCACCGCAAGCACACACCATCGTCGAGGACCTCTCCTGATGCGGAGAGGATATTCGCATGACAGCGATCGACGGGTGGTTCCATTGCAAACAGATCCCGGATCAACTCGCCTGCACCTGGGCCACTGATCGCAATTCCGTGGAGTGCAGAGGTTCCGGGACCGGTGGCTACGCTGACCTGGATAGTCATCGCTCCGTCTCCATCGACAGCGCCGCTTCCAAGCCATCCAGAACCAAACCTGGTATCAGCCTCGCGTCGGTAAACACTTCTTCCAGAAGAAGCGCATCCCCACCGGTGAGAATCGTCTGGGGGCTGAGATCATATCTCTGCACCAAACCATTGCAAACGCGGCTGTGCAGGCCGGCAATCCCCTCCCGATAGAAGATTTCCAGCCCTCCTCCGAGAGCACCTTCCGTATCAAGAGCCCACCCATCGGCGATGGGGGCCTTGCCAATATTCTTGGGGAGATCCGGTGCAGAATTTCCCAGAGCATTGCACATCGACTGCCATCCTGCGGAGATCCACCCCCCGAGCAATACCCCCTCTGCAGATACGGCATCGACGGTGACCGCTGTGCCGGCATCGATGATCACCGCCGGCACTCCAGCGCCAACTTGTCCCCATGCCAGAGCAGCGAGAGCTCTGTCGGCACCGGTTTTTTGAGGGAACTCGGTTTCCACAGAGACCTGTGCTGCCGCCCCATTTTCGATCCACAGAATAGGATTGGAGGACCGGTTCTGAATCACAGGTTCAATGAGAGTTCGGTGTTCAGAACGCAGGCAAGAAACCGCCACTTGCCCAACATGGTCCTCAGCAGATAAGGAGGAGACTAATTCTGAGAGTGGATCGTCGAGTGATCCGTGATCTTCGAGAATACTCCCGTTCTCAAGACGCAAGCGCCAGTGAACCCGGGTGTTTCCAGCATCGATAACCAATGAGCGCACGATCGCCTCCAGATAGGAAGCATAACGTGTTCACGCTCCGGACCCCAGCCATCGTGCTTAGTAATCGAAGTCAAAATCCCCCATGGCATTCCCTTTGACCACTCCCCGCAGTTCCAACTGCAATTCTTCAGGGAAATCAGAGAACGCCAGTGCGTCATCGAGGGTGATTCGATCCGATCGATACAGATTGCGAAGAGACTGATTGAAGGTACACGATCCGAAATGCTCTCCATCCCGGACAGCACTATGCAATTCGTGTGTTCTTCCCTCCCTAAGAAGTTCTCTGATCGTCGGACTGTTGATCATTAACTCCAGTGCCGGGATTCGTCCACCTCCATCAAGAGATGGGATCAATCGCTGGCACACCACCCCAGAAAGAACCAATGACAACTGCAGGCGGATCAGGTCGTGTTGATGAGGGGGGAAGAAGTGAATAATGCGTTCCACAGTCTGCACAGCATTCACCGTATGAAGTGTAGAGAGAACCAAGTGACCCGTTTCTGCAGCAGCGATGGCGGCTTCCATCGTCTCACGATCTCGCATCTCACCGATCAGAATCACGTCCGGACTCTGGCGCAGGGAGTGCCTCAGCGCAGTGGGGAATGAGTCGGTATCGATACCCACCTCACGCTGATCGATGATCGACTTGCGATCGCGGAAGGTAAATTCGATAGGATCTTCGATGGTCACGATGTGACGATTCGCAGTTTCATTGATGTGGTGAACCATCGAAGCAAGGGTGGTCGATTTACCAGAACCCGTATTTCCGGTGACGAGGACGAGTCCCCGTTTCTGTACTGCCAAACTCGTCAGGGTGTCGCCGGGAAGACCAAGAGCATCAAATCCGGAGACATTGTGGGATACATGTCTCAGAACAAAACCGAGTTGTCCCCTTTGGTGAAAGATATTGACCCGGAATCGCCCGATGCCAGGCAAGTCGTAGGAGGTATCCACGTCCAACTTTTGAGGCAAGGCTTCCGGTCTGGAATCCTGGATGATCTCCAGAAATTCTTGGGACTTTCGCGGGGTGATCTCTTCGCAATCAAGAAATTTGACCGAACCATCCACTCGCAAAGAGGGCGGACAGCCCACCTTGATGAAGAGGTCGGAAGCATTTTCGATCACCATTCGACGCAGCAACTCATGAAATTCCATGGTCTCTCCCTGGATCGATTCCGGCCCCGCCTGGGAACAGGAAGATCCATAGAAGAATACGATGCGAGGGTGAGAGCGTCGAATCCCCCCCGATACGCTACTCAGAAGGGTTTAGGAGACCCCACAGCGCTTCCAAGACTTCACGAACTCCCTCTCCGGAGACACCTGAAATGACCCGTACCGATTCTCCCAGGCGCTCTTGGAGTTCCCTTCTCAGTCGCTCTGCCTCTTCGGGCACCAGCAGGTCCGACTTGTTGATCACGGTGATCATGGGACGATCTGCCAACTCTTCGGAATGAGATCGGACCTCCCCCCTGATCACTTCGTGGTCACGGATCAAATCCTCGATGTCCCGGTCATGAGGATCGAGCAAATGAAGTAGAACCTTGGTTCGTTCCAGATGTTTGAGGAATCCGATGCCCAGGCCAACCCCTTCGGCAGCCCCTTCGATCAGACCTGGAACATCGGCCAATACGATCCTGCGAAAGGTGTCCAACTGAGCGATGCCCAGTTGGGGACTAAGGGTGGTAAAGGGATAATCTGCGATCTTCGGATGAGCACTTGATACCCGCGAAAGAAATGTACTTTTACCCGCATTCGGCAAGCCCAGGAGGCCGACATCCGCAATCAGTTTGAGTTCGAGGTGAACCCGCTTTTCTTCGCCCTCTTCACCGGGGGTGAACTCTCGTGGAGTTTGATGAGTGGCCGTGGCAAATCCGCTGTTGCCCTTTCCCCCCGCCCCCCCACGGGCGATGACAAACTCTTGATCCGCTTGTGCGAGATCCACGATCAGCTCGCCATCTTCATCATGGACCATCGTCCCGACCGGGACCGGAATCCGCAGATCTGAGCCCATTCTTCCGGTTTGATTCTTGCTGGATCCTGGGCGACCTTTTTCTGCCTTGTGGACGGGGCGACCGGTGAAATCGAGGAGGGTTTGCACGTGATGATCCGCATGCAGAATGACGTGGCCACCGCGACCACCATCTCCCCCGTCAGGACCACCCCGGGGGATATATTTTTCCCTGCGAAAGGAGCAGCAGCCGTCACCGCCCTTGCCGGCATAGACATGAATCCAGGCTTCATCGACGAAGCGGATGCTCATGACTGGCCTGCTGAATCTCTTCGATCAGGATGCAACGGGGTCGACGTGGACCCGACGACGCGTCCCGAAGCGAACTTTGCCAGCGACGAGGGCAAACAGGGTGTAGTCTTTGCCCATTCCGACATTGTGCCCCGGATGAAATTTTGTACCACACTGGCGTACCAAGATATTGCCGGCGATGACGCTCTCACCACCGAACTTTTTGACGCCACGGTTCTGGGCATTGGAGTCACGTCCATTGCGTGACGCGCCCTGACCCTTTTTATGTGCCATTTCTCTACTCCTGATTCGATCTTCAGCGACTGCAACAGGTGCAGACCTGAAGTTCACTAGCTGGCGATTTTACCGATGCGAACCTTGATGTACTTCTGGCGGTGCCCCTTGCGACTACTGGAATTCTTGCGGCGACGGAAGCGATGGAAAATCACCTTGGGACCTTTGACCTCACCGATGACTTCAGCTTCCACAGAAGCCCCGTCCACCAGTGGAGTGCCACATACAAAATCACCGCTCCCAGGTTCCAGTGCCAAAACATCTGAAAACTGAATTGTGCTTCCAGGCTCTGCCTCACGGTAATCGAGGAAAAGGGTTTCCCCCTCCTCTACTCGATACTGACGACCACCGTCGCGAAAGATCGCGTACATCGTTCCTCTTTCTTCTCATCGACTCCCTGAGGAGCCGATCTCGACTCTTTGATTTTGTGTTTCATCTCGCCACTTTACCTGACAGGCAATCGGCGGAACCCCGATCGGCGAACGCCGGTCCCGGAGCGATCCCTAACGATACCGGATGGCCCTGTATTCTGGCGACCAATCTTTGCCAGATTCCGCGATGATTCTGGCTCCCGGCCGATCCCCGGATCTCGACTTCTTCGGCCCTGCGAAAATGGAAAAAGGCCAAAACCGCCTCTGCAATGGCCCCTACCACCTCCTGAGCCTCTTCCCCCTCACTCCCGGAGGGATCCCGTCACGGCTCCCCCCGAACCGATCCGCGGCCATTACAGGTCGGACACGAGATCCTGCCTGATCGATTTTTCGAGGGGCCCAGTTTCTGCCTCGTCAATTCCAGGAGACCAAATCGGGATAGAGGCGCATACCAAATCTTGGCCCGATCCGCACTGGTCCACTCTTTGAACACCTCTTCAAGCCGCAATTGATGCTCATCTTCGACCATGTCGATGAAGTCACAGACGATCACTCCACCCAAATCCCTCAAGCGAATCTGACGAGCGATCTCCTCTGCCGCTTCCAAATTTGTTTGCAGAGCGGTGTCTTCAAGGTGGGTTGCACTCAAATCAGTCCCCGAATTGACGTCAATCGCCACCAATGCTTCCGTCTCTTCGATGACCAGCGCACCGCCTGATGGGAGTTTTGCATTTCGCTCGTAGATCCCCTCGATTTGACCTTCCAAACCAAAGTGACGAAACAGGGTGGTCTTGCCCCTGTAAACTTCCATCTTTGGTTTCGATTCGCATGGCCATTCGAGACGTTCAACCAGCAGTGCTTCTCCTTTGGTTTCATCGTCGATGACGACCTCATCGACGGAAGAGGTCCATAGATCGCGAGCGACTTTCCTCAACAAATCGATTTCTTTTCGCAAGCGCACCGGGGCTGACAACTCTGCAGCTTTGTTTGACAGATCTGCCCATTCAGCGCTGAGAACCTCGACCTCTCTGTTGAGTTCCTCCTCATTCAACCCTGAGCCCGCTGTTCTGACGATCAATCCCGCTCCAGGAACCTTGGGCAGCTTCTCTGCAAGGGTGCGCAGGGGTTCACGCTGCTCCTCATCGATCTTGCGTGACACCCCCGGTCGGTGTGCGCCGCACAAGAGTACGAGGGAACGTCCTGGCAATGAGAGATAGGTACTGACCGTGGGCCCCTTTTGACCGATCGCATCCTTGGTTACTTGCACCACGATCTCTTGGCCGCTTCGCAAGGAATCCTGAATGAATCCTTCCCCTCTCTTGCGGGAAAACTTGTCATGGAGAGAAGTGAGCTGAACTCTCTTATGAGAATCGTAAGCGGGATGCAAATCTGAGAAGTGGAGAAATGCGGTTCGACTCTCGCCGATATCGACGAATGCCGCCTGGATTGCGGGCTCGACATTGATCACTCGGGCCAGATAAATGTTACCGACGAAGGATCCCCCCGCACTCTGATACTCCCGGTGATATTCCCATAGCCTTCCGATTCCATCCAGGAGAGCCACCCGGGTTTCATCATTGACTTTGGTTTGGATCAAAAGTCGCATCGATACAAATCCCCGAATCTGGCCACGTTTGGATGAAGTCGAATTACAAAGGAGAATCTCACCCAAGATAGCTTCAAAGCAAAATAGATCCAGTGAAGTGAAGTGGACAAAAAAACAGGCTTCCACGGCATTGCCTTGGAAGCCTGTTCAAAGTACCTAAATCAGATCACTTAACGACCATCTCCTGCCGACCCGGCCGGAGCGACTTCTGCAGCCCCCACCGCATCGCCATCCGAGCCGGAATCATCCGATGTGGTCGGCTCGCCGTACTTCTCTTTGAAGTAATCCCAGCGCTCTGCCTCGCGCAGGGCGTTCTGGTAGATTTCTTCACTGACATCGCTGCTCTTAATGATGCGAGGCGTCACCAGAATCAGCAGGTGATTGACATCGGACTGACGACGACGCCATTTGAAGAGTTCTCCAAGATAGGGAATATCAGAGAGGAGTGGAATCCCAGACTCGATCTCGAGACGGCGCTCGGTGTGCAGTCCGCCGATTACAGCGGTCTGGCCGTCACGAACACGCAGGTATGTTACCACCGTCTGACTGCTCTCACGGGGAAGATCGATGAAGGCACTGGTACCGCTACCCGGGTCACTGAAGCGGAAACGGTCAAATCCTGGGATATCTGAGGTGTTTCCAACCAGCGTAGATACTTTCGGAATCACGTTCATGTAAATCATGTCGGTTCCGGGAATCACATGAGGAGACACGTACAAGGTGAATCCCACATTCACCGGGGAACGCGAGTTCTCATCGATGGAAACGGTCACATTACCGTTTTGATCCTGCTGGACATTTTGAACAGCAAAGGGGACTTCCTCTCCGACAAAGATTGTCGAAGGGTAGTTGTCAAGGGTTGTGAGAAATGGCTGCTGCACAATCTTCGAATTTTCATCATCCTTGACCATGGAGATCAGCAACTGCGTCTGAGTGAAATCGAGTACTCCCAGCGCCTGGTAAGGAACTCCGATACTCTGCATGTTGCCGATGTCGAAGGGCCAGGTTCCTCCATTGGACACTACCGACCCGTTGTAGATGGGTACACCGGTGGTCGCATCAGGGATCACTCCAAGACCGGAAAGATCAGCAAGATTGGAGGAAGGTGCGCTGCCACGAGCGCTGATACGGAACCCATCCCTGCCCGGGGTGTTGGGGTCATCCAACTTGAGTCCCGCTTCAAGGATATCGTCATTGGCGGTCGAGATGAATTTCACTTCAACCTGAACCAGTGCCGGCTCGACATCGATTTCAGCGATGATCTCGGCGATTTCATCCAGGCGGGGAGGGATGTCCTTGACGATGAGCGAGTTGGTTTTGACATCAAAGTCCATATCTCCACCCGGAGACAAAGCGCGGCGAAGAGCCTTTAGCAAGGTAAACTCTGCCTCAGAATCTGCTGAACTGTTTGTTCCCAGACTTCCAGCCTGCTTTTCGATATCGGAAATGATGGCGACGTACTGCTCTGGCGGGCGAATGTAACGCAACTGGTAGATGCGAGTCTCTTGTTGTTGGGTTAACTTTTCGGGAGATACGATGCGAAGAATCTCGCTAACTCCCTCACGCTCGCTGACGACCACATATCCTGCAGTCTTGACGATGGTATTGAGGGCCTCACGCCATGGAACATCCCTCAGAGTCAAGCTGACTTTCCCCTGAACGTCCTCGGAGATTACGATATTGGCTCCGGATTGCTTGGCGAGTAACTCCAGAACAACAGCCAGTTCAGCATCCTGAAACTCAATGTTGATGGAAGGGGGTTGGGTAAATCTGATCAATCGATCACTGACTTCCACGACAACACAGTTCGTTTCGCGAGCGAGGATTTCCAGCGCTTCACGCCAATCGATGGTCTCAAGAGTCAGCGTCACCTTCTCCTCGACCTGGGGATCGACAACGATGTTGACTTTAACCTGATCACCGATCTGGCTAAGAACCTCTCGGAGGTCCTTGTCGCGCACATCAATCGTCACAAGATCGACACTATTTTCAGAAGCCTGATAGGCTGCGGAAAAATCGGTCACAAATAGGGCAACGCAGAGTGTCGCCAGAATCAGTAGCATTCTCATCTTCAAATTTCCTCCCGTAGGGGACAGAATTCAGTCATTCCCGTCTCGATGTCAGGACTTCCTGTTGTTTCTATCGGTCGCAGAAGCCCCTGTCCTGAAGGGCTGACCGCTGTTTTCGGGCAAACTTCCGTTTTTATCGGTACTCAGATCAAAAGCGGCCAAATCTTCTCTCAATCACTTCTCCCTGAAAGAAGAAGACGAGCCGATCACTATGAACCTCCTGAAGTACCGCACCCTGGATTTCACCCCCAAGGGCGACCCACTCACCATCGACGATCGCGTGAGATCCTTCTTCAGAAATCGCAACTCCATCGATTTCGATCGTCTTGGAGAGGAAATCCCTTACCACTTCGCTGCGATCCCTGAGTTGGCGAGCGGCCATGCTCACCAGGGTAGATGTGGTCAAGTAAGGCTCACCGACTTCTTCGATTTCCTGGGCAAATCTCTGAACTTCACTATGAAGGCGATTGACAGTTTCAAAGTCATGGTCACCGAACGCTCTTTTCATGCGCTCCAGGCTTTGACGGCTCTCTTCATAAAGGTGCCGCACTTTTATCTCAGAGACCCCATCTTCGAGTTCTTCGAGTCTGTCCCCTATCGCTTTTAGTTCTGCAGCCAATTCTGGTTGATCGAATCGTTTGGACTCGCTGCTGATGGACATGATGGTCTTGTAGGCGTCTGCGGCAGTCTCGTACTCACCTTCGCGCACCGAGTACTCAACACGTGCGATGGCATCTCGTGCTTGGGAGAGATATTCACGTTGCTCTTTTACTTCGAGGAAACTGAACTCTCCAACAGGGTTGGTAAAGTTGAGCCCTTTCCAGGGAGCCGTGAATGGATCTCTTCGGATCCCGTCTTCCAAAAGGTAGCGCTCCAGTTTCAACGCTGACCGCACGAAACGGGTGTCCCCAGTGAATTGACTCAGTTCCGGAAACTGTTGAACTGCACGAGCGATGTTCATCCCTCTAGACGCAGCCTCTTCCAGATTGCGATAGGTTTCAGTTTCGTCGCCGGAAACCGCAGTGGTTTCTGCCAAGAGCAGGAACGCAATCGCTTCCTGGCCACCGTAATCCATGTACTCGCGGAATTTGGCAGCGGCCTCTTCCAAGTGCCCCTGACCATTGTCCGATTCGTGTAGACGACGATGAACCAATCCGAGAGTCAGATGGTAATCAGCGTTGTAGGGCCGCAAATTTACCAACTCCACGAGTCCTTCGAGAGCGCGTTTCCATTGTCCCCGGCGAAGATGACCTTCACACTGCTCGCGCAATTCAACGATCCGACGTTCTTGCTCAAACTCAGCGTTTCGGCGAGTCTTTTCCTCTTCCGGGCCCGTTGCTGGAATGACTTCCATTTCCGGGCTTTCAAGCAAGACCGCTTCTGATTGGTCCTCGACGGCAACCATCACTTCTTCAGAGAATCCCGTCTCCGTGGAGTCTGAAGGGAAAATCGAATCTTCATTGTCGATAAGGATATCGGACTTCACGTCAAACGTGGATTCTGCAGCAACAGTTGTTGGCGACGCAGAATCGACGACTGTCCCAGTTCCAAGAAAACTCCCCACGAAGTACAGAACCACGACTGCCACAGTTCCGACAGCCACAGTCCACTTTTTCTCTTTGAACTGCTCAAACATCACAGGCCACTTTTTCTTTTTGAGTTGTTCAAACAATACAGCCCACTTTTTCTCTTTGAGTTGTTCAAACATTACTGAACCTCCTTGGAAGAGACCGTTTTCTCCTCGTAAACGTAGGTGGAGATTTCGATGGTGAACTGCTTCAGGGGCTGGGATGCGGCAACTAGATCGTCACTGCGATCGACTGGGAAGAGATCGAATCCATCCACTCGAAGGAATCGTGGGTGGTTCTCTACGCTGTTGAGGAATCTGTGGAACTGATTGAATTCACCTGTCATTTCAAAACGATACTTGTGTCGCTGAAATGGCTTGGATACGGGAACGGTGGTCTTATTGATCACCCTGATCCCCCGCGCCGGTTTCCGCACTTTCAGATCTACCGGTTCGGCACCGGTGATCGTCAAGCCACTCTCTTTGCAAAGATTCGTGATCGTATCGACAAATGCGTCGCGTCTGACTTCGTCTTCTTGCGGCAAAATCTCTGTATATTCGCTGACGATTTGAGCCAGGTCTTCGGCGGTTACAGTCATCTCAGGGATTCTCTGCTTCTTCTTCAGAGCAGATGTCTCCCTCTCTTCCAGTTTTGACAATCTTTCCCTAATCGCTGAGTTTTCGCTGCTCAGGTTCCAACCAACGACAACTTCAATGCAGAAAATGGCTCCACAAATTACGGCCAAGAAAATCAAATGCTTCTTTTCATCCATGTTCATGACTGACCACCCTTCTCGTCCTTCACAACAACCGGGGGATCATGTAGAGGCTTCAATTCAATCCCAATGGAACTTCGGAAGTGTTCTGGTGCATCTTCAGTCGCACTCACCTTTTCCCAAGAAAGCGGTCTAAACTTGAGAAAATCTCCAAAGAAGGAGTCTGGCAGTGCACTGACATCAACCAAGTCTCCGTAGAATCTCTGGTCTTCTCCGAGGCTCTTGCGGAATCTGGTCAACGCACCTGGATCACTTCCAATAGAAACGCAATCAAGAACCAGAGTGCCGCCACTCTGACTCTCATTTTCATTCCATTTGTACTGGTCCTCTTCAAGCAAAAAGACTTGGAGCGAGGTGATCCACAGATCATCGGGAACCATCGACACCAACTGATCCAGTTTCGGTGCCCACAGTATCCGACCCGTTTTGATTTTGACGATGGAGGTTTCCCGCTGACGATAGAAATCGATATCGGACTGAATCCTGTCGACTTCAAGGGCTTCTTCCTCCAGTACTTTCACTACAGCTGACTTGGTTTCGGCATGGGCTTCCATGGTTCCTTGGGCAATCCACATCCAGACGAGCCCGATGGCACCCAGTGCGACTGCAGCCACGCTACCGAGGACAGAGTAGAACACCGAGCGGGGAGTATTCGCCGCACGCTGGAGTTCCTGGGGTAACAGGTTGATCTTGATCAACTCAATAGTCCTTTCCCGTGCGCCTAGACGCAGTCCTGAATGCGGGACCCGAGTCCCAAAGCAACTGGCAACTGAATGAGGTGCTCATTGAGAGCCTCAACGTCTACCAGATCCTCGCGCACCTTGATGGTGGCCAATGGGTCCCAAGTCTTCACATCACGTTCGAATACACGTTCGAATGTATCCTGCAGACCCACCGTTTGGCTGGCTCCGCCACTGAGGAAGACTTCCTCTACAGCAAAGTCGAATTGATTTTCGAAGTAATCGAAGGACAACTGAATCTCACTGGCAATCTCTTCAAGGACTGGCTGGACCGCATTTGCGACCATTTGCTCATTTCCCTGCGGATCACACTTGAGGTCTTCAGCCTCTGCTTCATCCAAATGTTCACGACGGGCGATGGCTTCGGTCAGATCCTGACCTCCCAGGTAGATCTCCCTGGAGAAGCAAGAGGTTTTCCCTCTGACGATGTGGATATTGGTTTTTGTAGCCCCAATGTCAACGAGGGCGACAGCCTTTTCAGATTCCTCGTCCTGGACTCCAGCCTCGGTGCGCAGTTCAAATGAATTGCCCAATGCGAAAGTGTCCACATCTACGACCGTTGGAATCAGACCCAATTCTTGGATTTGATCGATGTGATCTTGCAAGAGATCCTTTTTGACCGCGACAAGAAGACTCTTCATCTCTTCAGATGGTTCATCTTCAACTTCAGACGGTTCAATAATTTGTCCATCGATGCAAACTTCATCCCTGTCAAAAGGAATGTACTTGTCTGCTTCGAGACGAAGGGTCTCAGACAACTCATCATCGTCTAGGCGCGGCAGAGTGATGTATCGCACCACCACAGATCTGCCCGAAACGGAGGTCGCCACCTTGCGGCAACGAATCCCTGACTCTCTCAACACAGCTTTGACCGTGTCGAGAGTCTCCTCGGGGGAAGGAATCTTTCCCCAACCGAATCCGGTCAACTCCAGGCCCTCTTGGGTCCGGGTCAACTCGACGACCTTCACTTCGTCATTGCCGATATCGAGTCCGACCAGTGATTTCTGTCTTGAAAACATTCTCATGCCTTCCAGTCACACCAATGAGGTGCGCTTAGGGCCCACCCCCCATAGGGGGGAAAACCGGATCGAGTCCCAGAACATCACCAAGGAGATCCGGGAAGGACCCAATGGAAGGTCCCGAGAAGACTACGACGTGGGTAAAAAAGGGGCAAACTGGAGAATTGCCGAGTGGAGGCAGACCTGGTCAGATCAGGCGAGAAGCGACTTCTGGAAGGTTTTCTAGGGACCAGAGTCGCAATTCCCGGGAGATACTATCACCGTCCGATAAATGCATGCAGCGAGTCGCCAAGTCTCGTACTTCATAGTCGACCAAGTGACGGATGACCTGCTTCACTTCCGGAATCAACTGAGGAGTTATAGAGAACTCTCTTAATCCCAGCCCCACCAACAAGGGCAAGTGAATCACTTCTGATGCCATCTCTCCGCAGAGGCAGACGCGAATATCATGCTCTTCGCCCACCCGAATCAGAGATGAAATCAGTTGGAGCACCGCAGGATGCAAAGGGTCGTACAAGTCTGCAACTTGTTCATTACCTCTGTCCACCGCCAGAGTGTACTGAACCAAGTCATTGCTACCGACACTCAAAAATGAAACCCGATGGGCAACATGATCGGCCACAAGCGCGAGTGATGGAACTTCTACCATAACTCCCACAGGAATGTTTTCATCGAACTCAATCCCCTCACCACGCAGCTCTTCACTGACCTCATCGATGATCTGCAAGCTGCGATCCAACTCAGGTATTGTGGTGATCATCGGAAGCATCAATCTGACGGGTCCATGGACACCAACGCGAAGGATCGCTCGAATTTGATCTCGGAATGGTTGCGGATTTGCCAGGCACCACCGAATCGACCGACAACCAAGAAAAGGATTTTCCTCATCCAAAGAACCTTCAGGCAACTTGTCTCCACCGAGATCGAGGGTGCGAATCGTCAGTGGCAAACCATTAAGAGATTTCAGGACTGCCTTGTAATGTTCAAAATGAACTTCTTCTCCACTTTCGGGAGCCTGTAGATGAATGAACTCAGATCGAAACAATCCTATCCCCGATGCCCCCCACTCGACCGCAGATTCCACCTCGCCTGGCAATTCGATATTGGCATGAACCTCGAGTCGATGGCCGTCGATCGTTTCAGCAGGAAGAGCTGCCTGGCTGCGAAACTGCTGAGAAATTCGTGCCATTTCCAGTGCTCGACCGCGATGTTCCTCAATCTGCTCTTCGGTGGGTTCGATGATGACTACACCACGATAGCCATCGATGATAATGGGGTCACCGCCTGCGACCGCTGTCGAGATTTCATCGATTCCGACGACTGCCGGGATTCCCAGGGCACGGGCCATGATGGCGGTGTGAGATGTTTTTCCCCCGACATCGGTGGCGAATGCCACGACCTTTTCCGGGTCCAATTGAGCCGTCTGTGCGGGTGTTAAATTGTGTGCGATGACGGCAACTTCAGAATCGAGATTTGAGAGCGTTTCGATACGTTTTCCGAGCAGGGTACTGAGCAGCATCTTCTCAACATCCTGAAGATCGTGGACCCGCTCGAGAAGCAGCGGCGATCGCGTTTCTTGCAACTTCCTCACGTACCGGTTCATCACTTTGCTGAGGGCATGCTCCGCTGTGAAAGACTGATCCCGAATCGCCTGGTGCACTTCAGCATGCAATGCCGGATCCGCTGCCAGATCCCTGTGCACTGACAAAATTTTGGCGTGGATTTCAACTTCACCCTGGAGGCGCTCAATCTCTTTTTTTATCAACCGATTCGAATCTTCCACCGCAAGCTCAAATCGCTGGATTTCAGACTCGACTTTTTTGGCGTCAATGAATCGTTGAGGAATGCGAATCTCTTCGGAGTCGAGTACCAAAGCTTCCGCCATGGCGATTCCCGGGCTGACAGGGATTCCCCTTTTTATCTCCATCAGTTGACCACCTCAGACCCCATGGAAATCCTTGCGCACCAATTCCGCCAATGCTTCGAGTGCCTCCTCTGCGTCAGTCCCTGTGGTACTGATTTCAATCTCGTCCCCCAATTGGGCACCGAGAGTCATAACAGAGATGATGCTCTTACCGTCCACTTCGCCCCCACCCAGTTTGCGGACGATGACCTCAGAAGAAAACCTCTGAGCCAACCGTACAAATTCGGTTGAAGCCCGGGCATGAAGCCCGGAGGCATGAGTAATCTTGAGTTGCACGCTTTGGGCACTCACAGAATGAAACCCGTTCTGCTCATGGCTAATTCCCCGATCAATCTTCCCGTAAGGTCGGGCCGATGACGGGCAATGATGGATTCATGGTCGATGAAATCACTGGTCGTCACACGAACACCTCTTCCGCCGAGATCTCCACGGTAGACCACCGGTTCGCATCCACGGGCTGAGTAACTCGCCGACATCTGATCGGTAAATGTGCCGTCGTGGACCAATACATGTTGGATTATGGGTTTGTTAGAGTGACGCTCGAGGGCATCCAAATGATCAGCAAGGCCCATGTGATCCGTCTCACCCGGCTGGGTCATTACATTGGCAACGTAAATTTTCAACGCATTGCTCTCAACAACCCTTTTACGAATTCCTTCAATCAGTAATGGAGGAATCACGCTGGTAAAGAGACTGCCAGGTCCAAAAACCAATACGTCAGCGTCTTCGATCGCCTGCGCCACATCGGCGGCGGGTTCTAATACCCGTGGCCTCGATTCTACCTTGACGATGGCCTTGCCACTGCGAACAATCTGCTCTTCACCTGTAGACTTGGTCCCATCGGGATGGGTTGCGATCAGAGTCAATTTTTCCCCTATGGCGGGAAGTACTTTTCCACGAACTCTCAGCAATCGATTCATTTCCCGAATGGCACTATCGAAATCACCATTGAGACGCGTCAGCGCAGTGATAAGCAGATTGCCGACAGAATGCCCCGCCAACTCAGACTCTTCAAAGCGATAGTCGAGAAGTCTTGCCCAAAGGGGCTCTTGACTGCTCAGGGCGAGAAGGCAGTTGCGAATATCCCCCGGAGGAGCCATATCGAAGTCTTTGCGCAGACGACCGGAAGAGCCTCCGTCATCACTTACAGAAACGACTGCTGTCACATCCACCGGCTGCTCTCGCAAGCCGGAGAGGAGGCTAGACATGCCGGTGCCTCCGCCAAAAGCAACGAGCCTGGGGCGTGGATTCTTCTCGGGCCGGGAACGATTCGCTCTCAAGTCATCACCCTTTCCGGTGCATATCTATTGGTATCCATGGCAAGACCTGCGATGGACCCCGGGACAGTCATAACATGAACACCAAACTTGTTCCACGAAACGAGGATTGAGAGTTTCCAGAAGCACCTTAAAAGGCGAAATTCGGCCAATAATGAATCAAGTGAAGTTGATCACCGACGATACGGATCACCACTTGAGCATTCGATGGGACTGGCAGAGTCCGTGGAAACCTCAACGAGAAATAGCCCCTCAGGTGGAGCAGTGATTCCCGCTTCCCTACGGTCTGTCGCCGCAAGAATCCCCTCAACTTCTGAAACATCCGTCTGGCCCCTGCCGACATCGACCAATGTACCGACGATGTTTCTTACCATTCGATAAAGAAATCCATCTCCCACCACTTGGACCAGGACATAATCTCCCAGCCTTTGGAGAGTCAGATCATGAATCGAGCGCACGGTATCTTCAGGTTCATCCTTTGATCGAGTTCGGAATGACGCAAAGTCGTGGCGTCCGATGAGAATTCTCCCGGCTTCCGCCATTGCACTCACATCCAATGGAGACCTGATCCACCAACTCGACCCTCCTTCAAACAAGTGCTTCCGGGGGCCGTTCCATATGCGATAGAGGTAACGCTTTGCAACTGCATCAAATCGTGGATGCCAATCCCCCGTGGATCTCTCACAGGAGATGATTTCAATATCTTCGGGAGTGATCCCCTGGAGGGACCTCTGCAGTTCATCCGGATCATGATCCCGATCCAATTGCAGCCTCACCAAATGACCCAGTGCATGAACACCCGTGTCTGTACGGCTTGATCCCTCAACAACTGCAGGGGTTTCACTGAGCACATCCGCTGCCGCCCGCAGAGTTCCCTGGACGGTTCTGACCCCATCATTATCCTGCCAACCATGGAATTCGGTCCCGTCATAAGCGACGACGAGACGATAGAAGTGATTGTCTGCTGTCAAGAGAGGCGACTCCATCTCTCCGCAATCTGAACCGTGTTCAATGCGGCCCCCTTGAGAACCTGGTCTCCCACAATCCACATCTGCAAGGTATCTGCAAATGGAGCGCGCAAGCGCCCTACAGAAACCGGATGCACTCCCGACAAGGGGTCCGGTGTCGGTGGATCTTCGGGGTCTTCATGGAATACCACTCCCGGTGCAGACCTCAACGCTTCACGGGCTAGATTGATACGATCTTTATCGGTTGCGTCAAAGAGCAACGTTGCCGCCAGAGAATGACAGCGTTCCACTGGGACTCTCACACAGGTTCCCTGCACGATCAAATCGGGTTCGCCGAGAATCTTGCAGCATTCGTCGAGCATTTTTCTTTCCTCAACGGTGACACCATCTGCATCGGTTTCCCCAATTGATGGAAACAGATTGCCATGAATCGGAAACGGAAATGGATCACCAGGACGAAACTCACCACCGGTGGCTTCGCGATCGAGAGCCTCAATACCTGCGATTCCCGCACCACTGACTGCCTGGTAAGTATCGACCACCAACCTCTTCGGCCCCAGATGCCAAATCGGCTTCAATGCCATCAGCAAAATAATCGTTGAGCAATTCGGGTTGGCAATGATGGCAGGTCCCTCCGGGATCACTTCGCCATTGACCTCAGGAACCACCAGTGGAACTCCATCCACCAGGCGAAATGCTGAAGAATTGTCGACCACCGCCACTCCCTCGGCAACAAATCGAGGGGCCCACTCCTTCGAGATGGTTCCCCCTGCCGCAAAGAGTGCGACATCTATCCCCGACAAGTCCAGAGAGGAATCGAGTGCTTCGACAGTCAGTGATTCACCGCGCCAGGAAAACTGCTGACCGGCACTTCGCGGTGAGGCTACCAGCCGTGGCTTCTCAACACCGAGGGGAGAAGTCTCCAACAGGCCAAGCATCTCCTGACCCACCACCCCTGTTGCTCCCACGATGGCGGCTCTCATCGATCATCCCCTTCCCGTGTTCCTATCCACCCCAACACCGTCGGCAAAAAGACGATGAAAAGAAGGATCAGGACAATGGAGAAAACCTCCCAAAAGCTGACTGCAAACAGCATCAGTCCGCCTCTTCCATCTCCAGGCGAGGAGGCAACTTTTTCGATTCGATTTCATCCTTGATTTGATTCAGGAACTGCTCCAATGGGATCGCACCGATATCACCGACACCTCTCTGGCGAACAGAAACGGTTCCCGCTTCCGCATCCTTGCCACCAACGATCAGCATGTAGGGAATCTTTTCATCCGCACCAACCTTGATCTTGGCATTCACTCTCTCATTGGAATCATCCATCGTCGTGCGAATTCCTGCAGCACGCAGGGCTTGGTAAACCTCACTGCCGTATTCCACATGCTTTTCACTGATCGGGAGAACTCTGGCTTGTTCGGGGGACAACCATGTCGGAAATGCCCCTTCAAAGTGTTCGATCAGGATGCCGACGAATCTTTCAAAACTGCCGAAGGGAGCCCTGTGGACCATCACCGGTCGATGGGTGGCGTTGTCCGCTCCGGTATAGGTTAGGTCAAATCTCTCGGGAAGATTGTAATCGACTTGAACCGTACCCAGTTGCCACTCCCGGCCGATGGCATCGGAGACAACAAAGTCGATCTTTGGTCCGTAAAATGCCGCTTCACCCTCCTCCTCAGAGAAGGACACTCCGAGCGTTTGAGCCGCATCCCTGCAAGCCTGTTCCGCTCGATCCCAGCGTGCAGGATCTCCGGTGTACTTGCTGGAGTCACTGTCTCTCAGACCGACCCGAACACGATAGTCTTCCAACCCCAATGCAGTCAGCACCAGCTTCACCAGGTCCAGGCAGCCGCGTATTTCATCGGCAACCTGATCTTCTGTACAAAAGATGTGTGCATCATCCTGCGTGAAACCACGCACTCGGGTCAATCCATTCAACTCGCCTGATTGCTCCCAACGATACACAGTCCCAAACTCGGCTAGTCGGACAGGAAGATCGCGATAGGATCTCTGCTCCGCTGAATAAATCTTGATGTGGTGAGGACAATTCATCGGCTTGAGCATGAAACCTTCGACATCACCATCCCCAATGTGGCTGGAAAGCTCAGCACATGAGCAGCCATCATTGGACAGCGATTCAAGAAAATCACCATTGATCAGTGGAGGAAACTGACTCTCGCGGTAGTAAGGGAAGTGACCGCTGGTTCGATACAAGTCCAGTTTTCCGACGTGCGGCGTATAAACCATGTCGTAGCCGGTGGCGATCAATCTCTCGCGGATAAACTCTTCCAATTCCCTGCGAACGACGGAGCCATTTGGCTGCCAGAGCACGAGCCCTTGCCCCACTGCATCATCGATCTTGAAGAGATGATGGCGCCTGCCGACGACCCGATGGTCACGTCTGCGTGCTTCCTCCAGCCGTTCAAGGTGCCTTTGGAGTTGGCGAGGATAGGGGAACGCTGTTCCATACACGCGGGTCAAGCCATCACTGTTGGCATCGCCATGCCAATATGCGCTCGCCACACTCATCAATTTGAAGGCGCCGATCCTGCCTGTACTGGGGACATGGGGCCCCCTGCACAAGTCTTCCCAATTTTCCCCCGGTTCTCCCGTTGCGTACCAAGAGAGCCGGTCAGAACCTGCTTCCACCGCGCGCTCGGCATTGTCGATCTTGTATTTGCTTCCCTCACTGCGCACCTTCTTCATTCCATCTTCCAAGCCCAGCTCATACCGGGTAAAGGGGCGATCTTCACCGATGATGGATGCCATCTCTTTTTCGATTGCGGGGAAGTCTTCGCTGCTGAGAGGTCTCGATTCGGGGAAGCGAATGTCATAATAAAATCCCTGGTCAGTGGGAGGGCCGTAAACCAATTGGGCACCAGGAATTACTCGTTCGATGGCTTCTGCCATCACATGGGCACAGGAATGGCGGATCAACTCCAGAGCTTCTGTGCCCGGCTCATCCTTTTTGGATCCACTGGTGATGATGGAGACTTCAGAATCCCGATCGATGGGTACAGAGAGGTCACACAATTCTCCACCCACAACGATCCCGATCGCTGCTTTTTGCAAGCGTTCCCCGATATCACCGGCCAATTCCAAACCGGTCACCGGTTGATCAAAGGTGCGTTTGCTGCCGTCAGGCAAGGTGATCGTGGGCATGGTGATTCCTCTCCGCTGGCATTCTATCCACCCACCTTCCTTTTCGCCATCAGACCGGGATCTTGACCTAGAGGGGGAATCGGAGACGATTCGACCAGAAGGGAGCGGCCTTGGACGTGGATTCACTCGACCCTCGCTGGAAAGTGATCCATGCAGACATGGACGCCTTCTTCGCAGCGGTGGAAGTTCTCGACGATCCCTCCCTCCGTGGAAAGCCACTGGTGATCGGTCATCCCGGCCCAAGGGGGGTGGTTTCTACCGCCTCCTATGAGGCCCGGAGATTTGGAATCCACTCCGCGATGCCCTCCACGGAAGCACTGAGGCGATGCCCCGAAGCGATTTGGAGATCCCCCCGGGGTCACAGATACGCAGAGGTTTCCCGCATGATCATGGAGGTCTTCCGGGAGTTCACTCCGACGATCGAACCCATTTCCGTCGACGAAGCATTCCTTGATATCTCAGGATCTCTGAAACTCTTTGGTGGGGCGTTGGCCATCGGTGAAGGAATACGCATGCGCGTCCACGAGGAAACCGGTGGCCTGACGGTCAGTATCGGCATCGCTCACAACAAGTTTCTGGCAAAACTGGCGAGCGACCTCGACAAGCCCAATGGCATGACCGTGGTCGATCCAGACAGGGTTCAAGAACTCCTCGATCCGCTCCCGGTGAAAAAAATCTGGGGCGTCGGCCCACGGATGACCCAATCATTGCAAGAAATTGGCCTTAAAACGATTTTCGATCTGCGCAATGGTGGTTTGGAACTGCTGCAACGTCGCTTCGGTGACAACAGCGCACAACGACTTTGGGATCTCGCCCATGGAAGAGACTCACGCGGTTTTGGAGAACGGGGTCCCGCAAAATCGATCTCGACAGAAAATACCTTTGCCACCGACATAGCCCGGGGCAGCGGATCTGACCAGTTTCTTCGGAAGGCAGCAGAAGAAGTCGCCGAATCCCTCCGCCGCGATGGATATCACGCCAGAACCGTTCGACTGAAAGTGCGTCTCTCCTCCTTCAAAACCTACTCCCGCAGCAAAACGATGGATTCCCCATTTCTGGATGCCGCAACTCTTTATCAAACCGGTAGACAACTCCTTGAAGAAGTCGAATTGGAAGGCGAGAAAATCCGATTGCTGGGGCTGGGAGCAGCAAGTTTGGTCCCTGTTGAAGAGCCTGTTCAGAACTCACTCTTTGGCGATGAAAGCATTCCTGTCAGGGATAAAAAGGTGACTCACCTGATCGACCAGGCCAAAAAGGAACAAGGCTCTGCACTCCTCAAAAGGGGTTCTCTGCTCACTCCACCTCCCGCAACCGGTGAAGGTGGGCGTCATGCCGCCACAAAATCGCCAACAGACGTTATCAGGCCCCCCTACCTCTCAACCGAGCAGACCGAATCTTCAGATTGATCATCTCGACAAACGCAGAGAATCCCATTGCGAAATAGATGTACCCCTTGGGAATCTCAAAATGCCAACCTTCCGCAACAAGGGCGATTCCGATCAACATCAGGAAAGACAGCGCCAAGATTTTGACGGTCGGATGACGATCGACAAAGCGTGAAACCACTCCGCTGAATGCCAACATTACCATCACCGATATCACCACGGCGAGCACCATCACCATCAGGTGTTCCGCCATCCCGATTGCGGTGATCACAGAATCGATGCTGAAAACGATATCGAGGAGCGCAATCTGGATGATCACAGAACTGAAACTGACCATCTTGGGATCCTCTTTCTTCTCTGCCTCGATCCCTTCCATCTTGACGTGGATTTCATGGGTCGCCTTACCCAGCAGAAACAGCCCGCCGGTGATGAGAATCAAATCTTTGCCGGAAAAAGCGTGCCCCATGATCGAAAACAGTTCTTCCTGAAGTGTCATCAGCCAAGAGATTGAAAACAGGAGCAGGATTCGGGTCACCATCGCCATGATCAAACCGAGGCGGCGAGCATTGTCCCGCTGGTTTTCGGGTAATCGACCGGCAAGGATGGCGATAAAGATGATGTTGTCTATACCGAGAACAATCTCCATGACGGTCAATGTAGCCAGAGCGATCCACGCATTGGGATCATGGACCCAGGATGCATCCAACATAGTTCCCCCATCCCCTGTCACTGATTCGGGACTTACCCCGTTCTGACCCTGTTCACGATTTCTCCAAAAACTTCTGTCGCTTGCAGTGAGTTCACTGAAGAGGACCAGGATCGCAACATTGTTGGTCCATGATCAGGGTCGGAAGCGATGCGGCCATGACTCCCCTTGATCTTCGACGGATCGGTGGAAATCACATCGAGGAGGTTACGAAACCCCAGTTTTCGCGCCATCACTTTCCCGGCAATTTTCAACTTGGGAAATTTCAACCCGGGGTCCAAGAGCAATTCCGCCGGGTCGTAACCTGGTTTGCGGTGGATATCGACGGTCCTCGCGAAATCAGGAGCCCGTCGAGCATCCTCCCACCAAGGATAGGCGAACCAGCACCCCTGTTCTGCGATCAATACCAACTCACCACTTCGTCGATGGTTCAGACCGATCGACCCAAGATCATCGCAGCCAATAATTCGATCAACCCCCTCGACCTTGGCCAATACATCTCTGATCCGTGAACGATCCTGTGGATCGCGGATATAGACATGCGCCATCTGGTGATCACACACCGCAAATGCACGACTGCGGTGGACGTCGAGAAGGTCTCCGTGGGATGTCACCTGTACCGCAAGATCTCCTGCTTCTGAGAGAATACGATTGAGATAGACCGGGCGCTCAACACTCTCAATGCCGTACTCAGAGAGCACCATCGCGTCCGCGCCCCTTTCCCTGCAGCCGGTGAGAAGTCGAGACAACTCCTGATCCAATTCGATCCGCGATCTCTTTGCTTCTACAGAATCAGGCCCATACCTCTGATCGTCATAATCGAGATGAGGAAGGTATACGAGCAGCACATCCGGATCTTCATCACGGGACACCTTGAGCGCAGCGTCGACGATCCAGCGCGTCGAAGTGATTCCCGCACCTGGTCCCCAAAATTGAAAGAGGGGAAAGGTGCCCAGCTGTTGCTGCATCTTGATGGGAAGATCCGGAGGCTCACCGTACACCGATGGAATTTTGCGCCCGTCCGCCGGATACTCGGGGCGAGGCGTCAGGCTCCATCGGGCACCGCTGCCCATGTTGTACCACCAGAAGAGGTTGGCAACGCTGTATCCATCTGCCTGCAGTTGATCGATGAATGTCGGCTTTTCGACCAACGATCGCGATTGAAGCCAAAATCGAATCTCACGGGTATCGCGGTGATACCACCCATTACCAACGATGCCATGACTGCCGGGGAGTTCCCCTGTCAAATACGTGGCCTGCACCGCAGTCGTCACCGCAGGCAAGGAGGGAGTGATGGTGGCACCGGATCCCTCCCCTTGCAGTGAACGCAGGGTTGGCATCTCTGACACATCCTTGTGCCGTAATCCCACGGCGATGGTCACCACCAGTTTCACGGTTGAATCCTCATTCCGTGGAGCAATCTTCCTCAAGGTCATCTTCGCCGATAGAGGGATCGACATCCGCTTCAAGTGGAAACAGGGTGTCGACGATGCGCCGGAAGTCTGTGGCATCCTTCGCTACCGTAATTTTTGAGCGGAAGGCCCGAGCGCCGCGGACTCCCCCCAGATAACGTGCCGCAAACTTTCTCATCAAAACTGTACCGAAGGGATCGCCATGCAATTCCACCAACTGCCCGTGATGTCGAAGTAACTGCTCCCGTTGTTCCGCCAGTTGGGGAGGTTCAGGAATCGGCTCCCCTCTCAGTGCAGCCGTGATCTCGCGAAAGACCCAAGGGGCACTGAGACACCGCCGCGCGACCATCACTCCGGCAGCGCCCGTATTCTCCAGAGTTTTTAAAGCACTCTTTGCGCAGGAGACATCGCCATTGGCGATCACCGGTATCGACACCGATTCCACCACTTCGCGAATCCGCGCATGGTCGACGGGGATTCCGTATCCATCCTTGGCAGTTCTCCCATGAACCGTGACACCGACAGCACCCGCAGACTCCGCCGCCCGTGCCACGTCACAAGCCGTGATCTGATCCTGCTTCGGTCCCAGTCGGATTTTTGCCGTCACCGGCACTTCGCCAGCCCCGCGGACCGTTGCTGCGACCATGCGGGCGATGGTCGCAGGGTCCCTGAGCAGTGTCGCCCCTGCCCCCTGTTTGCCCATGATACGCTTCTTCGGACAACCGAAGTTGAGATCGATGATAGAGATCCCCAGATCGACCAGTCGCCGCGCTGCTTCCTCGACCATCTCCGGTTCCCGATCCCAAAGTTGAACACCGAGAGGTTTGGGTTCATCGACCACGCCGAAGAGACGCTCCGGTGAAATGGTGCCCTTGACCCAGCCACCTGCGGAAACCATCTCTGTGTACATCAAACCGCAGCCACCGAGTTCGCGCACCAAACGACGGAATACGAGATCGGTAAAACCGGCGATGGGAGCCTGCAATACAGGAGTCGACAGCTCCAACGGCCCCAACTTCAGTGGAGTTCGCTGCTGCTGCGGATCGATGATCGTGGGCGTCTCTCTGGAAGAGACTTCCGCAGAAGACTCTCCCGAAACAACACCTGAACTGATCTCCTTCAATGGATCCCTCTCCAGTTTCCTCAGACTCACCGCCGGGGCCAACCCGGATCACCTCCAGATTAGCGATTCAGGTCTCTTCATGCCAACAGGAGTGGCTCTTCTCATCAGGATTCCACCTCCACCGGTCCGCGCATGGCGAGCGATTCGAGGAGATCCCCCCGGGCAATATGCTCTTTTCCCGCCAAATCGGCGATGGTGCGAGACACTCGTAAAAATCTCAGCCAACACCTCATCGACAGGGTTTGCTCCCCTTCCAGTTGCTGTAACAGTTCCCTGGCATCCTCTTCCAGCAGGAGCCACTCCCTGCGATCGGTCCACTTCAAATGCCGATTGGAGGAGCCGAGGTTCCGGCTGCTCATCCGCTTCCTCGCCTCGATGACCCTCCCCTGAATGACCGCGGTCGATTCCGGCAGATCGGAGTGTTGTCCCGAGAAGAGGGGCAACTTCTCTCTCTTGAGGGTCACCTTCAAATCGAATCGATCGAGGAGCGGGTCCGAGAGTCTTCGCTGATATCTGAGGCGGTCCTGTACGCGGCAACGACAGCGGCCATCGCCACCGCGACCACAAGGGCACGGATTCATGGCAGCAATAAAGAGGAAATTCCCGGGAAAGGTGATACTTCCCCCCGCCCGCGACAGAGTGATCACCCCCTCTTCCAAGGGTTCACGCAGTGCTTCCAATGCTGCCAACGAAACTTCCGGCAATTCATCGAGAAACAGGATCCCCCTGTGGGCCCGGGAGATTTCTCCGGGAGTGATCGGAGTTCCCCCACCGACCAAACCGGCCACGGTGATGCTGTGATGGGGAGCGCGAAAGGGGCGCTGGCCCGCGGCGCACGATTCCCCCTCCACCAATTCGGATATCTGCCTGACTTCGAGTCGAGAGGTCGGATCGAGGGGGGGCAATAATCCTGCGAGTCTGCGAGCGAGCAGAGTTTTGCCGCACCCCGGCGGCCCAACCATCAACACCGGATGCTCACCGGCCGCACAGATTTCCAAAGCTCGCCTCGCTTGCACCTGACCAATCACTTCGGACATGTCTGCGACGCCACTCGCAGGCTCCTGCTCATCGGACTCTTCCGGCGCACCCTCGCCCAGCAATCCTATTCGAGTGGCCGTGTGCTGATGATCCACGGTGATTTCCGAATCCACATTCCCGGACAAGATTCCCAACACCCGTTGCAGAGAATCCGCCTCGATCACCTCACACGCCGATTCACCGGCATCCCCCGGGTGCTGTCCCGTGGGCACAAAGAGTCGGCAGAATCCATCCTGCTCCAGAGATCGGGATGCCTTCGCCAGCAGGATCTTCAGGTGATGGGCGATGATCATTCCGCCTCTCACCGGACGCAGACGACCATCGAGGGCCAACTCGCCGACAAACCCGTGCCCCTCCACTTCGGTGGCATCGATTTGACCACTCTCTACCAGAATCGCCAGGGCGATCGCCAAGTCGAATGCGGATCCATCCTTGGTCACGGCTGCGGGCGCCAAATGAATCACAACCCTGTGGCGATCAGGAAAACGAAATCCGATGTTTTCGATGGCAGAGCGGATCCTCTGCCGCGACTCGCGGATTCCTGGACCGGGCAAACCCGTGATTACAAAGGATGAGAGTGCAGGAACCAGATCGACCTCGACCTCCACCATGCGACCCGAGAGTCCGATCAGATCACCGGTAAATAAGCGGAACGTCATTCTTCTCCTTGCCGTTAGCCCCTGTAGGCGCGAACTCCGGAATCGCAAGCAGGACTCCCGGATCAGGGATCCAGCGCCGAGCCGGCACAGCCCCGAGCCAGAACAACGCGATCTTCCCGCACTCGTCTCCTGCTGTCGTTCTCCGGCGTTCTGGTTCTCTGAAGCTGAAACGGCTATACTCCTGCATCT
>CAYRAM010000025.1:0-10470 GCA_964422295.1 uncultured Planctomycetia bacterium | reverse complement strand
GCTGTCGATCTTTTGCTTTCACTGAAATGCTGTCCCACCCTGAAGGGGGGCCCATGTCACTCAACCGGTCAGCCTCGTCCCACACTTGCCACCTGACCTGTACTGCTTCCAGTGCGCACTCTTGGTTGCGGCCCGGATCCGGAATCGGCCTGCTGCTCATCCTCGGAGTTTTCATCACCACGATCTCGTATCCGTGGTCAGCGACAGCAGCGGCAGCGATCCAGAATCAGGATGACAAAGTTGGTCGAATCGTCGATCGCCACGCCGGTGGGGACATGACCAAACTGTGGCGTGGAGCGACTGAACTGGAACGTTTGGGGGACGATTACATCGGCAAGATTCAGGAACTGCTCGTGCACGAAAATACGGGAGTCATCCTGATGGGTTGCAAGGCCCTCCTCTCCCTGGGAGAGCCCGGCGGTGTCCGCGATTCGCTTCTCGAATTGGCAAGCCGCAGTGATCTCGATGAAAAGCGGCGCAAGGCAGCCATCTTCATGGTCGGAGAATTCCGCGACAAAAAAACCACTGACAGCCTTCGTGCCCTCGCCGAATCCTTGTCCGGAAATGCAACCCTTCGTATCGAATTGGGGAGGACGCTTTTCCGTGTTACCGGAGATCGCTCGGAAGCACGCGCATTACTGCATCCGCTCCTCACGGTGAATGATCCTGAAGCTCGCACCAGTGCTGCACTCGCCCTCGCCGAACTGGGCCTGATGAATGGGGATGTCAAAAGAGTTCTGCGCTCCATCGAGTTGGAACCATCCCGTCAAGGTGCACTCGCACGCCTGCTTCTCGCACAAGACAATCTGTTGAGGGCGATCGAAAATGATCGGGATGCCCGACCAGCAGAAACAGAATCGGAAAAACTCGCCGAGGCAGATCGCCAGATGGCCGCAGCACAGTTGGAAATCCTCGCACTGGAGAAATCCCTCGAAGATAAGGAACAGCATATCGAGCGACTGGAGCGGATACGCGGTAACCGCAGCGGCAATCATCCTCTCATCGATGAACTGCTGCAGCGCATCGAACGCTTCTATGTCGATCCTTCCAAAGTCGAGAAGGATGAGTTGATCACCGCCGCCGCCAAAGGGATGGTCTCCAGCCTCGATCCCTTCTCATCCTTTATGGATGTGGAGGACACCAAAGATTTTTATGAGGGAATCAGCGGGATTTACGCTGGAATCGGCGCACAGGTGCAGAAGGACCTCGACACCGACACCCTGAAAATCATCCGCCCCATATACAAAGGCCCCGCTTACAGGGAGGGCCTGATCAGTGACGATCTCGTGGTCGAAGTCGATGGAATTCCGACAAAAGGAAAGCCCCTCGATGAGATCGTCCAGGGTCTCAAGGGAAGTCCCGGCACTCCGGTCACATTGATGGTCTTCCGTCGAGGCTGGAAAGAACCGCGTGAATACGTGGTCACACGGGAAACGATCCAACTTGATTCTGTTCTTTACCAGATGCTTCCTGGCGACTTGGGTTATGTCGCGTTGGCCCAATTTGGTGACACCGCAGTCACAGAGGTCTTCGCGGCCCTTGATGATCTGGAATCCCAGGGGATGAAGGCTCTCATACTCGATCTGCGTGGCAATCCTGGCGGCTACCTTGAGTCTGCAGTGAAACTGGTCGATGAATTTGTCGACGATACCTCCATGCCCATCGTCGCACAAAAATCACAGAGTGGCATCTTCGAGGATTCAGAGCGTTTCGCCACACCCGGTAAACGCGGTGAATATCCGATGGTCGTCCTCATCAACGAGTCGAGCGCAAGCGCATCCGAGATTGTCTCAGGTGCCTTCCAGGATTTCAAAAGAGCCAAACTCATCGGGCAAAAAACATACGGCAAAGGCAGCGTGCAACGGTTGCTGCCGATGTCCCGCAGGATTCAAAACCTTCTCGGCGGAGAATCGACTTTGCGCCTGACTGTGCAGCGCTACTACCTACCCAGTGGGCGTTCCATCCATACCGAAAGGGACCCGGATGGAAAAGTCATCGCTGAAGGTGGAGTCAGCCCTGACGATGATGTGGAATTGGAGGATCTGCCCCTGTGGCGTGCGGAAGCCATCGGCAAGATGGTCGACGAAGAAGCCTTCAAAAAATGGATCGATCAGCACGCTGAAGAAAACGAAGAAGTGATCTCTAAAATCGTACGCGAGGGTACCGGAGAAAATAATCTCGACTATCCCGGTTTCAAAGATTGGATCGATGAATATCAGGAAACCGGAATCACCGAAGAGGACGCCCGAAAAGGATTGCGCAATCGCCTGCGTCGTCGAGAAGAGGACCAACGCGGTCAGCAATTCGCCTGCGATTATGTCGAAGATCTGCAGTTGCAGTCCGCGATCATCGATCTGCTGGGACAGTTGGGTACGGAAGTATCAACGATTCCCCAGTACAACCGCATCGAACCGGTCACTGAGGAAAAGACGGAAGAAAAGGCTGAGAGCCTCTAAGCCTCGATCATGATGAAAAATAGCCGCAGGAGGTCTTCAACCCCCTGCGGCTATTTTCTTGTTCTTCCAATGCGAACAGCGAAAAGAAAATCAGTCCTCCTCTTTGCGAAATCTTTGATGCCCTCTCTTTTTGAGCTCACTGATCTTCTTCGCCACTTCACCTGCGGTCTTGGTATCCTTCACCAACAATGCTCGCTCAATATCCAGCCAATGGTCCAATATGGCGATGATCCACAGTCGATAGTAGAGACGGCCTTCTAACCGTTCCTTCGGATCCTCCATCTCTGCGACCATGTCAGGGACGAGGTCCTTCGATTCAAGAGTGGCCACTTGGGCCTTCTGAACCTGGGCCAGTGCATCCTCAATCTTGTTGCCACGCAATGCTCGGCGGAATGAGCGACCGGCAGACTTCATCCGTTCCATGATCTCTTCGATCTTTTTATCGTCCCCTACCGCAGCAGCTCCTCCGACATCCTGAACAGCGAGCAGTGGACTCCGGGTTTGGGATCCCGGTGCGCTTGAAACAGCGACCGAAAGAAGTAATGCGATCAAAAGAATCACCCCAATAGGGCAGCTACGACAAGAAAACTCAGGTAAGGACATGCTCGGTCCCTTTCATCAAAAAGGAACAGTCAGGAAGAAAGCCCCCTGCCCGTTCCATTTCCGGTTTTCACGAGTGAATCAGCAATACTCACGCCATGGTTTGACCAGCAATTCGTCGGTATCACGAATCTTCCATAACGCATCGACAAAGAGATTTGCCGCCTGAACATTGGTCAACAATCCAATGCCATAATCCACCGTCTTGCGACGCACCAGATATCCACTGGTCAAATCGCTTCGCTCAAGGCTGCGAGGAATGTTGATCACTAGATCGATCAACCCTTTCTCGATGGCCTCGATGGCATCCATCGGCTCGGTGCCTGAGGTGAACTCTTCCTCCCTCATCGGCATCTTCAGTACCTTTGATTCGACGCCATTCTCCAGCAGGAACTCATGGGTTCCCTTGGTGGCATAGACAGGAATGTCGAGTTGCTGCAATTTTCGTGCACTGTTGAGGAAATCAACTTTGTCCTCGATCTTGCCCGTCGTCAGGAGGATTCCCTTTTCCGGAATTGTGAAACCCACCGACAGCAGAGCTTTCAGATAAGCCTCCTCCACCTGGTCACCCAGGCAAGCGACCTCTCCGGTGGATGCCATCTCTACACCGAGGAGTGGATCGGCACCTTTCAATCTGGAGAAGGAAAACTGGGGAGCCTTCACTCCAACGAAATCAAATTCAAAGGCTGATTTTGCCGGTGGCTCAACCTGCTCCCCGAGCATCGCCCGGATTGCATAATCGATGAAATTTTCCTTGAGAATCTTCGAGACGAATGGGAAGGAACGTGAAGCGCGCAGGTTGCATTCGATCACTTTGATATGATTGTCCCTGGCGATGAACTGAATGTTGTACGGCCCGGTGATGTTGAGTGCTTCGGCGATCAACCGTGAAATCTTTTTGATTCTACGGGAAGTCTCCAAATACAGGCGTTGGGATGGAAAGACCATCGTGGCATCTCCGGAGTGGACCCCCGCATTTTCGACGTGCTCACTAATGGCGTAGCAAATGACTTTTCCCCCTTGTGCAACGCCATCCCACTCAATCTCTTTGGCCCCTGCGATGAATTTGGAAACCACCACAGGGTGCTCCCTGGACACATCAGCTGCAGCCTTGAGGTAACTTTCCATTTCTGCGTCGGAATGGGCCACACTCATCGCCGCTCCACTGAGCACATAACTGGGACGAATCAGCACCGGATAACCACAATTTTCAGCAAAGGAGAGAGCATCGTCAACGCTGGTCAGTTCACGCCACTCCGGCTGATCGATATCCAACTCATCGAGGAGTGAAGAAAATTTCTCCCGGTTTTCAGCCCGGTCGATGTCTTCCACTTTGGTTCCAAGAACCTTTACTCCCCGATTGCCGAGCGGGACTGCCAACTGATTGGGGATCTGCCCGCCCACACTGATGACCACCCCTTGGGACTTTTCGCGCTCGAAGATGTCGAGCACCCTTTCCAGGGTCAACTCTTCAAAATAGAGACGATCACAGGAATCGTAGTCGGTGGACACAGTCTCGGGATTGTAGTTGATCATGACGGTGCGATGGCCACTGCGAGACAGCGCTTGTACCGCATTGACCGCACACCAATCGAACTCAACGGAAGAGCCAATGCGATATGCGCCCCCCCCCAACACCACGTACGGAGCTGGCTCTTTCGCTTGGACATCGTCGGCGGAACCGTTGTAGGTCATGTAGAGAAAATTGGTCTGCGCCGGATATTCCGCTGCCAAGGTGTCGATCTGCTTGACCACCGGACGGATTCCCATTGCCTCGCGGCGATCACGCACTTCCAGTGCAGCTTGGTAACCGGGTGCGATGGGCTGCTTCCGTCGAAGAGCCCGTGAAATCTGGTTGTCACTGAAGCCCATTTCCTTGGCCCTGCGGAAGAGGTCTTCCGGAAGAGTCTCAAGATCAAATTCCCTGATCTCCTGCTGGCACCGCACGACTTCACCCACCCGTTCGATAAACCAGGGGGTGATGTGGGTCAATTGATGAATCCGGTCGACACTCCAGCCTTTTCGCAACGCCTCGCCGATGACAAAGATGCGCTCCTCCGTCGGCACCACCAGGAGTTCTTCGAGATTCTCTTCCTCAAAATGATCGCGGGCAGAGACGAGCCCATGGGCCCCTACTCCGAGCATGCGGCATGCTTTCTGCATCGCCTCCTCGAAGCCACGGCCGATCGCCATCACTTCCCCGACACTCTTCATCTCGCTGCCCAGGCTGGTCGAAACCCTGCGAAACTTTTTCAGATCCCATCGTGGCATCTTGATCACGCAATAGTCGAGCGCGGGCTCGAAGCAAGACGCAGTCACCTGAGTGATGCTGTTGGGGACATCGATCAGGCTGTAGCCGAGAGCCAACTTGGCCGCGACGAACGCCAACGGGTATCCCGTTGCCTTGGAGGCAAGCGCGGATGAACGCGACAATCGGGCATTAACCTCGATGATTCGATATTCGTCCTTGTGAGGGTGCAGGGCAAACTGAACATTACACTCACCCACAACTCCCAAGTGCTGGATCAATCGGATCGAAATCGAACGAAGTCGATGGTAGTCGTGGTCGGAGAGAGTCTGTGACGGTGCGACGACGATGCTTTCTCCGGTGTGAATTCCCAAAGCATCGATGTTCTCCATATTGCACACGGTGATGCAATTATTCATCGCATCCCGAACCACCTCGTATTCCACTTCCTTCCATCCCTCGAGGTACTCCTCGACGAGAATCTGCGGCCCCGTGGCCAGGGCTTTGGTCGCCATCTCGGTGAGTTCATCCGAACAGCGGGCAATGCCGGAGCCCTTGCCGCCGAGTGAAAAGGCGGATCGAACCATCACCGGGTACGAAATCTCCTCGGCGGCTTCGAGAGCACTTTGCAAATCTTCGCAGGCCCGACTCCGCGGGGTATCCATGTTGATGGAGCGAAGCACTTCGGCGAAAAGGTGACGGTCCTCTGTCGTCCGGATGGTGTCGAGTGGGGTTCCCAAAACACGAACATTGTATTTTTCGAGAATCCCCAACTCATCCAGCTGAACACCGCAATTAAGAGCGGTCTGACCACCAAAAGAGAGAAGCAATCCATCGGGTCGCTCCCGCTCGATGACCCGTTCGACAAAGTGAGGATTGACAGGAAGGAAATAGACCTCGTCCGCCAAGTCTTCGCTGGTCTGAATCGTTGCAATGTTGGGATTGACCAGTACCGTCCTGATCCCCTCTTCCCTCAGTGCTTTGATCGCCTGCGAACCGGAGTAGTCAAACTCCCCCGCCTCACCGATTTTGAGGGCACCGCTTCCCAGGATCAGAACCTTGTCAGGCTTTTCAATTTCAACTTTGTCGTTGGCGTGGCTGCTCATCGGGCAAACTCCAGCAGAAGGTCAAAAAGTCCTTCGGCATCCCGGGGACCGGGGTTTGCCTCAGGGTGAAACTGAACCGAGAAGAAGGGTTTCGACGCATGCCGAACCCCCTCATTGGATCCATCGTTGGCATTGCGGTACCACTCTTGCCAACCGGCAGGTGGATTGTCTCCATCGACGGCGTATCCATGGTTCTGACTGGTGACGTAACAGCGGCGGCTCCCCACTTCATAGCAAGGCTGATTTTGTCCTCGGTGGCCAAAGTCCAATTTGTATGTGTCAAAACCCGCAGCCAGGGAAAGAAGTTGGTTTCCGAGGCAGATCCCCATCATGGGACGATCTTCTGACAATGCACGACGCACCATTTCAATCGTCTCAGCGGTCATCTTCGGATCCCCGGGACCGTTGGACAGCAGCACCGCATCTGCTTTTTCAGCAACAAAGTCATGGTTCCAGGGGACTTGCAACACATCAGCACCGCGCGCTTGCAAACATCGAATGATGCTCGTCTTCGCACCACAGTCGACAAGAACAACCCGTGGAGCACCATCCTTCCCACAAGAGTGAAGGATCGGTTCGTTGCAACTGACTTCAGCAACGACATTGAAGGATCCGGGATCATGGCACGGTTGCGTCTGAATCTGTTCGCGGTTGTCACTTCCCTCGACCAGCAGACGCCCCTTGATGGTACCGAATTGACGCAGATGTCGGGTCAGTGCACGAACGTCGACCCCCTCGATTCCCGGCACACCTTCCGAGGCGAGCCAGTCGGAGAGGGACTGTTGAGATTTCCAGTGGCTATAGTCCCGTGAAAGGCGCTGTACCACCAATGCCTGCGCCTGAATTCGCGACGACTCAAATCCAGCCTGGATCATCTTTTCAGGTTCCCTTTTGGGAACCCCATAGTTCCCGGCGAGGGGATACGTCAGGGTCAGCAATTGTCCCCGATAGGACGGATCGGTCAGCGATTCGGGATAACCGACGAGACCGGTCGCAAAGACGACCTCACCAGAGATGGAACGGATCGCACCGAATGCCCGGCCTTCAAAACGAACTCCGTCTTCCAATTCAAGGATCGCTTTGTGAGTGCAACCGTGAAGAGATCCATCACCCGTCGATGGATGAGAATCGGTCGCCGCAAGGGCGTTCGACGCTGAGTCGTTTTGGTTCAATGTTGGGTCCCCCAAGATCCTGCCTTCCACTGGTGATCGACTCATTGATCAATGCCTGGATCAGTGCCCGGAGGGTGATCGGAATACCCGTTCCCCCCACTCCTCAGCCTCTAAAACAGATGTCAGAAGCTCATCGGCACCGATCAGGAATCCAATGCAGATCCTGAGGACAAGAGTTTAGAAGCAGGAATCGCCCTGCGAAAGTCACCCGCAAAAAAGGATCAAAATTTCCAGCCGACGAGGCAACCCCCTCGTCCGCTGTGGCCCCGGTCCCTGCGGTGGCTGAAGAGGAGTGGATCTGCGTGGCTGCAGCGGGGGTCCAGAAAGAGATTCCCCCCCTCCAAACCTGCGTCCTTGAGGATTTGAAGCAGAATCGTGGCGAGATCGAGGGTCTCCCCCGAGATCGCCTGGAGAGCTCCCGGCAGTGCAGAAACCGCCTCGATCACCTCCGGCCCCACCGGATATCGGGGTCCACGGATCCCTGGGGAGATGATCGCGAGGAGATCCTGCGCAGGGCCCATCTGGTCCAGCAGCTGTTCGAGTGCTCCCGCCGCCGTTCCCCTCCATCCGCAGTGGGCAGTCCCGATCCGGCGTTGCAGAGGATCGATGACGATGACCAAAGGGCAATCCGCCGTCAGGGAGAGTGCATAGATCCCCGGTTGCCCGATGAAGGTAACGTCGTGGCCGACGATTTTCGTCGATGGTGCCTGAAACCCTTCCCCCGCCAAGGATTCATCGATCTTGAGCAATCGGTTTCCGTGAGCCTGGCCTGGGACCACCACCCTCTCGGAGGAGATCTCGAGTGCGGCCACGAATCTTCGTCGATTTTCGAGAACCGCTTGGGGATCATCTCCGGTGGAGTAACCCAAATTGAGAGAATCAAAGGGAGCTTTGCTGACGCCACCGCGACGATCGGGGAACGCCACGACCAATCCATCAAGATCGTGATCTGCCCTCAGGGGCCTCGCCAGATCGGTGATCGTCAAGCCGGAATCATCCCCCGACACTCAGGAAGTCCCTGCTGCTGCGTCCGGTCCCTGCAACACCGGAATGACGAACTCCCGGAGAAGCGTTTTCGTAACCGCAGCCATCGGCACCGAAAGCAGCATCCCCAGCAAGCCAAACCATTGGGCAAAGATCAAAAAGGTGACGATCACCGTTACCGGGTGCAAGCCGACCTCTTCGCCCAGAAAGCGGGGAATCAGCACGAATCCTTCCACCATCTCCATGACCCCGAAGAGAACTGCCGTCGCCAATAGCAGCAACAACTCGTGGTGTTCAAACCAACAGATCCCGAGTGCTGGAATCAGTGCCAACCAAACACCCACATAAGGAATCAAGGACAGGAATCCTGATGCGATTCCGATCAGGAATCCGTAAGGCACTCCGAGCAGATACAGTCCCAACCCGGTCGCGAATCCCTTGATCAGGCAAACGAGAAGCCTGCCCCGAAAAAACCCTGAAAGGATCTCATGAATTTCGAGAGCGATCTTTTCCAGGCGAGGACGCGATCCCGAAGGAATCCAGAGACGCATTCGCGCAATCATCGGATCGATTTCGAGGAGGAAGAAGAAGACGTAAATGGGAACCAGCAAGATCCAATTCCCCAACTCCAGCAGTCGGTCAAATGCGCTCTGGCCACCGGATGTGATCTTCGATGCCATTTCTGCGCCGACACTCAGGGCATCTGCGCTACTGCCCGTACGCTCGGTGTCTTCATCCTGGGAAGTCGAACTCTCACCTGCGGATCCGATACCATGCAGCGCGCGCAAAAATCTTCCCGCGGTCATGTCGAGGACAGATTCGACTTGTCGGGCAAGGGCTTCATCCGGATTCTCTTCGGCACTGCGACCATACTCTTTGGTCACCCGATCCTTCCACCGTTGGAAACCGAGAGCGACTCCAGGAAACTCTTGATTGATGAGGGCTTCCGCTTCCACCAGCCAGCCCTGGTCCAATTGATCATTGTCATTGCGATCGAAAAACCAGACCGTTGGCGATCCGGACTCCTGCTCCGATTTCAGATCCGAATGTCCGAGCCGCATTTGCGCCTCGGATTCTGAAACCGCCTCGATCCGTGGCTCGCCCAAGGTCTTTTGAGCCAACGAAATCCCCGCCCGGGCAACCATCACAGAACCCCCGATGACGGTGGCCAGGGTCACCAAACCGGCGACGATGAAGATCAAGATCACTGCCGGAAATCGCTTCATCCCCTTGCGCTCAAGAAAATCTGCCAATGGGTCAAGGATGTAGGCGATGACAAAAGCGGCGACGAGGGGAGCCAGGATGGATTTGAGGGAGATGACCACGAGGATGGTCACAGCCAGTACAAGAAGTATCAGACTCCCCCTCAGGAAGCGCTGCGATAGGAGGCGATCCATTGGTCTCTATCCCGACAATATTCCAACTGGGGTTCGATCGAAAACACCTCGTGGAATGTTAACCCGCCGAAGCCCCTGTCAAAATCGGCAATCCGGTCGGAAGACCTGCGGCCAAGAAGTTTGTGATCGATCAGCGCGAACACCATCGCCCCGATATCTTCACTGACGACGATACCCCAGGAATCGAAGACGCACCCCGCGAGACAACCAAATTCGGAGATGGCGAGCTGGCGCACCGACTCAAGCAGATCGCCGGCGGATACGTGCTGGTGATCCTCTGGAGAGAGGGGCACGTAGCTTTCCACGTGATGGACATGCCTGACGGCATTGTCCAGCGCGTCAAAGAGGTAAGAGTAGGCTTCACGGGGGTACTCGGGATAAACCCGCAATAACCCCTCCAGCCGTTCTTCAGCTGTCGGATCCGCCAACGGATCGCCTCCTGGTCCGGGCGCAGCCGTGGCGTGCGGCTTCCCGTTGGACCAACGAGGGCGAATGGTAGGGATTCCC
>CAYRAM010000024.1:0-38789 GCA_964422295.1 uncultured Planctomycetia bacterium | reverse complement strand
TGTGTACTGTTTTGGTGTGTACTGTTTTGGTGTGTACTGTTTTGGTGTGTACTGTCGCGATCGATGGCTTTGCCAACGGATCCACAACCGGAAACAAGGCAGATGCCAATCACAAACGTCATCAATGCTTTCATCGGTCTCCCAATCATGCTTCGAAGCAATCTGATTATCGAAATCGGTCTCTTCGTCCAATATGGAAATATCTGCTGGGGAGGCAGACTCCATTTGAGGAGAGATTAGTCGACGTCGCCTTGGCAGGATAGATCCGGAAGAAGAAATTCTTCGATCCGTGAAGATTGAAAAAAGCACCCCTGCGAAGTGTGGGGTTTCGCTGAGAAGCGCTCAGGGAGCGGGCGGCCTACTCGGTTTCGAGCCACCAAACCGTGCCCTGAAGTCTTCCAAATCGAGTACCGAAGTCATCACTTCCTGAATGCGTTCTTCATTCCACCCGGGCCGACCCCGAAGATGGGTTCCGATGATGAGAGCGTGTTCGACCTTTGCCAGCACGTCGATCAGGACATTTCGCAAGATTGCAATAAATGGTGCAGCGAAGATTCTTTGCAGAGTCGTGAGTTGGGAGTTTTCGATGCCAAAATCGATCATGTCATCGAGCCCGCTTTTCATTCCTCTCGAAGTAGCCAGAGCGACTCCAAATGGTGGGAATGAATCCGGATGGGGTTGAGGGGTATCGAGTAACCCCGGAAGGATCATCGGGAAGGTTTCTTCGAGCTTGCTGCCCATCTCAGACTCATCTTTCACCCCCTGGGACCCGGAAAAATCTAACGCTCTTTCCCTCATCTTCCATTGCTGGGATGAGGTGCGGAAAGCTTTGGCGTGGAGTGATTGGCGGTCAGGGTGGGAATGATCGATGGCGAAATAAACCATTTTGGAGGGGATCTCACCGGTTTTCTCTGTGAGCAATTTCTCTGCTTGTTCTGCGCGGGCTGCAACATCCCGTGCAGAGGCAGAATCCCGTGCATAGACGAGGATGCCCTCAGACTCAAACAGGACAAACTTGTCCACGGCGTGGGGCAAGTATCCGGAGACCCCGTCAGGAGTGGATTCGTCGACCCGATCTACCGACCGACAGCCTGCAATGATGGCGAGAAGCAAAACTGCAACCACAGTGCGAGACAGAAACAGAGGGCTGATTTTCTTCATCGGTTCTCCAGACTTTCGGGCGGACTCATTTTCATTCACCAGAAAGACGGGTCAATCCTGAGTGTATTCAGTGAAAATCGAGGATTTTTTCGAGACGCTGGGATACGGATTTGAGTTGAAAAATCTCGTATTTGTCTTGAGGGGTGATCTTCGAGATCATGATCAAAATATCGACCATCTGTGCAGGAGAAGTTCCTTCTGGCAGTTTTATCTGACTCTCGATCCCTCGCAGGACATCTTGGAGATTCTCCATGTCGGGGTCCGATATCATTGAATCGATTTCTATGACAGGAGTGAAGATCGCTTCTGGATATGCTTTTCCCCTGTCGACAGGTTCGATTTCGACCCTTCTTTCACCGAGTACGACGATCAGGAAGCGGCCATCTTCCAGGGATTGATAACGCTGGATGCGGCCGAGCCCGGCGACAGGCTGGACGGGAGCCACCAATCCGAGCTTCTTTCTGTCTTCACCGAGCACCGTTCCCAAGATGAGTTCACCATTGGAATCGAGAAGGTCTTGGGTCATTTGTCTGTATCGGGGCTCAAAGACGTGGAGCGGGACCACCTGACCCGGAAACAAAATCAGATCGGAGAGGGGAAACAGCGGGCAGATCTTGGCTGGATCATCGGCACGGCTCACCGGTTCATCGGGTTGGTCTTCAGAGGAAAAATCCAATTGCCTCCCTTCATTACTCAAAGATATCAGGTCAAGATCTGTACTTCGTCCACCCATCTCTCATCTTATGTACATATTATTCTTAGTTGAGGAGAGCAGGAATGAAGCGAGCGGAAAAAGCTGAAAAGATCGCCAAGATCTTGGGATCTCTGTATCCCAATCCGCCCATCCCGCTGCGCCATAACAGTTCTTTCACTCTTCTGGTAGCGGTGCTCCTCTCTGCCCAGACGACGGATGCGAGAGTTAATTTGGTCACCCCTGCGTTGTTCAAGAAGGCAGACACGGCAAAAAAGATGTGCAACTTGTCAGAGGAAACAATTCTGGAGCACATCCGGACCTGCGGTCTTGCTCCGAGGAAGGCGAAAGCAATCTACCAACTGAGTCGGATTCTTGTCGCTGAACATCAGGGAGAAGTTCCGGCCGACTTTCCCAGTCTTGAGGCATTGCCAGGCGTGGGTCACAAAACCGCGAGTGTGGTGATGGCCCAAGCCTTTGGAGTTCCTGCATTTCCTGTGGATACCCACATCCATCGACTGGCGACTCGGTGGGGGCTCACCAACGGCAAGTCGGTGGAAAAGACTGAAGAGGATCTGAAGAAGGTGTTCCCGAAAGATCAGTGGAATGACCTTCACCTGCAGATCATCTATTTTGGCAGGGAGCATTGCCCGGCACTCAGGCATGACCTCGGCAAATGCAAGATTTGTTCATGGGCGGCCACAGCCAAGAGAATCCGTGAGGAATCCAAAAGGTAACCCTTTTGCGCAATCACCGAATTGAAAATCGGGATCGACCCGTTCTGGGTCGATCCCGATGGAAGATGCTGAAGAGTTTCTTCTAGCAGCCGTTGTAAGTCTCACAGTCTTGGGGGTCGCCAATTTCATCACAGTCGGGGAATGGAGCAGAGGGAGCCGCTCCGCCAGTGAAAATGTAACTGATCAGCCAGATCGAATCTGCGACATCAAAGATTCCATCACTGTTTGAATCCTTGGCATCATTACAGGTTCCGACAGGGCCATTGTTGAATGTCTCCTGAAGACCCCAAATCACATCTGCCACATTGACGATACCGTCGCCATTGAGGTCTCCCCGAATGTAATCCAGATTCGTTTGTGGATTCAGTGTCAAGGACCCATCAGCAGTGGTTGCGGTGATGCTGGAATCATTGGAGGTGACGACATTAAAGATCTGCGGTGATCCGATCGGAATCCACTGTAATGGTACGGTCAATCCGATGTGATCGCCGAGCATGGTCCCGCTGACCGCTTCACCAGTGATTTCAATCGCTTCAGTCTCAGTCGGGAATTGCAGGTAGACGGGAATCTGGAATGAGTACACCACCCCGAATGTCCAGCCTCCCGGCAGGATCTGAGCCTGGGAAAAGGCAGGCTGGATGGCGTCGACTGCCGAGGAGGTTACGGCGTTCAATGGAGTGACGTAGGTGGGATCCGTGGACACGCTCATCGAAAAACCTTGAGTGTTCGTTGGGAAGGTCGCATTTGCCGGATCCTCTGAGATATTCAATGAGGTGCTGAAATCGCCGATGCCCGTGATGGGGTCGTAGTTGAACGTTTTGTCCGGGGCGATGAAATTGAACACGGTGGGCGGAACGTCGAGAACTTCGATGGTCCCATCGACAGATTGCATCGGCAGAGATGCGCCACCGACCACGGCGACTGAACTGACCGGAGGTACTCCCAGAGTGCTGCACAGTCCGACGGTTCCCGTCGAGCCCACGGCACCATTGACCCGGTAGTAGGCGGTTCCGAAATCGTAGGTTCCTGCATCGATCACATCACAGGATGTGAAACAGATGACGCAACCCACGGTCCAACCACCAGATTCCACATTTTGCTGGAAGAAATCCGGTGCTCCCCCCTGTTTGAGAGTCTCAACAGCTGTCGACCAGTCGACCACCTCGTCAAAGTCGCCTGATACACCGACCGGTTCGAGATCCAAAACCGACATGGTATGACAAACTCCGAATGAAAAGCCCTGGACGCCATTCGGGTCGCTGTGAGTAAAACTGAAGTCGACTGCGGCCTGGCCACCCTGTGCCACGGAACTGCTTCCGAAGGTCATGGTAAAGCCGCCGCCAGCCATTGCTCCCGTTGGCACGAGTAACAGTGCCAAGAGACAAATCGTGCTAAGTAGTTTCATTTGGACCACTCCTACTGTTGGATACCCGGAAATTTTCGGGGCACACCACCACATTTTTCAAGGCTGCAACTTTTTCCGGCAAACCTTGCATAATAATCCCTATGACAAAATAATATTGCTTTTGCGAGGCGAATGAAAGTTAGGGAATTGAAGGGTCACGAGAGTTCTGATTAATTAACTGACAAACGGCACGGTTTGTCACCTTAGACAAGATTACAAAATCCATGATTAGAGAAGATGTATAGAATGACAACTCAGGCTGAATTTGAAGGCTCCTCCGCTGGAAGACGATCGCTGAATTTTATTGAGAAGAAGATCCAGGAGGAAGTTGACGGTGGCCTCGATTCAGCGGAGTTGCAATTCAGATTCCCTCCAGAACCGAACGGCTTTTTGCACATTGGGCATGCCAAGGCGATCTGCCTCAATTTTGGATTGGTCAGTGATCACGGCGGGCGCTGCAATCTTCGATTTGACGATACCAATCCATCAAAAGAGGAGCAGAAGTACGTCGAGGCGATCCAGGAGGATATCCGTTGGTTGGGCTTTGAGTGGGATCAACTCTGTTTTGCCAGCGATTATTTTGAACAGTTCTACGATTGGGCAGTCCAGTTGATAGAGCAGGGGGATGCATACGTCTGTGATCTGAGTGCCGACCAAGTCAGGGAGTACCGGGGCACCCTCAATGAACCTGGCAAAAACAGCCCATTCAGGGACCGATCTGCGGAGGAAAATCTGCGCCTCTTCGCCGGCATGAAGGCGGGTGAATTTGCGGAGGGCGAGCGGACTCTACGCGCCCGAATCGATATGGAATCCCCACATATCGTGATGCGAGATCCGGTGATGTATCGCATTCAAAAAAATACCCATCATCGAACCGGCGATGAGTGGTGCATCTATCCCACCTACGATTGGGCCCACGGCCAGGGGGACGCCATCGAAGAGGTGACCCATTCACTCTGCTCTCTTGAGTTCCGGAACCATCGTCCCCTTTACGATTGGTTTCTCCAAAAAATTGGCCTCGAAAAGGTCCCGTCTCAGACCGAGTTTGCCCGGTTGAGTTTGCAATACACGGTGATGAGCAAAAGATTGCTTCGCCAACTTGTGGAGGATGGCCTCGTTGAGGGCTGGGATGACCCGCGCATGCCTACCATCGCCGGGTTACGCAGGAGAGGAGTGACTGCCGAATCGATCAGGAATTTTATGAAGACCATCGGCGTCGCAAAATTCAACTCGATGATCGAATTAACCGTCTTCGAGAACAGCATTCGTGATCACCTGAACAAGGTGGCTCCAAGAAGATTGGCTGTTTTTGATCCGGTCAAATTGGTGATCGATAATTTCCCTGAGGATCTGCAGGAATTGATCGAGGTCGACAATAATCCGGAAGATGAGAATGCGGGCACCCGCAGCATTCCCTTTGAGAGGGAAGTGTGGGTGGAGCGGGATGACTTTCGCATGGAACCACCCCGGAAGTGGAGAAGGCTGGCTCCGGGGGCTGAGGTCAGACTTCGTTATGGATATTGCGTTACCGTCAAGGAAGTGATTACAGATCCTGAGAGTGGCGAAGTGTGTGAGTTGCGTTGTGATTACGATCCCGATACCTCCAAGGGACAGCAGCCGGAGGGTCGAAAGGTCAGAGGGATCATCCACTGGGTTCCTGCATCCTGTGCAGTCAAAATTCCCGTGACTCTTTACTCACCTCTGTTTACTTCCGAAAATCCGGATCAGCCGCCGGAGGGGCAATCATTTCTCGATTTGATCGACCCCGATTCGAAGGTCGATACCGAGGCCCTCGGTGAGCCTGCATTAGGGGAGGCTTCCGCAGGGGATCGATTCCAATTCGAGCGCATCGGATATTTCCATGTCGATCCGGTCAAGAGTTTAGAGGGATCGCCCCATTTCAATCGAATTGCCGCATTGCGTGATTCCTGGGCCAAACAGGAAAAATCAAACTCCTGACAGGATCCATTCCTGAGGCTTGACCTCGACCGGATCCCTTGCGAACCTGAGATTTTGCACATCCTTGGTCCTGAAATTTCTTCAGATTTTCACACCTTAGGAGAACCGTACCGAAAGGACATCTCATGAGGACATTGTTTTGGACTCTGGCGGTCAGCCTTTGCCTGACGACCGGTGTTGCTGCTTCGGATCTTGAAAAACAGAACAGCGAAGGTCAGCAAAAGATCATCGAGATCGGCAAGACGGATAACCGCGTGGTCGACACCCTCGATTATTTGGTCAATGGAATCGGTCCCCGATTGACGGGCAGTTTTCAGGATCACATCGCCTGCAACTGGGCCAAGGATCTCTTCGAGTCCTATGGTTTGGAAAATGTGGTCATGGAGGAAGCCGGTGAATTTCCTGTGGGATTCCAGAGAGGCCCTTGGCGTGGGCAGATGATATCACCGGAGGTGATGGATCTGGAGTTTGGTACGCCGGCATGGTCTGCGGGAACCCGTGGCGTGGAGGAAGGTCGGGCGATGATCTTTCCGGGAGGAGATGGAGAGATCGATGCGTCTCAGTTAAAGGACGCATGGGTCTTCATGCCTTCCCAGCGCGGGCGCAGGAATCGGGAAGATCGCCAAAGAGAGCGCGAACTCCGAACGAAGTTGGAAGAGGTGGGAGTGGGTGGTTGGGTGTACCCATCACGCGGCGATGCCATCACCATCCTGGGCAGCAGCAGGGTTTCCTGGGATGACCTGCCAACGACACCCAGGGTCACCCTTCGTCGGGATCAGTACGATGCCATCCTCAGTCGCCTTGAAGCAGGGGAAGAGGTGACCCTGCGTATGGACATTCGCAATCACTTCCAGCCTGGCCCGGTAAAGTACTACAACGTGATCGGGGATATTGTCGGCACCGAATTTCCGGATGAATACGTCATCATCGGCGGTCATATCGACTCTTGGGATGGAGCGACGGGTACCACTGACAACGGGATGGGTACTGCAACGACCATCGAAGCTGCCCGAATCCTCTCCGCCGCAGGAATCAAGCCGCGCAGAACGATTCGATTCATGCTTTGGAGTGGTGAGGAGCAAGGACTGCTCGGCTCAAAGGCTTGGGTTGCCAACAATCCAGAGGCGATGGACAAAATCTCAGCAGTCTTTGTCTACGACGGGGGCCCCAACGCCATCGCCGGTGCCTGGGCGACCGCTGCGATGAAAGACGATTTGCAAAAGGTGTTTGCACCTGCGATGGAGCTCAATCCTGATTTGCCCTTCGGACTCAAGGATGTGGAATCGATTCCCCGCGGAATTGGTTCGGATCACGCATCATTCATCGCCAAGGGCGTCCCCGGGTTTTTCTGGGATCAAGAGGGCAAGGCGGATACCTGGAATGGGATTCATACCCAAAAGGACACTTTCGACCTGGTAATTCCCGAGTATCTGGAGCATTCGACGACAGTCATCGCACTGACCGCATTTGGTTTGGCGAATCTCGATAATCTCCTCTCCCGTGAGGGTCTCTTCGGCGACGAAGATGCAGAAGATGGTCCACCACGTCGGCGAATGAGTGGGCGGATGCTCGGGGTGTTCCTCGATGAAAATGTTATCGAGGAGGTGCTCCCTGATACCGCCGCTTCAAGAGCGGGTTTCAAAGCTGGTGACAAGGTAGTCGAAGTGGGTGGTAGCGAGATCACTGATCGCGTCTCTCTGGTTCGGGCCATCCGTTCCGAAGGGGACCAGAAGAAGGTCATCGTGATGAGAGATGGGAAGCGCATTGAGATGACCGTCGATTGGCAGCTTCGTGGCCGCCCCGGCCGATCCGGCCGTCAAGGTGGTGCTCCTCCTGCGCCCCAGGAAGAAGAGAAGAAGCCAGAACCTGCAAAGCCGTTGGAACTCAAATAGGCTGAGGTCGTTTCCTGCAACCACCGACCGGGGGAGTTTGCGCTCTCCCCAGTCGGTGGTTTTTTGTTACCATGGGCGTACTCATCGAAGCAGCATTGGAGAGGCCGGATGGAGTTGAGAAAGTCGAGCACTCTGATCTTGCTGTGTCTTCTCTGCTTTCCCGTGATGACTTCAGGCAATGAGCATGTGCCGGGCCCCCTCAACGTGGAAGTCACCGTCAAGGAAAGCGAGACTGAAGTCTATCTGCTGATCGATGAGTTGCTCTTCCGTCACTGGTTCAATCTGGAGCCGACCGAGATTCCCGATCTTGACCCTGAATCAGTGGGGGACTGGGAGGCATTCGGTGACAAAGTTGTGACCTGGCTCGATCAAAATGCGCCCTTGCAAGTGGATGGGGTGCAAGTGATCCCCGTCATCGAAGATCTCGAATGGCAAGAGGGCTTTGACCTCAATGATTTTCTCAACTACGTGGGGATCACTCTCAAATATCCAACCAAATCGATACCACAGGAGTTGGAGTTTTTGTGGAGCCGCTTTGATACCGAGGATGGTTTTCCACTTGAGTCGGTGTACATGATTCTGACCGGGGCCGATGACTTCCAGATATTGCGATTTCGCGAGGATGATCCGATCCAGGTTTGGAATCCTCCGGAGGCACGACCCGTCCTCGATCCCGAATCGGTGGCACCGGGCTTGACGCCACCCCTGATCCTCGACCTGGGGTGGTTGCTGGTGTTGGCTGCAGTCGCCAAATTGGCTCTTGGCACCTTTGATTCCTTTGCTGCGAGAGTGCCTTGGTTATTGCTGCTGATCATCGGTATCTCGATTCCCATCGATGTATCCGTGAAGCATCCCCTCAAGCCACAGGTTCAATTGCCGGCTGCTGAGGAATCGGTAGCCCTCTTTGAAACGCTGCATCGCAATATCTATCGCGCCTTCGATTATGAGGATGAGAGCCAGATCTACGATATCCTCGCCCGCAGTGTGAATGAGAATATCTTGCCCGATCTCTATGATGATGTTCACGAGAGCCTGATGATGAAGATTGAGGAACAGGCGATCTCCAAAGTCGAGACAGTGAGAAATATCGAATCCAAAGTAGATCTGCCTGAAAACCCGGATGAACCGATGTACGAAGTTTTTGCCACCTGGGAGGTCATCGGCACGGTGAAACATTACGGTCATGGGCATTGGCGCAAGAATGTTTCCCGTGCACTCTATAAGGTGCAGTGGATCGATGGCCTCGGTTGGCGGATCGCCGATTGTGAACTGATCGATCAGCGACGCGTCGACGATGGACAGGAGTCGGTGAAGTGAGCAGCGGATACTCTGTCGAAGTGAGTCACTTTCTTCATCGTCATCCGGGGCAGGAACAGCCGGTGTCCGTCGATCAATTGCAGATTGGTGCCGGTGAACGTGCGGCGATCATCGGTCCATCCGGATGCGGAAAGACGACTTTGCTCTCCGCCATCTCGGGGATTCTGGTTCCCACGGCCGGATCGGTGACCGTGGGCGAGACCGATGTCTCTCAACTCGGCGAAAAAGAACGCCGGGCATTTCGTTGCGACAAAATTGGATTGGTGTTTCAGGAGTTTGAACTGTTGGAGCACCTCGATATTCGTGAAAACGCTTATCTTCCGCGTTGGCTTGCTGGCCGAGAAGCGAGTGCTGAGGACCAGAAGCGTCTGCATGAACGGGCGGAACGGTGCGGTATTGCAGATTTGTTGCATCGCAAGCCCCACGCACTCTCCCAAGGGGAGCGTCAACGGGCGGCAGTTTGCCGTGCATTGGTGACGTCACCTCCACTGATTCTCGCCGATGAACCGACCGGCAGCCTCGATCAGGGATCGGGGGAAGCGGTCCTCGACCTGCTCTTTGAAGAGGCGCAACTGACTGGCTCCACAGTGATCGTCGTCACCCATGATCGATCCCTTCTCGATCGCTTCGACAAGGTTCATGAAATCAGTGGGCGGGAGGTCGCATGACCAGCCCGCTGCTTCGACTGGCGTGGAAATCGCTGATGCACCACAAGGTGCGCAGTCTGGTTCTCGTACTCTGCATCGGTCTGCTGGGCGTGTTGCCGTTGGCGGTCGAGGGGTTCCTTGAGTTGTATCGCACCCAACTGGAATCACGCGCAGCGGCGACCCCTTTGGTGGTGGGAGCACCGGGCAGTCGGTCCGACCTTTTGATCCACTCGCTATACTTTCGCGGAGCTGTGGAATCATCGATCCCGATGAGAGTGGCACAACAAGTTGCAGACCAGGGACAAGTGATTCCGATCCCTTTGCACCTCGAAGGGACCGTGCGCAATTATCCCCTGGTTGGAACTTCTCCCGATTACCAAAACTTTCGCCAGCTCAAAATCGCCACGGGCGGGCCTTGGCCACAAAAACTTTCAGAAGCAGTGATTGGCAGTGAAGTTGCACGCAAGGAGGAGCTCTCTGTTGGGGATACCGTCCCTACTGATGCCGAGGAGCTGTACGACCTTGGTGGTGGATACCCTCTGGTTCTGAAGATCCGTGGAGTTCTCGCGCCGACTGGAACCCCCGATGACGAGGCGATCTTTGTCAGTCTTCAGACCTCTTGGGTGGTTGCTGGAGAAGGTCATGGTCATATCGCCATCAATCCGGACATCGATTTCAATCTGATCCTTGAGAACAAGAGTGACAACGTGACGATGAATGCTGCCGTCGTCGAAGCGGTGGAGGTCACCCCTGAGAATGAAGACAGCTTTCACTTCCATGGAGATCCGGATGATCTTCCGATCACCGCATTAGTGATCGATGCCGAGACCAACAAGGATCGAACCCTGGCTCGATCGAAACTGCGTCGCGATGAAGACTTGTTGGTCCTCGACAGCATGGTCGAACTCAAGGAGCTACTCGGTATCGTCTCGCAGGCGAAGGCGATCCTCGACGCCAACTCGTTGTTGGTCTTGTTGGCAGCATTGATGATGTTGGGGCTCATCGTGACTCTCGATGTCAAGGTTCGCGAAAGAGAAGTGCGAACCTTGGAGCGGATAGGGGCCCCACGCGGTTTCGTGGCCCGATTACTCTTCACCGAGATCGCCATCGTTGTTGGCTCCGGAGCGATTCTGGCCTTTCTTACAGCCCGCGCCCTGATTGCCGGATTTTCCGGCGGGCTGCTCTCTTTCTGAGGAAGTGTGGTGTATCGGATGCGGCTCTCTGGTCTCCTGGTTTGGTTTTTGTTGTTATTGGGATTCGCCCTCGGCGGTTGCCAATCGCAAAGTGAGGAGATCTCAACTGCTACAATTCAAGAATCTGGCCTGCCAAAGGTGGTGGCGACGCTTTCACCCCATGTGTGGTTGGCGAACCAGATTGGTGCTGATCTGGTAGAGGTGATCCCATTGATGCCCGCCGGGGAAGACCCCGGAAGTTGGGCTCCAGAAGATCAGCAGCTTGAAGAGTTGGCCGCTGCAGATCTGATCATCGTCAACGGTTCGATGCTGGAGAAGTGGGTTCAAAGAGTCTCGCTTCCCTTCTCTACCCTCGATCTTTCCCGAAGCGTGAAAGAACACTGGCAGGAGTATCCGGGGGTGATCACCCACAGTCACGGACCAGAAGGGGAACGCTCCTGGGAGGGCACCGATGGCCACTTCTGGGTCGATCCAGCGCTTTTACACATCCAGGGTGAAGCCATCCTCAAGCGAATGATCCGATTGCTGCCAGCGGCAGAGACGGCGCTGCGGAAGCGGTGGCAGTCGGTCAGTGAAACGATTCGCGGCTGGGATCAACGACTCGCTGCGATTCAGGTACCGGAGGGATCTTCTCTATTGGCGACAGAGCCGGCATGGGGATACATCGCCCACCGGCTAAAGGCTGGTTTGACGACGATCTCTTCTGCCATCGAGGAAGAAGAAACCGTTCTTTCAGCGAAAAAGCCTGGCTGGATTCTTTGGCGAAGTGAACCTACAGCGCAGCAGGCAGAGTCAACGTCTCGTAATGACTTTACCGACGTGATTTGGTCACCGGCAGAAAATCTGGGAGCTGGGTGGGTCGATTATCCAAGGCTCCAGGAGCAAGGCCTCACTGCCCTTGAAGAAGTGACCCGAAAGCATCCTTGACCATCGCTAAGTGCGGGGAGACGATGAAGCGATACGTTTCATCTCATAGGAGGCTTTCATGTTGTCCCGCATTCTTCCGTTTCTCCTTTGCCTGACCTTTTCTTCCATCCACACCTCTGAAGCGGCCATCGATGTGCCGGCGGTGATCGGTAATCACGCCGTCCTGCAGATGGACAGCGAAGTTCCAATCTGGGGAAGTGCCGATCCGGGAACCGAGATCACGGTGACCTTTGCAGGGCAGATCCTGACGACGTCGGCGGATGAGACCGGAGCCTGGCGTGTAAACCTGGCACCGATGGAAGCCAGTGCCGAAGGTCGCAAAATGGTGATCAGTGGCGGAGACGATCGCCGGGTATTCAAGGACATTCTGGTGGGTGTGGTTTGGCTGTGTGGGGGACAGTCGAACATGGAGTGGTCGGTTCGCCAGTCGATGAATGCCAAGGAAGAGATCGCTGCAGGCGACCTGCCCTGGCTTCGCTGTATCAAGGCTCCCCACCTGCTCTCCCGCAAGCCGGAGAAAGACATCGATGCCCGCTGGCGCGTTTCGACTCCGCAGACCGCCGGCAGTTTTACTGCAGTAGGAACCTACATGGCCCGTCGTCTTCATGAGGAGCTGGGAGTTCCTGTGGGATTGCTCGATGTGAATTGGGGCGGAACCCGTGCCGAGCCATGGACTGAAATGGGGGCTCTCAAGAGACATCCCCGTTTCCGTCAGCGCATTCTCGATCTTGAAGCGGAGATCAAGCGTTGGGGGAATCGTTCCAAGGAAGAGATTGCTTCCCTTTTTGAAGAGCAGAAGCGTCAGTTTGAGAGCCGTGCCGCTTCCTGGTGGGAAAAGAAAATGGCGGATGACGAAGGGCGCAAGGGGAATTGGGCTTCTGCAGAACTGGATGACAGTGAATGGGAGTCGATGCCGGTGCCCGGCCTTTGGGATGGAAAGAACAGCGACTGGGATGGCATCCTCTGGTATCGCAAAGAGGTCGAGATTCCTGCCGAGTGGCAGGGGAAAGATCTGCTCCTTGAGCCCGGAGCCATCGACGACGCCGACATCACCTATTGGCAGGGTCAGGAAGTGGGTCGAACCACGAATCAGTATTCCCTGCGTCGCAGTTACACCATTCCCGGTGACCAGGTGAAGGGTGGATCTGCAGTGATCGCGATCGCGGCTCTCGATACGGGAGGAGCGGGAGGCATCACCGGGGCGGCGGATCGCGCCCTCATCAGACTGAAAGATGGCTCCAGTGATTCGACCATCTCCATCGCCGGTGACTGGAAGATTCGTCGGGGAGCGGCTTTCAGTGGAGATCGTGGGCCCAATGCACCGGCTCCCCCGGATGCACCTGGCATGACGACGACCGATCCGGCCGTCATGTTCAATGCGATGCTGTCTCCCTTCATTCCCTACGCGATTCAGGGCGCTATCTGGTATCAGGGAGAATCGAATTCCGGTGAGCCGGAAGAGTACCGCGAGCTGCTGCCGTTGATGATCGGCTCATGGCGCAATGCCTGGGGTGACAACTTTCCCTTTGGCATCGTCCAGCTGGCCGCCTTTAGAGCGGTCAGTGATGATCCGGTTCAGGGGGGCTGGGCTAACCTGCGGGATGCCCAAGACTTTACCCATCGGATGGTGGGTAACACGGGGTTAGCGGTGCTCACCGATATCGGTGATGCCCGTGACATTCACCCGGCCAACAAGCAGGACGTCGGTCGCAGGCTGGCAGACTGGGCTCTGAACCGCTGCCACGGACGTAGTGATCTGCCCGAATCGGGTCCCTTTTATCTGCGATCCAAGGTGGACGGCAATGCCATGGTTCTGGAGTTCACCCACTGTGGCGATGGGGTCGTCGGACGTCGCGGAAAGCCCATCGATGGCTTTGCGATTCAGGGGCAGGACGGACGCTGGCACTGGGGTGTGGCAGAAGTCAGTGGGCCGACGGAGATCCGTGTGACCCACCCGCAGGTGCAAATGCCAAAAGCGGTTCGCTATGCCTGGCAGGACAACCCGGTACGCGCCAATGCCGTTTCCAGCTTCGGACTGCCGATGGCACCCTTCAAAACGGATTGAGGCCTGAGGCTAGATCGGTTTGTCGCACTCGTGGCAGGAGTTGGAATCCTCCTCATTGGTTTCCCCAGGAGAGACGGATTGACTGAGGTCCCGGTTTTCCAGCGCATCTTCCAGCATTCCACCGGCCATTTTCGAGTATGGCTTGAGATCCTTGCGCGCCCGATCGGGATTGAGAATCAAACCTGAGCCCGCGAGGCCCCTCGCACCGATTTTTTTTAACAACTCACCAACTGCGCCGATCGCCAATGACGTGAACATCACTGCGGATATTCGTTCTTTAAATTCGGGATTTTCAAAACCACCGAGCACGCCCCAGGCAATGTGAAATATGAATGTGCCTATCCCTGCGACCATGAGCAGGCCGCCGCCGTAATAGAGCACTTTTCGTCTGGTTGAAATCTGGTCGGGCATGGTTTCCTCCTGAATTGAATCTGTGATTCACACATACTCAGGATCCGGATTTCAAACCTTTCAGGACACCCTGACTGTCTCCAAATTGAGCAATTTTCTGCCCTTCCGCCTGAGCGAGGGAGAGGAACAGGTTGCACATGGGGGTGCGATTCGGGGTGTGGAGGATACGGCCGGTGTCGATTAGGCCATTCCCTTGGCCGGCGATGATCACCGGCAGGTCGTCGTGGTTGTGGCGGTTGCCATCGGAGATGGCGGATCCGAAGACCAGAGTGGTGGAATCGAGCAGGGAGTGTTCTCCCTCGCGGATCTGCTTCATGCGTTTGACCACGCGTACGAACTCACTCACCTGCCACTGATTGATCTTCTTGACCCGTTTGATCTGTTCTTCATTGCCCTTGTGATGGGTGAGGATGTGATGTCCTTCGCGGATATCCAGATGGGGGTGGGCGCGGTTGGAGCCCTCGTTGGACCACATGAAGGTGATGACGCGGGTCAGATCGAGACGGAACGCCAACAGCATCAACTCGTTCATCAGGCGCAGGTGCTCCTGATAGTTGGCGGGGCTCAGGTCTTTAAATTGGGCGAGACCCTGTTCCTGCTTCTCGAGGGCATCCAGTTCTTCGAGGCGATCGATGCGACGCTCCAGATCACGAATGCCGGAGAGGAACTCATCGAAGCGTCCCCGATCGGCCTGCCCCAGTTTCTTCTGCATCCGGGCCGCATCCTCACGGACGAAATCAAGGATGCTCGAGCGACGCTGGATGCGGATCTGACGAGCGGCGGCGGTTTCTCCAGCAGGTCCCTTGAGGAAGAGGCGTTCGAAGACGCGACGCGGCTGGATCTCGTGAGGGATGGGGCGGTCCGGTTGGGCCCAGGCGATGTTGGATGAATAGGCACAGGAGTAGCCGGAATCACAGTTTCCCGATTGACGTCCCCCTTCGGTGCCCAACTGCAGCGATGGGATCAGGGTTTCTCCGGCATTGCTGCGCGCCAAAACCTGGTCGATGGAAATACCGGAGCGAATGTCTGCACCGGCGGTCTTGTAGGGGTGAGCGCCGGTGAGGAAGCACGCCGATGAACGTGCATGATCGCCGGGGCCATCTCCCAATGCCTGGGCGTTTCGATGGGTCAGGCCACGGATGAAGAGGAGATCTTCGAAGACCTTTTCCAGCGGTTCCAGAGTGGAAGAGAATCGACGTTGGCCATTCTCTTCGCGGATATACCAATCGGGCATGTGTACGCCGTTGGGAATGAAGAGGAAAGCGGTTCTGCGCGGAGCGGATGAGACGGGATTCATCCCTGCGGCAGCCTGTGCCATCCAGTTGCCGGGCAGCAGCGATTCAAGCCAGGGCAGAGCGAGAGCGGTGCCCATCCCGCGCAGGAAAGTTCTCCGTGCCAGCGGATTTTGGTTTTGGCTCATCCGATCCACTCCCTGTAAAAACAGCTCCGTTGCTCTGCCAGGATGAGAACGCCTTCAAGGGGTGATGGCAAAGGGGAAATTGGTTTCATGGCAGCTCCCGCTTGCGGAATGCTTCTGTCAAAACGATGGCTTCAATCAGGTCCTGAAGCGTCGATTCCGCCTTCAGGTTACGGGTGAGGCGACTGACCACTGGGATATCCCCGGAGTCGAGGCCCCTGCCGAGGGCGTAGGTCATCAGGTGCGTTACCAATGAGCGGCGGAATCCGGCGTCTGTCTCGACGAGATCGCGCAGTTCACCGGGCCCATCGATCTTTGTGCCGTCGGGGAGTTCTCCTTGGGCATCGATGAAGCCACTGCGATAGCGACCGACCGCATCGAAGCGTTCCATGGCGAAGCCGATGGCATCCATGCGTCGATGGCAGGTGGCACAGGCAGGATCGCGGCGGTGAACTTCCAGTTGCTCCCGCAGGCTCAGATCCGATCCCGATTCTCCGGGCGCAGGAAGATTGCCGGCTCCGGGAGGAGCGGGGGGCGGGGCGTCATCGAGGAGCACTTCGAGCACCCATTTGCCGCGCAGGACCGGCGAGGTTCGCTGACGGGTACTGCTCGCCAATAAAACACTGCCGTGGGCGATCAGACCGCCCCCACGGGGAGTGTTGATCTGCACCTTTTGATGCGCTTCGCCGCGCTGACCGGGGAGTCCGTAATGGCGTGCCAGCCGTCCATTCAGGAATGAGTAATCGGCGTTGAGCAGTTCGCGGATGGGGCGATCTTCGCGCAGGATGTGATCAAAGAAGAGCACCGTTTCCTGATGCATGTCCTCCAGGAGGATGTCGCGGAACCCGGGAAAGATCTTTCTGTCGGGGGATCTCTCCTGAAGATCGCGAATGCGCAGCCACTGGGTGGCAAAGTCTTCGGCGAGTACTTTTGAGCGAGGGTCCGCGAGCATGCGTCGTGTGACTTCGGCCAATTGGGCCGGTTGATTCAACTTGCCCTTCTTTGCCAAGGCGAGCAGGGCATCGTCGGGACATGTTCCCCAAAGGAAGTAGGAGAGACGTGTGGCAAGTTCGTAGTCGTTGAGTTTGCGAATATCTCCTGAATCGAGTCTGGCCGGGTCCGGTTCTGTTCTCAGGATGAAGCGGGGAGAAACGATGGCGGCGATGAGAGCACTGCGTAGCAACTCTTCTGCAGGGCTGTTTTCGTTACTGGCGCGGATTGCCAGGTCGACCATCTCTTGCACCTGTTTGTTGCTCACCGATTGTCTCCAGAAACGGGGCAACCAGCGGTTCATGCCACGCTTCAGTTTCTGTTTCGGGCTGCCGCTTCCCTTGAGGGCGAACTTCTGAAAAGGAGTCGGCATCAATCCTTCAAGGGGACCTTCGATGATCAGTTCATTGATGGCACCATTGCGATCCCTTTGAGCCGGGTCCGGCTCTTCAGGTCGGTAGTAATCATTGATAAAGGTCAAACTGACCGGTCGCAGGCCTTGCCCAATCCGCAGTTCCACCGTGCGCTCTCCCGGTTCTGCCCGTGTCTCCGGGAAGATCAGCGTTTCTTTTACCTGAGGCCCGACATTCAGCCGAAAGGCGACCGGATCGGGCCCCGCCTGTTTGCCCCAGCCACGGATCGTGAAGCGATAGGTTCCCCGCCGCGGAAACAGGTAATCGGTGGCGGCGGAACCACGACTGAAGAAGTAGATGTGATCGCCGGCGTTGCGGGTCCCCCCGGAGGTCTCAAGGTCCGATGCGGAATACAGCCTTTGGGGAGTGCCTTCATCCTCCGGCGAGATCACAGCGGCGTGGGCGACTTCTTCACCGATGCGAAACAACTGCTCGACAAATCCCGGGGACAGGTGTCCCCCCTGATTGTCAAAGCCGGCGCTGGATGCGTCTGCCGGGAGATGCCGATCGACATCAATTTCGACGCCGGTCAAATCCTTGAGGGTTCTCTTCAACTCGCTGCGACTGAGTCGGCGGGGAGGGACGGAACCGGGAGCCTCCGGAAGCAATGACAGTTGATGCCGTTGCCAGGCATCGAGAGCATCGATGATCCCTTGTCTTTGACGGGGATTGGGGCCCTTTTCATCGGCGGGTGGCATCTCGCCGCTGCGAAGGACATTGATGAGCGTTTGCCAATCGGCGGGATCCCCCTTCGCCCCATCCTCGACGACGATTTTAAGATCGAATCCGCCCTTGACCTCATCCCCTGAGTGGCAGCGATAGCAATGGGCTTCGAAACCGGCGACGATCCCGTCCGGGAAGGAAGGTCTGTCGATTTCGGGAGTGCCTGTAATGCTCGGCAACAACAGGCTGAGGGGAATCAATAGAGTCGGGCCCATGATTTTCCGTCACTTCGAATGCAAAAACTCGCAGATTACCAGTACAGGATTGAGTGCTAATCTCTGCGCACTCTGTACATTACAGTATCCGCTGAGAAGTGTTCCCTGAACAGGGGCATGTGAATAGCCTGTTGAATCGACAGTAGGCAGAAGGAGCAAGGATGTCAGAGGAAAAGATCGCGAATTCCGAGCAAAGCTCAAAGGGGCTGTCTGCCGGAAAGAAAATTGTCTTGGTGCTGATGCTGATCCCGGTGCTGCTGCTGTTGTTGGGCTACTTGTTGCCGAATGATTACTCGGTTCAGAGAACTGTTTTCATCTCTGCGGATGCAGAAGCGATCCATGAGAGTGTCGTTGACCTGAGAGTTTGGCCCCAGTGGACGCCGTGGAATTCCCAGTTGGATCCGACCCTCGTCTACACCTACGAGGGTGGTGAGCCGGGAGTGGGGTTTCGTTCGCGCTGGACGGGGGAGAGTGCTGGCAAGGGGACTCTCGAAATCACCAGCGCCGAGCCGGGTCGCGGAATCGTCTACGTGATGCAGTTTGAGGGGTTTCCGCCGCTGGATGGGATCATCGACATCCAGGCGACCAAAGGGGGGACCACCGTCATGTGGAAGATGAGTGGGACTATCGATCCGCCGCTGGGAGGCTGGCTCAGCATGACGATGGATTCTGCGCTCGGGGCAGATATGGAAAAAGCCCTTTCGGGGCTGGAGAAAAGATTCGCACCTTGATCTGAGAATAGAGAAAACCACCCATGACTCGTACACCTTTTATTCCATTGATCGAACTTCGCAAACGCGCTGCACGCCTTGCGCGTCGTGGCCATCCTTGGCTTTACCGGGATGATCTTCGCGATGGCGAACTCGCTGATTCCCGCTTTGATCCTGGAATGTTGGTACGGATTCGCGATGACGAAGGCTACGATCTCGGCCTCGGCATCGCATCGACCCGATCAAAGATTGCCCTGCGACTCTGCGGTCCCTGGGAACATGAAGAGGTTCCGGGACCAGAGGAGTTCCTGCGCCATCGCATCCGCCGGGCAGCAGAATTGAGATCGTTGCAATCGGAGCCGCTGGCAGGCTGCCGTCTCATCCACGGCGAATCGGACTTGCTGCCAGGACTCGTCGTCGATCGGTATGCCGATGTCTACGTGATTCAAGCGACGACCGCATGGATGGATACCCATTCGCCTCTCATCGCCCAAGTCCTGCAGGACTTGTTTGATGTGCGTAGCGTCCTTGCCAAAAACGACGTCGGTGTGCGCAAATTTGAGCGGCTTCCCGAAGAGGTCGTTCTTCTGGCGGGAGAATCGGTGGAACGGGTCACCATTGAAGAGGGCGGGATTCGCCATGTGGTGAGACCTTATGCGGGTCAAAAGACGGGCATGTATCTGGATCAACGCCCTGCCCGCAAGCGAGTGTTGGAGTTGGCCCAGGGAGCAAAGGTTCTCGATCTTTGCTGTTATCAAGGTGGGTTCAGTGTCTCTGCATTGGCCGGAGGGGCCGAATCAGTCACGGCGGTTGATCAGTCGGAGACTGCTTTGGACATGGCTGTGGAGATCTGCCAACTCAATGGTTATTCCAACCTTGAAACGGTTCAGGGCAATGTCTTCGATGTCGTTCGAGACCTGCGGGTGGCAAATCGTCAGTTTGATCTGATCATTCTCGATCCGCCGGCGTTTTGCAAAAGTCGTCGCGAGGTTCAGGGGGGAATCCGCGGGTATCGCGATCTCAATCGTGCCGCATTGAGACTGTTGGCACCGGGTGGCCGATTGGTGACTTGTTCCTGCAGTCACCATCTCAAACCGGAGATGTTCGATGACACCTTGCGCCAATCCGCTCTTGATCTTCCTTTTCGGGTGATCGTCGAAGAAAGACTGGGCGCAGGGGATGATCATCCGGTTTCCCTTCGATTCCCTGAATCTGAATATTTGAAAGTACGCATCCTGCGCCGCTGGGATGGCTAATGGGGGGCTGGGTAATGGGCAGCACTCCCGACCTCTTCTCTTTTGGAGAAACTCCCGCCGGTAGAATCGATCTCCCCGATGCGAGGGTGGAATATCTCCCAGATTTTTTCGATTCAAAACGACAACAGTTTCTTCACGAGAAGTTGAAAGCCGAAATGGATTGGAATCAGGGGAAGATCAAACTCTACGGTAAAGAGCATCCGATTCCGCGGCTTGAAGCGTGGCATGGTGACCCGGGTGCACAGTACGGTTATTCGGGAACCGAATTGGAACCGCAGCCGTGGACTGCTGCCCTTGAAGAAATCCGCGATGATTTGATTCGTTTTCGATCGGATCTGACCTTCAACTCGGTTCTCGGAAACTGGTATCGGGATGGGGAAGATGCCATGGGCTGGCACAGTGATGATGAGAAAGAGTTGGGACCGGAGCCTTGTATTGCCTCACTCAGTTTCGGCAATGGCCGGGACATCCGCTTTCGGCATCGGTATCAGAAAGATCTGGAGACGGTGAAGTTGCACCTGGAGCCGGGATCACTGCTCTTGATGGAGGGGACCACCCAGGAAAGTTGGCAGCACGAAATTCCACGTCGCCGCGGAAAAAGTGCACCCGGAGAGCGAATCAATCTGACTTTTCGCACGATTCGAATCCCGCGCAGGGGTTGATCAGTTTTCGGCGGCTTCCTGCAGTGCCTTGCGGCACTCCTCAATATCGGCAGGTACTGGAACCTGAAAGTTCAGTTCTTCGCCACTGAGGGGGTGTTGTAAGGTGAGAGATTCGGCATGAAGGGCAGTGCGTTGAATCCATGGGGATCGCACCCCGTATTTGTCATCACCGATGAGCGGCAGTCCCATGTGAGCAAGATGGACACGAATCTGGTTCCGACGACCCGTTTCCAGATGGGCTTCGACCAGACAATGGTCCTTCCAGCGTTCGAGAATTTCCCAATGGGTGACCGCCGACTTGCACGGATCATTTGGACGTGCGATGCGAACCTTGCGATGGCGTTTGTCGGTGTGCAGGGGAAGATCACAGGTTCCTTTGTTGGATGTTGAATGACCCTGACATATCGCCAGGTATCGGCGTCGGAATTTGTTGTTCAAAAGTTGACGCTTGATCCCGTCGCGAGACTCGGCGGTGCGAGCGAGAACGAGAACACCACTGGTCTCCAAATCGAGTCGCTGGACGATAAAGAGGGGTGGATTTTTCCCCTCTTTATTGCGTAGGCGTCGGTAGAGCTCTGTCTGCAACGTGATCTCGTTTTCACCATCTTCGGAGGCGACCGTCAGCAATCCCGCAGGTTTATTGACGATGATGATCTGCCGATCCTGATGCAGGATCTCCACCCCTTCGGTGACTTTTTGACGGTGAACGGTGCGTCTTCGGGGAGCATCCGGTTGAGCAGTGAGGATCTGGCCCGCTTGAACCCGAAAACCGGGATCGGTGACGGAGTGCCCTCCGACGGTGACACCTCCTCTGAGGATGATCTCTTTTGCCCGACGATGAGAGATCTGCAACTGCTCACGGACCTCCGCTTGCAATGCGCGTTGATCTTCCGCGGTTGTCCACTCGGTTTTTGACAATCGTCCACTCCCTGCATGCACCCGAAACTGGCTCTCCGATGCGATGGTGGTACTTCGGGCTTGAATGTCCAGTGTTGCTCGATGTTTTGCCGGGAATTCGCTATCCTGCACAGTGCAGGTTTCGGGCTCGAAAGGCATCTTGGGATTCATCCCGTTGTGCCGGGTCCCAGAAACATTGAACCGGCTCTCTCCGGCAGGCTTCGGCTCCCCGGAACAGGGCACAGCGAAGTGCATGATTTGCCTCGTGCACTGGAGGTCCCATGGCCCAAAATTCTTCAGCAGTTGCTTCACGCAAAGACGTTTCCACCTATTTGCCGATGACCCGCGAAGAGTGTGTCGATCGCGGCTGGCTTCCTGAAAATGACGCTGATCACGATGAGACGATTCACGGTCTCGACTTCGTTCTCGTCAGTGGTGATGCCTACGTCGATCATCCTTCCTTTGCCAATGCGGTGATTGGCCGTTTGCTGGAGGCAAGGGGTCACCGGGTGGGGATCATTTCCCAGCCGGACTGGAAGAGTGCAGAGCCTTTTCGCGTCTTCGGCGCACCGCGGGTGGCCTGGCTAATCTCTGCAGGAAATCTCGATTCCCACCTCAATCATTACACCGCTCACAAGAAACCGCGCTCCGATGACCAGTATTCTCCCGGCGGGCGTGCCGGCCTGCGACCGGATGGCGCCACGATCGTCTACTCCCAGAGATGTCGTGAAGCATTCAAGGGAGTACCCATCATCGCCGGCGGCGTGGAAGTCTCGATGCGGCGCATGGCTCATGTCGACTACTGGCATGAAAAGGTCAAGCGATCGTTGATTCTCGATGCACGCATTGATCTGGCGGTCTACGGCATGGGAGAGAAGGCGCTGCTGGCGATCATCGATCGCTTGCAAGCGGGTGAGAAGATCGAAGAGATCCACGATATTCCCGGTACCGCTTATGCCATCGGCAAACACGGTCGTCCCCACTTCTGTCCGCAAAAGGAATGGCAACAAGGAACCCCCTGGTGGGAACAGACGGATGACTTCAGCGAAGGGATCCTGGAGTTGCCCTCCTACGATGAAATCCGCGGTCATGATGCTGAAAGCAAGCAACGCTTTGCCCGTGCCCAGCACCTCTTCCACCGTGAACAAAATCCGGATTCGGCACCGATTCTGGTGCAGCGACACGGCGATCACACCCTGATCGTCAACCGACCGATGAAGGCACTGGAAACGGATGAGCTCGATCGGGTCTTCTCCCTGCCCTACAACAAAGAGCCGCATCCGAGTTACGGCGACGAAACAATTCCAGCCCATGAGACGGTGAAGTTTTCCATCAACATCATGCGTGGCTGTTTCGGTGGCTGCACTTTTTGTGCCATCACCGAGCATCAGGGAAGGGCCGTTTCATCCCGCAGTGAAGAGAGCGTTCTAAAAGAGGTCGAGGACCTGAATCGCCTTCAAGGCTACAAAGGCGTCATCAGTGATCTGGGCGGGCCGACCGCCAACATGTATCGAATGCGCTGCACCCGTCCCGAGATCGAAGCGCGCTGTCGTCGTCCATCCTGTGTACACCCGACGATTTGCAAATTGCTCGGCACCGACCACGGACCGGTGAAGCAGTTGATGCAGAAGGTGCGTGAATCGGATGGGGTCAAAATGGTCCATGTCGCTTCCGGTGTTCGCATGGATCTGGCCAATCTGGATCAGGAGTACATCGATGACTTGGCTGAACACCACGTCGGCGGCCATCTCAAGGTTGCACCGGAACACATCGATGATGAAACACTGCGATTGATGAAGAAGCCGGGGATGGACACGTATCTGGAATTCGAGGAGCGCTTTCAGGAAGCGAGCGACAAGGCTGGCAAGGAACAGTATCTGGTGCCCTATTTCCTTTCGAGCCACCCGGGTTGTGAGCAATCCGCCGCCGTTGACATCGCCGAGTTTTTGCAAGCACGCCGATTGCGTCCCCAGCAGGTGCAGGACTTTATTCCGACCCCCGGTACTCCGGCGACCTGCATGTGGTGGACTGATATCGATCCCACCCGCATGAAAGAAGTCTTCGTCGAAAGCAAGATGCGCAACAAGCGCAAGCAGCGGGCGATGCTTCAGTGGTGGAAATCGGAGAATGAACCCCTCGTCAGGGAACTTCTCCAGGATACCGGTCGCACCGATCTGATCGGGAGCCATGAGGGGGCACTGATTCAGGCTTCCGATAGCGGGTCAGGGCGTCGTCGACCCACTGGCAAGAAACATCCATCACGCAGAAAAAAAAAGCCGGGTCGCAAAGGACCCGGCAAAGGATAAAGAGCGATCACCAACGATAACGGGATCAAAACTTGGTGTGATTCAGGCACGCACTACAGTCCCGGTGGCCATGGCTTCCCAGTTGAAGGGTCCACTGAACTGATACAGCGGTAAAGTCGACGAGTTCTTCGACACCATCATCTTCGAGAGCAAGATCTTTGAAGCTTCGGATTTCAAGTCGGAGACGATTGAACTCATTGATTTTGCGAGTGTAGTAGACACCGAAATCACTGCTCTCATCTGTTGAATCCTCAGAGTGCTCGTATTGATTCCATGAGAATCCGATGGTGTTCAGCGGGTCGATAGTCCTCTCTGCCATCAGATAAAATCCGGTGGATTCCTGATTAGTGACATTAAAGATGTCGTCTGCAGGATCTGCGGGAGTGCCGCCGTCATCGAGTTCTCCTGAATCCTCATCATTGATGAGCGCTTCTGCCTGGAAGCGGTAACCCGATCCATCCTCCTCATCGGTATCGACAAACGTGAGATCAAAGCCGATGACTGACTTGTCTACATTCTGGATGTCATCTTCGTCAACTCCGAAGACCCGCTCGGGAGCGGTTAACAGGCTGCCGCCCAATTGGAGGGTAGCGGAATCGGTAACTTCGAGGAGGGAACTCAGCCTTGCATTGATGGCAAAGTCCCCTGTCTCTCGCAAAGGGCTTTCCTCATCCTCTTCTTCTTCATGGTGGTGATGATGTCCCCCTGCGGGGCCGAGGATGGTGTGAGTATCACTGTCGGCGGACTGAAAAATTCCTACACTGCCACGAAACAGCGATGAGTCACCTACTGGAGACCACCAATGCAACTCTGCCCCGGTACCGCGCAAGGTCCCGCCGAGGTACTCCTGAAGGACAGAAGGCTTGTCAAGTGTAGGAAGTTCACCATCGTGAATCGGGCTCAGTTTGCCGAAGTCCATATTGAAGCGACCCGCCTTGATGTGAGTTGTGGAGGTGAACCATTCGGTTGCGAGGACGTAAGCCTCCTCCAACTCCACTTCTTCCTCATCGAAGAATAGGATGCCATGGAATTCGTAGGCATCGTCGACGTTTCCAAAGAAGCCAATCTCAGCACTGCGAAGTTTGAATCCATCAGCGCCCGCGTTGATACCGTTCTCATCGCTCCATGAGGCAACAAGGTCTCCGATAAAACTGATGGAAGGATTGCGCCGATTATCGAGCACGGATGCCGGTTTGAAGTCAGCAAGTCCGATTCGAGAAGATCCTTCTTGGGCCTGAATCGCTGAACCGGAAGAAGTGATCAAGATCACCAGAACAATGGATGTAATTTTTGTTTTCATTTCGACTCCAGGATTCTCACAGCGATGGAATCACTTCGTGAAAATCGATCAGAAAATGTGAGCACATTTATCCAACTGATTGATTCCTGGATCAGCTCACACGAGGTGTGACGTCTCCGAAATCAATGGTTGATTGGATCTGAATTTTTAGTGAGAGGAGAGGATTCAGGCTCGGGGAGGGCTTCTGCCGGGGTGATCGAGTTGGACCCAGGTTTCAACATGACTGCTTTTCGGTACCGTCGATACGGCACCAGGCTGCACCGGGCAAATGCCGGATGGTTGATGAATCAATCCTGCGTACGCCGTTGCAAGGGTTTCACAGAGCCTACAGTCAGGATCTTCTGATGAATCTTGGGGATCGACGGGCGATTCTTGAGAAGCACATCCGCTGTGATTACAGCCGCTATTGCCTGTAGTCGTGACGACCTCAGGTGCGAGTCGATGCGAGAAGAGGTGCATCCCTGGTGCGAATGTGTAGATGAGGAGTGGGATGGCAGCGAGCAATATGCCTGCAATGGATATCGACCGCTTGCAGCGGGAAGTGATACCCCTGTGGATAGAGACTCGCGATTTCACCAGTCACTCCATTTCGCCGTCGAACATCTGAGAGGTGATAGTAAGGAAGCAGGCTCAGCAGGATCAATCAGTTTTCTTTAGATTGACGGTATTCTGAAAGAGCAAGGCGAATAGCGGAGGAGTTGGGCCACTTCTTCAAGGACTTTTCGAGAGTTTCGATCGCCTCCGGCGTGCGCCCGAAATCGTGAAGTGCGATGGCGTAGACATATGCGTACCTCATCGACTTTGGAGACAATTTGTAGGCCTTTTCGATGGCAGTCAGCCCTTCCTCCCTGCGATCGGCTCGGATCAACAACAAACCTAACGCATGATGAAGTCCTGCGTCATCGTTGACATTGGTGATGGCGGTTTCCAGCACCGTGAGGGATTCTGCCAATTTTCCAGCGCGGGCGAGCGAATCGGCGAGATTGACGGAAGCGGGCCCGAAGTGCGGCTCTCGTTTCAGAGCGAGTCGATAGGTTGCCAATGCTTGATCAAGATCTCCTGAGACTTCTGAAAGTTGTGCCAGATTGACGAGAGCTTCTGCGCGGTCGGAATGAATCTCCTGACTGCGACGATACTCCTGCAGAGTTTTGTCGAGGATTGGCGGTTTGGGCGAATCGACGCTGTTGGGCCATTGAAGGATCACCCCGGCGAGATATTGGGCCGCAGTCAGCCGGACTGATCGATCCGGATCTTCGAGAAACTGCAGGATCCAAGAGCCCAAATCATAAGGTTCTTCGCCCTGCAAACCGAGAAGACTCCCTCTGCGTACCAATGGGTCCTCTGAAGCCAGAAATCGCACAATCAATTCAAGATCCGTCAATGATCGAGACTCCGGTTCTTGTCGAACGCGGGAGAATTCTGCAAGCACTGTGGATTGGACGATGCCGGGGAGTTCAGGGTTTTCCAGAGCCAGGCGCATCAATGCAGGGGCATTTTTCCTGCTGGTACGTGCGGCGTGGATCGCTTGCCCCCAGTGGAACCGACCACTTTGACCATTGGGAAACCACTCGCGGATCTTCAGATCTGCCCAGTTGGCGGTTTCATCGAAATGACAATCATTGCAAGCGTTGGGGGTGCCGATGCTTTCTGTGAGATCGGGCCGAGGAATGCGAAAAGAATGATCGTGTCGACGATCGGTTCCCATGTATATGCGGGAGGTCATGTGGCAGTCGATGCATCGGCTACCGGGAGATTCAGGAGCGTGATGGGTGTGCACCGGGCTGTCGTAACTTGCGGGTTCATGGCAGCCGATGCAGAGGGCATTCCCCTGCAGATAGAGATCCCCGGAGTGCGGGTCGTGGCAATCGGAACAGGAGACTCCTTTTTGATGCATGCGGCTCTGCAGGAATGAACCATAGACGTAAACTTCATCGAGGATTTGTCCATCCGGGTGGTATAGCCCTTCTTCCAGCAGCGAGATTTGGTGTGTTTGCGAGAGTGGCTGGCCTGGAAGTGAACCGTCGACGAGGGCTGTTCTCCGTGAGTGGCAACGGGCACAGGTTTCCTGTTCCATGCCATGGGGAAGCGCCGGTTCCCGGATGGCGACCTTTTCACCTTCCTTACGATTCCATTGGCGTGGCCCGACGGAGAGGGAGAAGGAAAAACCATGATGTGCAGGAATTGGAGGGGGGTCTGCAGAAGAGGGATTCGTACGGTTCGTTTCGGCCCAGCTCAGGTGCAGACTTCCGGGACCATGACATGCTTCGCAAGCCACATCGATCTCTTCGTAATGGGATTTGAAGTTTCCGCTCCGGGCGTCGAAGTTTTTTGACACACCTGTGGAATGGCACTCCGCACACATGTGATTCCAGTTATTCAGGGAACCGGTCCAGTGAAGGGGATCACCGGGGGGGGTCTCCTCACCGGGAAAGAGGGGGTACCAACCCTCGGGCTTCTCTCCGGCACCGGTGGACCAGGCGATGGGGTAGGCTTGCAGTTTTCCGGGGGATTCTTCAAGGATCACCTGTTGGCAAGGCTCGATGCCGAAAAAGTATTTCACCGGCCGTTGTGATTTTCCTGAAGAATCCTCCATCTCGACGTGCGGCACCCCAGCGACCTTGATGAATCGCGAAAGAAGTCCCTTCACTTGGATTTCTTGCCCGTCAAATGAGGCGATCGATTTTGAATCGCCGGGGAGCAACATTGCAGAGGCATGATGGGAACTGAGCCAAGAAGCATGCTCGCTGGTATGGCAGGCGATGCAGGCCTGGCTACCGACATACTCCAGCTTTTCCCCGGCGGGTGCTCCCGGCAAGAACATGAACAGGATTAAAAGGGATCCATTCAACATGGATTCAGGATAACGGCAGTCTCGACAGTTGGGTGGGTTTTTCGGAAAGAGACGGGGTATGAATACCCCGGGAATTTGTCGGGAATCCTCTTCAAGAAGCCTGCCCTCACCCGGGTGATGGGTTACAACAGTGCAGACGCCAGCAGGAGATTTGGCCGAGGATGGAATTGCATTGAATCGCATCGATTTACATCTCAAACCGTTGGTGGATGAGGAGAGGTATTCTCTTTATGAATCCATTGCCCGCTTCGCAGCGGATGAGATCGCACCCAATCTCCTCAAATGGGAACGTGAGAAGCGGCTGGTACCTGATCAACTGATCGAGCAATTGGGTGAAATGGGCATCTTCGGCCTTCCGATCCCTGAAAAACATGGTGGCCAGGATGGCCAGATGATCGATCTGATCCTCGCAGGACTCGCGCTTTCATATTGGAGCCCATCGGTGGCGATCACTCCGGGTGCTGCCGTTTCACTGGGCATCAATCCCCTGTTGCATTTCGGGAATGAATCCCAAAAGTTGGAACATCTCGCAGACCTTGCAACGGGAAAAAGGATGTTTGCCTTCGGTCTCTCTGAACCGGGACGAGGTTCTGACGCAGCAAACCCCGAGGTGGTCGCAACAAAAACCGATACTGGATACGTACTCCGTGGCGAAAAGTGCTGGAGCACGAATGCGGCCTGGGCGAGCCATGTGGTGGTTCATGCGATGACGGATCCGGATGGCCGCAATGGCCATCGCAGTACTTGTTTCATCGTTCCCAGGGATCGAGCAGGAGTGGCCTACCAAGAGATGGAAGGCAAAACTGTTTGGCCTCACTCTTCAACCGGATCGATCGCTTTCGATTCGGTCGAGGTGACCGAGGAAGAAATTCTCGGCGAGGTCAATGGTGGTTTCCGAGTGATGGTAACAACACTCAATGGCGGACGACTCTTCGTCGCTGCCATGGCCCTTGGATCATTGGCGTTTGCACTCGACAAGACACGCAAGTACGTCCAGGAACGTGAGCAGTTTGGCGGGGCAATTGGACGCTTCCAAAGGGTTCAGGACGTGATCCTTGAGATGGATCTGGCATTGCAGAGAAACCTCATTTGGTTGATCCAGTTGGTGAATCGCTACGACGCAGGATCAATGGACAGGGAGCAAGCTGCCATGGTCAAGATCGATTGCAGCAGGGTTGCTTCCTCACTGCTCCAGGATGCGATGGAGGTTTGTGGCGGTGTGGCTTGTCTCGACGAATTTGGTCTTGCACGGCATGCTGCAGATCTCTTTGTGACCCGAGTCGGAGAAGGTTCCAACAGGGCCCTGATGAGTCAGATCTCCAGGGCACTCTTGCCAGACATCGCAGATCAACTGCAATAAACGGCTGCTCAACTACCGGAGACAAATGGGTTAATCTTCGATCTCCATCAAGCAGAAGATCTCACAATCGGGGATTCGTTTTCGCCCGTCAAGAAATGACAATTCCATCAGGAAGCCGGCTCCGATAACGATACCTCCCTGTTTCTCAACCAATTTTTCACATGCAGCGATGGTTCCGCCCGTGGCCAGCACGTCATCGATCAAAAGAACCTTTTGTCCTGGTTGGATCGACCCTGCACGCATCTCAACAGTGTCTGTCCCATATTCAAGATCGTATTCGACAGCGATCGTCTCCCCTGGCAACTTGCCAGGTTTGCGAATCGGGATAAAGCCGATTTCCAGTTGTTGGGCGACAGGTAACCCAAAGAGAAACCCTCTGGATTCGGGTGCGGCGATGAGATCTGCTCCCAATTGGCGAGACTTGTCGCAGAGCAGAGAGATCGCTTCGCCAAATATCTTTGGAGAAGCGAGTAGGGGGGTGATGTCTTTGAATTGAATTCCTGGCTTGGGAAAATCAGCGATGGTTGCGATCCTGGATTCAATTCTTGCGACGACTTCAGAGTGATCTTCAGACATAAAAAAACTCCCGTCCAATGTTCCTCGGGGGGGAAAGGATCATGGTGGACGGGAGTCTATCCCACCAGGGATATTCGGGGAAGAAGCAGTCTTCAGCTGACCGTTTCTTCCATTTGTTCGTCGTAGATCTCGGGTTTCTGAATCAAGCCTTCTGCCACGAGCTCCTGCAAGCGGGCGAGAGCGTCGTTTTCGATCTGGCGAACCCTTTCCCTAGATAGTTTTATCCTTTGACCGATCTCCTTCAGAGTCATTGGTTCACCATTATCGAGACCGTAGCGCATGCGCACGATTTTGCGCTCACGCTCATCCAGGTGTCCTAGCAAGTCCTTGATCATGTCGACCTGGATCTTTTTCTCGAGAGAAATGTGGGGTTGGGCTTGGGAAGGATCTTCGATGATGTCTGAAATCGTCCAGGAGTTTTCGATCGAGATCGTTTGGTTGGCGGAGTCAGCGACATGCAGGGCGTTTTGGATGATATCTGTCTTTTCCAGAGGGATCTCCATGCGTTCGGCGATCTCATGAAACATCGGGGGGCGTCCCAGTTCGATGGCAAGATCAGCGGCAGCGCGTTTCCACTTGGTGATGGTTTCAACCATGTAGGAGGGGATGCGCACTGATTTGACAGTGTCGATCAAAGCTCTTTTGATCGACTGCTTGATCCACCAGGTGCCGTAGGTACTGAAACGGCATTCAGCTGCAGGGTCAAATCTCTCCACGGCTTTGAGTAGTCCAAGATTACCTTCCTCGATCAGATCAAGGAGGGGTAGCCCTCTTTCGACGTAGTGCTTGGCTATGCTGACAACAAGGCGCAAGTTTGATAGCACCATGTGATCTCGTGCTTCAAGGTTGCCCTTTTGAACTTCGATGGCCAATTCAATTTCCTCTTCTGCAGTCAGCAGAGAGTGGCGATTGATATCTTCGAAGTATGCTTCCAGTCCGACTTCGCGCGCGTTCATCAGTTTGTCCCTTCAGGATCATCTATGACCTCGGTGAAGGGCTTCACCATGAACAAACGCTGGCTTCCGTGATGTTCATGATTTTGAAGGAGACTCGGGAATTGTTCCCGGGACCCCAGACGCGGTGTGAACTCTATGGGTTCACCCGTCTGTTCCCCTGCCAAGAGTGGGTTGGTGTCATCGCTGTTCGCAAGTCTCTGGGCTTCTTGGAGAAGCTCTTCGCAAATCAGCATGATGGGTTCTTGCATCGATTTTCTTCCGTATGCACCGTCGTCATGCAGTGCATGACTCGGGAGTTAAAGTTGCCTACGGAAGTTTCATCGGTCGCGGGGGGGGTCTGACTTTACACCGGCTTCAAATTCTGCCGATTTTTTGTTCCACCAGGTCTGCCAAAGGGATCCCACCTCTTCCTGGACCTGATATCTCTCTTCCATATCAGAGATGGAATAGGTGTCCCACCAGCCCATATCGAGGCCAGTTTGCCTTCTGAGCATGGGAATTACCGTGTTTCGCCCATTTCGGTTATCAGTCCTTCGGATCAGGGCCCCAATCAGCCTCTGATCAGGGATGATTTTCTGTTCAGGATTATTGATCAGCCAGGAGTCGAGATACCTCAACAGCATCAGTACTTGGCTTTCATTGCTCGAAAAACTGGATGAGCCAGGTTCTTCGATCCAACCGATGACACTTTCCAGAATCTCCCGATCACCCACCTTGATCAAATCCTCAAGGGCCTTTTGGGTATCCCTTTGAAGTCGACTTCGAGAAGTCATCACCGTTTTCCTGAGCAATTCCTTGCCACGCTCATCCCCCAGGGCGAGCAGAGCCCGGGCCAGGGAAACTGTGGGCTTCTCTTGCCACAATTCGACCAGTCGGGGAATTGTCGCATGCAAGCGCAAGGTAGTGATCACTTCAGTAGCCATGTACATGTTGGTCGATGAATCAGGGTCGAGAGAGTCGATCAGGAATTGATCGACATCCTTCCAAGTGACGGGGAGTTCTTTTGTCAGACCGTCTTCGGGAGCGGTGGCTTCAGAAGCGATAAGCAAGGTTTGGAACATGACGCTCGATCTGACCATTGCGCTTTCTGCACCCAGACGTGCGGTGCTGAAACGATAGGTCCAATTTCGCCAAGTAGTTCTCCAGCGCGTCAGTGCCGGTCGATCGATCATCAGCAATATTGATCCTGAGAATCGAACTGATCCTCCGGCAGCATCTTCCAGATAGATGGAAGAGTCTTTGCCGTCGTTTCCCAACATGTTCAATCGTCTTCCAGTGGGCATGATCCAGCGCCTCAGAGTCAGGGGCTTTACATCCTGGCCTTCGAGCCGGACGTCTGCGACCGTCAATTCAATCCAGCGAGGTTCCTTGGGAGTGACGGCTATGGGAGATTCCAGCCGTTCCTGCCACTTCTTCGAACGCATTTCCCAGTAGGTATCGGTCTTGCGGGCGTTTCTTTCCCTTGGCACCTCACCCAGGTTCTGGGTCAGGACCTGTTCAATGATTGACCTTTGATTTCCCTGAAATTCAGGAAGGCCCACTGCCAAGTTTGTGAGAAATGTTTGGCGGTGTTTTGAAGGAAGTTGATCGTACTGAGACAGTTTTTTTACTGAGTTCCTGACGCGCAGGGAGATGGTCGTATCTGCCATCCTCAATCCACGGTCCAATTTTTCAAGGATTCGGTCCCAGTCTTCCGATTCCAGTGGGATCAGTCGATTCTGTCCCAGCAGAATCGAGAGGGCATACTCGGCATATTGGGTTGGCAACAATTCCGTCATGGAATCTTTCCAACCGGGCTTCAGAGAAACATTTTTGTTTGTCATGAAGCCTAGGGCAGCAAAGAAAAGCGGGATCCTGCCTGTCGATTGTGAGAGATCTTCCCCCATGATCTCCGACCAGTTTTCAGCGAACGTTTCATTCAAGGCATTGGTATTCAGGTTGCGAATCAGCGATGACCACATCGAACTCATGTGTGAATCTGACCAGCGCAGTACCGCAAGACTTTCTGGTTTGGTCAGTGAACGCAAAAGTTTCAACATCGCTGGTTCGGAATAAGCACCATTTCGGATCTTTTGATCCAGGGAGCTCCACAACAGATGCTGAGACCAAGGTGAAAGGTCCGCACAATGTTGATAAAGAAGCTCAGCAGATCCTTTAAGATCCGCCTCGATGGCAAATGGAAGAAGCCCGTCGATTCTCTTTGCCGTCATAGGTTCTTCACCTGAGAGGTGAAGAGATATGATCGCTTCAGTCTCCTCCCTTGATCCTGGGAGATCACGGATCAATCTCGCAACAAGCCAGGCATCTCCCAGGGCCTCGCTATCTCTTTGTGACATATCGGAGGTGAATTCCTCATCCGGGATCTGCTCCCACATCGCAGCAGCGACGATCTGTTGTGTGCTCGGATTGTTGCGGAGACTCCTGATCAAACTGTCTTTGAGACGCGTTTCAGGATCGCCATGATCATCTTCCGCCTGGTGAGCTTCAGTCATCAGTAATATCCAGGTGGAGTTTTCACTTTGGGATGTAGTCATTCCCATGGAAGTTTCGGAACGGACCCGGTCTTCACTGAGGATGACCCAGGGAACACCTGGCATGATCTTTTGACCGGGGGGGCCTGTCATGCTTGAAGTACTTGTTCCATGGAAGAGAGCTTCAACGGAAAAAGGAGCCTCCGTCCCCCTGAGAGAGATTTGGAATCTGCGCTCCTCATGATCAGTTTGAATCGTGCTCAAGCGGGTCTCGCCCGATTTGAAGTCAAGGGTTTTGAACAGTGTGGACACGAATGGGGTGTTCAGAGAAGCGTTTGCATCCTTGCCGAGCCTGGCGACATCCATGCGAATCACCAGTGGAGATATTATGGAGAGGAGCTCTCTTGCTCTCTCCCTCACTTCCAGATCTGAATGTGACAGGGCGCTACGCAATGCATCGACCGCTTCTTCGCCAGCATCGAGGAGTTTTTCTGCAGACTCTTCACGAATGATCCAGTCCGCTGAGCCCAGATTTTTGACCCAATCAAACGGGCCATCCGAGGCGGGATCTTGGCGGAGAACAGATGATGGCACATGCGCACCAGGTGGATTCGCCACCGGGGAGAAAAGTAACTGCAGAGATAAGCAAACGAGGGCAAGACCAGATGTCATTGTTGCTTATCTTCCCCTGTCGTTTGGCACTTCATGCCGATTCTCCTTATCTTTCTGAAAATACACCTCAAGTTGTGGCCTGTGGCAGTTCGATAAATATTTCAGGGGCCCGAAGACCCGGATCTTCGCAATTCGAAGGTCTACTACAGGATACCCCATGAATTCGTTGAACGCAGGTCGAGCACATTGAGTGGGAATGTTCAGGAGCTGGGAAATGACTTATACCGACAATGAAATTGGGTTTTCCTACAGTCAAGAGGGCCAAAAGAGCGTTTCGGAGAATCGCCGATTCACAGTTTTCAGCACGAGGGTGTTGGAAGTACTGCGAGAGCAATTCGAGGCCGATTTTTCTGCAATGGTATCGTGCGATAATGCAGGAAAACGCGGCATTTCAAATCCCAAGGTCCTTTTTACAAATGGTGCCATTCCCCATGATCTTGCAAGCAAGATCGGTGAATGCATTCGCACCTCAGCAATTCAGGCCGATACAAATAGCGCAGCGCCGAAAACGTGCTACGAAGAATCAGGGTTGTTGCTCCAGGTACTGGAAGTGTCGGACTCCGTAAGCATCGGCGTTGTTTTGGGACTGAATGATGGGACGCAATTTGGCACAGACATCCCAATGGCATTCACTGAAGTGCTCGCCAGATTTCATGGGGAGATCTCAGATGCGTATCTGATTAGCCGCCAAGCGATTCGAATCGAGTCACTACTGGATCAACTTGAAAAAACTGAAGATCTATTGACCGAATCAAATCATTCAATAGCCGACACTTCGATAGATTTGTTGAGCGATACAAAAGCGAGATCATTTTTGGGCATCAAGACTTACTCGGAAAAGATGAAAGCATCTTTGGAGCAGGCTATCAGGGTTGGGCAAGCGGATTTGAGTCTGCTGATCAAAGGGGAGGTTGGTACCGGGAAAGCGTTTTTGGCTCACAAAATTCATGAGCATTGCAATCCCGATGGATCTCCATTCGAGTTGATTAGTTGTGGTTCTTTGACACCCAGCCTCGTCGAGGGAGAGCTCTTCGGCTGGAAGCAGGGTGCATTCAGCGGAGCCGATCAAGATCGCCAAGGGCTGTTCGAGAGAGCCAATGGTGGAACCGTGTTTCTCGATGAAGTCGGTGAGTTGCCGATGGAAGTGCAGCAGAAGCTCCTCCGGGTGATTCAGGAAGGAGTGGTGCGGCCCATCGGATCGGCAGAATTGGTTCCCGTGAGTTGCAGGATCATCGCTTCAAGTTGTCGTGATCTGCAGAAGTCTGTTCAGAATGGATCCTTCCGGGAAGATTTGTACTACCGATTGGCAGGTTTCCAATTGGAGGTGCCTTCCCTCAAGGAGAGGGAGGAAGACATCGAATTGTTCATCGATGTATTTCTCAAAGAGCTCCGTGAAGAGCATGGAAGTTCAAAAAAGTTTTCAGAAAGCGCAGCAGTTGAGCTCAAGAGTTACTCCTGGCCAGGAAACATTCAGCAATTGAAAAATGTGATTCAGCAGTGTTACCTGATCAGTGAAAAGCGAATCATCGCCAGAAAGGTGATTCTGTCAGTGCTCAATGAGTCTCCCTCAGGATCCTTGGTTGGTGAAAACCTTGAAGTGACCCCAGAGGAGACCATCATTCGAATCCCTCGAACCGAAGGGTTCAATGAGATTGTGACTGAAGTTGAACGAGCAGTTATTTTGGCAGCGTTGCGGCAACACCGGGGTAACAAGTCTCGTGTAACGAAGCACCTGAAAATCCCTCGGCAGACCCTTTACAACAAACTGGAGCGCTACGGTTTCACAGAAGAAGAGATTCGGGGTTGAAGCTAGGCTGAGCGCAGAATTGACTCAGCAACCATCATGAAGGTGACGGCTGCAGTTACATCTATAAAACTGGTGATAAAGGGCCCAGCAACAAGCGCTGGATCGAGCCCCATTTTTCCGCACAGGATCGGAATCGCAGTTCCGCAAGCGCTAGCCAGGATAATTCCCAATCCTATTCCTCCTGTCACCGCTGTGGGGAATAGCCAGTGGAACTCACCGCTCTGATAGCCTTCGAATGTAACCAGCACCAATCCAATCATCAGTCCAATACTCAGGGCGATCAAAATACCAATGAGGACTTCTTGTCTGAACAGGCGAAGAGTGGAGCGTCCGATTTCGATATCACCCACGGCCATTCCTCTTACCACCATCGTAGCAGATTGGGTTCCTACTCCACCCGCCAAGCCCATCACCAATGGGATGAATGCTGCCAGGAGAAGACGGCGATCTGCATGAGAGTCGAGGATTTGCTGCAAGGAACCACCTTCTTCGACAGGGTGCATCCATGCGAGGATAAACCCGCTGATCACGGGGAGGAGCAGCCACGGAATTCTGACCAGAGCCCTCTTCATTACCCTTTGCTGACTGGGGTGCCCCTCAGGGGATCCTGCCAGCCTGTAGAAGTCCTCATCCGCCTCTTCTGAAATGACCTGGACGATGTCATCGATGGTTGCCACTCCAAGGAGATGATTGTCTTCGTCGATCACAGGGATCGCTTTTAGACCATATCGACGCACCAGATTTGCGACTTCTTCCTGATCTTCCGTGACCAGGACTGAAATCACCTCCGAATTCATCATCTCGCAGACACCAACTTGCGGATCACTCGCCAGCAAATCCCGAATTGAGACAACTCCTTTAAGATGCCTGTTTTCATCGATGACGTAGACGTAGTTCACGACTTCCGCATCGATCTTCGATTGAAGTTGCTCAAGAGATTTTCCCGTAGTCGAATCTTCAGCGGTCGAAATGTAATCCAGGGTCATGATTCCCCCGGCAGATTCGGGGGAGTGTTGCATTAGCCTCAAGAGTTCAACAGTGGTTTCCGGATCCATGCCTGCGAGCACTTCGCGGCGACGGTTTTGTGGTAACTCGTTGAGGAGATCGGTGGCCTCATCGGGTGGCATCTCTTCCAGAATCTGTCGCAGTAGACCTGAATCGAGATGGCCGATGATTTGTTCCTGTGATGTTGCATCGGTATCATCGATCACCTCCGCCTGAGCTTCAGTTTCGATGGCAGAAAAGACTTTCCACTTTTGTAGCGGGGAGAGATCATCGAGGACGAGTGCAATGTCTTCCGGCCGAACATCACGGAGCATCTCCCTGAGGTGCTGTTCCGCATCTGACCCTTCCAGCAGGTTGCGAATCTCTTCAGCTAACTGGACCGGATCCTGGGGAGACTGGGACATGGATGCTCCTGGGCTGGGGGGTAACCTCATCGGGATGGTGCCCTCGGTAAGGCTAACGTCAACAGGACTGCACCGACGACCCGCACCCAACTCTCTGGGGAGACGTGAGGCCTGCCACTGTGGCAGGCCAAACTGCTGACTTTGGCAGCCTCCTGCCAACTTGGCGCATTTTCTTTCGAGGGGGCCCTGAATCGGTTCATCACCAAGGTTATAAGCCTATGAAATATAACTACTTAACGATATTGCACAAGAACCGCCTTCAGCGGCACAGCCCTTGCAAATAGATGGGGGCCGGGATTTGGATACCCGCAATTCCCCCTTTTCGGACCCCGGTTTTGGCCGTGGTGCTGGCTGACGCGAATCGAAAGACAAGGAGATCGACATGAGACCTTCTCCCTTCGATTCGAAGTCTGAAGAAGGATCCTGGCGCGTGCTTTTGGCGGATGACGATGCGGGGGTCAGAGGCAGTTTGGCAGCGCTGCTGCATCTCGATGGTTTTGCCACCGAGGAGGTTTGCGGAGGTGAAGAGGCCCTGAGGATTCTCAGAGACTGTTCCCCGAAAAATGTCCGGCGCGATTTGACCAGTGTTTTCGATTTGATGGTCCTCGATGTGCATATGCCCGATTTGACGGGGGTGGAGGTCCTTCGAAGGACTCGCGATGAGTTGGACTGGGCATTGCCGACGCTATTCGTCAGCGGTGAGGCGACGGTCGAATTGCATGACGAAGTGAAATCCGTGGGAGGGTTCAGACTGCTTTCGAAACCGGTGATGCCTGCGGACTTCCGTGTATCTGTCCAGGACCTGGTGCGGACTTTTCTCCTCGGAGAAGAGAAGAAATAAAGAAGGAAAAGGAATGGGGAGGCTTGGCGAAGTTGATTCGCCGTGTGCTGGCTCGATTCAGTTTTGGATCAAAACAGTGCGCTGCTTCATTGCCAACCCCTGATTTGAAATAGTGTTCATTGAATGCCCTCAGGGCATGAGAAAGGGAGGGACTCCAATGTCCAAGCTCAATCTTCGTCCGCTGAACGACAAGATCGTTGTCAAGCGGCTCGAAGCCGAAGAAAAGACCAAAGGCGGCATCTTCCTGCCGGATAACGCCAAAGAGAAGCCCCGCGAGGGCAAGGTCATGGCCCTGGGTGATGGCAAGCTTCTCAAGGATGGCAATCGCGCCAACTTCCAGGTGAAGAAGAATGACCGCGTCATCTTCAGTTCCTACGCCGGAACCGAGATCAAGGTCGAAGGTCAGGAATACCTGATCATGAGCGAGGATGATGTTCTCGCCATCGTTGACTAGTTTTCTTTGATTAACCCGGTCGCTGGATCAAGAAGATCCAAAACGGCGACCCGAAACGAGAGGAACCGACACGATGGGCGCAAAGCGCATCGCGTTTG
>CAYRAM010000023.1:6958-41768 GCA_964422295.1 uncultured Planctomycetia bacterium | reverse complement strand
ACGACATGGGCCCTGTGGGTTTCCAATCCAAGGACATCTACCTGAGAACCGCTGTTTCAGTCGAAGCGGGGGGATGGGCCAACTTTGATTACGTCAAAATGCCCGACTATCGCTGGGGTATCTTCCTCGCCCCCGATGGAGGCGGTGAGCGCACCATTGGTTTTGGCGACCACTACGGCAAACCAACGTGGAAAGAGATACCGGGTGAGTACCGCGGTAATCTGCGACGCATCATCGTCACCCAGGCGGATACTGAACCTGCTTCCGTGGAGCAACAACGCTACCTGGGAAGTATCGCCCCTTCACTCTACGACATGAGAAACCTGTTCCAGGTCAATGTAGAAGAAGGGCGTCACCTTTGGGCGATGGTCTACCTTCTGTTCCGATTTTTCGGCAAGGACGGACGGGATGAGGCGGAAGAACTGTTGAGCCGTCGCAGCGGTGACGAGGACAAGCCGCGGATCCTCAACGCATTCAATGAGCCCTGCGATCACTGGCTCTCCTTCTTCAGTTTCACCCACTTCACAGACCGTGATGGAAAATTCCAGTTGGCCTCCCTCGCAGAGAGTGGGTTTGAACCGCTCGCTCGTACCTGCGAGTTCATGCTCACGGAAGAAGCCCATCACCTATTCGTCGGCGAGACCGGTATCGACCGCATCATCAAACGCAGTGCTGAGTTGACAGTTGAGACCGATGGACAGCCGAAAACAGCCGGCGGCATACCCCTCGAAATGATCCAGAGATCGATCAATTATTGGTTCAGTTACAGCCTCGATCTCTTTGGAGGAGAGATTTCTTCCAATGCCGCAAACTTTTTTGGAGAAGGCCTCAAGGGCCGTTTCAAAGAACCTGGCCGCTACGAGGATCACATCATGAAGGACGGCATCAAGGTGATCCCCATCGTCAAAAATGGCGTGGTCATCGAAGAGGAGTTGCCCTACCGCAATACCCTCAATGAGGTTTTGCGCGAGGAGTACATCGCCGATTGCGAACGGGCCCTCAGGAAATGGAATCGCACCCTCGAAAAGAGCGGCCTGGAAACACGCTTCAGCCTTCCGAATCGACGCTTTCACAGGGCCCAGGGGATTTATTCCGATCACCACTTTGATCCGGAAGGAAACCTGGTCACTGAAGAGGAGTTCCGTGCCAACATGCACGATTGGATGCTGAACGACGACGACAACGACTACCTCAAATCGATCATGCACTCGGTGACCGAACCGGGAAAAATGGCGAACTGGATCTCCCCGCCTGCCAGGGGGATCAATGGCCAGGCGGTCGATTTCGAATACGTTCGCCTGTAGCAATATCTGACAACAACGAAAAGAGCCCGCAGATCATTGTGATCTGCGGGCTCTTTTTCATCTGTTTCCATTGAAGGAGACTTCAAATCGGCTGGCCCCCGGTGGGGATCGTTTCTCCGCGCATGACTTCTGCAAGGGTCTGAAGATGCAGGGGACGGGCACCGTGAGCACAAAGAACCGTGGCCGATTCCCTTGGCGGCATCGATCCCAAATCTCTGGCGTCATCGAGCAGCAGGATCACCAGAGCAGTGCTGCACTCTCCACAGCGTGAAAGGGCTTCACGGAACTCGGGCTGAAGGCGCGCTCCCTGGATGGCGAGGATGATCCGGGCAGGCTCTCCCTTACGCTCCCACTCCAGCGCAAGCTTCTGCAAATCCGCCGGAGAATCGAAGCGCAAAGTTTCTTTGACGGCGGGTAACGCTTCCCCGAACAACTCCAGTTCGGTCGCCGGACGCGGGTCTTCCACAGGAGAATGAGAAAACTGTTCGGGGAGCACAAGAATCCAACGATCGGATGGGTGCATCGGAGGCAACTCACCCTGCAAGAGGCTGACCCCCCCTCGACAGATGGCTTGGGCGACTTCCACGCCGCTGCGCTGCGGAGGCTCGGTTTGTTCGACGAAGCCCTTCGACAACCGATTCAATCGATCGATGCTGACGCAGTGAGCGGAATCTTCCCTCTCGACGATTTCTGTCATCCTCTGATGAATTGCCTTCTGGATCTGTGCAGTATGGCTGACGAGCAAGATATCGTGACCCGCAGCGAGGGATTGTTCTGCCCGGTCCCCTGGGGAAAGATCAGAGACGCCCCCCATCTCGAGGCAATCGGTCATCACCGCACCGGAAAAGCCCAGCGGCCCCCTCAACTCCTGGATGGCCATCGGTGAAGTCGTCACAGGCTGACGGGGATCCAATCCGCGGGCGATGACATGGCTCGTCATCACCATCGATGCACCCGCAGCTTCTGCTCCGGCAAACGGGGAAAGATCTGTTGCCATTCCTTGCGCATCGGTCGATGGCAGTCCGAAGTGGGGATCCACCGTGACTCTTCCCAATCCGGGGAAATGTTTCCAACAATCCAACACCCCGGATTCACGCATCCCATGCCCGAGAGCGGTCGCCAAACGTGTCGTCAGCAGTGGATCGGAACCGAATGAGCGTGAACCGATTCCCCGTGAATCCGCAGAGGCGACCAAGTCGACGCACGGGGCCAGATTGACATCGATGCCAAGATCGAAGAGTTCCCTCCCCGTATGCCACCCCTGTTCCCACGCCAACTCGCATGCGGAATCGAGATCACTCATGGCCAACGATCCAAGACTCATGTTGCCAGGGAAGAAGGTCAGACCTTCGTGAAAGCGAACGACCCTGCCGCCCTCCTGGTCGATGCAGACGTGCAAAGGGTCTCCACAAATTTCCCTCAACTTTGACGTCAGCTGCCGGACCTGATCAGCGGACTCGATATTCCTGCGGAACAGGATCACACCCCCAGGCTCAAGGTCATCGAGCAGGTCGATACATTTTGAATCGAGAGACGGAGCAGGAATCCCCACCCATAGTCGTCGACTGGCACGATGTGAATCACGGGAATTGGACATGGCTGGAGAATATCCGCTTCAGATTATGGGGCCAGTGGAGAGTTCACGAAATCAGCAGAGCGCTCAGGTCTCGCTGGCCATCTCTCCCAGAAAAGGAGACAATGGACCCATGAATGAACAAATCCCTGCTTCAATGGATCCGCGACTGGCGAACCTGTTCCTGGGAGACCTGGATCAGGTCTCTGAGGCTTGCATCCAACTGATCAATACCGTCTTTGACGATCCGGAACTGGAGCAATCCATGATCGATCGTCTCCAGGACTTAATTGACAGTCAGGATGGATTTCTCCCCGGGGAATTGTGCATGGCATTGATACTCGGTGAACTCCGCAGTGCACCATCAACAACCGTCTTCATCCAGGCTCTCAGGGAAGAGGACGAAATGCTCCAACGGATCTCGATCCGTTCCCTGCAGCGAATCGGTGATCCCGCCTTTGAAGCAATTCTTGAGATGCTGGAGGATTCAACCCTGGAAGGGGAAACGGCGGCTCTCGCAATCGAGGCGCTGGAGGGAATCTCTCTGCATCCACTGCCTCAGCAGAAAACAGCCATCGAGGAGCGGCTGAGACGAGACCTGCTGTCGGCAGACTTACCTCTACAACGCAGGGAGGCAGCTGCCACGGCCCTCGCTCACCTCGGCATGGCTGACGCTGTTGAATTACTTGAGACGGTCCTGCAGCGTGATTTTCCTCACGGCAATGTGTTGGTGGAGGAGTCTCTCGAATTACTCCGAGAGAATCCGATGGGACAGAACGGTATCGCTGAGGACCCCATCGAAAATGTTCTCGGTTGGCTCGAATTGGAGCTGGTCCCCGGTGGGGAAATAGAGATCGAGCCGCTTCCTCCCGGAGGGATCCCCCCCCGGGAAGAAACAGATCTTTCAAAAAATTAGACTTCCTCGAAGAACCACGGCTTCAAGACCTGCAACTTGGTTTCATAATCTTCCGGATCCAGCAACCAATTGGTACAAGCTACTGAAGACAACAGACTGTTCCCATCCTGCGGCGTGAAGCAAAAACCGGTAATCCAACGGCCATCCACCACAGAAAGAGTCTCGTGGGGAATGACGGTTTGATTGAGAATCCGACCAAAAAAGCCGTGGTCCCTGCCGAAACTGAAGACCTGGTTCGCAGATTTCTTGTAAGTGACTGCCAATCGGTCATTCTCTTTGATCAACTCCAACAAGTGTTCGAGAGAAGTGTCCTTTTCGACGCGGATGCGGAATCTCAGAGTGTGCATGTACTGGGAATTTAGTTTCACTGCACTGGAAAACAGATTCTGGTAACTGAGATTCATCGTCTTGAAAAGGTGATGGGCATCGCGGGCGTGGTGGGTTCCGAATGACTCGTCCTTGTGCTTGCCCACCTGTGGTGATGGTGCAAATCCCGCATCCTGGCTCACGTCATTTGCTCTTCTCATACACACAAAATCTGCGGAAACGAGATTCTCTGGCTGACGGCCATTCTCCATCGCCAGTGTCTTGAGAATCGCTGCAAGGTTGTGCGTGTTGCAGGAAACGACGTGAAGGAACCGATCGGTACCAGGAATCAGTGCTTCGTCGTTGATCCCCCGGGCATACATCTTGCCGAAGCCAAATTCGGAGCCTTGGGCTATGAAACCCTTCACCTGGTTCGCCGATTGATAGTACTCATCTTTATTTGCCAGCCCTGCGCCGGATGGTGTGCAATCGATGACCACTGCCGATCTCTCGATCGCTTCCCGGGTTTCAAACTCCGCTTTGAGACCCAGTTTTTTAAAGCCGGACATCGCTTCTGCAGAAGTCGACAATTTCGCACCACGTTCAAGCAGGTTTTTCACCTTCGACCTGTCCGTGAAGAGAGGTGACCTTTTGTTGAAAGTAACCTCGTCGATCCCCAGTTTTTCTTTGAAGTGACAGAGAAGCCCAATGAGAGGTTCTCCGATGGTACCCGTACCGATGACGTGCACTGTTCTGGACATGGAAATTCCCCTTAATGAATAGTCGCAGGACCAACCACTGGGCCAACGTGACACCGGGGAAGGTCCACCCTACGTCTATTGTAGTAGTGCAAAGTCACCCATGCGAGCGGTGTCTCCCTGCGAGTTGAAATCCTGAATCGCGTCTCGCCGTTGGACTTCCTGCACTCAAAAAAAGCGAGGGCCCCGGTGGTTGCACCACCGGGGCCCTCGACTGCAATCGAACGTCACTCTTACTAGGGAGCAGGGATCGGCTCAGCGAAGGGAACCTCGATCAGATCGATCACAGGTGCCACGTCACCCTGAACAAAGTTCGAGTAAAGCAACACGATCAATCGCATACTCTCCACCTCATCTCCGAAGAAAGCAGGGTCACTGACAATGCCGAGAGATTCCCCTGTCATGCCAGAACTCTCATTGCTGGACCCGAACCCCTCAAAGAGGACGCGGTGATTGCTGAAGTTTCCGCCATCTCCGGCTTGCTGAACAACGATCGCCGAGGAAATGTCATTCAATCCGGCAATCGTTCCCACGTCATTGACGAGTCCATATGGGACAGAGAACGCAGTGCTGATCTCCTTGTCGAAGGAGAAGAAGGGACCCTCATTGGGGGCAGGAGAAACATTGATCCCCTCCGCAAATCCCAAGGGGGTCTCAATGCGGATCCAACCCGGTGAGCCATTGCCACCCGAAGCAGAACCGGTGGCCGGATAGGGAAGCCCGGGAGCCCCCGGAAGTCCGTTGGCAACACCACCGGTGACATTCAGGGTCGCACCGGGATCAATTACCACACGACTCTTGCCACGGATACGGATCACCCCTCCCGCTCCAGCACCCCCTGCACCACACCCTTCGGGAGACAGGTATGAGTCACCACCGCGAGCGTTGATCAGACCTGTGTCGCCAACATTCAGGGGACCTCCAGCAGTAATTTCGAGATATCCACCTCCACCGCCGCCGCCGGTTGCTGCAAGCGGGATGGTGTTTCCACTATCAAACAGGGCACCGCCGCCGGCTCCACCCAATCCTCCTACTTCAAGCGAGATGCTTGCACCAGGATTATCGGGGTCGGGCACGAGGAAAGAACTGCTTCCGTAGTCGCTTCCACCACTCCCCGCATTGGGGAATACCGGATCACAATCCCCTGCACCGGTGCCATTCAGCCCATCCACAGCAAAACCACCGCCTCCACCTCCACCGGCAGAACAGCCGCTGAGAGGATCTCCGGCTACGGACTCAGCACCGCCCGCCGCTGCGATCAGATCGGGAGGCACCGATCCACCGGGATCACCTCCAGGTGGGACACCGGTAAAGACGAGTGAGGGGGGAACCCCTGCGGGGATGCCTCCGTCACTTCCATTCGTCAATGTTGTTGCGTCCACGGAAGTGCCGCCGGCACCTCCGGCACCACCACCAGGTCCGGCAACACCCCCTGCACCGGGAACAGGATTCGCGGGGTCTCCATCGATATCAGGAATTCCCCCGGCTTCTCCACTCACATTGATGGTACCTGAAATGTTGACAAATCCGGAGGCTCTCAGGTAGAGAGACAGGCTCCCTGTAGCATTGATCACGGCTCCGTCGAGAACTTCCATATTGGCAAACTCGAAAACCCCATCGACACCTGCCACGGGCAGGATTGCACCACCAAAAGTGGTAATTGTGCCCGCATCGGTGTCGATCACGTACGGGGAATCGACACTGGTAAAGGTGACATCCGTCGTCCCCGTTCCCACATCGATCGGCCCCGCTGAAATCCCATAAGAGGAACCGACACTCTCTGCGGGAGTGGGATTAAGGGAAACGTCATCGACAGATCCGGGTGCCACGAGGCTGCCATTGGTTTCAAAGAGGATCAAACCGTCCCCACCATCTCCCGCCTGCATAAGGTTTCCGGTGGTAGTCTGATTTCCACCCAATCCGCCGACTGCAGAAATGATCGCCGTGGAGCCGACCTCCAAGTTGCCACTGGCGCGGATCACGAGGCTACCGCCCCCGCCGCCACCACCTGCGCCGGAGTTCGCTCCCGCGACACCGGTTTGCCCATCTCCGCCATCCAGGTTGACACTGCCGGTGATACGGACTGCACCGTCGGCGACGACCATGATCGCGCCTCCACCGCCGCCTGCTCCACCACCATTGTTGATGATTGGAGGAGCTGACGTGGGCTGTCGGCGGATTCCAACGCCACCGCCGCCACCACCGCCTCCACCCGTGAGATTGAAACCGAGGCCATCAGCAACCGCACGGCCACCGACCCCATTCAATCCGCGATTCACGCTTGTGAAGGAGTTTTGATTGATGGCATTCTCACCACGGACTGCGCCTCCACCGCCACCACCACTTCCAGGTCGAGCGACAAAGATGGTCGCCGGAATGATGACGTCGATGTCGCCTCCTGGGGATCCACCAAACTCGCCGGCAGTCGCCGGGGTGATCGTATCCAGGGTTTGTGATGCGCCATCGATAGTGACGGTTCCACCTTCACCACCCTCTCCACCTCCCGGTCCAGCCGCTCCACCCGCTCCTCCGGAAGTGTTGTTCCCCTGCACTCCATCCCCACCAGAGAAATCGAGGTTTGCAGCGAGAGAAAAGACCAGGTCATTGACGTCCCCGGTCCCGGAACAACGGAAGATCAGCGGTGTGGGCTGGGGATTGGGAAATGAGAGCTCTGCTCCCTGCTCGATGATCAAAGTTCTGAGGTGAAATTCTCCCGGCACGGGTCCGATCGGCAAAACTTCAAAGACATTGGCGATATCGGTCACATTGAAAATGGACCCATTGCCCTGATTCAGTTCGTACACATTGTCCGCTTGAAGAATGACGTCGACAGTTCCCTGTCCGGTGTCACCACTGAAGTTGAACTCGTTGCTGCTCGGATTGAAACCGAGAACTCCGCTTCCCCAAATGGCCGTACCTCCTGCGGAGAAATCAAAGTTCGAAGTCGTGACGAAGTCTTCAACGATACTGCCTTCGTAAACCGCTGTAGTATCGTTTAAAATCAACATGGCTCCCGATTCCCACACTCCCGCATCATCGGAGAGAGCGGTCACTGGGCTGGGGTTTTCCGCTTGCATGCGGACCCGGATCGGCAAGGGACCTCCCGAATTCGGCAGATCGACGCTGCTGTCCCACTTGAAAACCATCTCACTACCACCGTTGAGGCCATACAGTGTCTGCCCCGTCAGCAACAGACTTCCAGGACAAAATCCGAGTCCACGAAAATCGGTATTAGGATCGTCGTACGCAGTGCAATCCTGCCAGTTTCCTGAGTTGATCGGGTTTTCAAATTCGGGGATGAAGTCGTATCGACCTTTCGAAGGAAATGACCCGATGACGAAACGCAGTAGTATCACCCCGGACCGGACTCCCGCAGGGACCAATCCCGCAGTGACGTAGGGCGGCATGTCAGAAAACTCTCCCGCCGCAATTGCCGTCGAAAGGGGAATGTCGATGTTGGAACTGTTGAGTGGAAGAGTCTGGGTTGCCGCAGAGAGACTGAATGTCAAAGCGGAGGTATCTCCCGATGGAATGATGCCGGTGGGTATTTCAACTCGGACCGCATCCATTTCAGCGGGAAGATCGTAGTTCACCCCAGGATTCAGCCCCGCCGTCACATTGGGGGAGGGCAGTGCGCTCGTGCCATCATCGACAATCGCTCCTGTGACTCCATTGAGATTATAGCCATAGATCACCACCTCGTCGGGGAGGACCTGGCCGGCAGCGTTTGCCATCAACTGATTGCCGTTGTCGCCGACGGCATAGCCGACGATCTCCGGAGCTGCAGTAAACACTCCCGCACCCGCATTGATTCCATTCACCAGCAGGGTCACGGGTCCACTGCGGACACCACCAGGGACCATCGCCGTCAGCGACGATACCGCGCCACAAGCATTGGGATCGGTGGGGTCCTCCGGAATCACGTTCACGGACAGGATCAGTGCATCGATCTCAGCTTGGCCACTGAAACTGCTCATCACGACCCGATTGCCGCCGGTATCAGAGAAGTTGACCCCGGTGAAGGTCAGGACAGTGCCCGCTCCTCCTTGGACAGGGATCACGTCATTGAGCTGTGGCTGATCGCATACGGGGGGTGGAGGCTCGGGGGGCGGATCGGTGATGGGGGGGTCCCCGAATTGGACGCCGAAACGATGTCCGGTGTTACAACCAGCCAAGGTAAGCATCACCAATAACAACAATAGCGACCGGTTGAGTCCGGTAGATCTCTGAGCGACGAGCACTGGGGCTCTCCTTTCCCTCGGAAGTTGGGACCCGAAGTGATTCGGACCATGAGACCTTCGAAACGATGGTTTCAAAAACGATGGTTTCGAAGCCGAGGTTGTCTGCTTCATTTCTTTCAACGCAATCAATCGACCTCAGGGGCAAGTCGCAACGACGCCGCTGCGGTCATCCTCGGCGTGCAAGACGAATCGATCGATTCCATGCACACCGGATTCCTGCGATCAACACCGTTGGGACCGCAATTTCCTGCTGAGGCTCATCTATTCGTGGACCACTAAATCCTTGACGCCCGGAAATCTTCCAACTCCCGTCCCGAAGCGTGATCGGCAAAAATAGCCGACAAAGCCAACGGCACAGAAGATCCAGCGACACTACTTTCCGAGCAGGCTCACTCAAAGGGCTCGACCCAGAGAGTACGGGATTTGCACTCCATGAACCAAACTTCTCATAAGCAAACTTCTGGCCATTTACCAATTCACCCGTGAAACCCCCTGAGGGAGCTCAGTATTGGTCGATGGACCGTCCACGATCCTATCTGTTCCGACGGCGATTCCTTTGGAGTTTGACGATCGGATTCAGATTGTGCCACTTCTGACACGCACCTCGCCCCGCTCATCATCCTCGCTCAACCCAGCCTCCGAATACCTGTCCACCGCCGAAATCAACACAGCGGAAAACAACCCAACAGAGAACAACACAACGGAATCCAACGATGTTGGAACCGCCATATACCCCGGATGGCAGAAACCTCCGATGGAGAAGGATCAAGGACCCCGATCGTCACCAAGCGGATCGATCTGAAACCGCTTAGACCCGTCAACGATTGGCCCTCCAAACAGCAGAATATCGTATCCCGGGGGTCTCAGGAGTCAAGATCGGGAGACTGGCGTTCCCCCTTCTCTGGAGTCAAAATATCGCCACCGGGAGGGCCCGCCGCTGGCCCTGCCCTTGAGGGGGCCCGATAAGGCCCTTGCAGGGCTCTGGTGGAGGCGCATGCTGGCCTCATGGAGCCCGCGAAAGGCAGATTCTTTGAAGCGATCCCTGGGACAGTTGCTTGCCCGCGAGTTTGCCCTGATCAAACGCTATTTTTCTTTTTTCCGTCGCAGGGATCGATCCGCTTCCAAAGATTCCGCACGCAAGTCCGCTCGGCTCCCTGAAACCCTTCGACGACAGCGCAACCTCGAACGGGCCGACCAATCGAGTGGCATGCCCGCCCCTGCCCCTTCAACGAAGACGCAAAAAAAGGACTTCCGGGAAAAGAGAATCAAGTCACGCAAATCGCCTCGCCGAAAAGGGCTGCCCACGCCCGTCCCACCCAAGAGATCTGTACCTCTCCAGCGTGAAATCGCCCATTCTCCCGCCGACCCCTTCGCCTCCACCGTCGGATCGATCGTTTTTCACATGGTCCTTCTTCTGATCCTCATCCCAATGTGGTCTCCACAACCCACCCCGGCCCCGGATCCAACCCGAATGATCATTCGCTACATCCCGCGGGAAGATCCGCAGCAGGAGAAAGCTCCTGAAGTGGTTGAAGTCATCGAGGCCCCCCCACCTTCCGAAGAACCGGATGAGCCCGTAGACCATCCGGATGAGAATGAGATCAAACCTGTTCCCATCGATCAGGCCATCGATTCGGCGACGACCGAAGATCTGATCACCGCAAATGCAACAGGTGGAGACTTTGCACCGAGCCGCACCGGAGGAGGAAGGACCCGTGCACTCGCCAGTCACGGAGGGACCGCTGAAACCGAATCAGCCATCGAGGCGGGGATCGATTGGCTGTTACGCCATCAAGCCCGGGATGGCAGTTGGTCCCCTGACCGCTTCGACGCCCAATGCTCCGATGCAGATGATCATTGCACAGGATCGGGGTACCCCGAGCATCGTGCAGGAATCACGGGACTATGCCTGCTAGCCCTCCTCGGGAACGGACATCCCCCCACTTCTACGGGAGCACCCCGAGAAGTCGCCTCATGGAAGGCGCTGCAATGGCTGCTGCAGCATCAGGATTCGACAGGTTGCATCCGCAGTGCTCCCGGAGAGTCCCCACGCAATCTGTACGATCATGGAATTGCGACTTTTGCACTTTGTGAGGCGGCAGAACTGATGGATCACCCGATCATCGAGAATCATGCACGCAAAGCTCTCGATTTCATCGCCCAAAGCCAACAACCTGGAGGAGGTTGGGACTACGTTCCTTCTCCAACCTTGCGTAATGATCTCTCCATCACTGGTTGGCAAGTATTGGCTCTTCATGCCGGCAGGAAATTGGGGGATCTGCCACCACCGATCGTGATTGAGAAACTAGAACGATACCTATTGCGTTGTATCGATCACAGTGGAAGTGCCACCTATGCAGATCGGGGTCGGGGACGAGGTCGCGGAGGATATGGAATCGATGCGGTCGGCCTGCTCACCCGATTGACCTTGGGTCACTCACCCCTTTCGAGGCAAAGCCAAAAAAGCGCTCAAAAAATTATTCAGCACTTGCCCGATCCTGAAGCACGCAAAGATTGGGACCGGGAACCGCAATCGATGTACTACTGGTACACCGCAACCCTGGCCCTGTTCCACATGGGTGGACCGGAGTGGGATCGATGGAACTCTGCGATTCAGCAGCACGTTCTTCCACTGCAGCATACAGAAGGTGAACGCCGGGGATCCTGGGATCCGGATCCGAACTGGCTTGGCAAAGCAGGGGGAAGAGTTGCACAGACAGCGATGGGAATTCTGACTTTTGAAACCTACTTCCGCTATACCCCTCTCCATCGGCAACTGGGATTTCGTCGCTGATCTGCAGGTCTCATCGGTCGAATCTTGCGGGTTCACCGGGAATGAATGAAAAAAAATCGACGATCGAGTAAACTGGACCCGACAAGCCCCCGGGCTACTGCCAGCGAAAGCAGGATGGTGATATGAGCTTCTTTGACAAACTCCTCTGGGGTGTACTGATACTGATCATACTTCTGGCCACTGCGGTGGGTTTCCTTTTCGGATTGCCCAGTTCCATTCCCGATGTCGCTCTCAAGTCAGAAAAAATCTCACTCGAAGAACTGCAAAAAAATCTGACGCCCGAGCAAAAAGAAATCCTCACCGACAATCTGACTCCTGAACCCGCGGAAGGGCAAACTCGGCCTCCTCGACAGCCCAGATCTGAAGTTTTTCGTATCAACCGTCCATTGATGAAAAAACTTGCGAACAGAACAGAGTGTCAGAGGGAACTGATGAACGCATCCAGTGAGCCGATGGAAGATGGGTCTCTGAGAATTTTCGACATCAAGGCAGGCTGCCTGCTCGAAAAGGTGGGTCTCAAGAATGAAGATCGTTTGAAAATGGTCGATGGCCAAGCCCTGGATTTCACATCGATGGGTGCAGTCTTTTCCAGTCACTCCGACAGCATGGCTAAATTGCAGGCGGGTCAACCGGTGGTGATACAAATTGAGCGGCGGGGCACGATGGTCGCTCTGGTCATCGACCCGACCGGCATCTAGCCCAACCGCTCAATTTATCTAACCTGGTACAGGAGTGAGTCTATTTACTCGGCCGCCTGATCAATTCCTGAGTTATCGTCACCCTTTGCCCTGGCAACAGTGCGATTGTAAATCGTCTTCACGTTGACGCCCAGATCGCGTGCCGCACGAGTTTTGTTTCCACCATGATGGGTCAAAACTTTCTCGATGTGCGAATCGGTAACCTCAGTGAGAGACATCGTCACCGGATAACCCGCAAACCCTGGACTCGAAGTTACGGCCTTCTCAACGATCGGTTGGGGAGAGTTTGCAATCTGTTCGCGAATTTCTTCGCCGTCGATTGCCTCACCACCACTCAGCAAAACTGATCGCTCGAGAACATTTTCAAGTTCACGAATATTCCCGGGCCAATTGTGCTTGATCAAAACTTCAACTGCACTGCTGCGCAGTTCAGGAACATTGATACCTTTGTTACGCAGGTTGTCGAAGATCGCTTCTACCAAATGAGGGAATTCCATTTCCCGATCACGCAATGGTGCCAGTTCAACATGCACCACGTGAACTCTGTAGAACAGATCGAGGCGAAATCTTCCAGCATTGACCTCGTCGCGCAGATCCCTGTTGGTGGCAGCGATAATTCGCACATCTACAGCCTTGTCTTCATTGGAACCAACAGCGCGTATCCGTCCCGATTGAAGAACCCGTAACAATTTCACCTGGGCTTCCATCGGCAGATCACCGATCTCATCGAGGAACAGGGTTCCTCCATTCGCCTTCTCGATCAATCCGATTTTGTCCCTGTCGATTCCGGTGTAAGAGCCCTTGAGTGCTCCGAAAAGTTCGCTCTCCACCAGTGATTGGGGGATTGCGCCACAATTCAGCGTGACCCAAGGTCCACTTGCACGCTTGCTGGTCTGATGCACAAGACGTGCAACAAGGTCTTTACCCGTTCCACTCTCTCCTTCGATCAGGATTGTGGAATCGGTAGGTGATACCGCCGACAAGGTGCGCAGAACTCGCAAAGTTCTGGGATCATTTCCGGCGACAAAGGTGTCATTTCCTCCGGACTCGTTAAAAACCGGAAGACGAAGAATCGACGGTTTGTGTGCGGAACCCGATTCTGCTAATGGATGATTCATGGGGTCACTTCCTCCCTGACGAGGATCTCGTCTTTGTGTTTTTCAAAAAGGTCGGCAATGCGAGGGTCAAATTGCTCCCCCTTGCCTGATTGAATCTTCTGCAATGCCACCTCTTTTGACAAGGCAGAACGATATGATCTATCACTGGTCATTGCGTCAAATGCGTCCACTACTGCGATGATTCGTGCCATAAGGGGAATTTGTTCCCCGCTAAGCCCATCTGGATAACCGCGTCCATCCCACCTCTCGTGATGGTGAAGAACCGCTTTATAACTCGGAGCAAGAAATGGAACTGGAGAGATGATTTCTGCTGATATTTCAGGGTGCCGCTGAATCGCTTTGTACTCAGAGTCAGTCAACTTGCCGGTTTTGTTCAAAATGTCTTCATGGATGCCGATCTTCCCGACATCGTGGAGCAATGCGGCATATCCGAGCGCTCTCAATTGCCCTCGGTCCAAACCGGCAAACTGACCCAATTTCAAAGCCATGTCCCGGACTCTGACTGAGTGGCCATTCAAGTATCGGTCTTTGCTTTCGAGTGCGACCAAGAGTGCCTCAACGGTGTCCCTCATCCCCTTGACTTCGTGGACATTCAGAGCGCGAAGGCGAGCCCTCTGCATCGAGGCGATGAACTCATCGACGTCGTAGGGTTTGGTGATAAAGTCGGTCGCTCCGGACTGCATCAGATCTACAGCATTTTGCACAGTTCCGTCACCTGTAGTCACGACGATGCTCAAGTCAGGGTCTTCCTGGATCGCATTTCGGACCAGGTCATCCCCCCTCATGCGCGGCATGTCGAGGTCTGTGACGAGAATATCCCAGTGGTGTTCACGAATCTGCTCCAGCGCTCTTTCCCCGTCTTCAACGAGAACCGGTTCAGGCCATCCGTCTGCTGAAAGAATGGCTGACACGAGCTCCCTTGCGCCAGGATCATCGTCTGCAACGAGTATTTTCAACTCTTCGACTTTCATCGTGACCTCCACGTCTCTCCGGGGAATTCACTCGCTGAAAGGGAATCTTCGTGATTCCACCTGTCGAGAAGCTTTTCGTGCATCCGTTCAAATTGCTCTTTGAGCCAGTGGGCAGACACTGAGGTATTGATATCCTCGACGATTCGGCTACCGCCAGCTTCAGCCGTTGATTGGCAATATGACTTCACCTCTTCAAGCAGCTCTTCGACGTTTCCATGCCAATCACGTTCGATGAATTCAGGCAGTACGTGGGTTTCGAAATCTGTCCAACGCTCATTGAAATCTTCCTTGAAAGACAGACTCCAAATCTGATAACGGGCGATCGGAGATATATCTTCGGGTCGCTGTTGAAGAGGTGTCATCGAGAAGGAGCCTGCAGGATCCATCTGATCTAGGATTGCCTTGATTTCATCCTGTGGAGTACTGCGAAACCCAAAGACTAATCGTGGGATTTGGTCGGTACTCTCCAGGTACACTTCGAGCAAATCCTGAAAGGCTGCGAGAGATACCATCTCGGCCCTGCCGATGTAGACGGTTCCAGATCGGCTCAACAGAGAGTGCGATTGATCCTGATGAAGAATCTGCTCCACTCGAAAAGCGGCTCCATCGAGAAAACGGAGGTGGGATCCGGCGATACACCCGGTCGCATGAATTTTTCTCGTTGCAAGTTTTTTACCAACGCCGTCTTCACCGATGAACATCACAGGCTGACGAGAGTCACTGACCTTCAGAACGAAGGACCAAAGACTCTGAATCATCGAACTGTTTCCCACAATCGGGTCGAATCTATCCGAAGTGGACAATCGACTCTCCTGCCCGGTAATGACTTCCAGACGAGCGCCGAAACCGCATGGTGATCTTTTCGAAAAGGAAATCCTTTCCGAAAAGTCGGCAAAAGTTCGTCGTCAAGGAAGACTAGCCCGCATTTGCGAAAAGCGTCAAACCGGGCACCATCGCATTGGTGGAAAACAACTCCCTGATAGCAGGAGAAGCCTTAATAACAGCAATCAGGGAATTTAGCGGACGACAGGTTCAGACGGAACCGCGGTGCCGCCTCGCCCATAGAGGGACATTCCGCCTTGGTCACGGAAACGACCCCCTACATTGGATTCGTCTTTATTGGATTCCATCCAATCGTCCGCCTCGTCAATTTTGACGACAACCCTATTGGATACACCTTGCTCTTCCATCGTCACGCCATATAGGCGCTCCGCTTCGACCATGGTGACTCTTGAGTGGGTAATCACGAGAAACTGAGAACTCTTGGCAAACTCCTGAAGAACCCTGACAAATCGTCGCGTATTCGCTTCATCAAGAGGAGCATCCACTTCGTCGAGGATGCAGAAGGGACTAGGACGGGTTTTGAAGAGGGCGAAGATCACCGAAATCGCAGTCAGTGCCCGTTCCCCACCGGATAGTAATCTCAGATTGGAGATCCGTTTCCCAGGAGGCTTTGCGACGACTTCGATTCCCGCTTCCAACGGATCCACCTCATCGTCATCCAACCTGAGTTCAGCAGTACCTCCACCGAACATGAGAGAGAAAATCTCTTGGAAGTGCTGGCGAACTTCCTCGAAAGAGTTCCGGAACAGGGTTCTGCACTGATCGTCCAACGTCGATATTGCTTTGATGATCAGGTCCCTTGCGACAGATAAATCCTGGACTTTCCCCGTGATCTCTTCAAATCTGGATTCCTCTGTATCCAATTCTTCAACTGCTTGCAGGTTAACGTTGGAATTTCTTCGCAATCGTTCTTGGAGGGATTGGTATTCACCCCGCAGTCGCAGCACCAATTCATCCAAGGATTCTGAATCGGCGATGAGAAGCTGTTGCCATTCGCCGACAGGGGCTTCGGAAAGTTCCATTTCAAGATCCTCGCGAATCTTGTCCTGGATACCCTCTATACGAACCCTGCATTCATTCTCAGACAGTAGATCAGTTTCACGGCCTTCGCGTATCTGCTCACCCCGCAGACGACACTCTTTGACCTTTCTTTCCAATCTTCCTCTTTGCGCTCTTTCCGATTCGAGTCGATGGTCGAGATCCGTGCGCTGCCCGGTTGCCTCCGTGAGTTGAAGACCAAACGCACTCTCCTCGCCATCGATCTTGTTCAGATCTTCAGACAACTTGGCGAATTGCTTTTCGTCTCCTGCGATGTCATTGATGATCCGCTCTCTCTGGGCTTGCCTTTGTTCCATTTCATCTGCGAGTCGACGCTGCTCTCTCCAATCGGAAGAGATTCGCTCCTGAACCCTCGTTGATTCGAGTGATCGGCTCTGCAGCCCCCCCTCCAACTGGGCCAATTTATTGGCCAAAGGTTCAAGGGTCTTTTCTGCGGATTCCAAGTCTCCAGCAATCGAGTTCCTTTGTGAGTCAATCTCTTTTAGTTCGACTTCCGCGGAGGATTTGAGTTCCCTCAATTCAAGGGTCAAATGCTCTGCTTTTTCGATATCAATTTTCAGGGAGGCGCGCTTGTCAGAGATCCGCTTGATGCTCTCACGGCAACGCTGTCGTTCTGCCAAAGAGTGTTCAACCTCGAGCTTTGCTCGCGCTGAATCCTGCTCCAGACCTTGCAACTCTCCTTGGCGAGTGACGATGGATTCCTCCAGTGCGTCACCTTCCTGTGAAAGCTCTTCCAAATCGGCGGTCAAAATCTCCACACGCTCTTCAAGTTGATTCATCTCCACCTGACGGGAAACAAGCCCTGTCTTGTTCACCGCTGGGATCTTGACCGCCCCCCAAGGCTCGACCACATGGGCATCGGAGGTCACTACTCGATACCCGGGGAATTGCCTGCGAAGGGATAATGCCTGGTCCATGTTTTGCGCCACGAGAACTTCATCCAGCAGGGCGTTCACGATGGGTCGACACAGTTTTTCACAGCGAACACGACTGGCGAGGGTCACCACTCCTTCTGGCAACGCGACACTGCCACGACGCTTGCCTGTCTCCAGATCATCTTCGAGAGCGACAAAATTAACCGCTTCGCCATCTAGGATCTCTGTCACGGCACGGATTCTCTGCTCGATCGGAGTTCTCCCCTGAAAAACCACCGTCTCGAGAATCCGCCCCAGTACCGCATCCACCATCTCGGCGGTCTCCGGTTCTGCCTCGATCAATCGGGCCAACAAGCCACGGATGTCTCCTGCTGCGGGTGCCTCACTGCTCAACAAATCCCGGGTGCCTTTTGAAAGCCCCTCCAGGTTCTCTTCGAGATCCTTGAGCAATTCAAGCCTGCCTTGAGAGGATTCCAACTCTGATCGGACTTCGGTCAATCGCTTCCTTGCACCACCGAGGATGTCAGTCCTCTGACTGATCTCGAATCGCAGAGATTCCATCCTGATCTGAGTCTCATGCTCCATGGCATGGGAATCACGGATCTTCTTTTCCAACCCACTGATCCGGGATTCGATCTCCGATTGCTGCTTGCGATAATCGAGATCTTCGGTAGTTCTGCGCTCACGAATGGCGTCCTGTCCGCGAAGGTCTCCCTCATGGGATGCAACGGAGTTTTTCAATCGGGACTGCTCAAATACAAGACCGAGATCCTGATCTTTGAGGTCATGAATCCTGCGATCCAACTCGTCCTGATTTGCGAGTTCGATGGAGTGATCCACTTTCAACTGCTTCAGCACTGCTCGCAGATGACGCAACTCTCCCAAAGAATCGCGAATCCTGTCCCTGGCTTCAGATCGTCGATGGCGATAATCCTCTTCGATGTGAGACAACTCTTCCAATTGCCTTTGACGATCTTCGTTCCTGCGTCGACTCTGATCCTGCTGTTCACGCATCTGTACGCGCCGGATTTCGATTCCCTGCAATGCAACCCGCTTCTCGGTTTCGATTTGGCGGACCTCTTCCAGTTCCCGGTGAAGTCCCTCGATGCCACTTCGAACATCTTCAACTTTTGAATCGAGGCGATTTGCCACCACAGAGATCAGATTCCGAAGGGTGTTTCTCCAACTGAGTCGAAAGTTCAAAGACTCCTGCTCAAATTGAAGTTGCTCAACATCCCAGGCTGCAAGAACAGTACTCACATGACGAAACCGGTCTCGATCCTCCAAATATCTGCGGGCTTTCCCCGCCTGGAGTTTGAGGCTGCGAATTCGCCGTTCGATTTCTGACAACTGATCTTCAACCCTGGTCAATTCTCTCTCGGATCGATCAAGTCGATTGGTAGTTTCCGCTCTCTGTTTGCGGAAACTGGAGATCCCTGCCGCTTCCTCGAAAATCTTTCTGCGCTCTTGTGCATTCGCATTGAGAAAGGAGTCCACCTGGCCCTGCCCCAGGACCGAATAACCATCTGCGCCAATCCCTGTATTTGCGAAAATCGCCTGAATGTCCTTCAATCGACAAGTTTTGCGATTGATCTCATATTCACTGTTCCCATCCCTGTGCAGGATTCTGCCGATTTCAACTTCAGCAGTCTCGACGGGAAGCGTGGTGTCTTCATTGTCGAATACCAGCCGAACTTCAGCTCTCGACAATGCAGGCCTAGTGGCAGTCCCCTTGAAGATGACATCGAGCATCTCACTGCCACGAAGTCCCTTTGCAGAGCGTTCACCCAATACCCAACGGAATGCATCAACCACATTCGATTTACCACACCCATTGGGCCCAACAACAGCACTGGTCCCAGGATCAAAATCAAATTGAACCGGGTCTGCAAAGGACTTGAAACCGGAGAGGTATATTTTCTTCAAGTACAACTGATGTCTCCTCGGGTTCAGAGGGTCCGGTCTTCTGAGTGTTGGAGTATTCCGGGGGGGGAGCTCGTCAAACGCAGCAATTCTGCGAGACGTTCCCAACCCCCTCCCCTGCGGCGAGAGATTCTGTCCAAAAGTCTCCCCAAATCTCTTCTGCTACGACTGACTATCATCGACTCCAATGCGATCACGGGAAGCGATTCCAATTCATGAAAATTTCTCTGTATGTAATCGATGGAATTCTTGGGGAAGTCTTGTTCGCGGGCCCACCACAAGGGTGAACCCGACCCTCTCAAATCGAGCCAATCCTGACGCCAAGGGGGATCTGCGCCCAACTCCAAGATCAGGTCAAAACTGCAGGTTCTCTGCTCGAGCACCAAAAGTACTTCCGGATCCGGAGGCAGAACTCCCGCCACGATCGATGGCTGGAGGGCGGAATCACAGATCAACTCAGGAGGATTTGCACCCCTCAACGCCCTCGAAAGCGATGGTCTCAGGGGGACAGGAATCTCTCCTGGAACCCTGAGAACGATATCCGCTCCTCCAGGGCGGGAGGTGCAGTCATGGAGAAAATCGCCAAACCACTCCTCCTTTGCCGAATCCACGTAAAGAAACCCCGGTCTCGGACTGACTGGAGGAGCACACTCCCACCGGACTCGGGGTCGCGGGCGCATCGAATCCTGGAAACCCCTGACCCTCTCACTGAGCCGAAGCCAACGCACCGAGGCCTCCTCATGAGTGATTTCTAATGGGCCTTCCAATACTCCTGCAACTGTCAATTCTCCACTGATCCACTCCAACTCGCGGAACAACTCTTTGCAAATCGTCTCTACATTGTCCCGTGATCCGAGGATGCTTCCCAACTCGACTCGGCGATGCAATAACCGGAATGGTTCAACCGGAAGCAGGCCATCGTGCAATGGCCAATTTTGCGAAAGGAATGACCTTGAGAAGAAGGATTCCAATTGTCCAGGGTGACTGAAGTCTGTCAGATGCCGGGTCATCTCCGCGAGTAACATGCCAGGCACCAATTGATCCCCTGAGTAGCACACCAGGTTATCGAACTCGCGTGCCCACTCTTCCAATCCGGATGCCTTGCAAGCCTCCCGGAGAGGCTCGACAAACTCATGACTTTGCCAATCGCTTGCCCTGTCTCCGACCTGATCAATCACTCGATCGATGATGACGTTCGCACAGGCTTCCCCATCACCACCCTTTGAAGTTCTACCCAGAAGATCTATCGGGTCGACCACCGTCGCCAACATTCGTCGCAATCGCAATTCCAGTTGCTGCCGGCGACTCGAATCAGCTTTGGACATCGGTGGCTCTTTCTTTGTCTACCAGGCGGGTCAACTCATTCAGAAACTCGGAAACATCCGCAAACTCCTGGTAAACAGAAGCGAAGCGCACGTAGGCTACCGAATCCAGCTTTCGCAGATGTTCGATCACAACCTCTCCAACAAAGCCTGAGGGGACTTCCTGGTCGTATTCTTCCCGGATCCGTTTTTCGACTTCGTCAACGATTGCTTCCATGCTCTCGACCGAAATCTTCCTTTTTTGGCAAGCGGTCATGATTCCATCAAGGACTTTGCTCCGATTGAAAGGCTCGCGGCGCAAATCTTTTTTGACGACCATTCGGGGGGTTTCTTCGATTCGTTCATAACTTGTGAAGCGTTTGTGGCATCCTTGGCACTCGCGCCTTCGGCGCACCGCCAGACCATCGGAACTGGATCGGGAATCCACAACCCGGTCTTTTTCAGATCCACAACTGGGACAGCGCATTGACTCGGTCCCCTCGAAAATGACCGGCAAAATGATTCGGGACACCGACCCTTCCCCACTCAATTGGGTCGGCAGAATAACTCCGCTCATCTTACTCGACAGATAGCCGTGCCTCAATGTGCCCAATATTCCTGGCAGAAGTTACTTCCCGAGGCAGAAGCGGGAAAAGATACGATCGAGGACCTCTTCCGGAGTGGTCTCGCCGCTGATTTCGGATAACCAGTGGGCAGCTTCCCGCAAGTCCGCCACCAATAACTCTGGACCCGCAACCGCAGCTTCCATAGATCTGTTGAGTGAATCGCGGCATCGCTCAAGAAGATGCTTTTGTCGTCGGGTAAATCTCAATGCGTCACCCCTGATCTGGCCTGGAATCTGCCGGACCTGGTGAACCAATTTGTCTCGCAGATCATCCAGCCCTTCATTTGCGATGGCACTGACGTGATTCACATCAGCGGAGGCCGGGGAAATCGCATCCGGGCTGTCCAAGTGGGTCCAAACAGGGATCGCCCGGGAAGCCACATCCGGTGGCAATCCGCTTTTATCGGCATGCCACTCCTCATCGCCCCTGCGGCCGTCAAAAACCCACATTATTCGATCGTCCCCATCGAGGAGTTCACGGGCGCGCATGAGGGCGATTCGTTCGATTTCGCCTTCTGCCTCGCGGTCACCAGGCAGATCCAAGAGTTCGATGGATTGGCCATCCTGTTCGATTCGACCCCGAATGACGTCTGTGGTCGTCCCGGCGGTTGGAGACGTGATCGCCAGAGGGGCGCCCACAAGTGCATTGAGCAGCGTCGATTTCCCGGCGTTGGGTTTACCCCACAATAGAACCCGTGGGATATCAGGCCCCTGCGATGGCCAGCACCTGCGTTCAAGCAACGACTCCAATTGCAATTGGATCGGTGTAAGCATTCCTTGCAGTTCTTCCGCTCCGGGGCTTTCCACTTCTTGTTCAGAAAAATCGAGTCCCGCTTCCAATCGCGCAAGAACATCGACTAACTGATCATTGAGATTGCAGATGTGATGTGCCAGTTCACCATCGAGAACCCTGCGGGCAGCGGCAAGGGCCGCCCGATCTTCTGCCTCGATCACTGCAAGGACAGATTCTGCCCGACTCAAATCTATCCGCCGATTCATAAATGCCCTGCGAGTAAATTCACCGGGGGTTGCCATTCGAGCCCCCGCTCTTTCCAACATCGCCAGCAATCCTTCTACCAGTGGTTGTGAACCGGGAAGGATGATCTCCACAGTCTCATTTCCTGTCCATGAAGCGCCATGCTCCCAGGTGATTGCCACCGCTGGCACTTGCGGAAAATCTATTGCCCAAGGCAATTCGACAAATGTGGGCTGACGAACCGACAGTGAAATCTGATCCGAATAATTATCCTCAGAGTGGAGACCTAGGTATTCCTCAAAGAAGGGTATCGCTCCAGCGCCATCCAATCGAATCAATACCACTTGAGCTGGTGGAGGAGGGCTGGATAGAGCCATGATGACATCCGCTGCACCATGATCGAAATCCGCCATCGGTTCTCCTCAGGCCTTGGATTTACGCTGACCCGGTCGGGCTGGCCCTTGTGAGGTTCCAGAACCCGAAGGACCACCGGGGCCCGTCGCCACTGGAACTGAAGGGGTCGCTGGTGTTATTCCTGCCGCAACCAGTTCTCTGCGGATCAACTTCTGCTCCACGATCCCGACGAGCGCAGAAACGATAAAGTACATCAACAGCCCGGAGGCAAATGAGTAAAAGATGAACCCGAAAGCAATCATCATGAAGGTCATCATCTTTTGCTGGGCTTGCATCTGCGGATCATCGGATTTGGGCATCATTCTTTGATTAATCAATGTGACCACGACATAGATCAATGGCAACAGATTGAACCAGTCTCCCAACAGCGGCAATGAAAATGGCATTTGAAACAACATGTCAGGACGGGTCAGGTCATCGATCCAGAGAAATGCTGTTTGCCGTAATTCGATGGCAACTGAAAACGTATTGATCAGAGCAATCCAAATCGGCAACTGAAGAAATATGAACAGACATCCGCCAAACATTGCCGCCGGATTGACGCCTTCCTGCTTGAATAACTCCTGGGTTTTGCGATGCATCGTCGTCGGATCACTCTTGTAGCGCTCACGAATTTCATCCATTTGAGGTTTGATCCGCGCCATCCCCTGTTGCTGAACCTGCATCTGTCTCTGATTGCGCTTGTTGACCGGATGCAGCACCGCCCGAATCACAAATGTCAGCAAAATGATCGCCAGGCCCCATGATGCCAAGAATGATTCGAAGGTTCTCAATAGATATAGAAACGGGCGACAGAGCCAACCGAAGAAACCGTAATCGATCAATTGCATCGCATCCCAGCTGTCGTTTTGTGACAGGACCTCCGGATCTTTGGGCCCGATGAAAACGGCATACCAGTGCGGTTGGGAAGAGTCGATCCGCCGATTGAATCCAACTCTCAATGGCCAACCTTGTAGTCCATCGTCGGCGTACTGCTCATACAGGGCTTCATTCACTCCAGGTTCACTCCCCCTGAGCACGAGCGATCCACTGGCATTTTCCTCCAGCGGGCGAATCACCTGGGCAAAATAAGTACTCTCAAGCCCCCCCCAAGCGACATTGCTCTTGCGCATCTCTCCCAGTTCCAATGCCTCCACTGACTCGTGAACCGCCTCTTTTATCGACCCATCCGGACCACGCTGGGCTGCCACCCATTGGTTGGGATAGACCGCTGCACGCCCCGAATCATCAAATCGAATCCGCTCAGCACCCAGAATCTCGTAATACAACTCACTCCCGGGATTCCAATTGCCCTCAAAACTGAGTTTTGAAACCAATTCGTAACCACCGTCCTCTGAAAGACTCAGGGAGTGAATCAACTGACGATCGGAGCCGATGCTGGTTTGAAAGCGCACCTTCCCACTCTCCTGATCGAGAATCTGCCAGTTCACTTTTGACAAGTCGAGCTGCAAAGCCGGAATGCGGATTCCCAGTGCGCCACCGGACTTTAGATCAGGGGACAGCAATCGCAGCGATTCAGAGCTCTCCAGAGTTTCCTTGTAACCGGGCAAGAGGGCATGGGTCAGTCGGGCACCCAGGCTTGAAAACTTCAGTTCGAGATCGGGGTTGGTGAGAGTGACTTCTTTGACTTCCACAGGTGCTTGCACAGGAGCCGAAAGTTCAGGTTCTCCCGAATTTTGCTGCGCCGGGTTTCCGAGGTCCCCCTGGACGGGGGATTCCCCCGGGGCAGGTTGGAGCGCTGGACCGCCCCGCCCTTCCACCGTACTGAAACCCATCTCTCCCTGATCATTCTGTTGCGGCGGTGGCGGTGTGATCCAGTTCAAGTACAGGATCGAGATCGCAAAACAGACGAGCAGCGCCTGAAAAGTACGTTTATCCATCGTTGATGATCTCTCAGCGGCCTTCGACAAGTCGAAGGGCCAGATTTTCGGGTAAGGGTGTGCGCCTGAATCGCTGTACCGTTTCCTCTACGGGGTATTCCACCCGCCGAAACTCTACACGGTCCCCATCGACGACCACATAACTGCTTCTCGGGTCTCCATCCCTCGGCTGACCTACCGAGCCCACATTGATGATGGATTTCCCTGAGCCACAGATGTGAATCCCATCCTCCAGTTGATCCGGACTGAAGAACTGTGGGCCCTCAACAAAGACGCCGGCAACATGGGTATGACCCACGAATGCAGTATGAGTCGGAAAACTGTCAAAAATTGAATCCACTTTGTCGGGATCTTCACTGCAATCCTGGACGAAGAGGTACTCACGTGTGGGTTCCCGAGGGGTGCCATGGGCCAAGAACATGTCACCCAAGGTGTGGCTCACCTTCATCCCATCGAGGATGTGCCACAGGACTCCATTTTCCTCGCGTGAATAGTCAGGACTCATCAATTGTTGCTTGGTCCACTCCACCGCAGCCCGGGCCCGGGGATTGAATCCCACCGGATCGAAGAGCACCGCCTCCTCATGATTCCCCAACAAGTTGACGCAAAAGTCGCGACACAAGAGGAGGCACTCCCGTGGATCAGGCCCATAGCCGATGATGTCACCGAGGCCAACAAATTGCTCCACACCCAGGGCTTCACAATCCTTGAGGACCGCCTGGAGAGCAGGAAGGTTGGCATGGATGTCGCTGATGATTGCAGTCTTCAGCTGAGGCCTCCTGGTCCAATTGAAAGCGCAGCTCGATTCAATGGGGAAATCCCTCTGAGTGAACTCCTGAGGACTTCCCTACCGGATGTGGCTCCACTCTTTCCCCACCCGACATTCCAATTTACGAGCGACCGGCGAATCCGGGTTCCCGATCATACGGCAACAGTTCGCCAGCAACAGGGATGGTAACCGGATCCTGCGCCGATTCCAGCGAAGGCGAATGAACCGCAGCCCCCCCATCTTTGGGAATGCAGGCTTTGGGGATACCGACGATTCCATCATGGAGCCTCTAAACGGGGCTCAAATCGACCCGGAGCTGCAGGATTCGTCGCTTGTTCCTGGTAATTCTTCCCCTTCAGGTCCCCATGGCCCCCTCTGCTCTTCTCTCAGCGAGTACCACTCTCCCCTTCCGCTGATCACATGATCGAGGACAGGAATGCCCAACCACTGACCACACCGATAGAGCCGCCGAGTAACATGTAAATCCTCCCTTGAGGGTTCAGGATCACCGGAAGGATGATTGTGGGCCAAGATGATTGCAGCTGCCGAAGCCAGCACTGCAGGCCGAAAAACTTCCCTCGGATGCACGATGCTCGCTGTCAGGGATCCGATACTGATGACGCAGTCCCGGATCAATCTGTGGCGCACATCTAAGAGCAACAGACAGAAATGCTCTCGGGGCTCTCCCCCCCACCGCTGGGCAAGATGGTCGTGGACCTGCCGTGCACAACGATACGGTTCAGTGATATTCCAGGGTGTGAAGTGACTCCTGCGCCCCACTTCATGAGCTGCGAGGAGTCGCCTTGCCAATGCGGGACCGATTCCGGCGAGCGCTTGCAAGGAAGTCTCGGGCAATCCCGTTGATGAATCGAAGAGTGCTCTGAGTTTGTGCACGATTTGATCCCTGGGAATGGAAGGAGCTTCCGACAACGACCGGCTTCCTTCCAAAACTTCGAGGAGTTTTGCTTCGGATAGCTTTGCCCACTCCAGATGGGAGAGTGCTCCATTCAAGCCACGGTCGGTACGATGCTTCATGCCCACCCTTCCTGCAGTTCATGCAATTAAGGAGGAGGATCATGAAATACCCGCTCCCCCTGGTACAGGGGGAGCGGGTATCAAAGAGACCGATTATGGATCTGTTTACAGACCGTCGGGGGTAGGGTCGGTTCCCGGACTCGGGAATGGGGGTGCCGGAGGTGCGCCGCCATCAAAGAGCCACGTAGCCAACTGAACAGCATCGCCGATGTGGACGACACCATTGTCGTCGATATCTGCACTGTCGAGGATGACCGGCGCTGGACCAGAACCGGCAACATACGCAGCGATCATGGCGATATCCGCAATGTTGACCAGACCGTCACAGGTCACATCGCCCCTGAGGAAAATTCCATCGTCAAAGTAGGTAAACCCACCGGGGTATATGGCCAACTCAGTACCGAAAGAATCGAGGAAGCGCAAATCAACCGTGCCGGTGATGGGTGAAGCGGGGATTCGAACCGTGGCCATCGATCCATCGGGAAGCACCTGAACATTGACTGAAGGGATGTCTCCAAAGAAAACTTGAAGCCCTTCAGGAATCCCCGTGCCATTGACCAACATCGTCGTGGGACTGCAGATGGAGCCCTCGTCCGGTGTGTAGCTGTCGATGGAGGAAGTGTAGTAGGAATACGCTTGCGGCAATGTGGCTTGGCCATACTCGGTCAATACCGTGACATCCACACTTCCCTCCGATCCGGAGGGAGCATTGACCACGAGAGTCCCTGAATCGATGAATACGATTCCCGATGCCGAATTGGCTCCGAAGAAAACATTTGAATCGGAAGTGAACCCGGTTCCATTGAGCATCACCTCCGTGCCTCCAACTGAAGGGCCGGAGTCGGGGGACAGGGAAAGCAATGTTGGCGGTTGGGGCTGGGCGAGCACCTGGAAATCCGCAGGGAACAGCACCGGCTGAATTGTTGAAGCGATGGAATCTACGAACAGGTTTTCAATTTCGACTCCAGCCGGATCGTAAACTCCGAAGTTTACCGTCGTGACTTCACCTTCATTGACATCCGAAGAAACCATGAATCTGAAGTAACCCAATTCTGCTTCAGGATTTGCAGGAATGGCGTCAAAGGTAGAGATCACCGAGCCATATGCTTTTCCTGCCAAGGGATCGATCCCCGAGAAGAAGAGGCCGAATGTCCCGGAGAGATCTTCACCCACCGTTCCCACATTGCTGACTTCGAGACAAGTCAGAATCGCCGGATCGTAATCGAGAACCACCGAGTATCCTGTCAACGCCTGGCTCCAAACTCCGCGAGCCCAGATCACCACTTCTTCACCCGGAGTCAATACCCCCGGATCGAGGAACAGGGCGTTGCCAACGACGGTCACTCCACCATCCTCCAATGCAGGAGTAATGAATCCTGAAGCGGTATCAAGTGAGCCATCCACCAGGTGGAAGAGTACCGGACCCAACAGTGCAAAATCAGAATCGATACTGCCACTGATCGTACCGAGAAGTGAACCCCCTCCCAGAGGAGCACTTCCAAGGGCTACATCGACCGTCAACCGGCGCAGACCGGAAAAGGTTCCCAACGGATTATCGGTGACCAGCAAATCATTGACTGATACCCCAGGGACCGAAACTTGAACGTTTTCAAGAACATTTCCATCGTAATCAATCTGGAAACTCCAGCCGGAAGCGTCTTCGATGAGTTGTCCCAAAATGTCAACTTCAAAGTCGCGACCGATCACCACATCCGACGGTTCGTAGTAGATTCTTTCAGAGATGCTGACCTGACAATCTGTCGAAGGCGCAGAGTAGTTGATTCCCTCGTGGAAGAAGTAACCCACAACTCGGTAGTTCCAGGTTCCAGATTCAGCGGAATCACTGAAAGAGGTCGCTGTACCGGGGAGATTGAAAAACTCCGTGCCCTGGGACCCGGCCCTTTCGACGACGATCTCATCATAGGTATATGAAACGGGTCCATTTTCCCACGACAACTCGATCGCAGGTCCACTCGTAGAACAAGTCAGCGCTGTGGGTGATGCCAAGGAAATCGAAACGTCATTGGCTGCTACCGGTGCGCCCAATCCACCGTCTCCCAGTGCTTGCACCGAGTAACTGACCGGCCCCGGAAGAAGATCAAATTCTTCGTATTCGATCTCCTGTCCACCCAGGGTCGCAACGAGAATGCCATCTTTGAAGATTCTCAATTCGTCGTAGTATTCTTCGTTGAGCCACGTCAACTGCAGATCATCGACTCCGATCAGAGTCGCTTGAACAGAGGTGGGACTTACAGTACCAACTCCGCCGGCGTCAGCGACGATACAGGTGGCACCCGCAGAGGTCGCTCCACCCTGTACAGCCCTGACCTCATAGATATGGGAATGCAGATCCGCAGCGTCCACGAATTGCAACTGAACTGCGGGCAACTCAACGACGAGACCGCCATCACGGAAGATCTGCCATGCCGAAGTTCCCGGAAGACTTGCCCAACTGAGTTGAACATTGCCGAGATTCGAAGCGATTCTCTCACAATTGAGAACTGTTGCCGGAATGATGACAGCGGTACAACTCGCCGGCGCAGAGGGAACACCCCCCTGGATCCCTGTGACGCTGTAATCGAGGGATCCTTGGCCGGGTGAGGCATCGACAAAACTGGTGCTGGTTCCTGAAACCGTTGCCAGCAATGCTCCTCCTTGACGAATTTCCAAGCCTCCCTGGAGATCGTAGTTGACCGGGTTCGACCAAGTGAGAAGGACTTCCGATTGCCCCCCTGGTGAACTGATTTCACATTGGAGTGACTCAGGAGCGGGAGTTGCGGAGTTGACGACCACCACTCCCTGTGCAGAAGAGATGTCTCCTGCCAGCAATGCTCCATTTCCAGCAACGGTCGCCTGATTGGACCATGTAAATCCCTGGATACTGAGACCGTCTGCGAGCAGGAAGGGTCCCTCACCGATTTCACTGGGGACAGGCTGCATCAATACCCGCGCAATCGGAATCTCGGTCCCCGAAGGGATGAAACCATTGATCTGAAGACTTGCTGCGATCAATCCATTGGCACTGTCGATACTGGTGGTCACGTCGACACTCCCAAAGGGGAAGGTCGCGGGATCTGCGATGACGTTGGTGGCAGTGAGCAAGGATTCGTCATAATCCATCGCCAGGGTAAACCCTGACAAATTGTCTTCAAAACTTGCAGTGATCGGAATCTCCACAGAAGTTGACCCCTGTGGAAGGTCAATTGAAGCAGGAACGTAAAATTCCAGTGCACTTTGCTGGTCATCGATCACGCCCACTGATCTCCACACCGCCAATGAAGCGGAAGCATCGGAAGACTGTCGAAGGAGGACGTCTGTTCCCAGGTCTCCATCTGTATCCACCAACAGGATTCTGCTCTCTGCTGCCTCACCTGAGAAGGGAAGAAGCACCACTTCCGTGTCACCCAAATCAGCGGAAAGCCTGCGCAACAATACCAGCGGGTCTGCGGCATCCTGAATCAGCACGATATCGTCGATTTCAACGGGATCACCGTCCACTTCGGTGACGGCAACATCGAGAACCGGTCCCCCGGTCAACAATGGAACTCCAGTCCAATCGAGCGGCGGGAGTCCTGCAGGATTGAGGTGTATCGACAACCCCGAAGAAGCGGGAGTGATCGCATCGATCCAACCGTCGCCATTGACATCTCCGGCAACAACATTGGCAACCGGTGCCGGATCGAGAAATGCCGTTTCAAGGAAGGATCCGTTTCCGGCTCCTCTCAGGAGTACTCCTACCCCTGCAGAAACCAATAGATCCAAGCGTCCATCCCTATCGAAGTCTGCAAGTTCAAAAGATTGGGTGGGGGCAGGCATCGGAAGGACTCCGGTGATTGCCAATGCACTCCCAACTTCGAAAGTTACAGGATCGATGGTGACCGTATTTTGAATGATGCGCAAACCGTCCTCGGCAGCGCCAACAAGTTCGAGACTTTGATCGCCACTCAGCTCCCCGACCTTCAAGATATTGAAGATCAGTCCTTGCATGTCATGGATCGTCTCTTCTTCGATCAGATCCTGGCCAAGGACCGTGACCACACGGAGAAAACCATCCTCACAGGAAACTATCAACTCCGAACGGCTGTCCCCATCCAGATCAGCGAGAACAGCGCACGCCGGGGTTGAGGAGATCTCTATCTGTGATTCGAGACTCCAGCTGGATCCGTCACCTGAGCTTCCAGACCTGAGCAGTGAAACCTGTCCCGCCTGGGTCAGCGTCACCATTTCGAGACCGCTATAGGGCAGCAACTCACCGAAATCAGCGAAGATCAGGCCTTGTGTGCCCCCAGCGGGGATCGGCTCCTGGGGTCCCAACCCGCCTGTCGCAAAGCCCAAAGCGGCCCGGTAGCGGGCGACGAACGGTGACAGATTACGTGGATTTTCCTCCCCCGTTTGCAACTGGGAGAGCAGGTTTGAGTCAAAAACGACCTCGATATTCTCGCCAGGGTAGAAAGAGGCTTCTCCCCCTTCGAGAAGGACCTGAAGTAATTCGGAGACTCCCGCACTTGCTGATGGGGAGATCAACTGTGCACTGCGAATTCCGGTTCTTGATCCACGCAAACTAACGGCTCCCGATGCACTGGTCACCTGATAGGGAAGATCAAAGACTGCGGCGACGGAAGGCCTGCGGGAGACATTCAGATCGCCCGCATTGGGGGTGATTTGAACCAGGGAAAACTGACCACTTCCCGGCTCAAAATCTCCTGATCCTGCTCCAGACCCGACGGTTGTGAATTGGAAGGAGATCTCATCGATGGGGATCTGTACATTGGTCCTCACGCCCTCGGTGATCACCACTGTGACGGTTTCTCCCTGTTGGAAAGGGGTCTCCGGAAGCAGGGTCAGAATGCGGTTGTCTTCATTGAGAGAACCCGCAGCAGGATGGGGCCCTGAAAGGCTACCCTGAATACTCCAGTTTGCAGGATCGACAGAAGAGATCGGATCCATCGCCGTCGTGAATGCCACCTGAATATCGGTGGTCACTTCGACGTTTGCTGCACCGTTACCAGGGATCGTAAATGGAACATCTGGTGGTTGAGTGCAACCCGATAGAAGCATCAGCAGCAGCGATACGATTCCCATCGCCTTCAAGGGCAGGGTCGCTGCATGCTTCTCAGCATTGCGGCAATCAGCGGGCAGGATATTTTCGGCGATCAGCATTGAAGCGCCTCCATCGTCACATTACGGAATCGTGAATCGATTCCTCACCATTTTCGTCAGGCTCACTGCCTGACCCACTCGTGAACCAAGATGCTGAATTAGATCTGCAGACATCTCGTCAACACGGACGATGAGGGTTCCGGAAGGAATTGGGCTTGACCCGGCGGTTGCGTGATCCCCGAGGCTTATTCCATGGTATCCACACGTCGTATGTCGTCAATCCCCCAGGGAGCCCAATCCCCCTGCAGAAGCCCTGTATCGGCAAATCTACCCGTTTCGGGACCGATAAAAAAACGCCCGGTGCGACCACGAGTCGCACCGGGCTTTCCCTAGTGTCCTGAGAGGTTCCTGATCGTCGATCAGGGGCAGTAAGGCGTCGCTTCACATTCGGCGCCTTCGATGGTTCCACAGTCCGGCCATGGTGCACTCGGAGCGGGACCACCCATAAGCTGGTAGCTAATCACGAAGATTGCATCAGCGGCGTCCATGAGGTCATCGTCATTAGCATCGCATGCTTCATGACAAGTACTTGAGGGACCACCTTGGAATAGATCATTGATAATGAAAATTCCATCAGCGATGTCGATTCGTTCATCGCCATTGCAGTTTCCGCGAATGAACGGTACGTCGGGCGGAGCATACTGGGGAGACAGAGTTACACTGCCGTCGAGCAATTCGGCTTCGATGGATCCACCACCGACCACGACGACATTGGCAACCGGAGGGCTGCCGAGACTGTCGGTCCAGGTCAGTCCGGTAGTGGTCGGATCTTCAAGGCCGGCGAGGGCGGAAGCGACGGAACTGTATCCGGCATTCAAAACTGCAGTTTCAGTATCGAATGCTAGGGTGTTGCCACCAGTAAAACTGTATACCACCCCGATGGTCCAGCCGTTGGCCAGAAGATTGACACCCGCGAAGTCCGGATCGAAACCAAGATCTGAGTTCCATTCGACTGCATCGATGGTCAGAACAGCATCGTCGTGCTGAAGTCCCATCGAAAAGCCCTGAGTATCACTGGGGAATCCAGGATTGTCAGGATTTTCGGCGATACTGGGATTGGCGGAGAAAGACACCTCACCGGTGTTTCCATCGTAGTTCAGATCGTAATCTCCGATCGTGTAAGCGAAAGGAGGAGGTCCGGCAACGAGCTCAACCGTACCACCTGTGGTATCGGGAGTGACTGATGCTCCGGCAACGACGACAATCGTCTCCACAGTGGGAGAGCCGAGGGTGTTACAAAAATCGACGCCAGTGGATGTACCTGGGTCACCGATCAGGTCGTATGTTGCGACGTTGAGCTCGGCTCCGGTGGTGCCCGCTTCCAGGTTTGCGCAACCTGTGAAACAGATGACAACACCAACAGTAAATCCTTCAGCAGCATCGACATTGACCTGGTTGAAATCCGGAGGGGATCCATTTTTCACCACGAGGGTCGTGGCTCCATCCTGGACCTCCGTCAGGGACAAGGCAGCACCGTCATGGCAGACACCATAGGACCAGCCCTGAATGTCGTCGCCATTGTTGTCGAGCAGAACCTGAAGATCGACTGAAGAACCGGGAGCGCCCGCCCCATCGGTAATCGTCATCTGGTAATTCTGCCCGAATGCCGGTGCGCTCAACAGCAGCGCAAAGGCGAAGGGTAGAAGAAACTTGAATGATTTCATTTTATTACTCTGCTTTCTTGAAAAGCTAACTTCGTTTTCTGGGTTCCTGAAACTATCCGTTAGTTACACTCAGCCGCAAGGGCGCAATCGAGGGTGTCCTCAGTCGGATCTTCACCGGCGCTGTATGGACCGGGATCCGGCGTCGGATCGCCGAAACTGAAAAGGAAGTTGAGCAGGTATACAGAGTCAGCAAGGTTAATGATTCCATCGTCATTGGAATCACAAGCGTCAAGGCAAAGGGCGTTGTATCCCTGGAACTCGGTGGCAATCACGGTTGCAGCGTCAGAAAGGTCGACCAAGGTGTCGGTATTGCAGTCGCCACGTAGGAATGCCGGAACCGGGATGATCTCGTAATCAGCGCCCACCAAGAGGAAGTCTTGGATCGACTGGTATTCGATCACGGCCATGTTGTTGATGTCGACCATGCCGTTACCGTTGATTCCATCACAGAAATCGATACTGAAGGAATCACCACAGGTCGCTCCTCCGTCGACCTCAGCGTCGACACAGGCGATCATCAGTGGCTCGGTCGTGGTCGGTAGTTGCTGGTTCTCAAATGGCGGCAAGGCGTCCATGAGAATACCGGCGACAAGCTCGCGACCGTCACCATCGTTGTCGTTGTTGTCGATCTGATAGTGCACAAACTCGGCACCCAGTTCGTCTGCGATCGATCCTTCGATACTGAAGGTACCGTCAATGAGCAACAGATCGTCGTAACAGACGGCAATCTGCACACCTTGGATATTGTCGGTCGGATCGCTGTAGAAGAAGCAGAACTCGATCTCCTGGCCGGGGAATCCGCTGCCACCGTTGGTGCCGGTATCAGGGAAATCACGCTGTCCAATGTAGAAAGCGGTGTCACTCACCGGAGGAGGAGGACTAGGATTAACCACGATTCCACCATTTCCGGGTCCTTCATCTTCAAGGCCTGGATCGATAGAGATTCCTGCGCCGACGATGACATTGTCAAGCGGCGGATCACCAAACACACCATTGACGAACGTAAGATTGGTTGTGATCGGAGGAGCAGGCTCAACAAGCTCAATCACTGTGTTGTAAATGTAGGAAGCAATGTGATTATCAACACCAGCGGGGATGGCTAGTCCATCATAAGGAGCTGCGAAGTCCATGACGCAACCAACTGTTCCACCAGCAAGTCCTCCACTGGATCCTACCAGGCCGTTTCCGGGGTAGATCTCAGTGATAAACAATTCCGCATCGAGAGTCTGATCACCTTCCTCGATGTCGGTCAACTCAAGAATCTCGGGATCATGCGCAATAGCGAGGACAAATCCTTGCACCTCAGCAACATTGGTCAGAAGGATTCTTGCAGGTCCACCCTCATCAGCAGTGATTTCACTACTTTCGATCCGAATGCTGTCAGGCGGAGGAGGAAGAAGGGTCAGAAGACCATTGTTCAATCCCAAACCGGTAGAAGCGTCCACACTCTGTCCACCCTGAACGATCAAGTTGGAAAGAGGAGGATTGTTCAGTACACCGTCGGAAAACTCGATGGCGGTGTCTGTGGCCGCACCCACAAGAGCGAGGGGGCTCATGGTGAAAGCCGCAATCTCAAGCCCGGCACCGGCAGGAATCTCCTGGCCGTC
>CAYRAM010000023.1:1602-6858 GCA_964422295.1 uncultured Planctomycetia bacterium | reverse complement strand
TCATGGTGAAAGCCGCAATCTCAAGCCCGGCACCGGCAGGAATCTCCTGGCCGTCGAAGGGAGCCGTTGCGTCCAAGACTACTCCAAGGGTGAAACCACCACCCAGAGTTTCGGGGACGACCAGTTCCGCAGTTGCGGCAAGAGTGGCCGATCCGGCTTCAACATCACTGACAGCCAGCAAACTGGTGTCATAGGTGATCGCAAGCACGAATCCCTGAACTCCTGCATCCGAATCCATAAGGACCGAGAGGGTTTCAGGTGCCAATCCCGCAGTTTCACCATCGCTGATGGTGAGTGCGTTCTGGGCAAAAGAATGGGAACCAATAACGGTGAAAATCACCGCAAACAGTGCGCTGTAGAGGCGCGGGAGACTGCGTTTCATCACTACTCTCCTCGTCTCAAAGGGACACAACGGAGATTCCTTGTGGATCGAATGGAGTTTTCAGACTCCTCGACCCGCACGGAGAAACTCCGAACAGGGGGGGAAATTAAAAATGTTGAAAACAAGCCGGAAACTGAATGCCCTGAGACTCGGGGGGAGTTCACAGGTCACATGATCCCGGGGGACAAATGATTGAATGTCATGCAAGAAGAGGAATGTGCAGGTTCGGAAGATCCTGCGATTTGGAATCCTGAGACTCCTGTGCTGGTGCTTCAAAGTTACAGATGGGTGTCAAACCTGTCTACGGCGAATCTTTGATATGTCAGCCTTTGAAAAACCGATGCCGTTTTTTGATATCTACTTCGATCATGTTCACCGTGCGATTTCGGCAATAACTTCCTGGATCCGGCATCGAATGCCAGTTCTTCGGTTGGGGAGTACCGAGTGAGGATTGTTCCAGGACTGAAAAATATCCCATTGCTCACTTTTCACCCTGGTTTCACCCGGAAGAATCTGCCGATCGAGTGTCATTAAATCCAAAAAAATAGGCCCGGGATCGGAACGATCCCGGGCCTGAATATCGATTCTGCTTCTGAACCATGACCTGTAATCAGGCCAATTGGCTGGAATCAGGGGCAGTAGCTGGTCGCATCGCAATCTGCCCCGCCCACTGCTCCGCAATCGGGGAAAGGCCCTGGGGGCTCAGGCCCGTCCTGCAGACGATAACTGATGATGTAGATCGCATCTGCTGGGCCATAATTGTCATCGTCGTTGGCATCGCAAGATTCAAAACAGGTTCCTGATGGACCCGAAAGGAACAGCTCATTCAGCATCCAGATCCCGTCTGCGATATTCACCGTCGCGTCACCATTGCAGTTTCCACGGACGAATGGGATATCAAAGACTGGCTGCAGGGTCATCGTGCCATCAATGAGGTTTGGATCGATGGAAGATCCATTGACCACCACCACATTGTCAACCGGAGGGCTTCCCAATGTGCCGGTCCAAGTCAGGGAAGTCTCTGTGGCATCCGTTCCTGTGAGCGCTCCGGCAACGGCTGAATAATCGACTGCAACCACGTCCAGAGCGGTATCGAAGGCGAGAGTGACACCTCCCACAAAACTGTAGACCACTCCGATGGTCCAACCTTCAGAGAAGATTCCTCCCTCGGCGAAGTCTGCATCAAAGGGAAGAGTGGCATCCACTGCCGTTGGCTCGATGACTGAGCTGTCATTCCCCATACCCATGGAGAATCCCTGACTGGGATTGGGGAAATCAGCACCCAGGGCACTGTTGTCAATTTCAGCGATACTGAAAGCTGTAGAGAAGGAAGCGGATCCGGTATTTCCGTCGTAATTCACCGTGAGGTTCGGAGCAATGAAGTCAAATTCCGGGTCGGGAATCGAGAAGGGCTCAAGGGTGATGGTTCCATCTTCAAGGGTCGGAGGAATCGACGCTCCACCTACCACCATCACATTCTCTACCGGGGGTGATCCCAATAAATCACTCCAGCCCAACGAAGTCACCACATTATCCACGGATCCTGCAAGTCCCCCCGCCACCGTGTCGTAATCGACGCTGACCACATCCAGGGAGGTGTCAAAATCAAGGGTGTTGCCACCAGTAAAACTGTAGACCACACCGATCGTCCAACCATCGTCAAAGGCGGTGGATTCGGCGAAGTCTGCCGAAAATGGAAGGGTGTCGGTAACTGCCAAGGGCGTCAAAAGGGAGGCGTCATTGCCGAGGCCCATCGAAAAACCCTGAGTTGAATTCGGGAAAGGAGCACCTAATGCGGAATTATCGATTTCGACCACACTGATCGCCGCCGTAAATGAGCCCACACCCGTATTTCCGTCGAAGGTCACCGTTTCACTGGGAGCCGTAAAGACGTACTCAGGACCGGGAACTCCCACCACTTCCACTGCCCCGGAGTTTTGCCCCGGTGCAAGGGATGCGCCATTGACGACGATCACGGTTTCCACCGGAGGAGATCCCAGTGTGTTGCAAAATTCGAGGGATGTAGATCCTTCACCCTCACCCGAATAATCCACTGTCAACAACTCAAATCCGGTCGTATCCAACACCAAGGCACAACCGGTAAAGCAAACTACCACACCTTGGGTGACTCCAGCGTCAAACACATTAATCTGATTGAAGTCGGGTGGATCGCCATTTTTTGAGGTCTCGGTATCCGCCCCACTCGCTGCACCGATCGCAATGAGAAAAGCGGTGTCATTGCAGACGCCCAGAGACCAACCCGCGATTTCATTTCCGCTGTTGTCCATCGTCATCGCAAGAGTCTCAGTACCACCGAGGGCTACACTACCCCCCTCGGCATTAAAACTCGTATCTTGAGCACTGACGCTGGTCACTGAAAAACTGACGAGCAGAGCCAGTATAAAAAGGGAAAAAGAACGAAGCATTTTTGCACCTCTCACGCAGTCTCCCCCCCCGGGGGGAATACTTCATAGTCTGATAATCATCAACCGCCGGCGTTCACTGATTGCAAATCACCAACCGAGTTATTAAAGGTAACAGGATCGGGCCTGGTGGGTATTCAACCTTGGCAGGCATCATCGAAACTTATCCGAGCCATGAGCAGACAAACTCTGGTCCGGTATGTCATCATCATAAGGTTCCATTCGACCCCGGGCACCCAAGTTTTATGGAGAAAATTGGCCCTCCTGGACGATTTGGAGAGATCCCGAAGGAGATGGGATTCGAGGTTTGAAACGAATGAACCGATGACGGACTGCACCCCATCCCAGGGCTTTCCCTGCCTACCACAAAGCACCACGAACTATGAACTTACGTAACCCGGAACCACTGCTGTGTTGACTTTCTCCGGCCCCAGATAACAAACGTTGTCATGAAAAAACCTCCCCGAAGATGCAACTCTTCGGGGAGGTACCAATTCTTCACAATCTGCAGATCCGAGCAACTGCTACAGACAGGAACTTCCTGCGCAGTCTTCCGGAGTCTGGCTGCCCACTTGGCCACAAGCGGGGTATGGAGCGGCGGGTTCAGATCCACTCATGAAACGATACATGATGATGAACGAAGCATCTCCAAGATCGCCCACTCCATCCGCATTGGCATCGCTGGAAATCGGGCAGGTGGTGGCGGGTCCGTTGAGGAACAGCTCATAGATGATCCAGACCACATCCGCAATATTCACGATCCCGTCGTTATTCGGATCGCCACGGATGAAATCGACGGTGATCACCGGATTCAGTGCGATCGATCCGCCATCCTGGATGGCGTTCAATGAAGCACCGCCGACCACCATGACGTTGGCCACCGGAGGTTCTCCCAAGCGGTCACTCCATGACAGGTCCACCGTGGTGCCAGTCTCATCGCCAGCCATGCTGCCATCGGACGAGTAGTCCACAGAGACGACCTCTATTGGGCTGCCAAATGCCAGCGTCGATCCGCCGGTGAAGCTGTAGACCACCCCGAGGGTCCATCCATCCGCGAACAAACCGCTCTCCCCAAAGTCGGGATCGAAGCCGAGCGAGAGGTTTACCGCTGTCGCACTCACCTCAGGGCCATTGGCAAGACCCATGGAGAATCCCTGGGTTTCATTCGGGAACGCTGCTCCAGCAGCACTGTTGTCGGTCTCGGACACCGTGATTCCCACACTTGCGGAGGCATTTCCGTCCGCTGGGTTGTAGTTTGCGCTCACGTCGGCAGCAGCAAAGGTAAACTCTGGATCGGGGATAAACAGCGGTTCGAGGGTGATGGTCGCATCATCAAAACTCGGAACCAGGGAAGCACCGTCCACCACGATCACGTTGGCCACTGGAGGGGATCCCAGTGAGTCGTCAAAGGAGAGCGTCGTTGTCGTCGCATCTGCATTGCCCGCAAGTCCTGCGGACACGGTGTCGTAATCAACACTGATGACATCGATCGGGGCATCAAAGGCGAGAACCTGTCCACCGGTGAAGGAATACACCACTCCACAGGTCACTCCATTATCAAAGATGGAGGACTCGGCAAAGTCCGCAGCAAAGGGAAGAGTCACTGCGATGGCGGAAGGAGCGAGGAGTGCCGGATCATTTCCCAGCCCCAACGAGAACCCTTGGGTATCATTGGGGAAGGGCGCTCCGAGGCCACTGTTGTCGACCTCAACGATACTGCCGGTGGCAGAAAAACTGCCGACACCACTGTCGCCGTTGTAGGAAACCGCCTGATCCGCGACAGCGCAGATGAACTCAGGATCAGGAACACCGACCACTTCGACAGCACCCGAGTTAAGGTTCGGAGCCTGCGATGCTCCATTAACAACGATCACTGTTTCTACAGGAGGGGATCCCAGGAGGTTACAGAAGTCGATCGACGTCGACCCCTCGGCCGATCCCTGATAATCCACCGTCAACATTTCGAATGCAGGAGTATCCTCCAACACAGCACAGCCGGTGAAGCAGATCACCACACCTTGGGTGGCTCCATCCGCAAACACATTTATCGTATTGAAGTCCGGAGGGCCACCATTCTTGACCGTCTCCGTATCCGCACCACTGTTGGCGGCATTTGTCGTCAGAAAAGCAGTGTCATTGCAAATTCCCAATGACCAACCGGCGATCACATTGCCGGTGTTTTCCATCGTCAACGCCAAAACACCGTTCCCGCCTTCGGGAATCGTTCCCCCTTCGGCGGTAAAACTGGTGTCCTGAGCTCCAAGTCCTCCCGACAGCAGCACAATCGGTGCCACAATCAGTGCCAGGGTGAACCACTTGCAGGTCGTCATTTTCAGTCCCTTCATCTCATGAATAAATTCCACACCACCCATAAGTCATCCCTGGATTACCGCAAGGAACTTCACAGCAAAACGAACTTCACAGCAAAACGAACTTCACAGCAAAACGAAC
>CAYRAM010000023.1:0-1502 GCA_964422295.1 uncultured Planctomycetia bacterium | reverse complement strand
CGAACTTTACAGCACACCATGCTTCAGCAATTCTGCTTCGGCAATTCCACAATTCCGATTCCGGTAAAGAAACGGAATCGCATTCAAACACCGACTAAAACAAAAAAATGGAAGGCATTGATCAAGGGAGCCAGAGACCGCCCTGTCGGCAGCCTCTGACTTCCATGAAATACCCTGTTCCCTCCTCCTCTTTGAGACACACCCGTAAGGCCCTCTATAAAACACCGCAGGACACCACATGGACCTGCTTCATTCCAAGGACCCTACAGAGAGGTTAAAGGCAATTGTCGCTCTCGCAGTCTTCGAACACCTGATTCACATCGACATCACAGTCTGCGGGTCCCGACGGAGCCGGACCTGAAAGGAAGATGTAGGTTGCAGTGTAAACCGCATCTCCCGCATCGTGGATCCCATCCCCATTTGCATCACAGGCGATCCCACAATTGGCACTCGGTCCCATACCGAACAACTCGGATAGACTGAAAATGACATCCGAAATGTCTACGGCAGAGTCGCCATTGCAGTCACCACCGGTGTAGGGATTCGGATCAGGAATCCCCACCACGTCCAGTGTGCCGTTAGACGGGAATGGAGGGATCGAAGCAGAATTGATCACCACCACGGTCGCTGTTGGAGGCGATCCCAAAGTTTCGCAGAACTCAATAGTCCCGCTTCCCTCGGTGGTCGCCGTGTAGTTGCCAGTCGCCATCCCGAAACCAGTGGTTCCTTCAGCGATGGTTGCGCAACCGGTGAAACAGATCACCACTCCCTGGGTAAAGCCATCTGCATAAGTCGAGATCTCATTGAAATCTGCAGGACTGCCATTCTTTACGGTCGCTGTATCAGCGTCGTCGACCGAATCCACGGTCGCCAAGGATCCGGTGTGACAAAGGCTGTATGACCAACCCTGCACCGGTCCACTATTTCCAACATCCATACTCGTGGTCACTGTGAAACCACTTCCTATGGCCGCTGTCGTCGAACCTGGAACTGAAAACGTTGCCTCAGGGGTTCCAGCATCAACAAATGCGCTGGAAGCGGCAAACAACAGAACCAAAGTACCGGCGATAAAACAATTTTTCATTACACGCCTCTCTTCCCTTAATCTCAAATTTTCACCACCCACCTGGTCAAGAAAATTTGCGGAGTTCACACAGCACCCCTCACCGCAAAAGTTCCCGACAACCGATCTCTTCCGCGGAAATCCACACCATCCCTCAAAGGTCCTGACTCGGCACCGACGGCAGTCGGACGGTACACAGGGTTGCATCGCTCCAATGGAGAACCTCTCGAAATCACCTCAAAGCGCGCATACAGGAAATCATGGCTCTGAATTCCTTCACCAAATCGATTCGGCGAAGATTCGGATCTGTCGGTCTCTACAATAACTTCCCCCGGGAGCGATCTGCCCCCGGGGGATAAATTGAATGTCGCAATTCAACCAAGCCTAACAGCCGGTGTCGTCACTGTCGCAGGTCGGAAGACCATCGTCAGTCGGATCC
>CAYRAM010000022.1:0-44878 GCA_964422295.1 uncultured Planctomycetia bacterium | reverse complement strand
AGATTGGAGGCGGCACCCGGATTCGAACCGGGGATGCGGGTTTTGCAAACCCGTGCCTTACCACTTGGCGATGCCGCCTCTTTTGACGATTTCTCCCAGACGATCCTAGGGATCGCTGCCTTCTGCGTCAACGTCGGTCGACAAGTTCCCCCCATTTCTGAGTGCTCCCAAGCGTGCGATGGCTGCGTTCACGTTGGCCTGTGGGGCTGCAGGAGGTTCAGGACGCGGTGAATCCTCCGAGTCTCCTTCTGTTCCTGAAGTGTTGCCCGCTGATTCGGTCAACTCCTCCGGTTGCCGCATCGCCTTCAGCCGATGAAGGGCTGACTGGATTCCAGGAGCGGAAGCGGGGGAAGAATGGGCCTTAACCTGGTCCCCGGATGGAGCGGTGGAGTTCGGGGCAGAGTTCACTCCCTCAGATGGAGAGGCTTCGGGACCGCCTGAGCCGATATTTTTCAACTTCTCAGTGATCCCACCCAGGTTTGTTCGAACGACCGGATTCCGTGATGGAATCGTACTTCTTGGATTCGGTGCATGCTGTTGAACTCTGTCGCGAGCCGCAGGGTCGAGATGGCTCCTGTCCAGCAGGAGTCGCTGAAGGTATTCAGGGTCACGGGACATCTCCCCCATCAATTCCTCAACATCGGCTGCTGATTTGACCCCACCACAGAAGAGCGCCTTGAGAAGAGGGGCTCTCCAACCTTCATCTTCTGGCAGGCCCACCTTTTCCGGGCTAGGGATTTCAGTACTATTTGCGGCGGCACGCATGCACGCCCTTCTGAAATGTTCCACCTTTTGCGACTGTTCAAGGTTCCCTTCCTGGAAAAGAAGTGTCAAAGCTTGCGGCTGACTCGGATCGCATTCCAGCCACCCGTTGATCAATTGGATTCGCTGGGTTGGTGTCAATTGCATTCGCTCCAGGGTCGATTCAACGATTGCCCCGACACGGGCTGGGGTTGAATGTGAATGCAAGTTCGTCAGCAGTTGCTCCAGAACCTCAAAATCATCTGGATATCTCGACACCCATACCTGGGTTCGATACTCCGCAAGGGAGATTTCAAGATCACAATTTGAGCGCTGGATGATCCTTAAGAGATAATCACGGGAAGAATCAAACTTGCCCTGGTCAAAGGTCATTTGATGGAGCAGGTCGAGAGCGGAAATTGGCACATCGTCATGCTCGGCACACGATTGCAGAGTATTCTGAAGTTCCTCGTCTTCCCAGATCTCGCGAATGTTGCTGCCGGTCAATAACGACTCGAGTATTCCTCGCGCTTCTTCTACTTCGGATTGTTGGAGCATGAGATCCGCAAGCCGAAGGGAAACGCGAACCGTATCAAAATTTTGATCGAGTAATCTCTGGTAATGATCAATCGCCGATAATGGGTCAGAACCGGTCCGAAGACACTCCGCTCTCCTCCATCGCGCTCGCAGCTCCATCTCCCCATCGCCGAGTGCATTAGCTGCCTTTTCGTGCCACTCGTGCAATCGTGAATCGGGACTCTGTACCCCCACACCTTCTGTCAATTCAGCAACGGTTTGCCAGCGCCCGCAGTGACTCAATACCTCCGCCAATTCCAGGCATGGAGTGAGTTCACCCCCGGGCTCCTTGATCCACAGTTGGACCGCGCGGTCGACCCCTTCGGCATCGTTGGGATCGAGGCAAGCCAACTCTGTCCACGATAGCCGTGCGGCCTCAAAGCGCATCTGTTCCAAAGATTTTCTTGCGTGCTGACGAAGTCGTCCCAGCGCCTCCGATCTGCGACCGCTTCTGGCACAAATCTGACCGATACGTCCTGCCAAATCAAAGTCGTCGAGTCCCTTTTCTTCTGCTCTGCGCCAATGACGCAGCGCAGTTTCGGAATCTCCGGACGCCAGTTTCTGCTCACCCAATTGGAAGAGATGCATGGCGCTTTGAAACTGAAGATGTCCTGCACCCAGAAGTTCCAGTGCACGATCGAGGGCTCGCCAGGGGTCGGCGCGATGCCCGGTCAATGCCGCCAAATCCTGGAGTCCATCTGCAGACTCCAGCAAAGAGCGGGCTTCCGCTGATGTCGTCGGGTCGGAGACCAGGCCAAATGCCGATGGTGAAGCGGTGACCACCTCTCTCATCAATGGCAATTCGCAGCTGGCATCCCACAAATCGTGTTGCCTGGCACTTCGCAGCAATGCCTGCTCAGGAGTCAAACCGAGATCCACAAATTCTTGCAATCCGGATCCGATCGAGGTCGATAAGGGGCCGCGCCACACCCCCTCACCCGCGATGAGGACCGTCTGTAAATCGGCTGAGATCTCGCGGGCGATGCTCTCCCCTGCAGCCGATGAATCCACTTTTCCTTCTTCGAGACACAAGATGCCCGGGCACTGTTGACGCTCAAGCCCTTTGCGTTCGAGGCGCTCGATCTCCTTTGACTTCATCAGCGAGTCCCTAAGCAGAGCCCTGTGCAATACGGACCGGCGCTCCGGGAGTTTCAGGTCGACAAGGATCGACGAAGAGACTTCGATAGCGATGGAAGGAGATTCCACTCCCTGGGGATAAAACTCCCAAACCCCTTCACCATCTCGATGGAGAGCACTGATCAAAGCCCTCGCGGCATCTCCGGGATGATCCGAAGTGGCAACTGTTGCCCTGGGTGAATCGTCAGAGGGTTCGATGGACCTGTTCTCAGTCATAGAAGCGACCTGTTTTACCCCTGGAAACGTCGGGGACCCTTCAGGTAAGACTAGCATCTCCCAGAATCCTTATGCCCCCGCCGGGGAGCCCCTGATCCGCTTTATCGGTCATCTCAGCAGAATTGGACCACAGCGGAAAAAAATCCCGAATGAGTGGTCCGATTCTTCAAAAAAATCGGATTGTGACGGCAGATTCAGACTTGGGAAAATCTCGGAATTCAGTGCGAAAACCGGGAAAATTGCCCTCCTGGGGTGACTAGATCGCTGCTGAAATGTACGAATGTCCCGTCAGCAGTCCTTTGGGACCCATAGGGGTGCATTAGTGTCCAAATCCGGCGTTGGAAGTGGGATCTAGACTATCCCCATGACCTCATCAGAGCCGTATAATCGAGAGTTGGCTTGGTTGGTTTTTCGCAGGTCATTTTTTAAATTTTCATCCCCTGTGGGAAATGTGGGAATAACTCCACATCAGGGGACGAGTTTTGGGTTTCGGTGCATCGATCTTGCGTCTGAATGCGCTGCCGATCGTGTGTCGGAATCGTCCTTTATCGAACTGCCCGGGGGGGTAGTTCGTCGTGCGGGTTGCTGGCATCTGGACAAGTGATGGTTTCGTCTCGTCCCCTGAACCATTGGGGCGAACGTGTTTCTTGTTCAGTGGCTGCTTTTTCAGCCCCTATCCGGGTTGGAAATGCACCTCTCACAGTGATCCGGGAATATCTTTTGGGAAGGGAGTGTCCCCAGAATGCGCAACTTGCCATTTTCCTCCACCATCACAGGAGTAGTCCTCATCTTGTGTGGAGTGTTTTTCGTCACACCGGTCTTCGGACAGCCCGATTGGGTGCAGTTCACCAATGAAACTGCAACCAGAATTTCGGCAAATCCCAACGTCTCTACCGCCGATCCTGATGAAAAGGACTACATTTGGGGAGATGTTGACAACGACGGCGACACCGACCTGATCTGTGTTCGCAAGCAACCGTTTACCAGCGGTGGCGTCACTGCGTTCAGAACCAATGTATTGTTCATGAACGAAAATGGTGTCTTGGTTGACCGCACATCGACCTATGCCAGTGCTTCCGATGTTCCTGGAGATAACGGATTTCTCACTCCCACCAATGACCGGGATGTCATGTTGGGAGATTTCAATGATGACGGCTGGCTCGATTTGGTGACCGCGGTAACCCTCGCCGATGGGCAGCCGAAGCACATCTCCTATCCACGCATTTACATGAATCAGGGACTCGTCAATGGAAACTGGGGTGGATTCCTACACGAAGACGCTCGCATGCAACAGTTTGAAGGCAACGCCCCGGGCGGTGCCCCCCATGCTCCACGCTTCTGTTCTGTCGACGTCGGAGATATCGATGAGGATGGAGATCTCGATATTTACCAAGGTGACTACGACAGCGGCGGAGGACAAACCCTCGACTTCAATGACCGAATCCTTCTCAATGACGGCAACGGGTTCTTCACCGATGGAACGGCAGCCGTCTTCAGCGGCAGCATCGTCGTTGGTGGAAGTCCATTCCCCTTCCCCCAGTCTGCCTTTGGCATGGCTTCTGCCATCCGTGACATGAATGGCGATGGCCACCTCGATATCGTCAAGGATACGGCTTTGAACCCTCCCCAGTACGTCGGTGTGGCCTACAACAATAATGGAAACGTCGGCACTTTTGCTGCTCATAAAGAGAGTTTCCCGAGCATGGCGCCATACCACGTCACCATTGGCGACCTCAATAATGATGGTGCCAACGATATGGTGGTCACCGATGACGGCGCAGATTCGTATCTCCTCAATAGCGGAAACGATGCCAACGGTCTCGCCAATTTCAATCGTTTCCTTTACTCATTTGCCGGTGGAACCGGCGCCGGTGGTGACGATGGCTTTGGCGGCAATTCGGTGATTGCAGACCTCGACAATGATGGCTGGAACGACGTCATCATCACCGACGTCGATGTCGATATTGCGGGCTGTAATCGTCGAATGCACATCTACCACAACTTGGGTAATGCACCGAACGTGACGCTTCGCCAGGAGAATGACGGGGGTCAATGGCGACCCAACGGAGTTCACGACGTGGCCGTCATGGACATCAATGGGGATGGTTGGCTCGACATGGTCCTCGGCACCTGTACCGGCACAGAAGTGTGGATGAATGAAGCCCCCATCGGGCTCACCCTCACCCCCTCTGCCAGCAATCCAACCCAAGTTCCTTGCACCGATACCGTACCGGTTCAAGTTGCAGTGGAAGCCTTCGGAGGCGGAATCCTCGATCAGGGCACGATCCTTCTCCATACCTCTGCGGATGGTGCGGCTTTCGTGCAAACTCCAATGAGTTCCGTCGGCGGATTCAACTATGAAGGAACTCTCGACGGCAATACCGCCACTTCCACAATCGCATGGTTCGTGACGGCTTCCCTGACCAATGGCATCAATGAAACCTCCTCCACCACGACGCTTCCGGTGGCGGACACCCTGAGTCAAGATCTCAACGATTTTGAAACCGGCTTGCCGGGCGGCTGGACTGTCGTCTCAGATCCATCGGTTTCTGCGGGTGCCTGGGAATTGGTCGATCCGATCGGCACCACCAGTGGCGGAGTCGCTTCCCAGCCTGAAAATGCCGCCAGTGGAACCCTCTGTTGGATTACCGGAAACGGGCCGATAGGAGGAGCGGCAGGGACCGCTGACCTGGATGGCGGCCCCACCCATCTGATCAGTCCGAGTTTGAATCTGGCAGGAAGCAACCCGGTAATCAGCTTCAACCTCTGGTACGCCAACATCGAAACTGATCCGACCCAAATGGATAATTTCGTCGTTTCGGTATCCAATGATGGCGGGGTTACCTGGACCACTGCACTGATCGTCGGCGGAGCTCTCGGTACTTCGGGAACTTGGCAAAACTTCTCGTTTACCGTCAGTGATTTCGTGACACCGAGTGTCAATACACAGGTTCGCTTCACGGCAACAGATGCACCCAACAACTCGCTTGTTGAAGCGGGAATCGATGATTTCGCCATCGAAATTACCGAGTGCAATGGCACCGGAGGGATCGTCTTCCAACGCGGTGACGTCAATCTCGATGGCAGCCGTGATATCAGTGATCCGGTCAACATTCTTCAGTTGTTGTTCAACTCAAGTCCAGTGAACTGCCAGGATGCCGCAGACACTAACGATGATGGCAACTTGGACATCGCCGACGCAGTGGCAGCACTGAGCTTCCTCTTCGCCGGCGCTACGATGCCAGAGCCGATCAATTGCGGAGTAGATCCGACTGATGACGCTCTCGACTGTATTGTCGGGTGTCCATAGTCACCCGAATCGTTGCTTCGCCAGTGGTGAGCGGCGATCCAGCGTGATCCTGCTCCCGGCGCAGCCCTTGTTGAATGGGCTGCGCCGGGAAAGGATTGGGGCTGTCTGTTGATTCCGGTATGGGAATGCAGCCTTCTTTATTCTGAGTTGTCGACAGGCAATCCAGGGTTCGGGAGGAACCATTTATTAGGTTGAGGGAGAGGCTCGATTTTATATCGCGCCAGGGGCTTGCCCGCATAGGTTAAGAAACCGCATAGGTTAAGAAACCGCAGAGGTCAAGAAACTAGGGAGAGATCATGTCCGGAGTGACCATGTCCAAAGGACTTCAATTTTCGAAGTCACCGTTGGCGATCCTGAGCCTGTTGGTGCTTCTGATGTCCGCAATGCCGGCCATCGCACAATCACCACAGCCAAAAGCGGGAGATCCACTTCCATTCCTGAACAGTAGCCAGTTGGAGAGATTCAACCTGGGAAAGATCCAATTTCTGCGTACCTTTGGTGAAGCAGAGGGGCTGGGTCCCGGCTTCAATCAGGACTCCTGCGCTTCTTGCCATGCCGTTCCCATCGGTGGTACCAGTTCCATCACAGTGACGCGATTCGGTGCCGCCGATAAGGGTGCCCCCTTCGACCCCCTCGACGCAGAGGGAGGATCCCTGCTGCAGGCAAACGCCATCTCAGCCGAGTGCCTCGAGATTGTCCCTGCCTCTGCCACCGTGATCGCAGACCGGATTACACCTTCGATTCTCGGTGCAGGATTGGTTGAAGCCATCGACGGCTCTGTCATCGAGGCAAATCAATCCAATGGCGGGATCGTCCACTGGGTTCCGATCCTCGAAGATCCCACTGCACCTTTGGCTGTCGGACGCTTCGGCTGGAAATCACAGCTGGCGACACTCATGTCCTTTAGCGGTGATGCCACTCTCAATGAGATGGGCATCACCAACAGCATTGTGCAATCGGAAAATGCTCCCAATGGGGACGCCACACTTCTGCCGACCTGTGATCTCGTAGCAGATCCGGAGGAGCCGCTGGATAATGGGGTCCCCTTCCTCGATCGGATTACGGATTTCCAAAAATTTCTCGCACCTCCTCCGCAGACTCCGCGAAGTGGTATGAGTGGTGAGACGATTTTTAACGACATCGGGTGTGCGATCTGTCATCGCCCCGAGTACACCACCGGGACCAGTCCCGAGGCAGGGATGTCGGGGGTGACGTTGCGCCCCTACAGTGATTTCCTGCTCCACGACATGGGTGCCCTTGGCGACGGAATCGCCCAAGGAGACGCCCTGGAAACAGAGATGAAAACCCCCCCTCTCTGGGGGCTGCGAATACGGGGACAACTTCTGCACGACGGGCGCATCCTCGTGCAAGATCTCTACCAAGGGGTGAATGATGCCGTCGGTTGGCACTTTGGAGATGCTCTCGCATCCTCGCAAGCGTGGAACAACCTCGACAAGAGTGAACAGGATAAGGTCGTCGCATTTCTCGATTCGTTGGGCAGATCCGAGTACGACACTGACGGAAACAGTTTCATCGACGAAGCAGATCTGCAGGGATTCATCGACTGCTGGACCGGAGATGCTCCCGGTTCATTCAATGCAGATTCTCCCTGTGCACTTCACGATCTCGACCAAGATGGGGATGTGGATGCATTCGATCTGAGTGGACTGGAACAGGTCTTCGAGGGCACCGTTGCGGACTGCGATGGAGACAGCACTTGGGATCTTGTTCAGATCCTGACACTCAATGGTGATACCAACAACAACGGCGTTCTCGATACTTGTGAAGATCCCTTCTTCCGCAGGGGTGATATCAACCTGGATGGCGCTGTGGACATCGGTGATGCGGTCGCCTTGTTATCCGCACTCTTTGGCGGCGCAGGCTTGCCGGAATGCCTCGATGGCAGCGATTCAAATGACGACGGAGCCATCGACATCAGCGATGCCATCTTTGTTTTGACATTCCTTTTCTCTTCAGGAACTGAGATGCCCGCTCCGGGAATATCCACATGTGGACCAGATCCGACCACTGACTCGCTCGATTGTGCTGCTGCCATCAGTTGTCCTTGATTCGACCCTCATTCAAAGGGCAAAAAAAGGGGAGTGACCCTATCGGGTCACTCCCCTTTTTGTATTGAGAAAAGAATCAGATCGCCCACTCCAAAAAGAGATAAGTTCCTCCCAGATCGAGATCAGCAGAGGTACCACTACCGTCATCCTGTATATCCACGATCAATGATCGGTGGCCGATGCCGAAGAGCATACCCGCTCCTTGGCGCAATCCTGCTCGAAGCGTCGTTCCCTGATAGGTGCCATCGATATCCCCATAACTGATCCAGAGTCCTGAAACTTCAGCATCCAGTTCCAGGCCCCAGTCGTTCCCAATCGGCATTCCATAGGAGGCACCGAGACCGAAAGTGGGAATCCATTCATCCATGGTTTCGGTCGCAGTCTCTGCTACGCCGCCAACCGTTCCCGAAATCGTCGAATCCAAGACCAGGTTATCAGCTCCCCAGATGTACTTCAGACCAATAGGGCCCAGTCCGAAAAGCGATCCCTTGTTTTTCAGAGATGTGATCGAAAGATTGAAATCACTGGTGATTGCTGCAGCGTCAAATACGGTTCCACCAAAGTCCAGGGAACCGGTAAGCACGTTTGTGCCAGCAGTGGAAAAATCGAGGCTGGTCGCTTCAACAGTACCAAGCCCCAGATCTCCCTCGACAGAATAGACCCAGACCGTTTCTTCCTCCCCAAGGCCAAGATCTCCTTCCAAATCCACCAAGTCTCCGACGGAACCCAATTCAGAAGCCCGAATGGCTCCTCCAGGAGTCGGTGACCAACTTTCCCCCCTGAGTCGCACCGAACCTGCTCCCCCTGATTGGCATCCCACCAAAAAAAGCAGTACCAGGCACGACCCGAAACAAACTGTATTTCTGAATTTTATTCGGGACATGAAATCTCCAATCTTGAGATGTGAAAAGATGGGCGAGCCGGGAATCGAACCCGGACCCCCTAACGGGGAGGGGATTTTAAGTCCCCCGCGTCTGCCAGTTCCGCCACTCGCCCTTTGAGAAGAATGCTCTTCTGGGCGTCGATTCGCAAGGCCTCTTGTCTGGGGATTTGCCAGATCGGGCCCTGGCATCTGTGACTCGATACAATGCAAATCTCCTCCTGGAATCGCTCCAGTGGAGAATTGGAATGAAATGACAGTTGTAATTGAGCCCCAGGAGAGTGATTACTTCCCGTGATGGCAGTCGCATTCGGGAGAGCAATTTTTTACCACACAGTTGCAGTGAGCGATGGCGCTGTGGTGATTGCCAGGATGATCAGAGGTGGCCAAGACACAGCAATAGTCAATCCCCGGAAAGCAATAAACCGTGAACTCTATCCCATGCTTGATCGGATGGATCCCTGTAGACGTCTCGTGATCCATACAAACAACAAAAAGGGACAGATGTGAATCTGTCCCTTTGTAAAAAACTTTCGGAATCTCATGTTGTCCAACTTTAAGAACTGACACGCCCCAAATGTGGAAATTCTCAAACTGAGGGACCATGACTGTACGGTTGATGATGTTGGTGACATAGCGCGATGCTGAGTCATGTGATTGGAAAAGGGCGGTCGGTTGATCATCTCCACTCAATGTCCGCAAATGAGAATTGAACACGGGATCACTGATCACGCTCGCATCCAGCGACGAATGGGACCCAGATGGATAAAAGAAATCAGGAGTGACGAGAATCAATATTAGGGCTGCGGTGGCTGCCAAGGGAAGCACTGTTCTTCCTGCCCAGCGAGGTCCAGAACGACGATTCGTTTCCACAGCCAACATCTGCTGAACGCCTTGCCTGAGGTTTTCCGGGGTTTTTGGTTGCCACGCCTTGGCTTTGACCAACTGCTTCATGTGGCGAATCCCCTTGGCGGTATCCGCACAATGTGGGCACCGTGACAAATGAAGATCGATCTCTTCACTGGTTGGCAAATCCAGTTCGAGGTCTACCCAATCGTGAAGTTTGTCTTGAAATCGAATGCAGTCATTCATGAGCCCGGTTCCTCTTCTATGAATCTTTGCCGTAGCCTAGTTCCGTAGCGTAACTCTCAAGTCTTTCGCGAAGGAAAGCCCTTGCACGAGAAATCCGCGAGCGAACCGTGCCCACGGGAACACCGAGAACCTCGGCAATCTCGTCGTAACGTAGCCCTTCCAGATCACAAAGGAGGAGTGCCCTGCGAAAATCTTCAGGGAGCTCCCTCAGGAAACGATTCACTTCGTCTCCAAAAAGATCCAGAAAAGTCTCTTCATTTTCAATCCCATCCCGCTCAAAAACCTGAACGGAACGCCTCGTGTCGGCGGTTGCAATCTCAGCCGCCAACGACTGATGAGCCGGTCTGCGAGCTTTGACCCGGTACCGGTCGATGAAATGATTCTTGCAAATCCTGAACAACCATGATTTGGCATTGCTTCCCGATCGGAAACTCGGAAAGGCCTTGAATGCCTTCATGAAGGTATCTTGGACCAGGTCTTCTGCCTGAGCCCTGTTTCGCGTCAGACCCAGGGAAAAGCGAAAGACGTCGTCGAGATATGGCAAGAATACCTCCTCGAACGTATTTTTCATGTCTTCACTTCGAGTCGTCATGGATCTCCCTTCTTGCGGATCAGGTGATTGTCCGGGATGCAGGGATTTCGCCAGAATCTGCTGACTGGTCCGAATCACGCCCTTTGAGCCCAACACTCAAGAGCAGTGACATTCCATCAACGAGATCCTAAATCAGGGGGTTCCGACAATCTCTTGGCGAGTTCGCCAAATCAGGACATCGAGGTCCTGATTGCACTCTTGCCAGATCTCTGCCCAGGGCCATGCCCCCGCATCGTAGACCTGCTCCATCAGTATCGTCGGAAGGGTCCACTTTCGGACAGAAATTTGCTGCCCCATTTGCGATTGCCATGACTCCATTTGCAGTTGCTCAGAGAATTTCCTCAGATCCTCGTGAAGTGTCTCAGGACTCCATCTCCCCATCAGGCGCAATAGATGTTCACGGAGAAGATCGGAATCAGCGTTTTCCATCGCCAACAACTTGAGAGCAGAACTGTGGGGTCCATCTCTTTTGATAAACCACTTCCGTGCCAATTCATCAGCGAAAAAATTGGCAAGGCTCTCATTCAGATCGGCTCGTCCTGGAAAGAATATCGTTCTATGAACCAGTTCGTGATAAATGGTCCGTACTCGATGCGTCTCTGAAACCCCAAGAAGTCCTCCCGGAAGTGTATCAGGAAACCAACCGAGACTGCTGAAGGCTGAGACTGGGAACACTTCTGCAATCAATCCTCTTGACTCCAGTAAACGACTCTCCGCCTCGGCATGGTCTAAAAATCGAAATCCCTTGTATGGAACTTCCCCAACGATTGGAAACTCCCATAGATGCAGAGTCATGGAGCCGGGCTTTGCAGCCACCACGATGTAACTGACCGGATCGACATCGATATCGATTCTCTGATATGCGCTTCCCACATTGAAGCCGGAGTCCCGAGCCAAATCGAGGATTGCAGGCAACTCCTCCAATGCACTCTTCCACCCGCCGGGCAGATTCTTTGAACTCAATAATTCATCCCTGGTCTTGGATCCGGCCATCCTGGAAACGACACCGCTGGCATTCGAAGCCAGCCATGTGGTTTGGCAACCCACCAGAGAAATGCAAATGCCAATCCAGATCAGGATCCTCAATCGGAAGAGCCTCCCGAAAAGAGGGGAAACTCACGGTGGAGGAAACCATCAAAGATCTCCGTGAATCCAAAATAATTGTCATCAAAAACAGGATCTCCATTGGCTCCCAGTCGTATATCGCCGGATTGACCCAGTGGAATCATCGACTCGATGCGTACCGGTCCTTCAGAGCCCATTTCAACCACTTGGGCATAGGTCGACCGATTGAGCCAAGGAGCACTCCAGACCGTCCCTAAATTGCTTTCGGCAACATAATCAATTGTCGCTCGGGGAAATTCCCACGGTCTGGGACCCAAATCATTCAGAGTGAGATCCAGTGCAAGGACCGCCAACTCCACCGGATCGGTAGGTTTGAAACCTCCCCCCCTGTCTTCAAACCAATTGATTTGATTGGCGAGAGTGGGTTGAGTCCCGGGCAGTGCCCTCAAGAGCACATTGAACAGCAGGTTTTGCCCCTGATTGTTCCAACTCAGTGTCTGGGTAGACAGTTCGTCATCGAATACCAATTCCAACATCTTTTTTATCCAGCGATCTTGTAATATCCAGGCATCAGAATTGACTGTCTCCTCTAACCAGCCTTGTTCCCCTCCCTCGACAAAATACCCGTCCCAACTTTCCATCAGTTGCAAGGCTGCCAAACGATCGGGATTGAGGTCACTTTCCACAGCTGAAGTAAAGAATTCCTCAACAAAAAACCACTTGTTGCCGCCATTGTTCCCCAAACTGCAACAATCAGTAGCGCTGATTTCCAATGCCAAATCGCGAACGAACTCGAAGTCGACGGGACCTTGTTCCACTGCTGAACCGATCCTGTCTTGCATCGCATGAGCCCGATGGAAGCGCCCGTATGCGTGGCCGGGATTTGCTCCTCCCGCCTCACCAGAACTTGCCTTGTTATTCCAGCCGGCGATCCAACCCCTGTCAGGGTTTGAGTCAGTGATCCGATCCTTGTAAGTGACTGGATCCGTCCACTCCATCGAACCGTCCCCCAACTGGGGCAATCTGGGATCCGCACCTTCTACTCGAATCGGGTCGAGTCCTGACATCCAATAGCCAACATTTCCGCGTCGATCGGCGTAGCAGACATGAAGGCTGACGCAAAATTGATCCATCGCTTTGCCAAAGTCCTCCATGTTTCTTGCGAGGATATAGTCAAGATTGACATCGACCGTACGCAGTTCTTTCTCCCAATGAGCATATTTCCAGGCTGCAACAGGACCTTCCAAATTTTCGGTGCTGAGAACGATCGGCGCGACGATTGGTCCATGTGCACTGCGATACACAGGCAAGTTGAAAAACTGATCATTCCCCATCGGAATCACCTCAGTCCGATGCAGAAAGATGTCCTCCACCTCTTCCAGATAGACATCGACAGTGTGTGCGTGGGCAACCTGTCCCGACCAGGCGTGACGAGGCGTTCGCCCGATGATGATTCCTGGCAACCCTGCCAAGGCCATCCCGGACACATCGATTCCCGCACCCCGAAGGGAACCTTCGACGATCAATCCGGGAGCAGAAAATCCCATTTGGGGACCGGAGTAAATGATGGGTAATCCTGTATCGGTCAGATCCCCACTGACAACCCACGCATAGCTACCCAGCCTGGGAGGGGTTCCGATTTGAGAAATTCGTTCACGGGTACCTTCGAAAAAATCGTGGACTCCATCCCGAAGTGCATAGAGATTTTCAATCTTGTACTGACTTGGCGAAGGGACCGGCGGCTCAGAAGGAGTGTCATCCCCAAGAAACCCGCTCTGGCCAGAGGCTGGAGGGATCATCGTGGGGGCCTCCGGGTCGTCCAACCAACGCAAGTCGTTGAACATCGCCAGACCATCCTCTGGATGGCTCGCTTCCAATTCCGCAAGTAAGACAGCATTGTTCAATTGATGCGTCGATAACGCCTCAGAATCGAAATTTCTCAACAAGGTAACCTGCAGGGCCATGACATCGATGACACTCCAGTAATCCGGGGTAAATCCGAAATCATGAAACTCATATGGCAATAGCCCGGGGTCTTGCGTTACCTCATCAATGCGTCGATTGATTCCAGCAATGTATCCATCGACCAACTCTTTTGCGCGCTCAGATATGGTCTCATACCCGGCCATGTACTCTTCATCAGAGTAGCCAAGAATGCGAATAGTGATATCCGTCGAAAGTTGATCAGGGCCATAAATCTCTGACAGCTTACCTCGACAAAGTCTTCGAAAGTATTCCATCTGCCATAGTCGATCGACTGATACCGCATATCCAAAAGCATCGTACATGTCGTACAGAGATCCACCTTCGATGAACCAAACTCCAAGTTCGTCCCTTGAAACCTCGACCTCCGGTGTGCTTGGACATACGGAATAATCTTGGCAGTCTCCGATGGCAGACTCTCCGCAGTATGGATAGGGATGTGCAGGAGCTCCTCCATCGAGCAATTGAAATTGGATGACGGAGAGGGCATCGGCCAAATCAACGTCACCATCCGCATTGAAATCCATGGCAGCAAAACAATCTCCACCAGGCCCAGATTGAAACAAATGTTGTAACAGCCAGATACCATCGGAGAGATTCACTGAACCATCGATGTTCGCATCGCCTCGCACAAACGGGATATCCGCTCCAATGGCACATGGACTTTGGAGACAAGCAATCAGGATGGCCAGAAGTAACAATCTGGCCCCCGGAATGTGTTTACGAAGTTCCATCAGGCTCTCCTCCCGGAAAATAGTTCCGCACACCTCCCTATCTTATCCTCTTGGACGGACAACTCGACCCTTGGTATCCCCCCGATTGGATTGCCGATATACTTGTGAGAGGTTCAGAAATCCAGACTCAGGGGTTTTGACCTGTCTTTTAGGAACTCCGAATCGCCGATAGGAATTTGCGATGAGAATTTTCCTGCATCTCTGCCTGCTAACGGTCATTACCGTTCCTGGAGCACACGCAGGAGAGCCGATCGAGAATGCTTTGGTCAACTCCGGAATCAGCATTACCGGCGGAGCATTGGCCCCCGCCTCCGCCATCCTTGATCCGATTCTGCAGCAACAAATTGCAACCAGTCCGCAGTTCAATCTCTTGGAGATTCGTGATCTCGATGATCCTCTGATGCAGGACGATGCTGATATCTCAGTTGCGTCCGTACTCGGTATCGATCTGGATGGCGACCCGGACAACAATTTCAACGGATCGAACCTCTTTGAAGTGACCCCGGAGAGCCTTGACGATACCGGTGAGCCTCTCGTCATCTTTGAAAATGGATCCATCACTTCTGGAGAGATGACTGCTGGTCCGGCCGACCTGCAGATACCCGGTGGCGGATCAATCCCTGCAGTACTTCTTCAATTGACCATTGAGCCTGGTGGTACTTCAGCGATTAGTCCTTCGATTCCGGCAGCCATCCCTGTAGAGATTTTCGATGCCATACCGGCACCCTTTCCATTTGACGGTTTCCCCTTTAATTACGATACGATGACCCAAGTGCTCGAATTTGTAGGGATTGTTGTTGATACCGACTTGGATGGAGATGGGATTCTCGATGCTTACAGTGTCGAATTCTCACTCGCATTTGTTTCATGTGAACTGATATATCCTGACCTGTCAGGGAGCCCATTCCGCAGGGGAGATTTCGGAGGGGATGGAACTCTCGATCTCAGTGATCCGGTCAATTTGCTGGACTATATGTTTACCGGTGGTGCAGAGCCTGGTTGCATGGACAGTTCTGATATCGACGACAATGGTCTCGTGGACATCGCGGATGCTGTATTGCTGCTGGGGTACCTCTTCACAGGGGGAGTTCCACCCGCGGCACCCCATGAAACTTGCGGTGAAGATACCACCACCGATCCCCTCGAGTGCCTCATCCCCCATCAGGGTTGCTAGCGCCTCATCACCGATTGCAGGACCCTGTCCATTGCCTGTAAAAAGCTGGAACGATCTCTGGAATCAAAGGGGGCAGGTCCTCGAGTCGGCAGCCCCAAATCTCGCATATGCGTAGACAGATCTCTGCGAGCAAGAGCTTCTCCCACCGAGTCTTCATCCAAGATGCGTCCACGAGGATCGACAACATGGGCACCTGCTGCAACGCATCTCGCAGCGAGTGGGATATCTCCACAGACTACTACCGTTGAGTCATCGCAGTTCTCTGCAATCCAATCATCCGCCGCGTCAAACAATTCCGGTACCACCTCCAGAGAAAAGGATTGGCCCTTGGGAATCTTCATATGCCGATTCGCAACAAAGGTGACAGGCAGACTCAGTCGTTGAGCAACTCGTGCCACTTCATCCTTGACCGGGCATCCGTCAGCATCGACAACGATTCTCACTCCCGATGATCCCACTCCTAACCTCCCAATGCCCTGTCACTCACCATGACCACCCCCATTGTCTGAGGATTCGATTCGGGCTTTACCTGCAAGTTCTGCGAGCCTGTCGATCAATTCTGAAACTTGAGAAATTGGAACTTCACAAATCTGATCCACGCAAACGTATGCCAAGGGGATCCCGTTCTGTGAAGTACGACCCTTCAATAATGGAACAATGTCGTCCCCCGACCCTGACTCCTCAATGAACGCAGTGATGACGAAAGGGCATTGGGAACTTCTGACCGCCGTCAACATCTCTTGAGTTTCTTTTCTGTCAGCATCTCCTGCAATGACGACGACAGGAACTCTCCTTGACAACGATTGAACTGCCAACAATAGTTCTGCCGCCCCCATCGGATATGGGCCAACACGACTCAAGCATGCACTGATCAGATGCTCAGCACTTTCATGGCACTCGGCTGACCCGGTCAACTCGTACAATCTCAACAGATTGCGAGCCATGGTCGCATTCCCGGATGGTATGGCCCCATCGAAGTACTCCCTGCGCCGCCCCATGACTAGGTCAACTCCTGAAGGAGCATCATGAAACCCCTGTCCAGGCTCCAGGGGACCGAATTCTTTATCGATCACAGCAAGGCACCTTGTCGCTTCACCGACAAATTGGGGATCAAACGTCGCTTCATAGAGATCGAGAGCACACTTCATCCATAATGCAGCGTCCTGCAGGGTTGCCGGATTCCCATCCACAATGCGTTCATTCCCTTGCCCGTCCACATGACGATCGCGGCGTCGCAAAAATCTGGAGTCCCTGACAAGAACGCCGTCCAACGCTTCATAGGCTTTGATTGCAGCATCCCTGTAACGGCTCTCCCCCAGGTTGATGGCCCCCCGCGCCAAACCGGAAATGGCGAGCGCATTCCAGCCAAGAATGACCTTGTCATCCCTTTTTGGTGCAACCCGTGATTTCCTTGCTTCCAACAGTTTTCCGATTCCCTCTACAATCTCCTTCTGGAGGCGATCCCGGTCCTCTCCCAAAGAGGAGGAAAGGTCATCCCACGTCATCGCTTGGCGAGGGACGCTGGCCTCTCCCCCCTCAAAATTTCCCTCTTCGGATATGCCTAGAAACTTGCACACCTTTTCGGCCAAATCCTCATTCAACACCTCTCCAACCTGTTCGGGGGTCCATACATAAAATGACCCCTCCACTCCCCCAGAATCCGCATCCCAAGATCCTGCAAAGGTGCCATCTTCCAACTGGAATTGTTCGAGCATGGCATCGAGTGTCTTTTTTCCAGTTTGAAGAAGTTGCTCGTCACCCGAGATTCTCCCCACTTCCAAATAACATTCCGCAAGTGAGCCCTGGCTGTAGAGCATCTTTTCAAAATGGGGTACCTGCCATGCAGCATCGACACTGTAGCGGTGAAACCCTCCCCCCACCTGATCGTAGAGCCCGCCCCGAGCCATTTCCGAGAGGATGGAGGTTGCCCTTTCCATCGTTTCAGGATCTTTTCCCAAATGTCCTTCGCCCGCCAAGTACTGGAGGAATCTGGGGGCGGGAAATCGAGGGGCTTTCCCAAACCCGGCGGGTTCCGGTGTGTAGGCTGCCTCAGCTGCCTGGAGCCCCCTGGAGAGGAAGAGATCAAGGGTCTGACCCTCATGGGTGCGCTGATCTCTTCCTTCCAGGTGCTCGATCAATCCATTTGCACTCAACTTCATGCGATCCCTGTCTTCTCGCCACGCCCGATCAATCGAGGTGATCAATTCAAGGAATCCAGGCCTGTTGAATCTTTGTCTGGGTGGGAAATAGGTCCCTCCATAAAACGGTTTCCCGTCTGGAAGCAGAAACACAGAAAGCGGCCAACCTCCGCCTCCGGTCATCGCCCGAACAGCATCCATGTAGACTTCGTCCACATGCGGAAGGTCCTCCCTGTCCACCTTGATTGAAATAAAGTGGGCATTGAGAAAAGCGGCGATCTCTGGATCAGAGAAGGACTCCCTTCGCATGACATGGCACCAGTGACAACTGGAGTAACCGATCGATAGAAACACGGGGCGATCACCTGCTCTCGCAGCATCGAATGCATCATCCCCCCATGGCCACCACTCGACCGGGTTTTCAGCATGCTCTCGCAAATACGCACTGGGGCTATCGCTGAGACGCCATCCCCCCTTACGCCCATCTCCATCCGGCTCCTGACCAGGAAGCCCTGCCGACAAAAGTGTCGAAATCATCCAGCCAATCATCAGTCCTCCTGCCAGTTCCCTGGTATCGCAAATCCAGGGTTATTGAGATTCTGCCATTATCCGGCTTGAAATCAGACGAAGACACCTGCTAGCAGGGGTTAGTTTCGCAGCAACGGCTCAGATCCAAAAAAAAGCCCTCCCGGAATTCCGGGAGGGCTCCAATCTGGCGATCGATTCAAGATTCCATCAGGCAGGAATTTGCTCCTTGTTTGCGGTAAAGACGTTCGAGAAGAACGCTCCGAAGAAGGAAGCGATTCCGACAGCTGTAAACAGATCAATGTCTGCTACAACCTTGTTGACCAAAAAGTATGCCACACAGCCAACCACCGCACCGATGAGTCCGCAGATCACGGAGTTTGTCCAGTTCCCCATTTTTCCCTCAATCCTTGCTCCGCACACCGCGGCGACCGTGTCGGAACACCCATACGGTAATCGAATAACGAATTTTTTGTCAAATGAACCCGAAAACAGGGCCGATAATGCAGGTTAGTCAGGTACTGAGGGAATCTGGTCCAATTTCACTCCAACACCGGATTGAACCATCCTGGCGAATTGCCTGGCGGAATTTCGGGCCGATTCACCCCGAGGATACCCAAGAGAAAGGGGATCTCATGTCCTCAACCTCACCCAAGCCCAGAGTGCCCGCAGCACGATTCTACTTTTTATGCCTGCTCTATTTGAGCTTGTCATTCACATCCTCCCTCCCTGCACAGGAGCACATGGCAAATTTGGGAACCAGGCACTTTGAGCTATCGATGGAAATGATCCCCACTTCTGACGGAAATTATGTGACCGTCGCACCTGTCATCAGGAGCAGCTTTCCAACAGCGGGCCCCTCTGTGAAGATTTATCTGAATAAAGTCGATGAAAACAGCAATGTCATATGGTCTCGCACAATTGCCCGGTTTCCCGATGGGCAACACGTCCCCTTGTCCGTCGTTGAGATGCATGACGCAGCTGGCAGTGCAATTGGATATGCAGTGACCGGTTTCGATTTTCAGTTCGGAAACCAGGATCCCATCTTTGTAGTGACGACCGACCTGAATGGACACGTCACCAATTATAGGACCTTTGGCGGATTTCTTCCCATCGCAGGCGCAAACATCACTCCCACTGCAGGAGTTGGAAACAAAATCATCCAGAATCTACAGGGCGACTTGGTCATAGTTGGTTCAGTATTGTTAATCGATAATGTCGGAGTGGTACCGTTCCTTCTCAATGTTGATACAAATTTGAACCTCCAATTTATGCGACTCTACCACGATGCGAGATACGTCAATAACCTGTTCGGCTTTGGCTCGATGGCGAACTTTGACGATATCGTCGCGATCCCTGCAATGGATGATCCACAAACCGGCCAACTGATTCCGGAAGGATATCTGATCACCGGAGGAACCAAACCGATGGGAGTACCGAATAGTGCGGAGACACTTGTGGTGCGTACCGACCTTGGGGGAACCCCCTTGGCAGCAGGTATCTACGGTCCCCTCGATACAGACCCAGCGGAGTCAAAAGGGCGTGCCATCGAATTGGCATCAAACGGTCTCGTCAAAGTTGTGAGTCATGTTACCGACCCCACGGGAGCTCCGCTTACCACCCAGATCTTTACTTTGACAGCAGCAAACCTGAATCTGCTTCACCAAGTCCGCTATTACGGTTTCATTTCACACGGAGACATCCGCGAAACGATGAATGGCGAATTCATCCTCGCAGGCCGTGGCGCTTGGGACAAAGAGGGAGCAGTGCTGAGAGTCAAAAATAACGGTAATATCGTCTTTTATTTCGGCTACGGTTCCACCAATGTCGAACTCCTGACCGATGTTCATGAATTGTACGACGGTACCCTCTACTCCAGTGGGGTTACTACCACTTGGTGTCGGGGCCCTGCAGATGAATATCTGGTAAGAACCAAGCCTGATGGAACATTGCCGGGCTGCCCCGTTCTCTCCCTCAATATCGACATTTTGAACCCACAAGATCCCATGAGAGATACGGGATGGCTGACTGAGCAACTGACGGTAAGCAATTCTCACGAGGTGATCGATATCACTCCCGACACTGTCAAGCGACACATCTGCCCCGGACCGATCGTTGTGCCCGTACCCTGGGATTGGTTTGTCAGGGCCGACTACACAAGAGATCTGCAAGTGAACGTAGCCGATGCCATCGGCAGCCTCAGCAGGCTCTTCAGTGGTGGTCCCGAGTCCATCCCCGCCAATGCGGCGGATTCCAATGGTGATGGAACTCACGATGTCAGTGACGTGATTCACACCCTCACTTACCTCTTCAGTAACGGACCGGCTCCCGCTGCTCCATTCGGAGAGATTGGACCCGATCCGAACGCAGAAGAACCAAACATTTTCGATGTGGATCAGTTCTTCACCTACTTCGGCATCAACGCACGGAATGGTGAAACCCAGTCAGATTTGAACTTTGATCTGGAAGTCGAGTAAAGTCGGATCGACCATCAAAGAAGTGCCCCGTCGGATTCCCCGGCGGGGCACTTCTTTTAATCAATATACCTACTCAGTTTCTGAAATTCTCAATGCTCTCTGGTAGAACCGTTCAATTCTCGAAGCATTGCTTCCTTGCGAAAATCGAATATTCGATTCAGCTCCCCTTTCACGTATAGGGAATGAGCGATTGCACCAAGAACACCAAAGGGCAGAGTGTAGGTCACGCGATCAAAGAACTGCACTCCCCCATCGACCTCCCCTATCTCATGGTAATGGTGCCAGATACTGTAGGGGCCAACCCTTTGTTCGTCGACAAACGAGTGCAGAGTGTTCACGTTTTTGATCTCTGTGAGCCAACGTTGAGAACCGAGATATGGAATCTTGATCTGGTATTCGATCATCAGGCCGTCGTAAATCTCCCCGGGTACATCCGTCAGAATTTTAAACGCCATATCGTCAGGGGTGAGAAGATCGAGATTCCTGGGAGTGCTGAGAAACTTCCATGCCGTATCGAGATCAGTCGGCACTCTTACCGACCTTTCCAAAGTGTGTATTCTTGGCATCAATTGTCCGATCTAAAGTCTTCACCGTGCGTAATGCAAAATCAATTGTTCACTTCTTGACTGAGAGTGGTTCAGCATCGGCAGCAATCGAGATCTTTTTCACCTTGAAGTCCAGACCATCAAATGCGGAAACGAGTAATATTCCCTCAAAAAACTTGCTCAGTCGATATCGTAGATCAGCAAGTCGCATTCGAGGTCGCCATTTGGAATCGGGATCTTGGCTCCCGGTTTCAACTTCATAGCGGCCTCGATCGCAGGGCTTCCTGCCAACAGGGCGATACGCCAACCATGCAACTTGCGGAAAACATTCCCCATCCGCTGAAGAAAATCAGAACTGGCTGCAAGCCTCTTTCCATACGGGGGATTGCTAACAATCGTCATCGCCGGTCCATCTGCTTGTAGATCGAAAACCGATTGCTCCTTGAATGCGAGGCGAACTCCCGCTTTGCGAGCATTTCCTTTGGCCACATCAAGGATCTTCCCATCCACGTCCCTGGCGATGACAGAAGGGCGTTGCCCCCGGGCAGCTGCCCGCAGTGCCCCTCTCATCGAGCGCAATACACTTTCCGAATCTGCACCGAAACTAGCCCAGCGCTCAAAACCGAATCGCTGTCGAGAGAGACCGGGTGCCAATCCTTGGGACCACTGGGCAGCCTCGATGGCAATCGTCCCCGAACCACACATCGGATCGATCAGTGGCGATTTACGATCCCACCCGGACATTCGAAGGACCGCTGCTGCGAGATTTTCTCTCAGTGGAGCATCTCCCGAATCAGCCCTGTAGCCGCGCAAGTGCAAAGGCGCGCCGGATAGATCCAGGTACACTTTCAGTTTGTCATTGGCGAGATACACGAAGACTCTCACATCCGGATCTTCCCGGTTGACGGAAGGTCTCTCCCCCCACCTCTCGCGAATCTGATCGACGATGGCATCCTTGACTCGCAGAGCAACGAATCCGCTGTGACCCAACTGACTCCCGACCGTGACACACTGAACTGCGAGAGTTCTGTCCGGAGTCAGGTGAGATCCCCAATCAATTTGCCGGATAACTGAATATAGCTCATCGGCATTGGTCGCATGGCCTCGATCCAGGAGCACCATGATGCGCTGTGCAATGCGACTCTCTAGACAAGCCCGCCAGCCCTCGCTCCACTCTCCACGAAAGGGAATCCCTCCGCGATTCAGGCGGACACTATTGAACCCAAGCTCCCGCAACTCATCGCAGAGAGCGCTTTCGGTGTTCTTGCTGGCAGATGCAAAAAATTCCTGCATCAGTCTCCCACAGATTCCTCGATATTCCGGATCGAATCGTTAACGCCATTCCCTGAGTACTGAGCGGTTAAATGGGTCCATGGAGCAACCCCGATCTGGCACCCATCATTCTGCGCCAGAAAGCAATTGGGCTCATCCCCCAGGAACCGCAGGATACACCAGAATTCGCTCGAAAACGGCTGAATCCGCCTTTATCAAATCTTTACCCCATTACCACCATCCCCTCCATAATCATTTCATACCTTTCGAACAAGTTGCGCAAGCGCTTATAGTTCCGTGAGATAAAACTCTCGGACCAGAAATCAGAAAAGAGGAAGAGTAGATGAAACGCCAAAGAAATTTGCTGTTCTACATTGTCTTGTTGATTGCAATGATTTTTTTGAACTCTCACGAGCAGACAATGGCACAAGAAGCGATGGAGCCATTTTGGAAGAATGGATTGGGATTCTCTTCTGCGGATGGAAAAACAAAATTCAATCTGGGTGGAAGACTCCAAATCGATGCAGGATTTTTCTCTGAAGAAGATGGCGTAGACGTAGAAGAGGATGGCGTAAAAATCCGGCGCGCCAGAATCGCCCTGTCGGGATTGATCTATGGAAATGTCGAGTTTAAGACTCAATACGATTTTTCCGGAGGTGACGCAGACTTCAAAGACGCTTACATTGGACTGTTGAACAACGGAGGATCAGGTCTGCCGGACTTCATAAAGAAGGTAAGAGTGGGCCAACAATATGAGCCATTCGGTCTCGAAGTCTTGACCAGCAGCAGAGTCATCACCTTTGCCGAACGAAGTTTCACAACCAATCTCTCACCCAATCGAAATACCGGTGTGCTGGCGATCATGGAACTCTTCGATGAACCAGCGGGTTCCTTCGCACTGGGTGTTTTCCAAGACGACGATGGGTATGGCGATACACAAGGAAACGATGGACAAGCGGTCACTGGAAGATTAAGTCTTGCACCCCTGAATGAAAAGGAAGGCAGCCTGGTGCACTTGGGCGTAGCTTTCAGCAGTCGTAATAACCCTGGTGCAACCGTCGAATACGATGCCGATTCCTTGTCGAGTCTTGGAAGCGATATCGTTTCTGCAAGCTCTGCAAGTGATCAGGTCGACCTGCTAGGATTAGAGGCTGCATTTGTTCATGGTCCTTTATCGATCCAGTCTGAAGTGGTTCAGTCATCTCTCGACAACGCTGATGTCAATGCATGGTACATTCAGGGAAGTTTTTTCCTGACCGGTGAGGGAAGACCATACAAGGTCTCCTCGGGTAACTTCGGCAGGGTCAAGCCATTCAATAATTTCGGAGAGGACGGTTCCGGTGCGATTGAGATCGCAGTTCGCATCATGGAAATGGACCTTGAAGAGATTGCGCCAGGTGAAATGGCGGAAGCCGTATCGCTCGGATTAAACTGGTACCTGAATCCAAATACGAGAGTCATGTTTAACATCAACAACTCTTCTCCTGCTGACGGCTCTACTTACGGCAATGACGTGACCAGTTACGTCACAAGATTCGCTGTAAATTTTTGATAGAAATGGCCTTGAAACAGATTCTGGTTTAGCAATCGGCTTACAAAATCCAAATTTGTTCACAAAAAAAAGGAACACTACATTGAGCAATAACACATTACTCACTTATCTCATCGCAATCATCTTTGTCGCGGGTTGCACTTCTGACGGTACCCACTCTAACGAAGGGCTGTCCGGAACTGTCCGTATCGATGGTTCCAGTACTGTATTCCCGATTACCATGGCGATTGCTGAGGAGTTCCAGAATCTCCACCCCAACATGAATGTTCCTGTCGGAGTTTCAGGAACCGGTGGTGGATTCAAGAAGTTCTCAATCGGTGAAATCGATATCAATGACGCTTCTCGCCCCATCAAGGACAAGGAAAAAGCCAAATGCTCAGAAAATGGGATCGAGTACTTGGAACTGGCGGTAGCTTTCGACGGTCTTTCAGTAGTCACCCACCCCGAAAATGAGTTTGTTGATTCTATCTCTGTGGAAGAACTCGCCAAAATCTGGCACCCCGATACCGCTGTCAACAATTGGAATCAGGTACGAGACTCTTGGCCCGATCGAAAAATCGAACTGTTTGGACCCGGATCTGACAGTGGAACTTTTGATTACTTTACAAAAGTGGTCAACGGCAAGGAGCAACTTTGCCGTTCCGATTTCATGCAGAGCGAAGATGACAATGTATTGGTCAAGGGAGTAGCAGGAGACCGAGATTCCCTCGCGTTCTTTGGATTTGTCTACTACATGGAAAATGCCAGTAATCTCAAAATTGTGCCTGTTAGTTACAACGGCGGAGACCCCATCACTCCCACCAAAATATCGATCAATAATGGCACCTACAAGCCACTGTCCAGACCCATCTTCATCTACGTCAGCAGTGCGGCGGCTGTGAGGCCAGAAGTCCAGGAGTTTGTAAAATTTTACCTTCAAAATGCAACACAACTCGTATCTGAAGTAGGATATGTTCCTCTTCCGGACACTTCATACGACAAGAGTCTGAAGGATTTTGATGCTTTTGTTACCCGAGCGAAAGAAAAATCCCGAAGCTCCCAGTGAGGACTCATGCCTGATGTAGCCGCTGTTACGTTCCAAAAAGTTGGAAAAAAATCCAGGTGGATCGAAGAGTTAGCGCGCAGCGGATTTTTCCTTTGTGCGCTAGCCTCAGTTGTGACTACTTTCGGCATCGTCTTTGTTCTCATTCGGGAGGCGATTCCTTTTTTCCAAATCGTCCCAATTACAGATTTCCTCTTTGGGACCCGATGGAACGCTCTGATTGAACCGCGATCATTTGGAGTGATCCCCCTTCTTATGGGGACGATGATCATCGTGGTGGGATCCGGTTTGATTGCGATCCCAATAGGTCTTGCCAGTGCCATATATCTCAGTGAATTTGCCAGTACAAGAACTCGCAACATCGTCAAGCCGGTGCTGGAGATCCTCGCAGGGATTCCGACAGTGGTTTACGGATATTTTGCTTTAACGGGAATCACTCCACTGTTGAAGTTGATCAATGACGACATTTCTGTCTTCAATGCACTGTCTGCTTCCATCGTGGTTGCTGTCATGATTCTGCCCATGGTCGCCTCATTGTGTGACGATGCCCTGAAGGCGGTCCCAAGATCTCTACGTGAGGGTGGGTTTGCCTTGGGAAGCACGAAAACCGAAGTCTCTCTCAAAATTGTAGTTCCCGCAGCCCTCTCCGGAATTGTGGCCTCATTTGTTCTCGCCTTTTCCAGAGCGATCGGCGAAACCATGGCTGTCACACTTGCTGCCGGGGCTACGCCGAAATTGACCTTGAATCCACTTGAGAGCATCCAAACGATGACCGCCTACATCGTTCAGGTTGCGACTGGAGATATCGAGCATGGATCCGTCTCCTACTATTCCCTCTACGCAGTAGGCGGAATGCTGTTCCTGATCACTTTGGGTGCCAATCTCTTTAGCCACCGAATTCTGAACAAATATCGGGAGGAGTACGAATGAGCACCACCTCAATGTCCTCTTCCACTGAATTCAATTCTGCGCTGGAGCGAAGGCGATTCATTTCGGGTCTCTTCAAGAATGTCTGTGGTGCACTCTCATGGCTTTGCATTGGTATTCTTGGATTTCTTCTCGTCCACATATTTAGTGCTGGGTGGGAATGGATCAGTCTCGACTTTATCAAGAATCCTCCCTCTCGGATTCCTGCCAAAGCGGGGTTGTACTCTGCTCTGATGGGATCGATCTGGATCATTATTACGACGGCATGCATTTCTATTCCGATTGGTGTTTTCACGGCCCTCTATTTGGAAGAGTACGCTAGAAAAAACAGGCTCAATGCGTTTATAGAAATCAATATTGCAAATCTCGCGGGTGTCCCATCCATCGTGTACGGCATTCTTGGTCTCACACTGTTTGTTCGATTTTTGAAATTTGGGCCAAGTGTTCTCGCAGGTGCATTGACTTTAAGTCTCCTGATTCTCCCCGTCATCATCATTGCCTCCCGAGAAGCCATCAAAGCAGTTCCACCCTCCATTCGTCTCTCGGCTTACGCCCTGGGAGCGACCCAATTTCAAACTGTTTTTCACCATGTCATACCTGCTGCCATGCCTGGAATCATGACGGGAGTAATCTTGGCCCTTTCTAGGGCTATCGGTGAAACCGCTCCCATTCTGATGGTCGGTGCAGTCGCATACGTTAGAAAAGCTCCTTCAGGGATATTGGACGGGTTTACAGCCTTACCCATCCAAATCTACAACTGGGCAAGAGAAGCCAAGGTCGAATTTGAGGGGCTGGCAGCCGGTGGTATTATCGTGCTACTTTTGTTGCTGTTTACGATGAATAGCATTGCGATACTCATTCGAAACAAAACCCAAAAGGCGCAATCATGAGTTCAGCAGATGTAACTGGCACCATTACCGAGGAAGAGTTCATGAATAAGAGTCCAGTTCCCGTCAACCCCGGTGATTCCTCGAAACAGTCCGAAAAAGAAGACGACTTCAAATCCGCCCAACTCAAGGGTGATAACATTGTGATCAGTTACGGTACCGAACAGGCAGTAAGAAATGTAGATATCGCATTCCCGACCAACAAAATCACGGCAGTGATCGGGCCTTCCGGATGTGGAAAGAGCACACTGCTAAGGGCGTTTAACCGGATGAATGACTTCATTCCCAGTGCAAAAGTCGAGGGGCACCTGAGCTACAGGGAATTGGATCTCTATGGGAAAGATATCGATCCAGTTGAGGTTCGCTTGCGAATAGGAATGGTTTTCCAGAAACCAAACCCGTTCCCGAAAACCATCTACAAAAACATCGCTTGGGCACCGCAAATCAACGGCTACAAAGGCGACATTGACGAGCTGGTGAAGTCTTCTTTGATCAGTGCCGCTTTATGGGATGAAGTATCCGATCGTTTGCACGACTCTGCTTTGGGGTTATCCGGAGGCCAACAACAACGGCTATGTATAGCTCGTGCACTGGCAATGAAACCTGAAGTACTCCTCATGGATGAGCCCTGCTCAGCTCTCGATCCTGTGTCAACAAGTCACATCGAAGATCTCATGATCGAACTGAAAAATGAGTACACGATCGTGATCGTGACACACAACATGCAACAGGCAGCACGAGTTTCTGATTACACAGCGTTCATGGAATCTGGTGAACTGATCGAATTTGATGAAACTGGAAAGATTTTCACGAAGCCGTCGATTCAAAGGACCGAAGATTATGTCTCCGGTAGATTCGGATAGAGCTTTTTATGCGGGAATTTTCCACTTCAATTCTGCGCAGAAATCGGGTTTCTAAGATTGGAGACCGTCGATGACATTACACCTTCAAAGAGATCTTACGAATCTTAAAGATCAATTGCTCTCAATGGGAAGATTGGTCGAAACTGTATCCAATCAAGCCATCACAGCGCTTCAGGAAAGAAATCCAGACCTCTGTGCCGACGTTCACGAACTCGACCTGTCCATCGATCAGCAAGAAGTCCAAATCGAAGAAGAGTGTCTGAAAATACTGGCTCTCCATCAACCGGTCGCAACAGACCTTCGTTTCGTAGTTTGTGCCATGAAGGTCAATAATGATCTTGAGAGGATGGGTGACTTGGCAATCAATATTGCTGAGAGAGCCGCATATCTTTCAAACCATGAGCCATTGGGTGTCCCGCTTGATTTCCACCGCATGGCCGAGCTCGCCCGGGAAATGGTCCAGGAGAGTCTAAACTCACTCATCAATCTTGACACAACTTTGGCTCGCACGGTGCTTGCCATGGATGACGAAGTCGACGATATCAACAAACAGATGTTTCAGGTTCTGGAAGACATCATGCTTAAAGAACCGGCAACAATCCGTAGGGCTATTCATTTGTTGTCTGCATCGAGACACTTGGAAAGGATCGCAGATTTGGCGACTAACATTGCCGAAGATGTCGTTTTTCTTGTCGAAGGAGAAGTGATCCGACACCTGCCTGAGGACTACAATCGCACCCCTTAAGCCTGGACCCTGTGAAAATTTTTCTTTAATTACGCAGGGTTGAATCGATTTGACGATACAGCCATACCCATCCGTGGGTGTTTGATTTTTCTCGATCATACTTACCCATCTTTTTGGCAAGTGGCCGCCAAATTTCAAGCGCACGATCGATCCGATCTTCGACAGCCTTCGGGATTCCCCCTTCTTTTCCTACATGGGAATTTCTCTCTTCATATGCCGCATCTAATTCAGCGGTCGCCTTCTCATAATCTGGAGAAATTTTTGATTTCTCCTCTTCTTGTTCTTTAGTCAGAGGAGGCAAGGTGTAATACAACCACTGCACATCTCCAACCAATAGGTCATTTAAACCATCCCCATCAAGATCAGTCACAAACACCTTGGTCCTGGATCCCGCTCCTTCTGGTCCGTCCTCCTCTTTCCTGCGCTTGAACTCTTGTTGATCAATGAGTACGCGCCGTTCTCCAAAACGAGGAGTCTTGGTGGATCCCAGATTGGGATACCAGTGCACCCCGCCATACTCACTGCCCAATATCAGATCGAGAGCTCCATCCCCGTCCCAATCGGCCATATGAGCATTGCTTCCTTTGACCGCATTACCCTTTTCTGTCTTCAAGGGTCGAGATTCCCCTCCATAAACAGGTTTTTTTCTGGAACCCATGTTTTCAAAAACCTCTACAGCAGATGATCGAGTACCAAGAACAAGGTCGAGATCACCGTCATGATCCATGTCCCAAGCTTCCACCGTGATCGAATACGAATCGGATTTTAGATCTTTACCGGTTTGATCCTTCAATCTGCGCCCCTGGAGGTAAGTTTGATCTCCTGTGCACTCAAAGAAATAGATTTCCCCTGTATAGGAACCGCTGAGAATATCGAGATCACCATCTTCATCGTAGTCCACAAACTGGGGACAGAAACAAATGCATCACGTCGATGGAATCGACGCAAACTCATCGCCAGCTTTGAGATACTCGTAGCCACGATATTCAGGTTTTACTTCTGAACCATAATTTTTGTATATGCGGAGTCTCCCCTGAGCGTATCCGCCAGACTTTCCGGAGGTGCTTCGATAACTTTCGGGAAGTCGCTCTTGAGGGAATGGCTCCTTGCCAAACTCTCCGACAAGCAAATCCCGGATGCCATCGCCATCAAAGTCTTGGAGATAGGGAGCGGCATGCCCAACCGTGACATCGATGGGCTCTCCCGAAGAAGTGATCCTCTCGGGTGGTGCAAATTGATATGGCGAAGATTCCTGAACTGAACTAATGCCAGATGCGTGCAGAATGACAAAGAGTGTGTACCACATCAAATGGTCCTCTCCAGTGCTCTATAACCTGATCCAATGAAGATCTGAATAAACACCATCATTTACTGTCAGGAAGGAGAAATCAAGAATGGTACGCCTGCCAGGACTCGAACCTGGAACCTTCGGATTAGAAATCCGATGCTCTATCCAGTTGAGCTACAGGCGCACCGAATGGGTCAAATCTGGATTTCACGAAGTATGCCCTGATCGGTCGTAATTGGGAAGTGAAGATGACGGTTTCAGGCCGATCAAATATGCGTAAAAATTCTATCTTCCGGATCGAATCCCACCCCTACGGTTGAAGTTCACACAATGACCATGCATCTCCAACAAGATCGTACTGGACTCTGTCGTGTACCCTTCCAGGTTGCCCCTGCCAGAATTCAAACAGGGTCGGCGTGATACAGTAGCCTCCCCAGTTCTCTGGACAGGGAATATCCCCATCCCCCTCTGACAATGACCTCAATTTCTTCTCAAAATCCATGCGCGAATCCATCACTGAGCTTTGACAAGATACGGAAGCAGCCGCTCTCGACAACCGCGGTCTATTGGCAAAGTATTCTTCCGTCAGTTGGCGATTTGCACGATTTATTGTTCCCTCAATACGTACTTGCCTCTGCAATCTCGGCCAGTGGGACAAAATTGCAACATGGGGATTGCTGTCCATCTCAATCGACTTACGGGAGGAGAAGTCCGTAAAGAAGTAATAGCCATCCGGGCCAAAAATTTTCAATAGCACCATCCTCAAAGAAGGAATTCCATCCATCGTCGATGTGGCTAACGCAATTTGGTTGGGAACACCGTGTCCAACAGCCTCTTCCTCTTCGTACCAAAGTCGAAACTGGTCATTTGGATCGGCATGAACATTTTTGGCTCGAAGTGGCGATTCTGCAAAATTGTATTCCTGCCTTGGGGGATAGGATGCACCCATGAAGCCCTTTCCTCTGTCACAAACCATGATTGACAACAAACTGACTATAAATCCCCAGAATCAAAAACATCCACCAAGTTCACCGATATACTTCACGGTTGAGGGATACTCGTTCTGATTTCAGGATTCTCAGATCCTGTCAGTTTCAATGATTAGACTCTCTGCCATTGAAAGCCTGCATAGCCATGAACTCAAAGAATCCAGCATTGCTGGAGAGTTTCTCTGATCTCAACTTAAAAACATCGCTGGCACAGGCGATCAACAAGGCAGGGTATCAGGATCCTCGGCCGATTCAGGCTCAGTCGATCCCCCCCGGACTCGCTGGCAGGGACATCCTTGGACTTGCACAAACCGGTACCGGTAAAACCGCAGCTTTCGCGATCCCATCCATTGAAGCTCTGCTTCGAAATGGAGGAAAAGGTCCACGAGTATTGGTGATCGCCCCAACCAGGGAACTGGTTTCGCAGATTGATGACGAATTTAAAAAGTTGGCCCGAGGATCCCGTCTGAAATCGATGACGATTTACGGAGGGGTGTCGGAAAAATCCCAAATCGAAAAACTTCGCAAACACCCGGATATCATCTGTGCCTGCCCGGGACGACTCCTTGATCTCATGCAACAGGGCCATGTCAATTTGCAATACATCCGTCATCTCATACTCGATGAAGCAGATCACATGTTTGATATGGGATTTTTGCCGGATATCCGCAAGATACTCCATGAGTTGCCTGAGAAACGTCAAAATCTTCTCTTCGCTGCAACGATGCCAAAAGAGATACGTAAGCTCGCGCAGCAAATCTTGTCAGATCCATTCGTTGCTGAGATAGATCATTCTGCACCTGCAAACACGATCGAACATGCATTGTATCCAGTTGCTGAAAAACGAAAGATTGAGTTGCTGCGAAAACTGCTCAACGAAAAACCTTTTTCATCCGCAATTGTTTTCACAAGAACAAAAAGACGCGCGCGTCAGTTGGCGGAAAAATTGAGCAAGGATGGACACAAGGCGGTAGCGCTTCAAGGCAACATGTCCCAGAACCAAAGGGATCGTGCCATGAATGGGTTCCGTAAGGGGAAGTTCGATATACTCGTGGCCACAGATATTGCGGCCAGGGGAATCGATGTAGAAAATGTATCCCATGTCGTCAACCTGGATATCCCAAATACAGCAGAAGCATATACCCACCGAATTGGAAGAACCGGAAGATCTGAACGTGAGGGAACCGCACTTACCTTCGTCTCCAACTCTGATATGGACATGGTTCTCGAAATAGAAAAGGTTATCGGTCAACAAATTGAAACGATTCCAACACCGGGTTTTGAGGAAATTGATTTCAAAAGACCACAGAAGAAACGCAGAGGAAGCCAACATCGTAAACCCCGGTCAAGAACAAGCGAAAAGGGGAATTCCATCCAGAAGGGCAGGAAAAGACGTTCTTCCTCCCGATCAGCATCAACGGTTGATCAATACCGAAAGAAGCCGAAAAAATCCAAAGGGTCCGGAAACCAGAAGACCGCAGGGTCTCGCAGAAAAAGGGGGCCAGCCGGAGATGCCGCATCATCTCGTAAACGAACGTCCCACTCCCGTAGCACGTCCAGGTGACCTCCCTAATTCCTTTGCCAAAGGATTATGTTCAAAATTCAATTCGTGACAGCCATCGTCAAGTTGAGTAATCTCTCCATATAAAAATCACTTGATCGACTTTTTGAGGCCAATCGTCAGGGAGATTTCATCAGGATGAGAATATGCCTTTTGACAACTCAAGATCTCGATGCAGACCCCTTCCCTGATGACGATTGGCCATGTGACCCAAGACCATTTATTCCCGAAGCAGATTGGTATTCCGTAAATCTGGAAGGCAAGCACGAATGTATCCCTCAGGTTGAAGAACTCGTCACTCAAGATTTTGACGTGTTTTTTAATTTGTGCGATGGGGGTGCTGATCAAGATATTCCGGGAATAGAAGTAATAGAGACTCTCGAAAAGTCTGGTGTGCCATTTGTGGGTGCGACTTCAGAATGCTATGAACCCACGCGCGAAGAGATGAAAAAAGCATGCAGAAAACTTGGGATTGCTACACCCAGACACGTCTTGGCAAAAACAAAAAAAGATGTCGAACTTGCTGCAAAATCCTTGCGATTTCCATTATTCGTCAAACATCACAATAGTTATGCATCAATAGACATCAGTAGACGATCACGAGTACAAACCCCTGCAGGATTAAGAATTCAGGCACGAAAAATCATCTCCAGGCATGGCGCAGCTTTGATCGAGGAATATATCGACGGCATTGAATGCACTGTTTTGGTCGCTGAAAATCCCGATGACCCGAACCAACCGAAAACCTATGTCCCCGCCCAATTCCGCTTTCCGGATGGGGATAGTTTCAAACATTCCGATCTCAAGTGGGTCGACTATGAGGGGCTCACCTCTTTAGCAGTGGAAGATCCCGTTCTTGCTGAGAGACTCAAAGACGATGCCTCCCGATTTTTTGTCAAAATGAAGGGAGCAAGTTTCGGCCGTTGTGACATTCGTGTAGCCGAGGACGGGACTCCATACATGTTGGAGTTAAATATGAACTGTGGGGTCTATTATCCAGAAGCAGACTGGGCAAGTGCAGACGTCTGTCTCTCACTCGATCCCGCTGGACATGAGGGTTTCACGCGTCAATTAGTCGCTGCCGCAATGGCTCGTCACTCCAGGAAAAAGAAAACTACCAAGCGATCTGTCGCTGCAAAGGCATCAAAACTTTGAAGGTCTTGACCCGTTCTCAGGGACACACTCCAGAAAATGATTCGCAACTGCTCGAATCCCCTTGAGGATCCTGACCACATCCTGGAAATGGAGCCAATGGCATCGCTCCACCACTGAAGAGAGCGGCAAGTTTGTAGACGGAGTCCCCAATATCCACCGACTCATCGTCATTTGCGTCACACGCATCCTGGCACGGTACGAGAATCTGCCCAAAAAGGTAGTTCAGAGACACGATAGCATCGGCGATATTGAAAATGCCATTGGCGCTGCAATCACCTCTAATGAAATCCACACCCTGACAATCATCCGGGATCCCATTCTGATCCTGATCCTGACTCTGCCCGCCAGCGAGATCACATGCGTCTAGGACTCCATTGCCATTGCAATCGTCACCCGTTCCTCCACTGATTTGACAACTATCGAGATTGCCATCGAGATCGCAATCTTGTGTCGGATCAATTGCAATCGCACATTCGTCGATTGCTCCGTCCAGATCGCAATCAATTCCAGTTCCGTCAAGGATCGAACACTCATCAGGTATACCGTCTTGGTTACAATCGACGGCGGTCCCCGAAGTAATCTCACATGAATCAAGGACACCGTCCTGATCGCAGTCTCCTGCGATTCCCTGACTCAACGCACAGGCGTCTGGCAATCCATCCAAATCACAATCTGCCATTCTTCCTGTTGAAATCTCACAAGAATCGAGAACCCCGTCCTGATCACAATCTCCTGCGATTCCTTGATTCACCGCGCATGGATCAGGTAATCCATCCAAATCGCAGTCTGCAGCAGTTCCCGAACTGATCTCGCACGAATCTAGAACTCCGTCCTGATCACAATCGCCCGCCAGGCCTTGAGCAATTGCACAGACATCCAATAAACCATCAAGGTCACAATCAAATGCTGTTCCATTACCCAATTGGCAGTCATCTATGGTGCCATCGAGATCACAATCTTCTGCAGTCCCATTCGCAATCGCACAACTATCTGGCACCCCATCCTGATCGCAATCCTGTTCTTGGGATTGAGCGATTTCACAATTGTCGGGGATCCCGTCGAGGTCACAATCTTGGCTCAGCCCGCCATTGATCGCGCAAGAGTTCAAGACTCCATCCTGATCGCAATCCAATTCGGGCTGACACACATCTGGAATTTGATCGATATTGCAGTCAGTCTCGCAGGAATCCGGAACTCCATCCTGGTTGCAATCAGGGGCCGTGGGATTGAACCCGCATTCATCAGGAACTCCATCGCTGTCACAATCTTGACTTGCTCCACTTTGAATGTCTTCTGAGTCGGGAATTCCATTGAGATTACAGTCATCGATAATTGTAATCGTGCCAGAGACGGTAGAAGGAATCACTTCTATACCAGCCATCACCACAAGAACTTCAACGACCGGAGAATGCAAGTTCGCAGAAAATTGCACTTGCGTTGGCCCAACAGCAGAAGGACTTACATCGTAGGTCGCTATGATCAATTCATGTCCGTTACCTGCAACCAAATCAGTGATGGGAGGGGTCAGGTCAAATAGACATCCAACGATGTATCCTCCACCACCAATAGGATTCGTATCCAGCATCAAATAATCAGGGGAGACACCGCCCAATGTTGCATCCTCCAAATGAATCCCTCGTTCGATATTGACCAAATTCAGGGCATTGGAATCATGAGTTACTCCAAAGGAAAAGGCCTCGCAGTCAAATTCGTGATCGATGAGAACTCTCACAGTGACTGGCAATCCAGGACTTGCTTGGGAACTGGTCAGAATTAATTCGGCCTGAGGGGCCTGAGCGTGCAAAGAGATGGATACACAACAAAGAAGAGATACCAGAATTAACTTCATACAACTCCCCAAGTGCCGATGAATTTATAAAGCCCCCGCCGAATAACACTTTGATAATACCTTCTAGATCGAATTTGACCGCTTATGGAAATTGTTTCAGCGCCTTGAAAGACAGGAAAATCAGTTCAATCAGTCCAATAATGCTCAAGTCATGCAAAAAAGAGGGAGGTGAAGAATCGGAATTCTTCACCTCCCTTTACTTTTAGACAGTTTCACTCTATCCCTAGTTCAAACACTCCAGTGGATCAAGAGTGAGATCTGGTCCCTCGGACATCTCCGAAGGTGCAGGAAGTGGCTCACTTCCATTAAATAGTCGCCCAAGCAGACGGATCGCATCTGCGATGTTGATCTGCCCATCGTCATTGGTGTCTGCGGCATCCTCGCAAGAGATCATCTCATTATCGAACAGATATTGAAGTCCATTGATCACGTCACTGATATCCACAACCCCATCTCGATTCACATCCCCTCTGCGGAAATACACCGGCATCGTGGGATGATCAAAGGGAGGCAAAGCGCTAGCGGCTCGTGGATCTGTCAACGACTCCAAAAATTCCACCAGATCAAGTCGTGCACCCAGAGGCAGATTCAGGGGAGGAGTCCCTGGTCCTTGTTCAGGATTCTGAAAGTCACCCCCCGCATTATAGAAGTTGACCACATCGAGGAGAGTCTCTTTGCCTCCATTGTGGAAGAAAGGGGCCCTCAGTGCGACGTTTCGCAGTGATGGGGTCTTGAATCGACCACGGTCAATTTCGTTTCCTGTGACCTCAAATCGACCTACGTCCTCATTTTCTGGTCGAACTCCTATGTCATGAAACACATTGTCACTCAGAAAAGGACCACCGTGACACGGAAGGCACTCATTGAGAAATACATTTAATCCCTGCTGCTGATCTTGAGTCAGCGCATTCGGGTTACCATTGATGAACTGATCGAAAGGTGTCTGATCTGGAAGCAGGGTCCGCTCGTAAGCAGCAATGGCGAATGCAATTCTCTCTGCGGTGATATCCGGAGTACCAAATGCCATCTCAAAGAGTGCCGGATAATCTGGAAACTGTGCGAGTGTACTGACCATCGGCTGCGGAATATTGGTAGCAAATTGCAGTGGCGGGGAAGAGATCAACCGAGCCCTGACCTGATCCCAGGTACGAGTTTCGCACCCCATCTCGATTTCGGACAGAATCGGCACCAATGCTTGTCCCTCCAGTGCACCACCTGCAGGGGTTGAGCCAGCCGGAATACTCACCGTTCCAGTTTCAGGGTCGATGAACTCGGGACCAGATCTGCCATCCCAAAAGAGCTGCGGTGCAAACATAGCGCCGACAGCAGACTGGGACCTGCGCGGAGTAACTTGGCGCTCCGTGCCAAAAATTCCATCCCCAATAATTTCACCGGAACAATCCTGGGTCTGGATCCCTATCGATCCGAAGACGTCATCCTCATTTCCGAATACACCATCACTACCTGGGTGACGTGTCGCTTGGGTGAGACTCCTCGGGTCACTTCCCCCTGCTTCAGGAAAATGGCAAGTGCCGCAAGAAACAGCACTGTCCGCTGATAACTGAGTTTCCCAGAACAAAAATTTGCCCAACAACTCCTTTTCCGGAGTGCCCGGATTCTGTGGCGGCTGAGGAACCGGTGGAAGGGGCGGAAGCCCCCCTCCCGGAGGAGGAGGTGGTGGTGGCGGAGGACCTTGGGCAAATGCAACCACGGATAGACCGATGACCATCACTGCGACACCCGCAAGACTGAAGAAATGTCTGCAAACTCCTCGGAAACCTGCCATTTTGCCCCTCTTCTCAGGAAACCCCATTGTATGTGGAATTGGCGCATTTGACGAGGTTGCTTCAGAGAATTGGCGCTTTCAGTCCACTTCAGGGGATGAACACCGAAGATAGTGCCGGGTTTCAAATTCATGCGCCCGATTTGCTGGCTGAAGTTGTGCGACTGGTCCAGCTGAATACTGCAATCAATGCTGGAGGATGATCCAGTCATTCGATAAATCCGTTATCTTGTAGGGACGAACGGGGAAACACCAATGCTCAGGTGCAAATTGCTGGGGTCCAATCGCACTCATCTTTCAACACTGGTAAAGGGAATCCTTCCTGCATGGGCAGTGATGCTCCCATTGGTGCTCGGCTGTGTCTCCGAATCCTCCCAAGAAACCTCATTCCTACTTTCCAGGATTGATACTCCAGACATAGCAAATATCAGGCAGTTAAATGGCTCTCCAACACCCCAATACATCGTCGATGTCAAATCCACGGGAATGGCACTTCTGGATCTTCACGGAGACGGCAAAAAGAGCCTTCTCCTGACGTGTGGATCCAATCTGGACCGATGGAATCAGGGTCTTCCAGGTTTTCCCCCTCTCTTGTTTCAGATTGACGACAAATTGAACCTGAGTCCTATCGAGGACTGTGCGGGCATCTCTTCCTTACGCTGGACTTCCAGCTGCGCAGCTGCGGACATCGACGGAGATGGGGATGACGATCTGCTGTTGACCGGTTTGGACGGGTCGTTACTTCTGGAGAATGTGAATGGTCAATTCCGGCCGATCCTTGACTCTGGAATCAAAACTACCTCCTGGTGTACCAGTGCTGCATTTGGAGATTTGGACCTCGATGGTGACCTGGATCTGTTCATCTGCCGCTATCTGGAATTCCCCTTTGAGTCTCCTCCTCTGCATGGAGAAGAGTGGTCCTGCCTTTGGGAAAACTCGCCGGTGCTCTGTGGTCCCAGAGGTCTCCCACCACAGAGCGATCTCGTGTTCGAAAACCTTGGCGATTGGAAATTTATCGATCGCAGTGTCGATTGGGGATTCGATCGTGCATCTCCCGGATATGGGCTGGCGGTCACGATCATGAACTTGTTTGGGGATCCTCATCCTGAGATTGTCGTCGCCAATGACTCTTGCCCCAATCATATGTGGACGCGGAATGAAGATGCAGTCTGGGTTGAAGATGGACTGCTCTCTGGCCTGGGAGTCGACCAAGATGGCCAGGAACAAGCAGGAATGGGAATCGCCCTTGCGGGAGTCGCCCCACCCGAAGGACTCGATGTGGTAATCACCAATTTTGAGAGAGAAAGTGTCAATTTGTATGTCAATGAGAACGAAGGGACTTACAGGGACATTTCATCCAGTACCGGCCTATCAGCTCTAACCCGTTCCTCATTGGGCTGGGGTACCGGCATCGCTGATTTCAACCTGGACGGTTTGGCGGACATCATGATCTGCAATGGGCACGTCTATCCAGAGGCAGATTTTGCGCCAGTTTCTCCAGGGTACCGCCAAATGGATCAGCTTTTGTTGGGTAGATTGAATCCAGAAACCAAGTTGCGCTTTGAAGATGCCGGTTCATTGATACAAGATGCAAAAAAGCACTTGGGCCGCTGTCTGATACTGGCAGACCTGGACGATGATGGGGATGTCGATGCCATTACATCCTCCCTGAATGGCGCACCTCACATCTATCGAAACAACACAAACCCCCGATCCGACAAAGACATCAACAGTGTTTCCGTCAACCTTGTTCAAACTGGAGAGAACCGCCAGGGGATCGGCTCAACGATTCGTCTCCTGAACGCAAATCGCCCATTGAGTTTGCCGGTCTTGCGCCAATCGTCCTTTCAATCTTCCGGAGATGCATGCGTCATCCTGCCCCTGAACAATGATTCAGATGTCAAATTGATCCAAGTGACCTGGCCAGACAACAGTATTGAAAACTTCCCCGTCACGCAGGCAGATGTAATCTTGCGAAAGGGTCATGGTCAGAAACCCTGACCACGTTTCCGACTGCTCCACCAAAGAGCGTGAACTAAAGTGCCTCGCCTGTCATAGATGGAGGCAACAGGACTGTCACTTCTGACTCAACACACCTGTCATACGTAAATACAAATTAATTAAATTTGCCCACTTCAGACAACAGATGAGGGCGAAGTCACATCGATCGGTATATTTGTAAATTGCAGTGTTTATCTCTATCCAAGGTCATCGGGTGACTTTTTGAAGGCACTTGAATGCCATGGGTCGAGTTCACTGTTTTGTTACTTGAGTTATCCCACCCCTGCGAGACAGAGAGTCATCTAAATGTTGAAATTATTCATGATTAAAAACTTTGGTGGAACCATGATGAAAAACGTTTTTGGATTCGTCGCCATTTTGTTACTTCTGTTGCTATCTCCTGCATCTTTGCATGCCGAGAATCACAAATGGTTGATCAGTGAAATTTATTCCAACTCGGATGGAACCATTCAGTTCGTAGAACTGGTCGATGACGGTGACGACCAGGGCCATTTAATGGTAGGAACCACTCTCAGTACCAATGAGACCACCTTCGTATTTCCAAGCAATCTGCCAGGAAACATTAGCACCGCCGGTAGGCGTGTCTTGATCGCTACATCTGCATTCGCAGCATTACCTGGTGCTCCTGCTCCGGATTACATCATTCCAGACAACTTCTTGAGGATTTTTGGGTCGACTCTTGTCCTTTCCGGATCCGGTGACGAAGTCACATACGGAACCTTGCCCACCGACGGGGTCACTTCGATCAGTCGAACAGGTGCTCAGGCTACAAATAGCCCGACCAATTTCTTAAACCAATCTGGATCGATCACACCCCCGACCTCAGGCCCGGATTGCAACAATAACGGCATTCCTGATGAAACTGATATCACTTCAGGTGCCAGTACCGATTGCAATGGCGATCAAATCCCTGACGACTGCCAAATTGCCGGCAATGACTGCAATCAAAATGGCCTTCCTGATGAATGCGAGGGAGATTCGGACAATGATGGAGTCCTCGATCCCTGCGACGGATGCCCCCTCGATGCCACCGGTAGTGTGGACAGCGATGGAGACCAAGTTTGCGATCATGTTGATATCTGCCCTGGAGGGGATGACAGGATCGACAGTGATGAGGACACCATCCCGGATTTCTGCGATTTATGCCCATTCGATCCGCACAACATGGCAAATCAATCGACCCCATGCTGGGATGGAACCAATGATGAATGCTGGGGTGCCACAGTCATCGGTCTGGGAAATTCTCCCCTGGACAACACTGCTGCCACCAGCAGTTTCATTACCGCATACCCGGTGGACCCAACCATGTGTCTTCCATCAGAATTGGACATCATCGGCAGGGATGTGTGGTTCAGTTACACTCCCCCATCTCACGGATTTGCAATTTTCACCACCTGTAATTTGACCACATTTGATACAGACATGGTTTTGTATACAGGCACCTGTGACAACCTCGTGCAAGTTGCTTGCAATGGAGATTCTCACGCTCTATGTGACAATTTCACGTCAGAAATCCAATTTCCTGTCACAGGATTGACACGTTACATGATTCGTATTGGTGGTTGGCAAGCAGAACAGGGAACAGGCCAACTGAATCTCACTTTTATCAGTTCAGAAGGCGGCTGTGCAGCAACCGGAGATGCTGACAATGATGGCGTCTGCGATCCCGATGACATCTGTAATGGTTTCAGCGATGCTCTTGACGCTGACGGAGATGGAATGCCAGATGGCTGCGATCCTTGTCCTTTGGATTTTCAAAACGACTTTGATAATGACGGCTTGTGCTCAGATCAGGACATCTGCCCCCTCGATGCCGACAATGACATCGATCAGGACGGATTGTGCGCAGACGAGGATCCGTGCCCAAGTTTCCCCTTGAATGACGGTCCTGACTTTGATTTGGATGGAATCTGCGATGAAGCAGATCCCGATGATGACAATGACGGTGTTCCCGACTTGGAAGACCTCAACCCTCTCGATCCATTCAGCTGCAGAGATGTGGATCTGGATGGTTGTGACGACTGTGCGAATGGCACCGCTGATCCCGCCAATGACGGTGTCGACACTGATGGAGACAGCATCTGCAATCTCGCAGACGATGACGATGACAACGACGGGGTCCCGGACACTTCCGATTCCTCTCCACTTGACCCTTTCCTTTGCAGTGACCAGGATCAGGACGGCTGCGAAGACTGTTCTTCAGGTATTTTCGACCTTGCCAATGACGGAACTGATACCGATGCGGATGGCCTCTGTGATATCGGTGACCCCGATATCGATGGGGACAACATCGAAAATGCCTGTGATCTGGATCAAACTCCCGGAGATGACTGTAATGCAGATCTCATCCTCGATAGTTGCCAACTGCAAGGAAATGACTGTGACGGAAATTTGGTGCCGGACGATTGCCAAGCCGACTCTGATGGGGATTTGAACCCTGATGTTTGTGATCCTGACGACGACGGTGACGGCGTCGAGGATGGCGCGGATTCAGCTCCCTTCGATCCTCTGATTTGCAGAGATATCGACAACGACGGTTGTGATGATTGCTCATCAGGAACTGACAACCCGCTCAGTGACGGTTTGGATACGGATGGCGATGGATTATGTGATCTCGGAGATACTGACGATGACAATGACGGTGTTCCTGACGGAGATGATTCAGCCCCCTTGGACGGCCTAATCTGCAGGGACGTCGACGGGGATGGATGTGACGATTGCTCATCCGGACTCGATAATCCTGCCGCAGACGGAGTCGATACGGACTCGGATGGGATTTGTGATCTTACCGACACCGATGACGACAACGACGGGGTACTGGACTCAGAGGACATCGCCCCCACGGACCCATTTGTATGTGGAGACTCCGACACCGATGGTTGTGACGACTGCAGTTCCGGGATCTTTGATCCTCAAGCAGACGGTAATGACACCGATGGCGACGGAATCTGCGATGCTGCTGACACTGATCTGGACGGTGACGGGATAGAGAACGTTTGTGACCTTGACCAGACCGGAGGCTTGGACTGCAACGCAGACCTGATCGATGACATATGTCAATTAGACGGGAACGACTGCAATTCAGATGGGATCCCGGATGATTGCACCCTTGCCGGAAATGACTGTGACGGAGATCTCATCCTCGACAGTTGCCAACTCGATACGGATGAAGACGGAATCATCGATACTTGCGACGATGACGACGATGGAGATGGTCTCGAAGACGCACTCGACAGCGATCCATTGAATCGTTTCATATGTCAAGATTCTGACATGGATGGCTGTGACGACTGTACCAGTGGAATCCTTGATCCTGCCAATGACGGTGACGACTTCGACCAGGACGGCCTTTGCGATCTCGGCGATACTGACGACGATAACGATGGTGTCGAAGATATCTCTGATAGTGCGCCGACTAATCCCTTTGTCTGCCGTGACCTCGATGGTGACCTTTGTGATGATTGCTCCTCCGGATCGGATCTCCCATCCAATGACGGAGCTGACTTCGACGGAGATGGTCTTTGTGACCTCGGAGACACGGACGATGACAATGATGGAGTCTCTGATCTCCTGGATCAGTCACCCCTCGATCCTTTCGTATGTCGCGATGAAGATAATGACAGCTGTGACGATTGCACCAGCGGAACAGACAATCCTGCTGCAGACGGTACTGATTCCGACGGTGACGGACTCTGCGATATTGGAGATTCTGATATCGATGGAGACGGGATCTCCAATGAATGCGATACCGATCTGACAGCCGGAACAGATTGCCAACTCGATAACGTCGACGACAGCTGTCAACTTGATGCCAACGATTGCAACTCTGACGGCATTCCTGACGATTGCCAGTTGGATACAGATTCCGATGGCACCATCGATGATTGTGATTTTGACGACGACGGTGATGGGGTCCCTGATGCTGACGACTCAGCAAGCCTCGATCCATTTGTTTGCAGAGATATGGATGCCGATGGGTGCGACGACTGCTCCAGTGGCATTGACGATACCGCAGCGGACGGAGCAGACTTGGATGCGGATGGTCTCTGCGACCTCGGCGATCCGGATGACGACGGTGATGGAGTCCCTGACACTGAGGACGAGTTCCCCACAGACGGCAATCTCTGTCGCGATGTCGATGAGGACGGTTGTGACGATTGCTCCAGCGGATTTGACAATCCTGCCAACGATGGACTTGACAGTGACGGCGATGGAATTTGTGACATCAATGATGGCGATATCGACGGAGATGGAGTGTTGAACTCCTGTGATCCGGACCAAGTACCCGGTCCAGATTGCAACAACAACGGCGCACTTGACGAATGTGACATCAACACCGGAGTCAGTTCCGATTGTGACCTCGACGGAACTCCCGATTCTTGTCAAATCAACGCATCAGCTTCCGCTGACTGTGACGGAGATGGTTTGCTGGACAGTTGTGAAATTGCCGACGGTGTCGACGACGATTGTGACGGTGACGGAGTGCTCGATTCCTGTGCATTGGCCCAAGGATCATCTGATTGTGATCTGAACGGCATCCCCGATACGTGTGATATCGCCAATGGGGCACTGGATACAAACTCAAATCAAATCCCCGACACATGTGAAGGCGACTTCTTCATACGAGGAGACGGCAATGCCGACGGCCAAATCGATGTCACTGACGCGATTGTCATTATCTATTCCATCTTCGGCATGATGGCTCCTCCTTGTGGAATGGCGATGGATGTCAACGCTGACAATCAACTGAATTTGGCGGATCCGATGTTCCTCTTACAGGCGATCTTCACAGAAGAATTTACGATTCCGTTCCCATATCCGAACTGTGGCCCTGATTTGAATTCTCTCTTGCCATGTTCGGTGACGTCGAACTGTCCCTGAACGACAAGCTTGTTTCTGACGCTGGATAATGGTCATCGATGCACACGCATCGGTGACCTTTTTTTGATCTGTTCAGGGGATCACCGTTGTGAAATGCACGCTGGTGGGAGGAGCATTGGCTTCTCAAAAAGAAGCGCCCGGTGCGAACACCGGGCGCATGGAATCTAATGGTCGGGGCGAGAGGATTCGAACCTCCGACATCCTGCTCCCAAAGCAGGCACTCTGCCAGGCTGAGCTACGCCCCGATCGTGGGATCAAATCTGCTGTACTAATTTGTGGCAAATAGAATCGCCAACACTACAGATGTCATCGGACCCGATGGATCCAATCTTGAAATCAATTCTGCAAATACCCTGTGAGATTATGAAAAACTCTCGACGGTCGAGCTCTCCCTCATAAATTCCGCAGTTTCCACAAAAACGGTCTGATTCTCTTTGTCCCGGAAAAGCCAGCCCTCAACCCCATCCTTGCGCCAACTCTCAACTGGTACAAATTCGTGAACCCTGGCATATTGGTGCAACTGCTCCGCCACGTTTCCCCCCAACGATTCTCCCGTCCCACCCCATGGATGGGAACTAGTGCCCCTGAACCACTCCACAAGAACTACGTCCCCCACCGGGAAGCACTTACTGTGAGGCGCACAAAACTGTGATGCGCCAAAATGGTCAGTATTCAGCGATCATTCACGCCGCAGTGGACATGATCTGAGACGCCTTTGGTTCTTTCGAAGACGGTGTATTTCACGAAGAACTGTGTGTCTTGCGAAAAACTCTGTGTCTTGCGAAAAACTCTGTGTCTTGCGAAAAAC
>CAYRAM010000021.1:0-45521 GCA_964422295.1 uncultured Planctomycetia bacterium | reverse complement strand
CTCGTTGATATCACTCGTTGATATCACTCGTCGATTCCTCTCGTTGATTCCTCTCATGGATTCCTCGCTAGGTGACGAGTTTCCTCGCAAGGTGACGAAGCCCCGTTTTGGGTTGTTGACCCTTGCTGACGGCAATGAGAGTTGATCTCTCGGTCTACTTCCCCTGAAATTGAGACAAAAGTTTTGAAGAAAATATAACGAGACGCATGGAGCGTCGGCAGCAGGGGCTGCCAGGAGGATTGATGACACACGTAGTAACAAGAGAAGTTGGGGGTAGACCTCTCAGCATCGAAACAGGACTGATTGCAAAACAAGCAGCAGGTGCGACCATTGTCCGCTGGGGCGATTGCGCAGTTTTTTGCGCAGTAACATGGGGTGAGCCTCGCTTCGGCGGAGACTTTTTCCCATTGACCGTGGATTATCGGGAAAACAATTACGCCGCCGGAAAAATCCCTGGAGGATTCTTCAAGCGCGAAGGACGTCCAACGACGAAAGAGATTCTGACCGCAAGGCTGATCGATCGTCCTGTCAGGCCACTATTCCCTGATGGATTCATGAAGGACGTATCCGTTGCTTCGGCAGTTCTTTCTGCTGACCGTGAGAATGATCCAGATATCCTTGCCATGATTTGTGCGTCAGCCTCACTGTCCATTTCCGAATTGCCATTCGAAGGACCCATAGGAGCTGTTCGCATCGGACGTGTGAATGACGAATTTGTGGTTAATCCCGATCATGCAACGCGTGAACTGAGCGATATCGATCTTGTTGTTGCAGCCACAAATGACGCCATCGTGATGGTTGAGGCGGGTGCCAAAGAAGTTGACGAATCGGTCATGATTGACGCATTGGAATTGGCCCATACGGAGTGTCAGACCATCATTGGCATGATCGAAGAGTTGGTGGGCCTCGCAGGTAAGCCCAAGATGGAATTTGTTGCTCCTGAGGTCGACGAAGAACTTCGCACCAAAGTGCACGGCATGGCATACAACCGTCTTCGAGAAGCGATTCGTACACCCGGGAAACATGAGAAAAAGCGTGCAATGGAAGTGATCTGCAATGAGATCAAGGAAGAATTGTGCCCTGCAGAGGCCGTTGAGGCCGGAACATGCCCCGATCCCAAAGAGGTCAGTGGATTCCTTGGGGGTGTAAAAAAGAAGGTCGAACGGGATTTGATCATCCAGGAGTCGACCAGGTCTGACGGTCGTGGCTTGACCGATATCCGTCAAATCGATACCGAACTCAGTTTTCTGCCGAGAACCCATGGTTCATCGGTCTTCACCAGAGGGGAGACCCAAGCAATCGTATCTGCGACCTTGGGAACTTCCTTTGATGAGCAGAGAATCGACGGGCTGATCGACGAAAAGCGTGAGCGATTCATGCTGCACTACAATTTCCCTGCTTATTGTGTCGGAGAGGCTTGGCCCAACAGGGGGCCCAAGAGACGGGAAATTGGCCATGGAGCGCTCGCAGAGAGAGCCATTCGTACCGTCCTCCCGGATCATGACGATTTCCCTTACACGCTCCGTGTGGTCAGCGACATTACCGAATCAAATGGATCGTCGTCGATGGCGAGTGTCTGCGGTGGTGTCCTTGCTCTCATGGATGCAGGTGTTCCTCTCAAACGCCCAGTGGCAGGAATTGCGATGGGTTTGATCGAAGAGGGAGATCAGCACTTTGTGCTCTCCGATATTTTGGGCAGCGAAGATCACCATGGAGACATGGATTTCAAGGTGACCGGTTCCCAAAAGGGAATCACCGCACTTCAAATGGATGTCAAAATCTCCGGGCTGAGTAGAGATTTGATGGCGAGAGCCCTCAATCAGGCAAAAGACGGACGCATTTACATCCTCAAGGAGATGCTCAAAAAACTGGATCGACCAAGGGAAGAAGTCTCACCTCTCGCTCCTAAAATTATGCGTATTACGATCGATCCGGAAAAGATCGGAATCGTCATTGGGCCATCCGGAAAAGTGATCAAGGGAATACAGGAAGAGACCGGTGCTACCATCGAAATTGCGGATACCGGTGTGATTACCATTTGGGGCAAAGACAATGAAAGCGCGTCCGCAGCCAGGGAGCACATCGAGATGCTGACACAGGATGTGGAAGTCGGTCGGGTTTACAATGGCAAAGTCGTATCCATCAAGGACTTTGGCTGCTTTGTTGAGGTCCTTCCTGGCCAGGAAGGACTGGTACACGTTTCCGAGCTTTCTGCTGATTATGTCGATGACGTCAGTTCGGTGGTTAAACGCGGCGACGAACTTCGGGTTAAAGTTCTTGAGAGCGATCCCCAAGGCAGGTTGCGTCTTTCCCACAAGGCCGTACTCATCGATGAGGGCAAAATTGAGCCCACCGCAGTGACCCAAGGAGACGGTGATCGCCCAAGAGGTGGTGACCGTGGCCACGGAAGAGGGGGCGATCGAGGGGGCGACCGAGGTCGTGGAAGAGGTGGTGATCGAGGCCGTGGCGGAGATCGAAATCGACGCAGTTAGAGATCGATTGCATTTTGCATGGAAAGGGGCAATCCTGCGTGGGTTGCCCCTTTTTTTTGAATCGAAACCATGAGCCATCTGTTACTGAAATCAGTTCGCCGATTTCCACAGGACGATCAGCAGTCGACGGAGTTGTTGATCAATTCCGGCAAAGTGGAAGGGTGGTATCGTTCAGGACAGGCACCTCGCGAAGACGTAGATTGCGAAATCGATCTCGAGGACAGGTGGCTTGCACCTACGTTTGTCGACAGTCATCTCCATTTGCTTTACACGGAACAGCACGCCCAGCAAATTTCTGTAGCTGGTATGGGAGTGGCAGAGTGCTTGGCTGCACTCTCAAACTTTGATCGAACAGGGGATTCGGTTGTCGGTCATGGGTGGCGAGATCCTTTGCCTAAGGAGATGCTTCCCAATCCGCGAAGATGTCTCGACAAATTGTTCCCCGATAAGAGTGTTCTTCTGTGGAACGCTGATTTTCATCGCGTTCTCGTTAACTCAAAAATTATGAATGCCCTCGGCAAAGTTGAAGATCACGACGGTGTGCTCGTGGAGGAAGAAGCTGAAGCCGCCTGGAACTTGGTGAAAACTAATCCTTTCGACGAGGTCCCTGGTGCATGCCGAAGATTGTTGAATTGCGGTATTTCAGCGGCCACCACTTTTGACAGAGGCGAATCTATCAGTGCATTTCGTGACAATTCTCCGGGGCGTTATGGAGTTATTGTTCGCCATGGCATGGCAGAAGAAGAATTCCTTGAAAGTTTGGATGACGGTGGAGCAATTCCTCTTGGAAATCGCGATGACGATTTTGCCATTCGCTGGGTCAAAATATTTGTCGATGGAACTCTTGGATCAAGGACTGCTTGGTTAAAGCAGGATTATGACGATGACCCGGGAAATCGAGGTGTTGTTCGTCGCTGTGGGGATTCCTTGGCGGAGACTGCGCAAGCGGCAGGAGAAAGGGGTTGGGGCCTGGCCTTGCACGCGATCGGGGATGCGGCTGTTCAGGAAGCAATCAGGGCGATCAACGTCGCAAGATCGGCACGTCCGAAGAACGTCATTGCGAGTGATCGGATAGAGCATTTGCAATTGCTGGATCCTGCGGACATGTCGTCATTGATCCAATCCAAGGCGTATGCTTCCCTTCAGCCTTGTCACCTCTATGAAGACAGGAATATCGTCCGCCAAAGATGGGGGGACAGGGCGGCCCATGCTATTCCCTATAGAGAACTCCTTGATAGCGGTGTACCCGTGATAACTGGGACTGATGCTCCTATCGAGCCGTTGGATCCATGGGCTGATATTCAGGCGGCTTGTCAAAGACGGTCGCGTAATGGCAGCGGTCACATTGAAGGACCCCATCAAAGGGTGGGATTTTTGGAATCATTTCACGCAAAGACCCGTGACGCTGCGGAGGCAAATTGTTTGCCGTTGGATTACGGTTCATTAAATTCTGGATCAAGGGCAGATTTTCAAATTCTGGAAAAACCTCCGGAGGAGATCTCAAACATTTCGGATGCGGGTCTGGTACAGGTGTATACCGATGGCAACTGGAGACTTTCAGGTGAAGGAGCAATACTTTCATGAGCTCGATTAGAGTCGATATGCATGTCGATACACTCTCTCTGCTTGCTGCCAAGGGGGGCGGATTGTCTCCACAAAGATCGGATTTTCAGATTGATGCTGCACGATGCAGGGAAGGATCAGTTTCCTTGTTGTGCACAGCGGTTTTTACTGAGGATGGCACCAAAAATCCATGGCAACACTGCCTGCGCTTGCTGGAAGCCAGGGATCGACTCCATGAAAATGAATCTGAACCTTTTCAAGTGGTGCGGCATCCTGGCGATGTGGCAGAACTGGCTGAAGGATGTACTGGAATGTTGACCACCATCGAGAACGGAATCGTTCTTGAAGGCGATGTTTCTAGGCTTGAGGTCCTTCATCGACGAGGTGTCAGGATCTTGGGGCTTGTTTGGAATGCAGCAAACGAGCTCGGCCAAGGTTGTCATGAAGATACAGGGGAAGGCTTGACTGATCTGGGGAAGACGATGGTTCGCGAAGCAGCGTCTCTCGGCTGGGCGATCGATATCTCTCACTTAAACCCCAGGGGAGTCCTTGATCTTTGTGAAATGGGCGTGACGATTCTTGCGACGCATTCCAATTCACGAACTGTGCATGATCATGTCCGAAATTTGGATGACGATTTACTCGCTGAACTATCTGTTTGCGGTGCAGTTGTGGGGATCAATGCTTTCCCTCCCTTTCTGGGTGAGAAAGCAAACATTGAGACCTTCATTCACCATGTGAATCACGTTGAGTCTATTCTGGGTTCCGCCAATGTATGTCTTGGAACTGATTTGGATGGCATTTCAACGACCATGGCAGGTTTTCGTGACTACAGAGATATGGATCTCTTGCATGAAAATTTGGAGGGATCCCGGCTTGGCAGGGGGGATGGTGTACTGGGGGAGAACTTCATGAAGTTTTGGTCACGTTGGGCTACCTGATAATTTTATTCAACCGCTGAGACTTTTATTTTCCCCATCGATTTCATCTTCGCCTCCCAATTTGCGTGAGATTTCCTCATGGAATCTCAAATATTCGGGATCATCCATCGGCACCCATCTCTTTCGCTGAATTCTTTGAAGGATCGATTCAGGGCTGTAATGGGCGCTGGTGATATGAATACCATTACGTGTGAAGACGTGAATTCTGCCATTGGGACCCCGAATGATGACGGTGGATTCTCGACGGTCTATAAAGACGTCATTTCTTTTACAGGCGCGAACATCGGGGATAGCCGCTGAAGTGGGCCGACTTGGATCTGCCGTTCGTTCCATAGCATGATGAGTTCTTCTTTCTCTCCTTCGTTGAATTGTTCCCAATAGGGCTTGTGCTTCGCCGAGGAAATTGAGTACGCCTTTGCGACAATCTTTCATCGGCATCCTCTTCCCTTTTCGCGATCGTGAATCGATCTCTTCCTGGTGTCCGATGAGAAGAGAGCGCAGAGCAGAGGTCCAAAGAGCCAGAGGTGAGGAACTGTCTTGCCCCAAGAGGGTCGCCAAATGAAGGGGCCGCGGTGGATTCGCTATGAAATTCCAGCGATAGCGAGGAGTCCCCAATGCAGTACGGGTTTCCAGGACCAATGCGGTCATCGCGAGGTGATCAATTTCATGGTCCCGGCGTTGTATCGGAAATCCTGCGATTTGCAATCCTGCAAGAGGATGGGCAAACGTCGTGCCCTCTGTGTATTGGGGCAAAACCTCGGCAAGCAAGTCGGAACCTTCAACTAATAGCGCAAAAGGCTTCAGGGTTGTCCCATGAAGATGATCCAAGAGTTCAGGGTCTTCAGTGAGCAATACATTGGTAATGTTGCTCCAAATGGGTATACCCGTTGCTGACCAACCGGTGAGCACGGTATGCCCATCGTCGGGTGTTGAATGTTCGCATTCTGGTTGATTGCACCAGTAACAGTGAGCATGGCCAGACCGATGACCATGAATTTCAGTTTCTCCTTCCAATCGAAGAGCTTCAATTTGACTGAGCAGGGAATGAGCAAATCGACGAGAAAGACTTGGATTAATTTTGTTCAGTTGAATCGGGACCTGGAGATTCAGTTCGATTTTGTCGGGAAGCCCCGAAATTGCTTCACTGCCATCCTTTTCCAAAAGAGCTTTTACCAATCCCTGAATTCTGCGATGGATCGACTCGGCAGCTTTCGATCGGTGTTGCTTTCTTTTCTCACGGCGATGATTGGAATCTGTCATGGATCGTTCTCCTGGGAACATCCTAAGGATAGTTTCTTTTGGGCAAACCTTGTCTTTGTCCGATATTGAGACTAAATTTTATCCCTGAGCGGGGGGATTCAAAATGTCTGGCGTATTGAGAATCAAATCTCAGGCATCTCATTGGCGTTTGTCGCTGATTCTCGCATGTTTTCTCTCCTTGGCTTTTCTCACCTCGGCATTTGCAACATCCTCCGGAAGACTCTTTGGAGCCACAAGTGATGAACTGACCATCCAGGCGGACCATTTAAGGGATACCTTTGTCAAGATTGCGACAGACTTAAAATTACGACAGTCGGAAATATCGTTCTCTATTCGGATTCCTGAGGTGGGCCTGGTTCGGCATGCTGCTCAAGAACCGAGAATCCCAGCTTCAACCATGAAGTTAATCGTTGCTGCTGCAGTGATGGATCAGTTAGGGCCCGACTTCATGATGCACACGGACCTGATCCAGGAAGGCGATGTTGTCGGCGGTGAATTGCAGGGGAATTTGCGCATTTTCGGCAGAGGTGACCCCGCTGTTTGCGGGCGTGAAAAACCGGACGATGTAATGTGGGAACTTCGGCCCTGGGTTGACGTCATCAAGAAGAAGGGGATTTCTGCCATTCGCGGCAAAGTGTTGGCGGATGCGCGATATCTACCGGGAGATGGGTTTCATCCCGATTGGCCCAGAGATTCTAGTCACAAATGGTACTACGCTCCCTCAGGGGCCTTGAATCTCAACGACAATTGCCTCGACCTCTCCATTGGCCCTGTCGTTTCCAATCAGGTTCAAATTGTCATCGAGCCGATTCAACCTCTTGCCCGGCTTCTGAATCGACTGAAGATTTGCACCGATCAGAAAAAACATTTGATCAGAATAGACCGGCAAGGTTTTGAATGGGACATCGTGGTTTCAGGCGCATTCCTTGAATCAGCGGGAAAACGAAAATTTCATGTCACCGTTCCCGATCCCGAGACACATTTTGTTGGGGCCTTCAGTGAATTATTGGCTCAGAGTGACCTCAAGGTGTACGGCAGCGAAATCTCAGTTCGTCTATCAGGGGATTCAGACAAAATGCTGGCAAGGATCAGCCATAGCGTGCAATCGAGATTGCCCGTATTGCTGAAAAACAGTCAGAATCTCTATGCGGATGCATTTTTGAGGATTTTCGCAAAGGAAATCTACAAGGATGGAAGTTTTCAGTCTTCCGGCAGACACCTTCGAGCTTGGGTGGATGATCATTTCATCGATACCGATGGCCTTTTGTTCAGGGACGGTTCTGGTCTCTCCAGAAAGAACAGGGTCAATGCCAGGTTCCTTCGCATCTTGATGGATTGGATACTCGCGCAGAGTTGGAGTGATGAGTTTCTCGACTTTATGGCGATATCGGGTGTCGACGGTACCTTGGAGAATCGCATGACCGGAGATCGGATGCGGGGCAGGGTGTTTGCAAAGACGGGAACCCTGAATGACGTCTCCAGCCTTGTGGGCATGATCAAAGTCCCGGGAGAAGCGGCCCCCATCTCCTTTGCCTTGATCTACAACGGGCGCAAGGGCCAGGTGTCGAAGGCAAGAACGTGGCAGGATCGATGTCTTCAAAAATTGATCGATCGCTAGGCACGGGACCCATCTGCAGCAAGGAATGATTGGGGTATGCCTTGATGTGGACATCAAGGTTTAGATATGGCACCCCCCTGTAAAATGTTCTTTACAGGGGGCTTCTATCGGGGACGATGAAGAGGTCCCGAGTCCCAGGTCCCGGTATGAGGTAAAAACTTTGGAAATCCCTGATCGTGGCCGCAAAGCCAGATCTGGTTCCTCCGATGGAGGGATCGGATCCCTGTTTGTCCAAGACTCCGCAGGAAGTCGTCAGATTTCCGTGGTCGGTTCACGCCTGACCGTGGGAAGGTCCAAGGACAATGACGTGGAGATCGCTGATATCAGCGCTTCCAGGCACCACTGTCGTTTGGAGTGCGTCCAAGGGCGTTGGCAACTGGAAGATTTGCGCAGTCGCAATGGAACCATGGTCAATGGGATTTTGATCAGACGTCAGCCATTGGTCGCGGGAGACTGCATTGAAATAGGCAAGACCAAAATTTTCTTTGGCGATATTCCTGAAGAGCATCGAGTCGTTGAGGAGCATGGCGACACGCTTGCGCTCAATACAGAGTTTTTTCTGGAACCTGATCCCGCTGATTCCTCAGAAATGGATGATTCCCGACTTCAGGGCGAGAGGGAGATTTTCATCCGATTGTTGGAATTGTCTCGTGATCTTTGTTCCATATTGATCACAGAGGAACTCTACGAAGTCATCCTCCAAAATGTCATCGAAATTTCAGGAGCAGAGCGAGGATTCCTCATCGTCGAGGAGGACGAAGAGTTGGTCGTCGCTGCGTCGCGGAATATCGACAGAGATGTGATTCGCAGGGCTCATCTTCAGGTGAGTCAATCCATCACTCGCAGGGTTCTGGATTCCGGTGACCCCGTGTTGACGGGTGAGGCTCGCAAGGATGAAAGATTTTCATCCTCAGCGTCGATTGCGAATCTTCGCCTGGAGTCTGTGCTGTGCGTTCCATTGCGTATCCGCGGAAAGGTACACGGAGCCATCTATGTGGATAATCGATTTGAGAAAGACACCTTTTTGCCTGGGACATTAAGATTTGTGAGTTTTCTTGCAGACCAAGCTTCTATCTTCATTGAAAATGCCCGCTTGTTTGAAGAGTTGAGTCAAAAACAGCAATCACACCAAGACGCACGACAACAGGTAGAGGAACTCAATCGGGAACTTCAAGAGTTGCTGCTGGCTCGCGATGTCGAGCCGGAACAAGCCAGAGAATTGATGAAGAAGGGTGCGCGCCCTGATTTTCGGCATTCCTATGATCGTATCGTGACTCGATCCCCTGCGATGCTGGCTGTCTTCGAACTGTTGGATCGAGTGATCCACACTGAGATGCCTGTGTTGATATTGGGGGAGAGCGGGACAGGCAAAGATCTGATAGCGCAGGCTATTCATCAAGGATCTGAAAGGGCGGTGGCTCCATTCGTATCTCAGAATTGCGCTGCAATTCCTGCAAATCTTTTGGAGAGCGAGTTTTTCGGGCATGTGAAAGGTGCGTTTACTGGAGCACATCGTGACAAGAAAGGGCTTTTTGAACTTGCAGATGGTGGAACTTTGTTTCTGGATGAAATCGGTGATATGAGTCCCGATCTGCAAGCCAAATTACTGCGCGTGATAGAGGATAGTGAAATTCGTCCTGTGGGGTCTCGGGATACGATTAAAGTTGATGTTCGTATCGTGTCCGCAACCAATCAGAATATTGAAGAACAGGTAAGATCCGGGGGATTCCGAGAAGATCTGTATTACCGCCTGAATGTCTTCACCGTCAAATTGCCTCCATTGCGTGATCGTCGCGAGGACATCCCTTTGCTGGTCGATTTCTTCATCGATCGTGCGTGCTCGCGGTTGAGCCGTGAAAGGCCGGTCCTCGATCCGAGGACTCTGTACGCCCTGTACCACAGCCCCTGGCCTGGAAATGTTCGCCAGTTGGAGAATGAAGTCGATCGCCTGGTGGCGCTGTCGTCGGATGTGATATTGCCTGAGATCATTTCAACCTCGGTGTTATCACAGAAACCAGGGGAACAGAGAGAGCCATTGAGGGGAACACTTCGGGAGTTGGTTGCAGAAGCGACAGAGGGCCTTGAGAGACAGGTGATTTCAGCAACTCTTGAGCAAAATGGTTGGAACAAAAGCAAGACCGCAAGGTTGTTGGGTGTATCACGGCCTACATTGGATCAAAAAATTGATCGATACAGGATATTGCGCGAAGAAGAGAAGGGGGAGGAGTCATGAGCTCTCTCCAAAAGCTGATATTGCGTTATCGGGATGAGTCCGGTGAACGCCAAATTCCCATTTCCGACAAAATGGTCATCGGGCGAAATCCTGGTTGCAACATTGTCCTTGCAGACGGCAATGTGTCTGGAAAGCATGCCGCCATCGTCTCAAAGGGTGATCGCTGGTTTGTCGCTGATTTGGATTCGAGTAATGGCGTATTTGTTGACGGCGATAAAGTCAAACAAGCACAGTTGAAATCCGGAGATCAGTTCCGGATCGGGTCAACGGTATTTGCTGTTTCAGCTGGGGTCAAATCTTCGCAAGTGGTTGCTGATGCGCCCGGAGCGGATTTGGTCGTCCGCAGAACAAATACTGAAAACGTCGAACCTGGTGGATCTGTCGCACTTCAGACGATCGTCTTCATTGGCATTCTCGCGACGCTGTTTTATTCAAGTTTTGACCTGTTGAGTAACCTCGCTGCCGATCCGAATGCGATGCAAATTCCTGGTGATCTCCTTTCAGGGGCTGGTGCTTTCGAAGCAGACATTCCTGTCGAGAGTTGGATACAGCACGGAGACAACATCGAAGTCTCTCAAAGCGGCGGATCGGATGCCGTTCAAGGTGAGAGATGGTTGGAGATCAGTGGGGATCCTGCTGCCGATGGAGCGCTGAGATTGATATGGTCCGAACATTTCAGTGTCAAGGCGGGCCAGGGGCTATTGCTGACGGCTGCGATGAAAGGGCTGGGATTTGATCGATACGGTATTGCTGTAAGGTGGACCGAAACCTCGGATGAAGAAAGCCCAGTGATCACAGAGCAATTTTCCTTGGTACAACAGAGATCCGCTTGGAGTCGGATTGCTCTGGAGTCTCCTGCGGCCGTATCAGAAGGTTTTGCCAGCGCTCAAATTTCAGTGGTGGGGATTTCAAGCGGTTCCAGCAGGGGGTCCCTCTTGGTGGATCAGTGGGTTGCAAAAATTATCGATGTTGACGCATTGCCTGCTTTCTCACTCAAGAACGAATCGGATCAACAACGGGTTACCGTTCAGTTGGATAATCGGGGAGTGAGTCAGATCCTCAGGGGCAGACTCGAAATGATATCCAATCTCAGAGTCGCATTGGGTGAACCTCGAATGCAGCCATGGGGTCAATTGTTGCCTGTTCGCAAGGAAACTTTCGTTTCCGGTGAAGACGGCTCGTTCCGCATCGGTTTTGAACTTGTTGAAGCAGGTGAATCTGCAGTAGTTCAGCAATTTGGACGTGCACAGGATCAGCGCGTTGATTTTTCTTGGTCTGTTCAGCAAACGACCCCAGCCATGATCGTTTTTCGGATCAAGAACAAGCGCTTGTCCCTGCCCATCTTGGGCTTCCTCGATGGGATCCAAGTGGCGACTGAAATGACCGATGGGAAGTTTAATTTCTTTGGCGACGAATTTTCAATCGGCGAAGGAAATCAGCAGGTGGTCCTCGCGATGTCTGAATCGGTCAATTGGTCTGGGAATACTGACCCTGATAATGGCGACCTAATCGTCTCTGCGGATCATGGGATGTTGGAGGCTGGCGGAGCCATCGATCTCTCGATCTCTGCGAGCAGTGCGCGTGAACAAGAGACTTTGAACAAGATCCTGATCGATTTGGACAGGTTGCTCAGCATGAGGAAAGAGGGCGATGCATATCGCTTGATGCAGAGTGCGCGCAATCAAATGGGTTGGCGTGATGATTTGGACTCCCGTATGAAAGTGTATCAAAACAGACTGGATGCGGAAATCTCGGCGATCAAAGCGCAACTTAAAGCGGTCCAAGACGATATACGCAGATATCCGGGTTCTCCAGCGGAGAATTTTCTCGTTGAGATTTGCAAAGAGGCACAGGTGCGTTTTGCAGGCCTGGATATTTCCGATACAGCTGACCAAATCCTCTCTGAAATCGACAGTCTCCAAGATGTGCAAGAAGAGAAAAGTGCGTTGGGGAAATTGCAAACTTTGTTGTCCTTGGCTGAGAAAGCAGTGGACGAGGAACGAGGTGAATTGGCTCGATTTTACTACCAGCATGTCATCGACTCCTCTCCGGATTCTGAGGCTGCGAGTGAGGCTGAGCAGGGCATCAAAATCGTTGAGGCAAAGGGGATTTGATGGCTTACAAAGGTCGCGCTACTGTTGTTGAAAAAACCATTGCTGGTTGGAGGGCCGTCGAGATCATCGGCAATGGCAGCTCAGTCGAAGTGGGCCGCGTACACACCGATGCCGATAACACAGGATTGACCCAGTTTTGCGGCCAACTTCATGGGGCCGGATTTTCTAGAAATAACATGGTCCTTGCCCTTGATTCAGAGTCGTCATCCCTGAGATATCATGGTGTTCCACCCGTGCCCAGTTGGCGTCTCGATCTGATACTCCATTATGAAATTCAAGAAGTTTCAGAGCGCACCGGGGATCAATTATCCGGAGGGCATATCGAGCTTCAGGTCCCTGAAAGTTCCTCTGAAGACACTCTTTTACTTTTGGGCATGGGGAAGGATCGGTTGATCCAGCCATGGATCGATGAGGCGGGTGAGGCCGGTGGTCGAATCAGGCATGCTATCCCTGCAGCCATTGGCGTATATCACTCCCATTTGGTCACGGGCAATTTGCGGGAAGATCAAACCGTCATCCTTGGGGATGTCGGAGTGAGTGAAACCCAGGTTTTGTTGGTTGCTGGTGACCGCTTGCTCTTTGCCAGGAGTGTTCGGTTTGGAGTCGATCAATTCGTCGAATCTGTCCAGGAACGTTGCTCCGTCAGTCAAGCTGAAGCGGAGTCAATGGCTGAGGCATATGTCAGTGGTGATCTTGTTTCATCTGAAGACACCGTGAGCCAATGTTATCGGGGTTGGATTTCACAACTGTCTCAACTGCTGGGGTCTTCCCTGAATTTCTGCCAAGCTCAATTGAAAATAGAAGCAGTCGAATCAAACCTGTTGCGTGTATCCGGTGCAGGAGCGCAATTGGCAAAGCTTGGTGGGGAATTAAGCCGATCCCTGGAGACTGAAGTGGAAGCTTTATCGATTCCAGGGTTGCCTGAATCAAGTTGGAGTTTGTCTGCCGGTATTGGTGCGGCGGTTTTGGATTCAGAGGAACGATTCGTCGATCTGCTTCCCGAGGCTGAACGCCAGCGAAAGACATTCAGGGAAAAGACAGCGTTTCTCTACGGTGCCATCGCATGTTTTCTCCTCACCATTGGTGTTCAATTCTTTGACGCTTCCATCGCCGGTGGAAGGGCGACTGGCGCCAGCCAAAATTTGCGATCCTGGGAGGCCAAAATCCAGGGCTGGACGCAATCGGAGGAAATTGCCCGGAAAGAAAATGACGTTTTACGCAAACGCGAAACCCGCATTCTCGAAGAGGTTGAAACAGGAAGATTCTATGCCCGAATCCTGGATGGATTGAGGGTCGATTTGCCGCAGGAGATCGCGATTGATCTCGTTCTTTTGCGCCGCCTCTCAGGGGAAGGGGAGTTGGGAGTTGAAGTCGAATTGCAAGGGCGCTCGGATAACTCCGGTCGCAGAGGCGTGGACGCCATCGATGAACTCAGGGACATCCTGGATGCAATTCCGGGAGTCAAGAGAGTCAAGGCCGATCTCCAGGATTTGAAGAGTGGTTCTTATCCATTTCAAATCATGGTTTCACCCGATGGAAATATGCCTGAAGCGAGTCCGCGAGGCAGAAATCGTGGGGGTAGGCCGCGGTCCCCATTCATGAGGAATTAAATATGCAGGAACTTTGGCACAAAAATAAACCAACTCTGATCAAAGCACTGGCGACTCTCGTAGTCTTCATGGTTCTGTCGAATATCGCCAAGGAGCTTCGCAGTCAGCATGAGGCTGATTTACAGAGGCAAGAAGAGAAATCGGTCGTCCTTGCTCAAAAATTGCAAGACCTTGACGGCATGGTCGATGTCGAAAGACAAAGCAGGTCTGCGCTTGAAGATCGTGGAAGAGACCTCTTGGGCAAGGTTTCTATTTCTGCTCGACCATTGTTTACGATGCCGGAAGATCCTGACGCCATTGCAACGGAGTTTAAGCGATCCAAGGATTCTGTTTGGAATGACTTTCGTGAAAAAGCCAACCGTCTTGGCGTAATGACGCCATCCAATGTGCCCAACTTTGAAGAAAAAGCCAATTTGAATCCGGAAGAATGGAGTGATCGATATCGGCTTCTGGAAGTGTTGGATCGATTCCTTTCCGTGGTTCTTCAGGTGCAGTTGGAAAGTGTCCTTGAGATCGTCCCCGGGGTTCGATCACAGGAGGATTTCGCCGATTCTGAGGTTGTGCTCGCACGTTATCCTGTCACTTTTCGAATCACTTGCTCTCCAGTGCAAATTTCTGAGTTGTTCTCTCGGTTTCAGGCCAACAACGTCTTTCTCTCCATTGAGCCTGAACGTATGAAGTCGACGGACGGATCCAATGGCCAACTCGAAGTAACCCTGCGAGTGGTGGGTTTGGATATTGAAAAACCTCGGGAAGAGACTTCAGGTAATCGTCGTTCCCCCAGAACGAACAGGCGGGGTTAAATGCGTTGGAATATCGAAAAGGGCTTCTGCGCCATCGGGGCAGCATTCCTGCTCCTCAGTGTATTGGGATTGGCCCAAACGCTCATCCTTTCCGATCCGCTCGCAGGGGTGGACCTGCGGGATCCTGGTTCCAGTTCCGGTGGGGCTGTGGGGGGGGTGGTTCGAATCGAATGGTATGAGGCTGATCCTGCTCTCGCCCGGAGGAATCCGTTCAAGGCGATCAGTGATTGGAAAAGTGTCCCCATGGGTAATTTGGAGATTCCTCCATTGGGGGATTTGAGAAGAAGAATCCCGTTGCCACCCCTCTTCTCGGCAGATAACTCTGCATGGTTGGACTCGGAAGCTTCTCCACCCGTCGACATCGGTTCGGAGGAGGAATGATTCGCAGAAAGTATTCAGGGCTCTCCTATGTGAACTTCCTTCTTTCCGGGATGGTTTCGTTATTCCTGGGTGTCTCAATCCTGGCCCAGTCCCCGGCGGAAGATTTGGAAGTTCGCCCTCATGACGTTCTTGAATTGGCGAACGGCAATCGCTTTGTGGGCAAGATCATTCTGGAACGTGAAGATTTTGTGAAATTCGAAACTGCCGGTGGAAGCACCACCGTACAAAAATCGAATATCGTCCGGATCCTTTACAGCAATCCTCCTGAAGCGGTTTATGAAAAGCGGCTAAAGAAAATTGAGCAAACCAATTACGATGATCAGATGGAACTTGCGGATTGGTGCCTTGATTCGGAAATCAATTTGAGATCGATGGCCATCGTTCATCTTGAATCCGCAGTGATGCTTGACCCAGGCAAGCCAGACGCATTTGAAAGATTATTGCCGCTCTACATCGGTCGGGAATTTACCACAACAGACGAAGATCAGCGTGATCGAAATCTCCTCAGGGAGAGCGAAATCCTTCTTATTGGGATTAGGGCCGGCGTCAATCGCGCAGGGTTGGATCTTCGTGATAGTGCAATTCGATCGTTGATACGAATTGGTGATCTTGAAGCGGCAGTGATTCTTCTTGAAGAGTTGGCCAAAGGGGACCGTGAAGACCCCTCTGTCGTAACAGCGATGAGACGGTTGGTCGTCCTTTATGACGCCCTGGGCAGAACAGAAGACTCCCGCAACATTGCCCTCCAATTGCGTGAAGGTGGGGGTGGCAGCGACACCGAAGTCCTCCTGCGGGAAATACGCTGGGCTGCTGAAGATCATGCCGCAAGGATTCCTGGCAGTGGTGAAAAAGTGGAAGCGTTGATGGAAGATTTGCTCGCATTCGGAGATGCCTCAGGAAGAGCCTATCTCTATCGCGGTTCGGTGAGATTGCTGGATGGTGACCTCCCAGGCGCAGAGGACGATTTTCGAAAGGCATTTTCCGCAGGGGAGGTCGATGCCGTTGCTGCGACGACTTATGCGCTTTCTTTTGCCAGAAAAGGTGATTTTCAAAGGGCTCTTGATCTACTCGCTTCGACCGCCGAATCAGAGATGGCACCTGTCGATTGGCGATTGGTTGAGGCATATGTCTTGGAAAGCCAAGGCGATCTCTCTTCTGCCCTGCGGCTCTATGAAGAAGCGAGAACGAGACCTGATTCAACATGGCAAGCGAGCATATTGTCTATTTCAGCACGCAGGAGAATTGAGCCTGACTGGGATCCTGTGCCTTCAATCCAAAATTTGATGCAGTCGGACATCTTGAGTGCTGCGGCCTTTTCCGAGTGCTGCTTGCTTCTTGGTGATGTTTACCTTGAACAAGGGTTGAACGCCGCTGCCAGAAGATGGCTCGAGTATGCCCTTGCAAGTGGCATGAACACCCCTGAATTACGAGTTCGATTGGCGATGGCCCAGGAGGGACCAGGGGGGAATCTTGAGAGAGCGAAAGGGTTGCTCGAAACAGTTACTGAAGAAGACCCAGAGAATCCAGACTCATGGAATGCCTATGCCCGTTTTCTGTATGCAATGAAAGATTTTCCAGAGGCGCGCGAAGCTTTACTGCGCAGTATTAATCTGTTTTCAAAAGATCAACGAGAATCACAGTCTGTAGATATGTCCACATCCCTTTCATGGGCTTTGCGTTCTTTGAGGAAAGTTGACCGGATTTTGGGTCAGGAATATTGGGTGGATGATTTCCGCAGGGAATCAGGGAGTGCATTGAGAAATAACTGGCTCGAAGAAGAGTCCTTTGGAATCAACGTCAATCTCGTTGACGGCATGGCCGTCTTCGATGGAGTTCAAAAATTTCAACCGGACAGATTGACGACCATCAAAAGAGATCTTCTTACTCCGCGGTTAATCGGCATTCGGACCTCCATGCGATTGCTGAAATCGGGCGAAGGGACACGAGTGGGATTGCGAATTGAGGATCAATCAGGAGGTGGAATCGTTTTCTTCAGGGATCCTGACGGAGTATTGGGATTTGTACTTCTCGGTGATAGCGACCCGGTAATGATCCGGACTGATTCTGAAGAACATGCTGATGAGTATGACTTGGTCCCGAGTAAATGGGATCCGGCTCCGGAGGGGCATTCTCTTGAGATCAGTTTCGCCTCGACCGATTCCGGGGGGAAAGGGAATGCAGAGCTCTGGTTCGACGGTATGCGTGTTGCCCGCGATCTCCCCTACCGGATTTCACGCAAGAGGGGGTTGCAAGCGGGAGTTTCAGGGCAGGCCCCACTCGACAGTGACTACACCATGCAAATTGAAATGTTCGAGATTTTCCGGAAGAGACCTCGTGAGAGCCAAGAAAGAGAGTTTTGAATGAGAGATCAGCAGAGCGGATTTACGCTGGTCGAGTTGTTGGTGGTGATTGCCATCATCGGGGTCTTGGCTGGTTTGGGTAGCCAAATGATGGGCTACTCGATACGGAAAAGTAATGTTTCTGCGGCGGAATCAGAAATTCAAAGACTGATGCTGGGTGTTGAATCCTACACGTTGGATCACGGTGATTTTCCCCCGACTTCAATGGAGGAAGAGTACGGTTTCAGCGGAAATGGCCTCGATTGCGGCAACGAAAGCATGGTTGCCCATCTTGCGAGCCGGGCCAAAGGCAGGACCTATTTTGATTTCACGGAAGAGTATCTTGAGAACCAGGACGCTGACACTCTCGATAGCAAAAATGTAGAGCAAATCAGTTGGATCTTTGGTGATAACCAATTGCGTGAATATGTTGATCCATGGGGAAACCCTTATGTCTACATTCACAATCGTGATTATGGTCGAGAGTTTTCTGTAACGGGTGATGGGAAACCGGTCATTGTTGGTGCAGGCCAATCCGATAAAACTGCAACCTTTCACGAGCCTCTTCGATTTCAAATATGGTCCGCCGGGCCTGATGGTGTCCATGAAAATGGCAAAGGAGATGATGTATCTCAATGGTGAACCGATTTGCAGATCCTGGTAGGGGCGTCACCCTTATTGAACTTTTGATCGTTCTGTCGATCCTGACTATGGTTCTCGGGATGTCTGTATCGGTGTTTCGTTCTTTTGGAGAAGGACAGACTTTGGAAGTCGCTTCGAGCCAGGTGTCCACTGCGGTCAGGGCTGCTCGAAATTGGTCTATATCCACTGGGATGCCCAGCAGGATTCTGGTTGACCCCGATCAGCGAAAAGTCACTGCGTATGGCTTCACCACCGTCGCTGCGTGGGACTTTGAAGACCTGGCAGAGATCCCTCCCGGAAATCCATTGCCAGATGATTACGAGGTGGAGGGTGCGTTCAGGCAGTTTGCTCGTGTCACCGGTCATGTGGAGGCAGTACCTGGGAGTGTTGGTAGCGGGCTGCTTTGCGTGAACGATGGCGCAGCCTTGCAGGCGAATTGGCTCCCTCGATATGACGTTCACAGAGGTTTTTCTGTCGACGCATGGGTGAGATTCTGGCAGCCCGAGTGGAATCCTGAAGACGGGATTGAGCCGTCAGGCGGGTTCAGTGATCCGCGCAGGGAAATGCGCATGGCAATTTTGAGCTTACCCGGAGCCTTTGAAGTCGGGCTCCTCGGAGACGGTTCCGTCTATCTGGAAATTGGTAGCCCGATGGGAGAGATGGATTCTGCTTTTTACCGGGCCCAATCTGAATCAAGGAGAGTCCTTCCAGATCGTTGGACCCATGTCAGGGCGGCGTTTGATGGAATCAGCATCGTCCTCGAAGTGGATGGGGTCGGGGTCGATTGGTATCCAGAGGGATTTGAATGGATCGTTGAGGAGGATTGGCCACCCTTTCCAAGTTCAATCGCTCGTGTGGACAGCGATCTTTATATCAGCCATCCCGCACGGTTTTTCATGGGCGGACTGGACCAGATTGTATTGCGATCGGCGACAGATCCTGAAATCGTCAACTTGCCGATCGACGTCGAATTGTTGGGCCCTCCCCAGTTGATATATCTGACGGGCAATGGATCCCTGAATCCCCTCGAACATGATTTGCCCGTTGTCATACACCTCGCAGAGGTCGGTGATCTTGCGGAACTTGAGAAAGTGGATGGCACGGCAGTCGCACGGGAGTCTTTTCGTGACCAGATGCAGAGAAAGAAAAAAGAGCGCGAAGAAGAACAAGAGAAGATCGAAGAAGCTTTTGGCAGCCCCATCGGGGATTTGATGACCTACCTCGAGGATTGGCAATCCACTTCCGATGACGAAGAGTCCACTGAAGATGTCCTCTTACTGCCTTTGACTCCTGGTTTGCACTTTGGAATCGGAGAAGTTGACGAACACACTGTTTTGCGCATGCACAACATTGTCGTCGATTTGACGGGAGCGATCCGTGGATAAGTCGGTTGTCGATCTGCGATCCCAATCGGGAATGGCGCTATTGATGGTGGTGCTCGTCCTCGCTGCCTTGGCTGCGATCGGAACACCCTTTCTTGCTTCCATGCGTTTGCAGGAATCGGGTTCTGCCAAAACCCTTGCTGATCATAAAGCCCGTTTGGCCGCAAGAAGTGCTCGTGATCATGCCGTGAGCCATCTCTTTGATACCCATCACAGCCGCGAGCGGGACTATTGGAATCCGGGTCAAAACGCAGGTGATTTGGTCGACACCCTTGATGATTTGAATGTGGTGTTCCCAAGTTCCCTGGAGACCGAATCTCTTGATTCAAGTGAAGCGATCGATCTTGTGATGCGCGGGACGGGTGACCGGATTTTGGACGCTCGAGTTACCGATGAACAAGGCAAGGTCAATATCAACACCGCCATGCCCAATCTTGTCGGAAATCTGCTCGCTGGCAGTCATCTGTCTGACAATATTACTTTTGACCAAGAGTTGGAGATATTGCCCCTTGATGACACCAGCATGTTTCCAGCGGACGATGACCCCGACACGATCGATGGCGTAGTAGTAATTCTTAACCCGATCTTTTTTACGACAGAGGCAGTTTCATACACGGGTAAAACAGAGGCGGGGTTGACTGGAGTTTTCCGTGGGCAATACCTGTCGGGGACATGGGAGCATCAAAAGGGCTGGCCAGTTTTTGATCTGCGAGGGTACAAAACCTTTTTGCATCGGTTGGCGAATCTTTCAGATGGGGAAATTGCAAGTTTCCGAACGCCACTTGGAATTCGACAAATTGCGGACTGGTCCGTAGTTCCGTATTTCCTGCAAACTCTGGCCGTCGTTGGTTTGAGCATGGATAACATGGCCGAGTGGGGTCTGACTCCAGAGATGCTGATTCGCGCAGGCCTCGACCCCTCCATCCTGTCTCGGGAACCTGAAGAGGTGGATGAAGAAAAATACCGCGAAGCGAGAAAGCTGTTCCTCGATAACGGCATCCCGCGGGAAGTGATCGATCTTGTTGAGTCGGTCCGGGGCAAGGCAGGCGTGATTGAGGCTTCGGAGGTTGTTGAGAGATTTGGTGGCCTGGATCGGGCCCGTGGCAATGCTTTCAAAGGGGTCTATCAAACTTTTATTTCACCCCAATTGAAGAGGATTCGAAGCCAAAGCAAAAAGTACTTCCCCGGAGCAGTCGCTGCGTACCAGGAAATCTTTGACATTCCTGACATGGAAACGATCTCCGCACGAGAATTTGAGAATATTCGCGAATACATCACAACAAACTCAACCATGCCTCGCTCCTGGTCACAGGAACAAATGGTCGAGGGTGAAATCTCCAACAGCGCTCTTCTCGGAGTGCCGCAGATGAGATTGCCAAGGTACGACTTTATAAATCCTGGAACCGTAGTCCGCATTCGCAGTGCCAACGACCCCAACAAAGTTGAGTTTGGTCTCGCTGCTGGGGCGTTTCCGACACCCCGCGGTGGTTTTCGCGGTGCTGGCCGAGGGGGGATCTTTCAGGGCGGAGTCATTCTCAAAGAACCATTGAAATACGAATGGGCGGAGAGGGAAGCTTTGGTGAGTGCTTCTTTGAGGCACCCCATCAATATCAACACTGCACCTCCAAGAGTCATTCAGGCGGTCCTGACCGGTGTGAGTACTCAACGATTTGGACGAGAGTTCAATTCCGTGACGGTCTCAGAGGCCAGGAAATTGACTGATCGTTTGATGCAAGAGATGCCCATCGACGGTTTCGAAGAATTCCGCATGATCGTCGAAAATGCCCAACTATCCGGCGAATTGGATGGCACTGACAGCGACGCACTTTTGATCAATGCACTCAACCCCAATCATCCACGATTATCGGTATCGACCACCGGCTTTTGTTATCGCACCCACGACGTTTACACCATCCAGTCCACCGGAGTCTCTCGCAATAATGCGGGATACCCGGAGGCGACCGTACGATTGCGGGAGATCGTTGAAGTCGCTCCGCCCGATTCCCTGTTTCTGCGTCTGGAGACCCAGTACGACTGGACGGCCCAGTATTCTACGAGAAACACCGGAGGTGGGCCCTTCTCCCGATTCAACAGTTCTTTTGTTCCAGGTCGAGCGTCCAATTTGATGATCACGGGTCCGGTGCCGATGAATGGGCGGAAGTTCACGGCTCCTTCCCTGGACGAAGGGACTCTTCGCGGATTGACACTGACGGTCCCCTCCGTGAGTGGTAATTGGGGATTTGGCCAAGTGGGTTTGTTTGAGGTTGAGAGCTTTCAAGAAACGGTTGAGGGCCATGAACTTGAGGACGGCCCTTGGTCGAGAAACATATTCATCGACTCTGAAATTCCACCTGGTGTCCCTCCGCAACCGGGAGAACAGGTCAGTGTCGAGTTAACTGTTACCGATGCCTTGTCGACGGTTCCTGCCCTTGTTGAATTCTGGTATCGACCACGGTGGGGAACTCGCGGTCAGAATCACACCATATTTGACATGGCCGGTGCCCAGGGTGATCCGTGGCGTGACAGAGTCCGACTTTTCTTTGACAGTGATACACAAGAATTGGTGTTACAGGTTTTTGACGAAACCGGCTCAGCTCTCGCCTGGGATTCATCCTTCGCCCCAGCAGCAGAACTGCGCCATGCGGTGAGCGTCAACAGCTTTGCTGACGATACTTGGTACCACCTCTCCGCGGGATGGAAGTCCACCAGACCTGGCGGACTGGTTCTGATGATTGACCGAAAACCTGTAGGTCGACATTCCTGGATGACTCGATTGGCATCTCCTCTGAACTCTACGGCGGTGAGAGCTAACTTCGAGGATCCTGAAATCATCGATCGGTTCCCGCCATCGGGAACTTTGCAAATCGGCACGGAAGCGGTCGACTACATCAAAAGTGACGGGACTCTGCTCTTTTTACCGATGAAAGCCAATGGTGTTATCACAAGCACCAAGGTGAGAGGCTTGCGCGGAACGATCCGGCAAAACCATCCCGCAGGAACTCCCGTACGCTTGCTGGGGTACTCGATGCCTTTGGCAAACTCCGATCCCAATCTGGGATTGGAAGACTCATCGAACCGGATCGTCATAGGACCCGGGGGAGCAGAACTGGCATTTGACCTTCAGCCAACCCGGAGAATCGAAGCCATCACCCCTGCAGGGCAAATCACCCTTGGTCCGTCCAGTTATGCCATTGCAGATACGACTGCCGCTTTCGTCGTCCCCGGCTTGACCAGTACTTTGGAGTTGGAGCCTTTCGGACCGGGTTCGACCAGTTTGCTCGTGCAAACGCAGGCTTCTCATCCCTTTGAATTGGGTTTCCCTCCTCGCGGCTACATCCATATTCGTAAATGGGAGGTGAATTCGGAGGGTTTCTTTGTGCACACTCAAAGTGAGTTTGCCAAGTATTCTTCAATCACTCCAGGTCCGGTAGCAGGACTCTATCGTTTTACTGCGATGGGAAGAGGTCTGCTGGCTTCCAGCGCGATCGATGGCATGACCTCGACACCACGGAGTGTCCGTTTGACGGTCAGGGGAGTTTCGATAGAAGCAGCTGGAGGTGGCCTGGATGGGGCATATGCTCCTTCAGGAGCGATTCAAATCACCCGGCAACCGGGGAGTGTGGTATTGCCAGGAACCAATGTGGCCAATGGTCTTGTTGGGCACTTGGGAAATGCGGAGTGGATTCTGTACGACCGCATCGCCGAAGGTAAGTTCTTTGTCGTCGACCCGGATGTCCATGAAGTATTCCGTGGCTTTTCCGGCAATCGATATGTCAGCATCAATGACGCTTTCCGGCGCAATCGATTACGACCCGATCTTGATTCGATTCAATTTGTTCCTGAGAGAACCGAGATCGTTCAAGTGGTCCGAGCCGTTGGAGCAGAGGCGGATGAATTTGACGAAGTGGTTCTCGGAGAAGGTGCGGGGAATCCACTCAACCGCCAAGTCGAGGCGTTAAAGTTGCGCATCGACAAACTGCGTGAGACCGATAGTGGAGTTTATCTGACCTTTCAGCGCCCCCCTGAAGGGACCTATATCCCCGGTCAGGATCCGCGAATCGGTCGTTTTCCTACGGGGAAATTGCCCACCACCTCAGCGGGTGAACTCTTGTTTGGCAGATCTGCCATCGGCACTGAGGTCTCCGGAAATAACACCTCCCCTGCAACCCTGGACGAGGTTCGATTCTCAAGGCTCGATTCAACCTCGGTGGATACCTACGTCTTCCCTCTCGGCTCGACAGGTTTGCAAACTGGATCATACGGTCTCGAATCTTCACAAAACCTCCCTACGGGTACGCGCGTGGAGGTGCTGAAAACCTTTTATCGTGACGGAGATTCAGAGCTGAGCGGGGGTGCGCTCGACAAATTGCTCTTGGTCGGTCGTCCCCGCCTTGTTACCACTTTGAATGCTGAAGGCGGTTACAGTCGCAGTTTCACGCCCTCTGATCCCAGGGGTTTCGGAATGGGACAAAGAGAAGGCGTTTTCTACGTGGACGATGAAGCGATGCATTACTCCTTTGATCCCGGGAACGTCGAGACCACGGTTGAAGTATTGCTGCAACAAAATCTCAGCCGTGATCCCTATCTGGATGAGGAAGTGATCGAAGCAGGTGGCTTCCAGGTGACAGATCCATTTCGAGATTTAAGAAGTGAAGTTGTTCCGGTGATCCAGGTGAATACGACGAATGAATTGCCCAGGACCGGCGGCTTTCTCGAGATCTTGTCGGGCACTTCCCGGGAGATCATTTATTACGGCAGCGCAAATGGCAATCAACTTCGGGACGTACTGCGTGGCCAGTTGGGAACACCCGTGAACGGATATGTCTACCAGTGGTCCTACATGCGCAACAATTCAGAAGAAGTCACGGTAACCAACACGATTCGCATGCGGCTCTTGCCCACGAGAGAGGTCGATGTTCTCACGAGAGGCATGCTTTATACCGAGCGTGCCGGGAACAGCCTGAGCGTAAACTCATTGCTGCCGATCCCTGCTGTTCCCGTAGCACGGCTGGCAGGCAGCAATACTGAAACCGAGATCCCCATGCTGGGGGACCTTCGCAATTTTCCCAACGGAGAAGGATATTGGATCGTTGACGATGGGAATTTGGCAACACCTGATGAGATTGTCGCTCACGCCGGAAAAGCGGAATCCGCATTCCGTTTGTACCGGGATGATCGCAGTGGAAGAGGAATCTTCAGAGGCAGGTTTGGTACAGCCGTCGGCAATTTTCAGAGGGACGTTGCTGTCGTCGAAGTCATTGCAAGGCACCACGACCATTATCAGCCCCGCGTCGAATCCAAGGATCTTCAATATCTGGAACGCGCATGGACGATGCCGGGGACAGTTTGGGATCGATTGACATGGGAGGTGGAGGAGAGCCGTAATCGCCGTACTGGAGGATCAGTTCGTATTCTCGCCCGCTTCGACGGAGCTCCTTTCTGGGATGCGGAGCCTACCAATCAACCTGGTGGACTCTATCAGTTTGATAGCCCTGACGATCAGAATTTTCTCGATCTGCTCTCTGACCAGATGGAGTTGAGAATCTACTTTAGGCACAGGGAGGGCGCTTACGGCCAGCTGCCTGGTGGCGGTTGGAATGACGAATGGAAACATCTTCCGGTCATGAAACAGTTGTCGGTGGAACACCGAAAAGAGTGGCGTGTCCTTCATCATGAGGAGATTCCATTTTGAAGCATTCCCGCGAATCTGGCCTGACCCTCATCGAGATCTTGGTCGCCTTGGGTGTGTTCATGCTCCTGGGATCGAGCCTGGTGATGTTTCTTCGGGATGGCATGTCGACTTGGCAGATCGGTGAATCCCGGCGTGAAGCATACGAGAGAGCGGGTGCCATTCTGAACCTGATTGGGGATGACCTGCGTTCGGCATTCACCCAATCAGATCCCGGACCCAGTGACGGACTCGTGGACGTGCTTTTGCTTTGTGATCGGGATGGATTCAATCGACCTCGGTTGCGCCTTGTCAGGACTCTCTCCGACGAAACCCGAAATCCGGTCACGAGAATCGCGGGTGCTTATACAGGGGGAATCGCAGAAGTGGACTACCGAAATGATTCACGGGAAGCGCAATTGGGGATTCTTCGTGCTCCGGGAGGCTTGGCAGAAGTTGCCTATCAAATGGGTCCCGAGAACGGATCGGAAGTTCTTTGGCGCGGATTCAAGACCCCGATCGGCGGTGAATCGAGTCTGTTCGAGGAGATCAATCTTCGACCGGATGTGGACGGTGCGCCGATGCGTTGTCGGCCGGTGGCTGACGGAGTTCTTTATCTGGGATATTCCTTTTGGGGAGGGGATCGAAGACGTTGGCAGGAGGGGCGCAGCATGCCTCCCCTGGATCGTTGGGATTCCACCCGCGGGATTTTGGCTTTTGATGAATCGGAAGGATTCGGTTGGGCAACGGGAAGTCGAGACGTTCATGAAGACGACGTCTTTCCAGATACGGTTGAGATCCAATTGGTCTTGAACCCTGCAAGATCGATGGCACTGTCACGCACGACGAACGACATCGATGAATCCCAAGAAGTGATTCGCATCGACAGCGCCGCTCAGTATGCCCGATCCGGTGATCTATTTATTCGCCTGAATTCGGAGTGGATCCAGGTCGGGAGCATTTCTGGAAATCAATTCATCGATTGTCAAAGGGGTATGCGAGGTACGCAGGCTCAGGAACATCCTCGCGGAACAACCGTGGTGAGTGGAACCGAATTCCGAAAGACGATCCGCATCCCTGGCTATCGGGACTCCAGGGGGCCCCGATGATTAACCTGCTATCGTCTCAAAATCGGAAGACAGAAGCCGGTTTCACTTTGCTTGAAGTGATCGTCGCATTGGGGATTTTGGCGGTCGGCATCGGTGCTGCCGTATCTCTGTTTACTGCAGGTACGGCTGCTCATAGCAGGGCTGTTGATCGTTTGAAAAGTATCGAGATTTCTGAGTCGGTTTTCGCTGCGGTCGAAGGGGCACTGAGGGACGGAGCCAGCCTGGGCGATATCCGCAATGGGGATCTTCTGACAAACCTCCTCCAAAAGTGGCCTGGTGTCTCTGTCGACCTGTCATTTGCAACAATTCCCAAAAACGATTTCGTTGACGAAGTCATCATTCGGATGAGGATTCGGCAGGTATCCAGAGGGCAACAGGTCGAAGAGACGTTTGAGCAGATCCTGGCGCGGAGCCGAAGTGTCAGATTGATTCCCGAATAGATTCAGGCGGTCAGGATGGCTCTTTCCATCAGTTCCTGAGGGTTGGGCCCGGCCCCCGATTTCATTTGCCAATCGATTTCTATCAGCGTCGAAATCATCCTTTGAATGCGGTCCTCGTCGCAATGGCGGTACTGTATCCGGATTCGGGGGAGGAAGGGGCGTGCCAATGTGGTTTGTTCAAGGATCTCCTTCTCACCTCCGCCCTTTTCGACAATCTTCCGCACCGAGCGCAGTTCCCGGGCCCGTTTCAGAGCCAGGGCAGAAAATTGAAGAAGTAATCCCTGGGGATTGTTGACCCGTTGGTCTTTTTCATCGAGCCAGCCAGATTCGAGCATCTTTCGAAGCACTTTCAGTGCCGCGCCTTTGTCATTTTCAAACCACCGATCAATCAGCTCAAAGGTGTTCCCGTCACCCCCGGTTGGCAACTGTTTGAGGAGGAGTTCCTCTGTCACTTCCCGGACCTTGTTTGCATTGCAGATAACCGAAATCTTCTCGACCACTTGGGCCAAGGGGGCCATCAGTGGGCCCAGTCGATCGATCAACAATTGAGCGTTTCGTGGGTCGATCTGAAGTTGTTGTTGCTGAAAGCGATGGACAACCCATTGATTCAAATCATGTTCCCAAGGGCGTGCCTGGGGCTTCCAAGGTGGCGGCCGATGGTAGGGCCTGTCTGCGCTGATCCACCACCCTGTCGCCTTCAGCGCTTTGGCAAATTTGGATCTCCCGTCGATCTGATCTGCGATCAGAATGAGAATGTAGTGCCCGGGGGGTTGTTGCAGGAAGTCGAGCCATAAATCAGGTTCGGTTTTGAACCAGCGCTCCGCACCATCGAGAATGACCACGGGGATGCCGCCAAAGAGATCCGGAGTTCTGAGGTCGTCAAAGATCCCTTGCAATCGACTTCCGTCCGGCTTGGTCTCCTGGCTCACGGTGACGACTTGATCCGGATCAGGGGCTCCTCCAGGGGCGTGTGCGAGGATCAGATCCCTCGCTTCCCTGCGCAACAGGTCCTCCCGTCCGACAATCGTCACCACCGAGGGTTGATCCCGTTTCAGTTTCTTGGCCAAGGCGCTGATGGTGAGCGCCCGGGAGGCAGGTGTTGAACGCGATGATTTGGACATGCACTCAGTTTCAGGGTCACGGCCAATAATGCAAGTTGCCAACTTGACTCTTCATCCCCCTCGATTACCCTCCGATCAGTCAAGGAATGACCCGGTCCAACCGGGTCGGAAGTGTGGTGAGATTCCACCGCGGTGCCGCCGCTGTAACCGAGGACGATCCCTGCAAGCCTTTTATGGAAGTTTCCAAAGAGGCAGTCACTACAACTGAGTTGTGGGAAGGCGCAGGGAGAGGCTGAATCGGGAGCCAGAAGACCTCCTTGACCGGAACTTCGAGCAGAGTGGAGACCAGATGCCGTTCTTGACCGGGCGCATGAGCCTTATTTCGCACCTACCCGATTTTTCCGATTCAAGAGACTTGATCACGAGTCTGCATATTTTCTTCAAAAACAGATGTTTCTGCAAAACGGGATTTCTTCGTGTTCAATCCCGGCTTTGCCCTGAGTGGACAGATCGAGTTCGTTGGATCATGGCATCTGTCGGCTTCTTTTTTCTCTTGTTCAATTTTGCTGACTCCCGGTGTCAGGCACAGGACCCCGTTGCTCAAATTCTTGTAACGATCAGTGGTTCTGATGTGGCGAGCCATCCCTACGGTGTGCTGGCAGACGATCAAACGAATCTCGGATACTGCACCATCGCCGGAGACGTGACCCCGTTTGGAGAATCCGTCGAATCGAATGCCAATTATCGGGTGGCAGAGATCGACCTCCATTCCCTGGTCGTTTTGAGAACCTTCGAAGTTGGGTATTTCCCAACGGAATTGCTTCTCGTTGATGAGAAACTCTACGTCACCTGTTCCAATGATTCCTCCTTGTACCAGATCGATCTCCCAACAGGGGTGGCAGAGAGTTATCCGATGACAGATTCGGGTGGCTTTGAGGTCTCGTATCTCTCCGGGCTCGCCGCCGGCGACCAAGGACACGTTTACATCGCCTCCAACGGAGGGAATTTTGACGGGTCTGACGAAAATGTCCTCGTCTTTGATCCGGTTTCCCAAACGATCGTCAACAGAATTGAGGTGTCGGGGTCCATCACGCGCATTTTGGAACACCAGGGTGAGTTGGTCATCCCCGTGGGATACCCCGGAAATGATTTCACCGCTCATCCTGCCGTTCAGTGGTTGGATCCCGTTTCGGGGGACGTGGTGGCAAGTGTCGGTATCTCCGTCGATACCGCCGACTTCCCCGGACCTTCCGACATCGTTCCTGTCGGCGGCAACGCTGCTCTGCTGACGGTGTTTGGCGGCAGTTCAGATGTCTTCCTTCTCGATCTTGAAAATCGCTCACTGACGAGCTCCTGGCCATTGGGTGGTGGAGATTTTTCACAGTCAGCAGCTCTGCCATTACCGAATGGAGAAGTCCTGATCAGCGATCTGCTTGGAGGTTGGATCAAGAGGTTGGATCCGCAGGATGGCAGCGTCCACGACTTTGGATCGGGATTGAGCCAACCCGCAGACATGGCCATCCATTCAGGCAGGATCTTCGTCACAGAACAAGGCATGGAGCAGGTTGCTGTCTTCCTTGCTCCGGGGTCATTTCTGCGTGGAGATTCTAATTTGGACCTCATGTTGGATGTCGGAGATCCGATAACGCTTCTCGGGTATCTGTTTCTCGGGGGAGATTTGGAATGCCTGGATGCGGGGGATTTCAATGACGATGGAACCCTCGACATATCGGACGCGATTGGTGTCCTGGAATTTCTGTTTTCTGAAGGTGAGGCCCCGGTTTTCCCATATCCAATCGGAGGATCGGATTTGCAATCGGATGATCTGGATTGTGCGCAGGGGGCTTGATTTTTGACCCGCGTACAAGTCATCCTCTGAAGCCCATTGCCAAGGAATGAGAGCGACCATGAAAATTTCTGTTTCAACACTTGCATTCACTTTGTGGACCAGCTCCCTCCTCTGCGGGCAGTCCATCTGGTTCGGGAGTGACGCATCCCCGGCCCATTCTCTCAACGCTCTCAATCAGAGCCAGGCGATGCAAATCGCAGATCTGCCAGAACGGGTCGAACTGTTATGCCGATCCGCAGACGGGGGAGCATGGCTTCACCTTGAAAACGAGACCACACTGCGAAAATACGGGCCCACGGGTGATCTGTTGCATGAGATACCTACTCAAGTGGGTCTTGCAGCGATGGCCCTGGATTCGAATGGAAATCTTTGGGCCACCAGGCCGGGCATGGATGACGTCATACAGGTCGCCGTTGCTTCGGCAGAAGTGACCAGTTTTCCTGTTGCCGGTGTTCCTTATGGCATCGCCGTCGACGGAACGGGGCGAATTTGGGTCAGTTGTTCCTACTCCAATGAGGTGATGATGCTCGACCCATCAGGCGCCATCACTGCTTCTATTCCGGTCGGTTTCTTCCCGACTGGTCTGTCTGCAACCCATGACGGTGGCGTCTGGCTCGCTGAAAAACAGGGATTGCGCCGACTGGGCAGCGACGGGCAGACCCTTTGGACAGGGAGTGCGGGAGTATTTCCGATTGGAGTCACCACGGATGTCTCTGGGCGAGCTTGGTTTACTTGTCAAAGCAGCCATCAGATCGTTGTGGTTTCCGACTCTGGTATAGACGCCGTGATCGATGTTGAGGAACGCCCCTTGGGCGTCGCCGCACACATGGATGGCAGCGTGACAGTTCTTTGTCGTCTCGGATCAAAAGTGCAACGATTTGCAGCCACAGGTGCATTGCTTTCAGAGGTGTCGGCGGGATTCCCTGCGGGTCGTGGAGATATGACCGGTTTGCAAATATCTCTGGTGGTGGACCCTCTCGGTGATTTCGATGGTGACGGTGTGACAAATTCCGCTGAGATCAACCTGGGATCAAATCCATTCCTGGAACCTCAGCCTTCCTTCCTGCGGGGAGACGTTGACAGAAACGGAATCCTCCAACTGGCGGATGTCGTCGCAGCTCTTGCGATCCTCTATTCCGCTCAGCACGGATCGTGCATGGAGGCCTTGGATGTCAATGACGATGACCAGTTGGACCTTGCTGATCCGATTCGGATATTGAACTACCTGTATCTGGGATCGATCCCCCCCGAGAATCCTTTCCCGACAGCGGGTCAGGATCCGGCACCAATACCCGGTTATTCCTGCTCAAATTGACCGATTCAGGCACGATTGATCAGGTAGGCTTGAAATTTTTCTGTCCGAAGTGTTTCATGAATGCAATATGACCCTGGTTCCAGGGGCGAAGCATGTCGTCACACCATGTGGTCGTTGCCGTCCCCTCCTTAACGCAGCGTGTTCTGCTGCCCAGTGCTCCCTTTCGAAACAAAGGAAGTTCTCACTGGATTCCACGGGGGAGGCGAGTTGTGCCGGATATACATCTCCGGCCTGAAAGGTATCAGAATGCAATCCAAGGTCGATCAGGAGCACCAGATCGCCGTTTTCATCGACCTCGACAACATAGCGATCGGGGTCAAGGAAGCCAATATCAAGAAACTTGAGATTACCAAAATTTTGGATCGATTAGTCGAAAAGGGAAAGATCACGGTCAAGAAGGCGTATGCCGACTGGACCACCTGGAAACAATACAAGGTTCCATTTCATGAGTGCGCTGTGGAGTTGATTGATATCCCCATGCGCAAAATGTCAGGCAAGAACAGTGCAGACATCAAAATGGTGGTCGACGCTCTTGAACTCTCTTACACCAAAGACCATGTGGACACATTTGTGCTCGTATCCGGAGACAGCGATTTTTCTCCTCTGGTTTCTCAACTTCGCGAAAATAACAAGAAGATCATCGGCATGGGCGTAAAAAAGTCGTCCAGCAACTTGCTCATCGATAATTGTGACGAGTTCATCTTTTACGAAGATCTCGTCCGAACTCGCAAGAAGCGCACAAGAACTGCAAGCAAAGCACCAGCACGGAAATTGACCAAAGATCAGATCTCTGCATTCCAATTGCTTTTGAGTTCAGTCGCAGCCCTTCAACGTGAAAATTACGAAATTATCTGGGGCTCGATGGTGAAGCAGACCATGAAACGGAAGCAGCCGACGTTCAGCGAGGAATACCACGGCTATTCGCACTTCTCGAACCTTCTTCTGGATGCAGAAAAGAACAAACTGATCAAGGTTCATCGAGATCAAAAGAGTGGCACCTACATCATCGACGAGTTGTTAGAAGACGACGTTTAGTCGAGTTCGATATTCTTCTCTACAAGAGCGATTTGATTCATCGGTTGAAATGCTGTCAACTCATTGCCATAGACACAGCCGCTATCCAGGCATTCCACTTTTTCAGTTGAATATCTGCCAAGTGCAGCCCAATGGCCAAATATGAATACAGGGTCTTGAGGCCTCCCGGAGGTCGCCTCAAACCAGGGGATCAGATCTGGGCCAGCATCATCCGGATGGCCAGTGAAATCGTTTGCCAGTCCCAGGGATTCCCGTTGAAGGCATCTCATTCGGGTGATGACATTCGCCGTGTGCCAAATCTCTGAACCGGGATCTTTATACCAGGACCAGTCATCAGAACGTACGTGCATGGTCAATTGGTTGATTCTTTGATCAAGCTCCTCCTCACTCCAAAGAGGATGGATCCCCGCATGCACCAATTGGTAACGCCGATTTGCGCAATTCAAATCGAATAAGAAGTTCTGTGTTTTCAACCAGTCGATCCATTTGTTGCTCTCTGAAGCTTTCAGCAAGTTTTCTGAGTGGTCTCCGGGTCGAGCTTTGGCGACTCCCATATGGCAGGCAATCAAGTGAAGATCATGATTCCCAAGGACCACGGAAACATTGTCGCTATTGTTCATCAGCGTTTCTATCACCCCGGCACTGTCGGGGCCTTTTCCGACAAGATCACCGATAAATACACAGTGGGGATCGGCTTGTACGCGCTCTATTTTTGAAAGCATGGCTTTGAGGGTCCGAAGACAGCCATGCACATCCCCAATGACCCAGCTGTCTTGGGGGAGTGGTCCCAATTGATCTTGGTTCAGTTGATTGCTCATGAGGCCCCATTTGAAAGACGCCGGGAGTCGAGACTCCCGGCGTGAAATTCAATGACCCTGGCACGATTCGAACGTGCGACACCCGGCTCCGGAGGCCGGTGCTCTATCCACTGAGCTACAGGGCCCTTAATTGCCACAGAATTTGTGTTCAGGTCGGTTTGCGGTCGAAGAGGATCAAGCATGCGGTTTTATCAGATCCGATTCACCAGGTCCAGAGCGACTGGAGAGAAGATGATAAGTGGTGCACAATCCTAGCCATGTACAAATCTGTTCTGATTCATTTCGGTATCGCACTATTGGCGATTTTTTCAATTCAGGAATGGCTTTCCGGAGTCAGCGGGACATCGCCGACTTACAGCATACAGGTCGGCGTTTTGGGTTTGTTGTTGTTGGCAGGTTCCGCTGTCGTTGGGTGGTTGAGGAAACGCCCCGGACGCTACTGGCTGTTGCCTGCTCTATTGTCCATTCTGATCATCTCAGGGTTAATTTCTGAAGATTTTATTTTAGCGCTAATGACTTCCGGACTATTGCTCCTATATGGATTTGGTGAATTACTTTGGGAAGGCTTGGGACGTATCAGAAGAGGGGGAGCCTTTGTTCTCTTTTTACTCCTTCTGATCCCCATCATTGCCGGAACCTGGGCATTGCAATCGCCCCGTTGTGTACCGGAAGGAGACGATCCCCTTGGCTGGCTTCATGCGATGTTTACGGCTGTCAGCGCCACAACTGTCACCGGTTTGTCCGTGGTGGATATTGGTACCGAGTTGTCCAGGGAGGGGCAATGGATCCTGTTGGCACTGATCCAAATAGGAGGATTGGGAACCGTCACACTCTTCATTTTGTTTATGACGTTCCTGGGACAAGGATTGGGATTGAGGCAGGGTCGTGCAATTCGCGAAGCGATGAACGGCATGGACACTGCATCGGTAAAACAGTTACTGAAACCAATCTTCGTTACGACCGTATCGATACAAGCGATGGGAACGATTCTCCTGGCAATGTCGGATGGCTACAGTTTGGTAAAGCCCTCCTTTCAGCACCTCTTCCATTCCGTCAGTGCGTTTTGCAATTCCGGGTTTGCGCTGCATGAAGATTCGATCGCCAGTTTCAACACCTTAGAGCGGTGGACCATGATTGCCCTGATCATCCTGGGAGGAATAGGCTTTCCGGTAATTTGGGAACTATGGAAACGATTTAAATCCCGTTCCAATCGGTTGGGAACGCATGTGATCTTGTCCTTGGGAACTTCTAGCGGTCTGTGGATATTTGGGGCCATATTCTTGATCTTGGGTGGAGCCACTGCCATCGATGGCATCTTTTGGTCCGTAACATGCCGAACCGCGGGCTTCTCTGTAGGTGACGTGCAATCACTGACCGATTATTCGATCATGATCTTGATCATTCTCATGATCATAGGGGCTTCTCCCGGGTCTACCGGAGGCGGATTGAAAACCTCTACCATCGGAATTCTGATGGTCGCCCTTTATCATCAGATTCGCGGGAGGGATCAGGTTCAGTTCAACAAGCGGACTTTATCTGACAAATTGATCAGAAGTGCCGCTGTTCTCACTTTGATGTATGGACTGATCTGGTTGGTGTTGCTGATCATGCTTCATTGGACAGAAATGAACTCCCTTGAAATGGGCACATTGACACAGCAGCAGTTGCTTTTTGAAATGACGAGCGCATTGGGGACAGTGGGATTGAGCATGGACACCACCGGTCATTTAAGCGACACAGGGAAGTCCTTGTTGATGGTCGCCATGATCCTCGGCAGGCTTGGCCCGCTGGCATTGGTGGTTGGCCTGTCTTCCTTGACTCAGCAGGGTAACAAGATCGATCGCCCTGAAGGAAAAGTGATGCTCGGCTAGCCCTCTGCCCGAGAAGATATCTTGTCGAGATTGACGATGGGGCCGAGCAGATACAATTGATCCCCTTCCTCAAAAACCGTGTCAGGATCGGGCGAGATCACATTTTCAGTGGTCCCGGACTTTTGCAAGCAAAGCAGATTGACCTGGTAACGATTTCGAATTTTTGTCTCTGCCAATGACTTGCCTACCCACTTGGGCGGGGTGGGAATCTGAATGATGGCCTGATCCTCTTTCAAGGGCAGGGAATCCACGGAACTTCGGTGCACCAATCTGCGGGCAAGCCGTTCTGCGGCTTTTTCCTCGGGGGCGAAAATGTCCTGATCCTGCACCCCGAACTTTTTCAGTATCTTTCGCGTAGTTTGATCATGGGCCCGACACATGATTCTCGGTTTCGATTCGGAACCGCTGCCCGAATCAGAGATCATCTCCATAGCGGTATGCGCAAGCAGCAATACGGGTAAAGCGTTTTCTCCGATTGCGATGACGATGATGTCCAGATTTTGAATCTGGGATTTAAGCAGATCCTCCTCCTCAAGGTTCATGATCAGCGCATCGTCACAGTTGTCCTTCACCGCTTCGACACGATCGGGGTCTTTGTCGACAGCCCTGATGTGAACTTGCATGTTGGAATTGTTGTGATGGTTCAACGTTTTGACAAGCGCTGTCCCAAACCTTCCCAATCCAAAAACACCGACACGGATCATAGCCATGAACTGCCCCCTAAAATCCGGCGCTCTTGATTAAATCAAGCTTGAGGATACGCAATTGATTGGACCATTTCGAGAATTTGGCACCGTTGGATGCCCCTTGAAGTTGGGAAAGCCTTTGATCGATCTCCAGAATCACCAGAGTTCTTCTCGATTCGCTGATTCCACGTGAGATATCGTCCCGTACCGAAGCGGTCCACTCATCCAGTTCGTCAAAATCGATCTCAGACATGGGTCGAACTTCGACATCGTTCTTCTCTAGGGCTTCGTCGATGAAGAACTGCCTCAAAATCTTGTTCCCTTTCAGCGGGAAGCGAGCCAACAGGTCCTCAGCGCCACCGGAATCAAACCAAATCTGGATTTCTTGATCCGTGAGTTTGTCGCCAGCTTTGGCCTTCCCCAGCAATTCAAGAGTCTGATCGCTTCCGTCGCCAACCTCCGGATAGACCGAGTCTATCTGTTGGACGTCCTTGGCGTCGATCTGAATGACCGGGCCGTCGATGGGGAGAACGTTGAATTTCCCGGAGTCGACCTCAACGTGTTTTGCCAGAAGGGACACACCGGAATTTGACGTGATTTTAGTAAGTTGTTGTGTCGAATCAATTTCCGGAAGTGAGTGCGCAGTCTCTTTGAGTGCCTGTCGGCATGCCTGGATCAGATTGGGGAGTTGGTCTTCTTTTGGCGAATCGGATCTGCTGATGGGATTTTCGGCCCCGGATTCGGCTTCATCCTGATTGTCGACAGTGCCTTGCGGTTCTTTCCATATCACCTCAGGAGGTCGGGACGCCAATGACTGCAGCAAGATGGCTCCAGTGAAGATGGTGCAAATCAGATACAGGCGTGTCATCGCTGTGAGCTCCTGGTCAGGTAATCCGTCCACAGGGATCGGGTCTCTTTGTGGATAGGAGTGTATCCGGTGGGGCGATCCGGGTCATGCCCATGAAGGGCATAGAAAAAGATCCCTTTCTGTGGACCATTACTGCCAAAAACCCCGACAAAGGAGCGAAACCCCTCAAGTTGTATCAGTCCATCTTCGATGACCGATTGCCCCGATCCGGAATCCCAGGGGCGGTCCAAACGTCGAGAGGTCGCCGGGTAACCCACTTCCGTGAAAATCAGGGGTGTATCATTCGCGACTGACCAGCGTCGCATTGCAGAGAGGTGGGGCAGTAATCTCGCCTGATAATCTTTCCGGGTGAGTTTCTCGGACCGATTAGTTTTTGCATCAAACAGTGGGAAGTAGGCGTTCAGGCCCAAAACATCTAGGTCGCCATGAAATGAGACGTTTTGCCATGAATCCCAATTGGCAGAGTACCCCAAGGCTCCTGAGTACCTCTTCCTCAAGCTCTGTATCAGCTCTCGCCAATCCGTGTGGTGACTTTGAAGGGAAGTCAACTCACTGCCGATATAGAGGATCGATATTTTTGCTGATTCGGAGATGTCCGCCAGTTTCTTCATCCACTCACAGTAATCGTTCCACCAACTTTCTGGCTGGACCGGCGTGTATTCTCCGCGCCAATGTTCTGACTCTGGATCCTGAATCAGGAGAATGGGATGCAAAGCCACCTTGCAACCGGACAGATTTGCAAAATCCAAAATTTCCTTGAGTGATTCATTGATCGGTGTTCTTCGGTCGAAGACAGGAAAACCTGCAGACTTTTCATCCCGTGTGTAATAAGCCACCTGAATCTGCAGCCATGAAGCTCCCATTTTGATGGCGCGATCAACATCACTCGCAAAGACCCCCCGGGGATCATCGGCATTGAAGAGGATTGTGATTCCATCGACGGGGAATGATAAAGGCCTGCCGGATACCACTGGTTTGTCTTCGATTTGCGAATGATCCCCTGAATTCCAGAATAGTATGGAGACGGCGACCAATAGACCCGGCAATAAAAGCCCCGAAATCAAGAGCGGAGAAATCGAATCGGCCGTTGACCTGGGCATCTGGCTCCCTTGACGATCACTGGGTATATGAATCACGATCTGGACACCTGATCAATTTAAGATCAAAATCACGGTACCGGGATTCGTCCCCAATTTCATCTGTCATGCCTACCGTAGACCGGATCTGAAGGAGACAGCCCGATGCTACCGCCCATGTCAAAGCTCACACGGTATCTGCTTGCGATTCTGCTGCCCTGCGGGGCTTTGCTTTTTATGGCTGGGGATTTCAGTTCTCACGCTTCGGCGGCACAGAATGACCTGCAAGGGCTGATCAGGCAGTTTGAATCGGAGCGCTCACTGAATGCGCATGAGCGATTCAATACCTTGCAAAAGATTGCCCAAGAGGGTTCACGAGATTCCTCGGAATTTCTGGGCCGAGTCATCCGTGATCCCAAGGAGGAGACCTCAATGGTGGAGTCCGCCATTCGTTTGGTCTCGCTGCATGAAAACAGCGTGGGTTTGAAAGCCGTGGTCGAGAAGGGTTTGGTTCAGCTGCCAGACCGATCTCAATGGGTGGTCAGGGATTGTTGGGATCGAGATCTCAACGATGAAGAGATCTCGTATCTCGTGGAGACGGGACTCGGATTAGTCAGTCGTTTGCCGGTGACGGCCCAATCCATCGTTCTCAAGATCAGTCGCAAATTGGAAGATCCGCAATTGGGACCCGTTCTGATCAAGTTGCTGGGAAATCGCAGAATTCCTGCAAACAACCAGGTCCCCATCGTCGACATGATCGGCAGAAACCAGGTCGAAGGTGCCACGAAAAAGCTTGCCAAGATGTTTCGTATCGATGAACCAAACCTTCAGAAGTCGATCCTGCTGGCACTTCGCGACCTCGAGGCGGACGACCAAAGCAAAACCTTTCACAGGGCGCTGAAGAGCCCACACTGGCCTGTGAGGGCGGTCGCCGTCGACATATTCGGGGCAACCCGCGATCCTGAAGTGGTTGCCAGTCTGATCCCGTTGCTCAGGGATCCTTTCCTCGAGGTCCAAATCGCTGCTGTCCATGCATTGAAGCAGATCGGCGGTCGAGAAGTGGTCGAGGCCTTCATCGATGATTTCCCAAAATTCAAAGGGCGAGTCCTCGATGACGTTTCCGATTCGCTGCTGTGGCTCACTGGAGAAGACTTTGGCACGAGCAGGGTTTCCTGGGAAGCGTGGTGGCAGAGTAAAGGAAAAGACGCCGAAATCCGGGGCATCAGCCGCGATGAGTTTGACCGTATTCGTGAAGAATCACGCAACAACACCACGGGGACATATTATGGGCTGAGAGTGATCAGCAAATTCGTCACCTTTATCGTCGATATCTCCGGCAGCATGGAGGAACCTTACGAAGTGGACAGTGTCAAACTGCCCGGGGGTCGCAAGAAAAGAAAAGGCTCCACCGGCGTTGCAGAGGAAGAGGGAAAGGCCGGTGCCAAAAAGAAGGAAGTGCTTCCCAAAATCGAGGTCGCCAGGCGTGAGTTGATCCGCGTTCTCGACGGGATTCCTTCAGGAACCCAATTCAATATCATCCCCTTCGAGTCCTCCTTCACTCCTTGGAGACCTGCGCTTGTCCAAATGGATGACGACGTACGGCTTCAAGCGATCGAATTTGTCAAACATCTGAATCCACGCGGGATGACCAATGTTTACGATACCATCGCTTCAGCCCTCAAGGACCCTGAAGTCAATACCATCTATTTCCTTAGCGATGGCGCTCCTACGATGGGGAAGATTACCGAACCGCAAGGAATCTTGGACGAGATCAAGGAACTCAATGCTGAGCGCAAAGTCAAGATTCACACCATCGGTTTCCACCTGGACCCTGGAGCGGCGTCTCTCATGAGGAAGCTGGCGGAGCAGAATCATGGTGATTTTGTAGAGAAGTAACCCGATTGCTTTTGTGCGAGGACAAAAAAAAGTCTGCCTCGACAGAGGCAGACCGTAATTTCATGAAATCTTCACTCTTAGAAGTAGATTTCGCAGCGGCTCTTTTCGAATCTGGCAGCGAAAATTATCGTCACGAGAAAGAGCACGACCGCCGCACCAATCAAACCGTAGTTGAGACCAGCACCCAGTGGGCCAGAGTTCAATGCCTGCAGGTAATATAACGTCACTGCAATAAAGAGGACTCCGGGTATGACTGCCGTCATCATCGCTTTTGATTCTGTCGCTTTCGCCATCACCATTCTCTGAATCTCTGCTGAATCAGGGGTGGCTCCGGAATGCCCACAAGCAGGGCAATTCAACTGCGTATTCGTGCTTTTCGGCATATACATGAAATCGGAGTAACACTCACTGCAAACGACATCGATCCCGCCAGCGGTTGAGGCTGCGGTCACTTTTGACTTGCCGCCAAGTGGGGTGCGCTTTGAACTCGATCCGCGTTTGCCTGCGGGTTTTCTTCTTTTTGCCATGGGGCTCTCCTATGGGGTTCCAGTCGACAAACAGGCATCGTATCCCATGACCACGGTGCGTCAAGAACACTGGTCACGTCGTCTGTCACGCCTGATTGTCGTGGATCTCCCATGCGGAACCTGAGCCCTCAAGTGGGGCTTTCGGTGGGGACTTTGGCCCCCTTGGCCGGCGATCGGGACTGCGGCGATCAGGATTGCCAAGTCGTGGATTGTCTTCATTTCCGCGCTTGAGATCGGAACCCCGTCCGCCTCTCCCGCCTCGCTCTCCAGGGGGGCCCTGGAAGCGACGCTCTTCAGGAGCACGTCTCATGCGCAGGTTTCGGCCGATCTTTCCAAGGAAGCGGCGAAGGTCCTTCTGTTCCTCAGGGTCTAATTCCTGGAATCGTTTCAGGAAATCAGCATGTTCAGAAGGCAATTGCCCCCGAGTCAGAAACTCCCGCATCAGAGGAGGATCGAGCGCCTCAAGATCGTTGATCAATTGCATCGTCCGGTCGGAGACCTGTAATCGAATATCTGAAAGGGCCATCTTGGAAAGTTCCTTGCGAAACTCCTCATGACGCAATGCAAGGATGCGCTCTTTTTTCTCGGGATCGAGGAGCTGGGGTGAGACGCGTTTGAGCAGGCGTTCACGGGACCGCTTTATGCGATCTTCAAAATGGCGCTTGCGCATCATCTTGCTCGACTGTGTCAGTTGGCGACGATCTTCCGGAGATTGGGTTTTGAGCCAGAGCTCGCGCTGTCGAAATGCTTTGCGGGCTCGCTGGCGATCCGCAGGCTTTTCGCCCTTGAACCTGCTGACGATTTGAGGGAGTTTCCCCCTCTGTTCATCGGTAAGTTTGCGAAGCCTGTTGAGCAAACGGGCGCGGACCCTGGGATCCATCTTTTGAATGCGCTGATACGTGGCGAGGCAACGCCGCTTTTTCTCTGCAGAGAGCTGATTCCACACCTCCCGCTCCACAGAGAGATCGATGGTGGTGCGATCCCGGTTCGGGTCAGTCGGCGCTTCTTGGCCGTTCAGCTCTCCGAAAACAGGGAAGAGCAGGATCGTGGTCAGCATCAGAATCACGGTGCATGAAGAGCGGGACATCATTCCTCCTCCACAGCTGCAAGGAGCAGGTCGTAGGGGACATCGAGTTCATTCTCGAAGACCATGGTTGCGGCGCCGAGATCCACAGAGTTCAACTGGGCGAGAACTTCAGGATCGAGTAGTGACAACGACTGAATCAGAGCCAGTTCCTTCAGCAAACCAGAAGGAGGAGTCTCTATCTCCTTTTGAGACATGCCATCCCATGGTTGCATGATTGCGGTTGCCAGGCCGATCAAAAGTACGGCTGCGGCAACCATCCATGGGCGACTCTGAAGAAGCGCAGGGCGTTGTTGACGGTTGCGCTCTGCATTTCCGGCATCGATCTGCTCCCGAAGATTTTCGATGAATGCTTCTTGGTCCACTGCAGACATCTCATGAAGGACCTGATCCCTCAGTTCGTCGAGATAATCCTGCAGTTGGCGTTCCGGATCGGATTTTGGGCTCATGATGGCTCCCGTCCACTTTCTTTTTCATTCGAAGGTTCTGTGTATTGATCCTTGAGGGAGAGATTCTTCGCCAATTTCTTGCGCACTCTGTAGAGAAGAGATTTGGCCGCTGGAACAGTGATCCCCATGTGTTGGGCGATCTTCTCCAGGCTCCAGCCCTCAACGTTTTGCAGATGGATGGCGTCGTGCTCCCTTTGTGGCAATTCATTGAGCGCATCACGCAAGGCATCCAGTTGCTCGTCCCTCTCCAATTGTTCGGTTGGCGCAGTAAATCGTTCAGTGCCGCCCAACCACTCCTGGCCCGCTTGGAAGGATTCGTCCTCCCCTGAAATCGCAGATCGAGGTGTCCAGTGCTTGCGTTTCCGTGTCCTGATTTCATTCAGGGCCAAATTTCTCGTGATGGTTGCGATCCACCCTTGAAATGAGCGCTGCTCACGGAATTGATCGCGGCTCTGCCAGATTCTGAGAAACACCTGTTGTGAGATATCCTCTGAAGTGGCGGTATCGGGGATGAAGCGCATGGCCAATCTCATGACAAAACCCAGATTTCTTCGAACCAATTGCTCATACGCCTCCGAGTCGCCCTTCTGAAAGCGAAGCATCAAGTCCACGTCGGTCATGTGCTCGCCTGATGACAAAGTCTGCCCCTTCTTCAACTTAAAACCCCGCAGGCCCTCCCGGGTTGCCCAGAATTGCGTTATTTTCACATATTGCCGCAATTTTGCGACGGATCACCCATCGGAGGAAGCAGTGAAATCTGCCCAGAGGACCCCAGTCCCCGAATTTCAGCCTTGCCGGGACCCTGTCCCGCAAGTTCCGCTGAATCGCCTCTCCTCCGGGGATCTGCTGATCGACGTCAGGACTGCAGAAGAATTTGCCGAAGACCATCTTCCTGACGCCGTAAATGTTCCCCTTCTCGATGAACATGAGCGATCGGAGGTGGGCGTACTTTACCGCAAGCAGGGGGTGGATGCCGCAACCAGCTGGGCGCTTCAGAGATTGCGAACCCGACTTCATAAATTTCTCGACCAACTCGATGCCCATATCGATCTCGAAGCTGCGGTCGTCATCTACTGCTCCCGAGGAGGTGACCGGTCTCTTCATGTTGTTCAATTTTTGATTCAGCATGGATATCAGGCTTTCCAACTCCAGGACGGTTATCGAGGATTTAGAGGCCAGGTTCGAGGCGAACTTGAAAAGATCGTGTTACCAGGTTTGTTTCTGCTGGACGGTCTCACCGGTACCGGAAAAACGAGGCTGTTGAGGGCGATCGCAGATGTCAGACCTGGTTCTGTCATCGATCTGGAAGGATTCGCTCAGCATCGAAGCTCATTGCTGGGAGATGTGGGTCTGAATCCTGTCAGTCAAAAGAGGTTTGAATCGAGTCTTTGCCAACATTTCAAAAACCATTTCCCATCCGATTCGTGGTGTCTCATCGAAGCAGAGAGTCGCAAGGTCGGAAATCGGGAGATTCCGTTGGCGATATGGACCCAGATGAAAGCGGCGGAGCGTATACGATTGGTCGCCAACATCGATGTTCGTTGTGAAATATTGGAGAGCGACTACAAAACCGATGGGGGTTGGGGACCCTTGATTGATCGCCTGCATTCTTTGCAGCAACACAGTGATTTTTCCGTTGTAGAAATGGAAGAGATCTGCACCCGGTTGAATCAGGGTGAATCCGCCTCAGTGGCGCGAAGTCTCCTTGAGAAGCACTATGATCCCCGATATCGCCATCAGATGCAGAATCATTCGTACCTGGCGACCTTCGAAGTCAACGAGCCCGAAGAGCTGGCACAGCAGGTCATCGAGTTTCTCGATCGCCAGATTTCTGATCAGGATTCCTGATCAACGACCACTCTCTGGGCGGACTCGCTGAATCGGCCGTGGTCGAGGAAGTGAATAATCTCTTTTTGGGTTCGGTCACGCCAAAAGACGAAGGTGTGAGAACCTGGAAGTTGGATGTGATCGACTGCGCCACGGAGTCTGGTGCAAGGAATGGGGACCATAGGGTCACTCTCCGCTGCGATGACTCCGGTGGGGGTCCCAGGTTCCACTCCCAGGGGCAGCGGTCCGCCGGTATCAGCGCTCAGTTCTTTCAATGGAACCACGAATCTTCCAAACATTTCCTCAAAGCGATCTGCAACCGGTGAGCCCAGGTTGGGTGGGGCAATCTGAACAACCCGGTCTATTCCCGGGATCGAAGGAGTCGTCGCGATCACACTGATCACCGCACCGAGACTGTGACCGACCAATCGCAGCGGTCGATCAGGATCTTGTTCCACCAACTGTAAAAGAAAATCGCGCAGGTCTTCGGCGTGATCCTGGACTTCAAGGCGTGTCGTCCGATACCGATATTCGATGACTTGGTAGCCAGCAGCGGACAAGGGTCTGCGCAGGGGGCGCATCGCCCTTTGGGTACGAAACAATCCGTGGACAACGACTACTCTTGTTTTCATGGAGTTCGTCTCCGAATCTTCCAGCGGTGCATCGCGAAAATAGTCCCGAACTTGCGAGCATCCGGGAGTCAACACCAATAGACAAATCAAGGCTATGAACAGAGGCAAGGAACTCCATCGGCAGGGAGCAAAGTGGACCTGCTGAGATTCGAACTCACGACCTCTGCATTGCGGAACTAACAAAAAGCCCTCCAAAGCCGATTCCAGTTAAGTCCAATTTAGTGTGATTTCGTCCAATAGACACCACTTCCAATTATTTCCTGAAGACGTATCAGCCTCTGCAGTCGTCTTCATTTTCATGTATGGAGCGCTGTGCTCCTACAGAAACTGTTAGTGACTACTAGTGAGGGAAAAAAAAATGAATGGGTACGAAGTTGTCAAGCACGAAGGGAAATGGTCCTAAAGTATTATGACGAAATTGGTAAATGGCACTATAAGCGCCTGATTATTAATGCCGGAGATGTAGTCCCTTCGAGACAGCCCAAAAGCTTGCGGAACCGGAGGGCTCTGTTTGGTTAGCGAAATACGGGCCACTTCATAAGTCGATAAGGGAGTTGAATCAAGTTCCTGCTAGCGTTCTTCCACAAAGCCCCCGGACCTGGAATTGGCCCAGTTGTATGTCTTTAATATTGGCCGTGGTGTAAACATTTTGGTACTATACCTACTCTATTGAAAATGAAGTTCACTATTATTTTGCTATTGGTATCGGAGGCGAATTGAGATTTTTATTAATAATTTCGTTGGTGTTCATGAGCGATTATTCATTGTCAGCTCAAAGCCCCACTAGCTGCCAGCTTGAACAGCCTTCAGGGGATTACACGATGTACTTCGATACGTCCGAGGCGGGTCAGAGTGGATCAACTATTCAAATTCGCTGCATGCTAGATAACCCCGGTGGAGACCTCTACGGTTGGAGTTATGCTGTTTGCGAAGAAACCGTCAACAATGACTACGACATTACCGGTGCCGTCAGCGGAGCGGCAACCTTGAGCGCCAATGGAGGCTCTCCGCCATCGTTCGAAGAGATTATCGTTTGCCCTGACGAAGGTGTCATTCATGGGGTGGTGGTCGATTACATCAAAGTCAACACTCTCCCAGCGGGTACCGGTCACGAAATGCTCGTGGTCGATGTCTTCCTGCATGGTCCCGACGAGACTATTGCTCCTGTGGATTACTGCACTTCCAATCTGTGCTCGATTTTTGGCCCGTATGAAACAATAGTCGTTCCGCCTGGAGGAAGTGCTGTACTCATACCACAGCAGTTGACAGGGTGGATTATGATGGGCGATTTTGTTTCAATCGATTGTAATTCCAATGGAATCTTAGATGGGTGCGAGATTGATCAAGGTGCAGAGGATTTTAATGCCAATGGAATCCTGGATGAATGTGAAGAACTATTCATTCGAGGAGATGTGGATGGTGACGGTGCAATAAATGTCGCAGATGCGGTTATTGCATTGGCATACCTCTTTACTGGTGGCAGCATTAACTGTGCTAAAGCTGCCGACAGTAATGCCGACGGAATTCTCAATATCGCAGACGGAATCCAAATTATTGGATATCTATTTAGCGCAAGCGGTGATATTGCGGCCCCCTTTCCTGATTGTGGGTTAGATCCGTCCGCAAATGTTCTTGATTGCGATAATTTTGAAGGGTGCCCTTAAGGCGAGTAATCGAATGATCGAAGTGCTTGCAACTATCATATTGAAAATTGAGTAGCATCTGAAAGGCTGATAACGGCCGTAAAGGGATATAGCAACTCTTTGCGCTCGTTTTTTTTGTTGCTGCAAGTGCTAATTTCTAGGGCTGCTTGAGACAGCAAAAGTGCTAATTGTGCTTAAATAGTCGATTAGCGGGCAAATAAAGAGTGGACCTGATGAGATTCGAACTCACGACCCCTGCATTGCGAAACGTTCAAAAGCGATCCAATCC
>CAYRAM010000020.1:39366-46768 GCA_964422295.1 uncultured Planctomycetia bacterium | reverse complement strand
CGGTTGGTGGACCTGATGAGATTCGAACTCACGACCTCTGCATTGCGAACGCAGCGCTCTCCCAACTGAGCTACAGGCCCTCATATTTAACAACCGTTCCGTACTGATCTTTGGCAGTCTATCCACTGTCTGCAGATGCTGACAGAGAATGTAACCACCGAGAGCAAGGAAGACGAAGGGATTGGAGTATTCGTCATGTTTTTTCTTCGGAGATGGTCTTCTCGATCTCAAGGATGCGATCCCTCAACTCGGGGAGTTGTTGCAGGATGGCAAAGATGCGTCTCATCTTTCCCGCTTCGGTGGCCGGGATTCCCATTAGGGTGACATCCTCGGCTCCTCCGCTGAAGATCGCTGACTTCGCAGCCACGCGAACCTTCGAGCCGATTTCGACATGGCCGATCATTCCACTCTGGCCGCCAAACTCACATTGGTCTCCGATCGTCGCCGATCCGGCGATGCCGACCTGGGCCGCAAGGAATGAGTGGCTGCCGATTTGGACGTTGTGAGCGACGTGAACGAGATTGTCGATTTTGGTTCCTGTACCGATCCGGGTGTCTCCGAGAACTCCACGGTCGATGGCGCTCAAGCACCCCACTTCGACCGCGTCGCCAAGAATGACACCTCCGCGGTGGGGGACGCGGATGGCTCCGCCCGCATCAGGGACGAAACCGAAACCCTCGCCACCGATCACCGCTCCAGGGTGCAGGATGCAATCGGCTCCGATGGTGCATCCACCGAGAATTGTCACTCGGCTGTGGACACGGGTACCGGAACCGATCGACGTCGGCCCGTAGATGGCTGCTCCCGGATCGACGACAACCCCTTGAGCCAATCGGACATTGCCACCGATGAAAGCTCCCGGACCAATATGGCAATCCTCCGCCACTTCTGCGCCATCGATGATCACTGCAGAAGGATGGATACCGCAATAATCCGCTTCCGGTTCAGGCATCAATCGGGCAATCGCAAGGGCGAAAGTCTTGTTCGGTTCCGGGTGCCGCCATATCGCCTGACCGGAATCGGCCGCCGGGATCTCCTGTTTCGATCCGATCAGGAGCACAGAGGCTTGCGACGCAACCTCCGAATAGCGCTCTTCGCCGATCCATGACAAATCACCGGGTCCGGCAGATTCCGGCTCGGCAACGGCGGACACCTCGATGTCTCCGTCTCCTTCGACGCTGCCCCCAAACTCAGAGATCAGTTCTTTCAGTTTCATTTCAGGGGCGAGCCTTTCGTGGCAATTGAATGACCCCGAGAAGATCGACTTTGATGGTCGGCTCTTCTTCGACGTCGGTGGTCAAAATCACTTTCCCATAAAAGCCCTTGTTCACTTCCGGCAACGGATCAACCGCCTGTGCATGGATTTGCACAGACCCGTCCTTCATCGACTTCTGACCCAAACGGATCTGGAAGCCATCGACCGGCCTGAGCCACTCGATGCGCATCTCGGTGATCTTCAGCGGTTGTCCATCGGCCCTACGGACAACCAGAGAATCGGAAATCGCTTCGGTGGATCGAACCTGCTTCAAATTCCAGGAATGGGGTTCGTGGATCAGTGCGCCGAACGCACGCCCGCGGACGGGAAGAATAAAAGGGTAGCCATTGCAGAGCCCGGTGATCCTGGAACTGAAACGACCGGCGGGCCAGGTCGACAGCGAATCGATCTCGAGGATTGTTTCACCCACATCGGCGGACTCGATCACCTTGAAGCGGATCCTCGGATCATCCGATCGCAGCTCAGTCAATTGCGGATTCCGGGAAGGATGAGTGAACGTCACCCTGGTACTGGACTCGGGAAGGGTTCCGACTTTGCTGGTGGTCAATACCGCTTCCATGGCGCTGGTCTTCACACCGGGGTGAAACTGCGCCTTGACCGGAAGCGTGGCGAGCACCTGCCTGCCCGAACCCACCACATCGATCCTTTTTGAAAACAAACCCCAGCCGCGGCCGAGGGACATCTGGAATTGGACGCTGGCCCTGTCGCCGGGTGCCACCGTCAAGGTGGGTGGACAATTCAACTTCATGCAGCCACAGGAGGGACGCAGAGTCACGGTCTGGGCAGTGTCGCCCGAATTGATGATGTCAAAGGCAAGATCGGCGTATTTGCGACCATGACCCACCGGACCGAGATCGAAGGAGGCTGGAGACAAAGAGAGCTCCGAGACTTGCGCAGAGGGCTCCTCCGGCTGTGCAGCGATCCTTCCCCCCGGAAGCGTGGCTCCCAAGGCCAGCATCCACAGCGCAAATACGGCCATGCTCAGCGGCGCGATGGAAGTGCGCGTGGGGGAATCATGTTTCGAGGCCATCGGGAGTACTTCTTCCTTCACCGGGTTCTGCGCTAGATCATAACTGAAACAGGAGCGTTCTGGGGACTGATCTGGCGATGGTGCTCGACGCGATTTAGATTGTTGAGGCTGTTGGGAAGCGGGAGGTGCCTTGAATCAGATCATCGAGCAAGTCTGGGGAATCCCCCGGGAAATCATGAATACGGAAATCGGCCAATTTCAGGGATTCCGGAGGGTTTCCGCTGACCTTACGGAGCTGTGTCGACTTCTGGAGCCCCATGGAGCATTCAGGGATCGTCCGGCAGCGGAGGAGGACCCCGGCTGGAAGCAGGTGATTCCTTACGTCTGCATCCTTCACGAAGACGAAATCTTGGTTCTGCAGCGCCTCAAGACCCAAGGGGAAAAGCGACTCCATGGCAAAAGATCGATCGGGGTCGGCGGTCACGTCAATCCCGAACCCCCCGGAACAGATCCGCTGTTGATCCGGGGGCTTCACCGGGAACTTGATGAAGAGATCGGCTTGAACCCGACCGTGGAGGAGTGCCAATTATTGGGTTGGATCAATGACGACGAGACCGCGGTCGGCCAGGTTCACCTGGGATTGGCGGTCGCCGTCCAGGTCGCCTCAAAACCGGAAGTGGTGGAGACGGATCGAATGATCGGCGAATGGATGCCACTGAATCAGCTCGATCCGGTCGATGAAAATTGGGAATCGTGGTCCGCCCTGCTGATCCGCCCCTTGGTCTCGGGTGTTTTCAGCTCCTGATTTCCCACCGCTGTGCAAGCAAGGGTGAATGGGTCGGCTCGGATGGATCCCTGCGAATCTCCTCGCTCCGATTGACGCTCGGGAGTTCCTCACGGTAGAATCCCGATCCGGATGCGGATCCGACGACGAGGTCTGGGTCCAACAGGTTTATCCACTACCCGGTGGTGTAATTGGCAACACAACTGGTTTTGGTCCAGTCGTTCGAGGTTCGAGTCCTCGCCGGGTAGCCATTTCTTTCCGCCAGGATCTACAGGACGGGTCAGGCATGGGACAGTTTTCCGCCGTCATCCTCGCAGCGGGTCGCGGAACTCGCATGCGTTCCTCGATGCCGAAAGTCCTGCATCCCCTTCTGGGAGTCCCGATGTTGGATCATGTTCTCAATCACTTGAGAACCGCCGGGGCCGACGACATCACCGTAGTGGTGGGACATGGATCCGATCAAGTCTGCTCCCATCTGGATGGATCGGGTGTTCAAACCGCTCTTCAGGATCCGCAAAGGGGCACCGGCCACGCGGTTCTCGAGTCTTTGATGCAATCCCCTCCGCGCCACTCAACCATCGTCGTGGTCAATGGGGATCTTCCAGATATCGACCCGGACATCATCGGGGGGCTCGTCAGTCACCATCATCAGGAGGAATCTGCTCTGACGGTGACCACGGGAATCGTTCAAAACCCCCAGGGAATGGGAAGGGTGATGCGTCATCCCGACACCGGATGGCTGACAAAGATCATCGAAGAAGCGGATCTCCCAAGTGACGAACCGGAAAATTTCGAAGTCAATCTCGGAATTTACGCCATGGACCATAAACGGGTACTCCCGCTCCTGCGTCCGATGGTGGAAGAGGACCTCTCCAGTGAGGATCCTGCAAAGGAATCGTACCTGACACGGATCGTCGAGTGCCTCCACGATTCCGAACACCCGGTCCAGGGGTGGGATTGCGGGATTCCCCACCAATTTGCGCAAGTCAACGATCGTCGCCAATTGGCACAGGTCGCTCGTAAAATGCAGACCGATTTGCAGAATTTCTGGATGGACCAGGGAGTCTCCATCGTCGATCCGGTGACCACCTGGATCGAGGCCGGGGTCCACATCGGGGAGGACACCATCATCCAGCCCCATACGATGATTCGCAAAGGGGTCAGCATCGGCCAACGCTGCGAAATCGGCCCCTTTGCCCACATCCGCTCCGGAACCGTTCTCGAGAGCGATGTCGTCGTGGGCGATTTTGTCGAAGTCAATCGGAGTCACATGGCAGCGGGTTCCAAAGCCAAACATCTTGCGTATCTTGGCGATGCCCAGATCGGCGAAAAAGCCAACATCGGTGCCGGGGCAGTCATCGCCAATTATGACGGCTCCCAAAAGCATGCAACGGACATCGGCGAGAAGGCGTTCATCGGCAGCGGATCCGTCATCGTTGCTCCCGGATCCATCGGAGCAGGTGCGGTAGTGGCGGCAGGCGCGCTCGTTCCTCCGGGCAAGATCGTTGAACCTGGCACGACAGTCATCGGCGTGCCAGCCCGATTGCGAAAGAGTGACCAGGAGATCAACACGAGAATCTGTGAGGACGAGAAGGGAACCTGATGCTTTCCGAATCCATGGTCGTCTTGAACGGCAATTCAAATCACACTTTGGCAGCTGACATCTGCAGCGAGCTCGGCCTCGAACCGGGACGTGCCGAAGTGACTCGATTCCCGGATGGCGAAATATCCGTATCACTTGGCGAAGACGTTCGTGGAAAAGATGTTTTCATCGTTCAGTCCACTTGCCCTCCGGTGAATGAAAATCTGATGGAACTTCTGGTGATGATCGACTGTGTCAAGCGATCGTCTGCCGCGCGGATCACGGCGGTGATTCCCTATTTCGGATACGCTCGACAGGATCGCCGCGAGCAGGGGGCAAGAGTGCCGATCACCGCAAAGATGGTCGCCAATCTGATTGTTGCCGCAGGCGCAGACCGCGTTGTCACAATGGACCTGCACTGCGAACAAATTCAGGGTTTCTTTGATATCCCCGTGGACCATGTTTACGCCGGATCGATCATCGTTGACCATTTCCGAACGAAACAATTGGAAGATCTCGTCGTCGTCAGTCCGGATGTCGGAGCCATCAAAATGGCCCGGGCATACAGCCGGGGACTCGGTGCCAGACTTGCGACCGTCGACAAAAGACGTGTCAGCGGCGAAAGGACCGAAATCGGATTTATCATCGGTGACGTCGCCGGCATGAACGCCATATTGGCCGACGACGTCATCGCCACAGGGGGGTCCATCACGGATGCTTCACGCCTGGTGCTCGATAAAGGCGCAAAATCGGTGATTTTGGCGTGCACGCACCCGGTTCTCTGTGGTCCCGCTGTGGAGCGACTGCTCGCCTCGCCTGCCCATGAGTTCGCCTTCGTGGACACCATTCCGGTAGACGGAAAGATTTCCAGTGATAGGGTATCGGTTCTGTCGTGCGCTTCCGCATTCGGAAATGCCATTCGACAGATTCATAAATCAGCTTCGATCGGCCGCAACAGCCTCTGATTCTCTTCAGTGCGCCTTGCGACCTCGTGGGATTGACCGAACAGGTGTGACCGAAAGGTAACCTCAGATGGACAAATTTGTGATGGAGGGATCTGCAAGAGAATCCTCCGGCTCCGGATCCCGTGCTGCCCGCCGTTTGCGTGCAGAAGGCATGATTCCCGTCAACATTTACGGCGGCGGGAAGCCCAATGCGAATGTTTCCGTCGACGCCAAAACTTTTTACAAGGCCTTGGAAGATCACCATCGGTTTTTCGAGATCAATTGGGATGGTCAAAGCGAGGCAGGAATCGTCAAGGAGGTTCAATATGACCTCTATGGTGATGCTGCAATCCACGCAGATCTCGCCCGTGTAGAGAGTGGTGACCCCATCACCACAACGATGCGCATCCTGACCAACGGCATGGCCAAAGGAGTGACCAGTGGCGGAGTCCTCGACATCGCCTATCACCATGTGCCGGTACGGGGGAAAATTGGTGATCTCATAAAGTCGTTCACGATCAACATCGAATCCCTCGGCACCAATCAATCGATTCGCGCCCGTGACCTCGAAATGCCGGAGGGGGTCGAGTTGCTCCTCCCGGAAGGGACACCTGTCATCATCTGTCACGGACGCCGTGGCGGATAAGCGGGAATCAACAACCTTTGGCAACCCATCTCCCGGATCGCTCACGCCCTTGCGTCATCGCAGGCTTGGGCAATCCGGGAGATTCCTATCGGGGCAGCCGTCACAATTTGGGATTCGAAGTGATCGACCGATTGGTGAGCAAGCTCTCTGCCGATTCCATGAATCTCCCTGATCTGGCGACCTGGAGTGGACGTTGGAAGGGGCGCAGCCTTCACCTTTTGCAACCGCTCGCTTTCATGAATCGCAGCGGTCCGCCAATTCAGGGGTACCTGCGCAAGATCGGCGCAAGCCTCGTAGATTTACTGATTATCGTCGACGATCTCGACCTGCCCCCAGGCACTCTCAGGATTCGTCCTGGTGGTTCCGCAGGGGGGCACAGGGGCCTCGAGGACCTGATCGATCATTTAGGCACGGATCGTTTTGCCCGCTGCAGACTCGGAATCGGCCGACCCGATGATGGCGAGGCGGTGGAGGAATTTGTCCTCATGCAGCCTCCGGAGGAGCAGCAGGGGATCTTTCACGAAATGAAGGACCGGGCAGCAGAAGCGGCTCTTTGCTGGTCAGTTGAGGGTGTAAAGAATGCGGCTCTTCGTTACAATGGCCCGCTTCCGGGCGGAACCGCAGAGGATTCGATTCCGGAAAATTGAATTCATGAAATGGTGTGATGTTGCAGAGATTCCCTGTTGGTCACGGGGGGGCAACCTCACAAATCTTGATCTGCAAAGGAGATCACCTTGACCGAACGACTTTACCAAGGGCACTTCCTCATCGATGCGTCCGTCGCATCCCAGGATTGGTCCGAATTGGAAAGCCTGATGACAGGCATCGTAAAAAACCACGGTGGAGCCATCGAATACAGCGAGAAATGGCCTGAGCAGCGGCTCGCTTATGAAATCAACGGAACCAAACGTGGTGTACATTTTCTGACGTACTTCCGGGCAGACACTCAGAGTATTTCCGGGATGCGCAATGACGCACAACTCTCCGAAAAAATCATGCGAAACCTATTTATCCAAGAGGATTACCTTGAGGAGGAAATGAATCGCAGGCGCGAAGTCGCGGAGAGACGTGCCGCACAGTCCGAATCCAGAGCTGCAACTGCTGCTGAACACGATGCCAATGAAACCGGCGCCAATGAAACCGGCGCCGATGAAACCGGTGCCGATGAAACCGGTGCCGATGAAACCGGTGCCGATGAAA
>CAYRAM010000020.1:0-39266 GCA_964422295.1 uncultured Planctomycetia bacterium | reverse complement strand
GCCGATGAAACCGGTGCCGATGAAACCGGTGCCGATGAAACCGGTGCCGATGAAATCGGTGCTGACGAAACCGGTGCCGATGAACTCATTGCTGAGGAGCCGCATGCAGAAGAGCAGGAAGTGACGGATACCGTCACTGAGGAGGCCTCTCACGAAGACGATGAATCGGAAACAACGCTGGCTGCTGAGGAAACGGAAGTGGCGGAAGACCCGGTCGAAGCCGTAGACGCAGACCCTGAATCTGAGGCCAATTCCGAAGAAGAAAAACCATAGCGAGGGGGATCGATGGAGTTCAATAAAGTATTCTTGGCCGGGAATCTGACCCGGGATCCAGAATTGCGCATGGCCGGGTCCTCCGCAGTGGTGACCCTTGGCATCGCCAGCAACAGAACCTTTCGTCGTAGCGGCAGCCAGGAGTCTGAAAAAGAGACCACATTCGTCGACGTGGACGTATGGGGGCGCCAGGCGGAAACCTGCAACCAGTATCTCACCAAAGGCTCAGGAGTGCTGATCGAAGGTCGCCTCAAGCTGGATCAATGGCAGGACAAAGAGGGCAATAATCGCAACAAATTGAAGGTCGTCGCTGATCGTGTCAATTTCTTCCCCCGATCCGGCAGCGGTGGTGGTGGAGGGTTTGATCGCGGAGAGTCCACCGGGAACTCCGGTGAGTCTTCTCAAAGCAGTGGCGGATTCCCGCAAGGCGAATCCTTTAATGACGAAGTTCCTTTTTAATTCAACTGAAATGAGACATTGAAATGTTTGGACGCAAAGAAAAGAGATCCCTGGTCGCTGACAGGGAGTACGTCGATTACAAGGACGTGGATCTTATTCAGCGACTTGTAGCCAGCAACGGCAAAATGGTTTCGAGGAGACAGATCGGATGCAACTCAAAGATGCAGCACATGATCAAACGTGCGGTACACCGTGCACGTTTCATGGGCTTGATCCCTTACGGGCAATAGGGAGGCACTGATGAAATTATTCCTGACAAAACATGTTCCCAATTTGGGAGCCCTGGGTGACGTGGTATCGGTCAAAGCCGGATACGCACGCAACTATCTCATCCCCAGAGGGCTCGGTGTCGAACTTGCACGGGCAAATCTCCAGTGGATTGAGGGCCAAAAAAACAGACTTGAAACTCAGGAGGCTGAGCGTCTCGCCAATCTTCAATCGCTTGCCGAGTCCATCAATGGTGCTTCCTGTACCTTGATCGCCAGGGCCACAGAAGAGGGGCATCTGTTTGGCTCCGTCACCAGCCAGAACATTTGTGAACAATTGGCGGGCGATGGAATCCAGGTTGATCCTGCGACCATCGAGCTGGAAAAGCCGATCAAGGAACTTGGAATTTACAATCTCAACGTCAATGTTCATCCTGAAGTCGAAACCACCATCAAGGTCTGGGTTGTGAAGGCTGACGAAGACAGCGACGAGGCTGCCCCTGAACCTGACGATACTCAGAGCTGATTTGACCTGCAGGCGGTGATTTTACCGGCGCATTGCCCAGGCAAAATTGCTCCTGTAATTTGACATGCATGCGACGAGTCAGTCGGGCCCGGTGGTGCTGTGAGCACTTCCGGGCTCGCTTCTCGAATAGAGTTTCTTGGGGGCAGATTTCCGGCGGCCCGAAATCTTCACCATGGTTGGTATTGCGGGGAATTATGAATACAGAAAGAACAATGGAAACCTCGATGCCTCACAATCGTGAAGCAGAGGAGTCACTGCTGGGATCTTTGCTTTACGGTGGGGGAATGGGCAAGGTCATCCTTGACCAATTGCATGCCGATGATTTTTATTTGGGTCGGCATCGGATTATCTATCAACATATTGTGCGACTCTTCGCCGATGAGGGCGTCGTGGAGACGGTGTTGTTGCTTGACCTTCTTGAGAAGGAGGGTCAACTCGAACTCGCTGGAGGGCGCGAATTTGTTCAAGACCTTCCACGAAGAGTACGCACCAGTGGCAATGCTTTGGAATACGCTTCCATCGTTAAAGATGCCGCACAGAGAAGAAACCTGATCGCAGTCTGTGAGGATGTGGAATCGAGGGCGCGCTCGGGTCAGGACAACGCCGCCGACCTCATCGATTCCGCCGGCGCGGGAATGTTGCATTTGGCTCAGGATTCTGATCGACGCAATGTTTACACCATGAAGAACTCTCTTGAAAAAGTCTTTGAACTGGTAGATTTGAGAGAGAAGGGCGAAGCCCCTGGTGTCCTGACCGGGTTCAAAAAACTGGACGAAATGACCAGCGGCTTGCAACAAACCGACTTGGTGATCGTTGCCGGTCGACCCGCCATGGGCAAAACCACTTTCAGCCTCAATTTGGCCTTGCATGCAGCGTTTAAAAATCAGGTGCCTGTGGCCATTTTCAGCCTGGAGATGAGTTATGACCAAATCGCCTCAAGCATGTTGTGCAATGCTGCGTCTGTGCGAGCCGACCACTTGTACAAAAACAAACTCACAGACCAGGACTGGAATCGCCTGATCTCCACCTCTTCACAACTCTCTCAAGCACCGATCTTTATTGATGACTCTCCTGGACTGAATGCGATGTCTATCCGCTCCCGCGCAAGAATGATGCATAACAAGCACCAATTGGGAATGATTGTCATCGATTATCTGCAGTTGCTTGAGTTGGGTGGAGGCAGGGCGGAAAACAGGCAGCAGGAAATTTCGCAAATCTCTCGATCCCTGAAGCAATTGGCCCGGGAGTTGGGTGTCCCGGTGGTAACGCTATCCCAATTGTCGCGAGCTGTTGAAGCCAGGGACAATCACAGGCCACGCATGTCGGATCTCAGGGAATCGGGGGCTATCGAGCAGGATGCCGACCTGATCATGCTTCTTTACCGGGAAGAGTACTATCACCCTGACAAGGACGAAGCTAAGGAACTTGCGGAGGTCATCATTGCGAAACACCGCAAGGGACAGACAGGAAGCGTAATGTTATCATTCCGCGGAGAAACTCTTTCATTCGCAAATCCACCACTACCCAGCGACACCTTTTAGACGACCATGAACAGGAGACGAAATGGAACGACTGTCATTACGACCACTGATCATCACTATTAGCTCAATAGTGATCATCGGTGTTTTTGCTTCCGGACTGTTTGGTGTCCCATACCAGTTGGAGAGTCATAGAGTTGGAGTCTGTGACGTTCAGGTGGTCTTGGATCAAATCCCTCAAGGCAGGGCGATTACCACAGAGTTCAATGATCTCCGGGCGTCCATGGAAAACCAATTGCGCAGCATGGAAGCAGATCTTCGCAAGTTGGAAGGGGAGGCACAACAACTAGCCCCCGGCTCAGCCTCACGCAGGGAGATCGAGAAGAACTTCGCCATGAAAAATGCCGAACTGATTTGGAAAAAGGAAGATCTTGAAAAGGAATTCGCGGCGAAATTTCAGGAGAGAAGAGAATCTCTTGTGAACCTCGTCAGGTCTACCATTGAAGAAGTCGCCCTTGAAAAGGAGCTTGATGTAGTCGTGAATAATGTTTCTCGTACCGAGACATTTACCGTTTATGTCAGCGTGTGGGCACGAAAAGATTTGGACATCACCCTCGATGTCATCAGCAGGGTATCGCAGAAGTAAAATTGTGACCATTCCTGCTCAGCATACGATCCGTGAAGAGACCGTCTTCCAAGGCACCGGGCTGCACTCAGGAGCAGAGACGACCCTGCGAATTCTCCCCGGGGAAGCGGATAGCGGAATCCATTTCATCAGAACTGACATCGGTCCCGACATGAAGATCCCTCTTGGGCTGGAGACTTTACGCAAACACCCCCGCAGAACCAGCTTTGGAATCGGTGAAGTGGAAGTTCACACCTGCGAACATCTCTTATCTGTCTTGCATGTTCTTGGCGTTGAAAATGCCGTCATCGAAATAGACGGACCGGAAGTTCCAGGATTGGATGGAAGCTCCCTGCCATTTCTTGAAGGCGTTGGAGAGAGTGGTCTGGAACCCCAAGGCTCACGGGGAAGAAGCTTGACCATCTCCACTCCGGTGAGCGCGGAAGATGACGCTGCGAGCGTCGTTGCCCTGCCGGGGCAGGACCTCAGGGTGACCTACACTCTTCAATATCCCGGCGACCCAGGATTTAACCAGACCGTTGATTTTCACATCGACGAAGAGGTCTATCGCACCGAAATCGCCCCTGCGCGGACTTTTGTTCTCGAAAGGGAAGTCAGCGAGTTGAAGGCAAGGGGCTTGGGCAAAGGGGCCAATGAAAATAATACCGTCATCGTGACTGACCTTGGTGAAGCACTGGGGGGCAGATTCCCGGATGAACCTGCCAGGCACAAGGTCCTGGATCTGCTGGGAGATTTGTTTGTACTGCGCTGCTCATTGAAGTGTCACATCATTGCCCATCGCAGTGGTCACAGCCTGAATGGCGATTTCGCACGTAATATTGCTCAAGCTCATCATCGCGAAATGGAGCTAGAAGATATTTTGATCAGGTCTCCACGAGGACTGGAGATCCGTGATATTCACAAGTTGTTGCCACATCGGTATCCATTTTTGTTAGTCGATCGAGTGCTTGAGGTAGAGGATGGGGTGCGGGCTGTTGGGTTAAAGAACGTGACCATCAATGAGGATTTCTTCCAGGGACACTTTCCGGGCCAGCCGGTCATGCCCGGGGTTTTGCAATTGGAAGCCTTGGCGCAGCTCTCAGGGGTATTGCTGCTGCGTGGAAGCCAGGATGCAGCCCGTTTGGCCTATATCCTCGGTATCGATGACGTTAAATTCAGAAAAACCGTGGTCCCAGGGGATCAGTTGATCCTTGAGGCGGAATTGAAAAGGCTGCGGGAACGCTCCGCACAAGTTCAGGTTCGTGCTACCGTAGACGGCAAACCAGTGACGGAAGCGACGATTCGATTCATGTTGGTCGACGCACAATAGGGAGTTCAAAGTGATTCATCCGACTGCAATAGTCGATCCGGGTGCAGAAATCGGAAATGGTGTTGAGATCGGCCCCGGTGCCTACGTGGGTCCTCAGGTCACCATCGGAGAGGATTGCGTCATCCACCATCACGCCTCAGTTGTTCGCAACACAAGGATGGGCGCAAGAAATGTGGTTCATGCAGGATCCGTCATCGGCGGAGATCCCCAGGACAAAAAATGGCAGGGCGAAGATACTTGGCTCGAAGTTGGCTCCGATAATCTTTTCAGGGAGCATTGCACCATCAATCGCGGAACCGTCCAGGGTGGTGGGCTGACTCGACTTGGAAGTCGTTGCTACATCCTTGCCAGTTCCCATATCGCACATGATTGCATGGTGGGGGACGATGTCATCATGGCCAATGGAGTCTTGCTGGGTGGGCATGTCGTCGTTGAAGATCAAGCGGGCTTTGGCGGTTTGGCAGCAGTTCATCATTACGCCACCGTGGGTCGATTGGCGTTTATCGGTGGAATGACCAAGGTCAGTACCGATGCTCCTCCCTTTCTGATTACGGAAGGGAACCCTGCACGGGTCCGAGCTGTCAATACCGTTGGAATCAAGAGGGCTGGTCTGGATGAATCGGTTTGTGCCTGGGTCAAGGAAGCACAAAGACTTCTTTACAGTAACAACATGATCCGCCGCGAAGCCTTCCAATTACTTGAGCAAAGAGGTGAAGTTCCAGAAGAGGGAATTCACCTGAGATCATTCCTGAGACGGTCTGAAGAAGGACGTCAGGGACGAGCTCTCCAACCTTAGGAGGTATGTTGAGAGTCGCTGTCATCGGGGTGGGACATCTCGGGCGCGCCCATGCCAGAAACTGGACCGAAATCCCTGATGCAGAGCTTGTAGGGGTTTACGATTCGGATACTGAGCGCTGCCGCCAAATCGCCGACGAATTCGATTGCATCGCTTTCAACAACCCCGATGAAGTCATCGACAAAATCGATGCGGTCAGTATCGTTACTCCCACTCCACAGCATCGTCTGTCCGCAGAACCATTCCTTCGTGCAGGGAAAGCGGTTCTCGTCGAAAAGCCATTGGCCCACAACCTCGACGACGCTCTCGCCTTGTGCGAAATCGCCGATTCAGCCAACGCTCTTCTGCAGGTAGGGCATATTGAACGCTTCAATCCGGTGATCCGATCAGCCCTGCGCGAAATCGAGGATCCAGCATTTGTCGAGTGCGACCGCATCCATCCCTTTTCTTTGCGCTCCACCGAAACCAGTGTTGTTCATGATCTCATGATTCACGATATCGACATCGTTCTCCATCTGATGTCCAGTGAGCTGACCGACGTGGAGGCCCACGGGACACGAGTCCTCTCTCCTACGGAGGATCTTGCTCATGCTCGCCTCGGTTTCGCCTCTGGATCGACCGCGTTCGTCAAAACGAGCCGTGTCGCATTTAATCGGTCGAGGAAGGTGCGAATTTTTGCACCGCGTCACTACCTCAGTCTTGATCTAGTCGAACGCACCGGTTTTCAGGTTCGTCTCGACGCAGAGTACGACCCTAATGACTTCCTTGATAAACAGGGCCGCCTAGTGGTTCAGGACACGGCAGAGGACTTTCTGAGTAGTATCCTTCAGCAAACACCCCTTGAAATCAGTGGTGCGGAGCCTTTGAGAGCGGAGCTGGAGGCATTCCTTGCCTCCGCCCGTGGAGATCGCCCTCCTGCGGTCACAGGCTTGCAGGGGGTTCGTGCCATGAAAGCTGCAGAGATGGTCCTGGATAGCCTTAGAGGCCGTCAAAGCCGCTGTTCCGACACGTCCCCCGCGTGAGGTCCTGCTCCCGACAGATCCCTCTGTGGGCGATTTGGGTGGATATCCATCGCAGTGATTCGATTGATGGATACTCCGCCGATCGCTAATTTACCGGCTGGCTTCGGTCTTGACCAAGCCGATGAGACGATTCGGGACTTCCCTTGGTCGATCATTTTCTCAGTTTTCCTCCCGTGGGTTACCTGCGCTTAAGGGCCCCTGAAACGGGAATGGAAAGGAACTTCGATGTCCGGATTACAGATCCAGGAATTGATTGAGGCGGGCGTACACTTTGGGCACCGCTCCAGCCGTTGGCATCCCGCGATGGCTCCCTATATCCACCAGAAGCACAATAAGATCCACGTGATTGATCTCCGTCAGACGGTTCGTGGAATCGTGCGCGCGCAACATTTCCTCCACAGTATTTGCGCTGCGGGGCATGAGATAGTTTTTGTAGGAACCAAATCTCAAGCACGAGAAGTTGTTCGAGAACAATCAGCGCGATGCGGAATGCACTTTTGTGTCCACCGCTGGCTTGGTGGGACCCTCACCAATTTCCAGACGATCCGCTCAAGACTACGCCGATTGGAAGAACTGGAACGCCTTCTCGCCGATTCCAGTGACGGCACACGAGGCAAGAAAGAACTTGCGACGATGGAACGAGAACGCAGGAAGATTTTCAGAAACCTCGAAGGCATCAGGAAGATGAACCGCTTGCCAGGAGCAATGATCACGGTAGACATCCGTCGGGATGAAATCGCCGTTCGCGAAGCTCGAAGCAAGGGGATTCCGGTGATCTCCATCGTTGATACCGATTGCGATCCGAGCCTCGTCGATATCCCGATCCCGGGTAACGACGACGCTTATCGAAGCATAGAAGTCATCCTGAGTCGTCTTGCCGATGCGATCATCTCTGGCAAGGATAAATTGGTCGCCCAGCAACAGGAGGAAGCAGCGCGCAAGGCTGCGGATGAAAAGAAATCCAAAGAGAAAGAAAAAGCCCGAAACTTGACCAAAGAAAATCGGGCCAAAGAATTTTCTCCTCCCCAGCCCGCTCCCGGCACTGATGCTTCAGCAGAAAATGCCGCAGACTCCAAGGAGCGACCCAAATTGGTTGTGACTCCTGACAGAGATTCAGGGAAAACAGATGCTGCAGCACAGGATTCAAGTCCAGCAGTGGGTGAAGAGAAATAGAATCATACTTTGAACCAGGTCACAGCCTGGTCAGATCGGAGAACCGATGAGTGACTTCAGTGCCAAAGACGTCGCTGAATTGAGACAGCGAACAGGCGTCGGCATGATGGAATGCAAAAAAGCCCTGCAGGAAGCATCTGGAGATCTTGAGGCTGCTGTCGACCTATTGAGGGCACGCGGAGCCCAACTCGCAGCTAAGAAAGCGGACCGTGCCACGAATCAAGGGTGGATCGGATCCTACGTCCACTCCAATGGGAAAATCGGCGTCATCGTTGAGGTACTCTGCGAAACGGACTTTGTCGCCAAAAACGACCAATTCCAGGAACTGATCCGTGATATCGCCATGCATATTGCTGCGATGGATCCCCAGGCACTGAACCCTGAAGATCTTGATCCCGAAGTGGTGGAGAGAGAGCGGGCAGTGTTCATGGAACAGGTTCAGGACAAACCCGAAAATATTCGCGGGAACATCGTCGAGGGCAAACTGAACAAGTTTTACTCCGAAGTATGCCTTCTTCAGCAGGCGTTCGTCAAAGACGACAAGAAGTCGATTGAACAGATCATCACTGATGCGATCGCAACCATCGGTGAAAACATCCAATTGACCCGCTTCCATCGTCTGCAGATCGGCCAATAGCTACGAAAGGACCTCGCCTTGGCTCGCAGAGTGCTGTTGAAAGTCAGTGGTGAGGCCCTGGGCGGCTCCAGTGGAATTGGTATCTGTCAAAATTCTCTCGCCCGGCTCACGGATCAAGTGGCCCGGGCGAGTTCTTTTACAGAGATCGCTATCGTCGTCGGTGCTGGAAATATTTGTCGAGGAAAAGACTGGGCGGATACCGGACTACCACAGCCCCTCGCAGACGCCATCGGAATGGCAGCCACCCATGTCAACGCTCTTGCAATCCATGCACAATTGGTCCTTCGAGAGGTCCCTTCCTCGGTGATGGGTGCTGGTACACCCGTTCCTCAGGTGGAAACCTTCAACTCCCTGACCGGTCGAGAAAAACTCTCCGCGGGTCAGGTACTTGTTTTGTCAGGAGGAACTGGCAACCCTTATTTCACGACCGATACTTGCAGCGCTCTGCGAGCAGCAGAATTGGATTGTTCCGAAATTCTCAAAGCAACCAAAGTAGACGGCGTCTTTGACAAGGATCCGGTGAAATTCCCTGATGCCATCAAGTTTGACCAATTGACCTTCCGGGAGGCTCTCGATCGCCAAATCCGTGTCATGGACTCCACCGCATTCACGATGTGTAATGAGCAGGGAATCGACGTTAGGGTTTTTAACATGTCCCCTGAAGGCGTAGTGGAAAAAGCGTTGCGGGGGGAGCCAGTTGGAACTTTGGTTCATGCCGGTTGAAGGACGAATCCTTCAGGTCACGTGATTCACCGCCAGCTTTCCAGCGGGAAGAAAGGTATCCGATGATTGACGAAATTGTTCAAGATGCTGAGGATCGCATGTCCAAAGCCCTGGAATTCATGCGAGACGAATTTCGGGGAATGAGAACCGGCCGTGCGCACCCCGGATTGGTAGAGTCGATCCGCGTTGAGTACTACGGAACTTCCACTCCCATCAAGGATATGGCCAGTATTTCCGTGCCCGAAGCAGATCAGATCGTCATCAAACCCTTTGATGCCAGCGCCATAGGAGACATGGAAAAGGGTCTCCTCTCCTCCGATCTGGGGATCACACCCCAGAATGACGGCAAACTGTTGAGGCTGAAGGTTCCCCCGCTTTCTGAGGAGAGGCGAAAACAGTTGGTTTCAAGGGCCAAGGAGATCGCAGAGGAATCTCGCATTTCCATGAGAAATGTCCGCAGGGACGCAAACAAGACCTTTGAAACCTCCAAAAAGGACGGCGATTTATCTGAAGACGAGCTTTCCAACAGCAAAAATCGGATCCAGGAGATCCTTAAATCACTCGAGAATCAGGTCGATGAGGACCTGAAGCGCAAAACGGCTGAATTGATGGAAATTTGATTTTCGGCCGGGATGATGTTGACTGACAATTTCAGTATCGGTAGATTTCTTCGTTCGGGGAGCATAGCTCAGTTGGTAGAGCAACGCCCTTTTAAGGCGTCGGTCGATGGTTCGAGCCCATCTGCTCTCATTTTGAAATCAGGCCCCATCGTCTAGTCAGGTCTAGGACATCAGGTTTTCATCCTGAGAACAGGGGTTCGAATCCCCTTGGGGTCACTTAAATCAGGGGCTGGTACCGTAGGTACCAGCCTTTTTTTTGGTTCAATTCCTCCTTCACTGATGCGCCGCACTCCATTCGATGTCGACAGATTCCCTGAATAACCCCGAATTGGCACCAAAACCTCCTGAGGGATTTTTTGATTTCATTCATCGAGAGATTTGAGGCGTTACGATATGGAAGTTCCCAGCCAGGTCACGACATTGGAGGACCCATGGATAAGTTTGAAGGTGCTGACTTTTACATCCTTGATGACATGCTTACCGAAGAACAGCGTCTGATCCGTGATACGGTACGTGACTTTGTTGACGACCAGATTGTCAACATCATCGACGATTGTTTCATGGAGGACAGATTTCCCAACGATGTGATCCCGATGCTGGGGGAACTGGGATTGCTCGGCGCCAATCTCGATGGGTATGACTGCGCGGGTCTCGATAACACCGCATATGGTCTCATCATGCAGGAGTTGGAAAGAGGAGACAGCGGCCTCAGATCATTCGTAAGCGTACAAGGTGGATTGGTCATGTATCCGATCCACAGATACGGATCCGAAGATCAAAAACAGAAGTTTCTCCCAGAGCTTGCTTCGGGTCGCAAGATCGGCTGTTTCGGATTGACGGAGCCGGATTATGGTTCCAATCCGAGTGGCATGATCACTCATGCGGTCGAAGACGGGGATCATTTCATTCTCAATGGCAACAAAATGTGGATTACAAATGGATGCGTCGCCGATGTCGCAGTTGTTTGGGCCAAGCTGGATGGCAGGATCAAAGGATTTTTGGTCGAGAAGGGCACTGAAGGATTCAGCACCACCAAGCAAGAGAAGAAGTTTTCCCTCCGGGCCTCTGTGACCAGCGAGTTGCACTTCCAGGATTGCAAAATTCCTAAGGAAAACATGCTGCCAGGGGCAGATGGGCTTGCTGGGCCATTGTCTTGCCTGACGCAAGCGCGTTATGGAATTGCTTGGGGAGCCACCGGCGCGGCAATGGCCTGCTTCGACGCTGCCAAAAAGTATTCTCTCAGCAGAATTCAATTCGACAAACCGATTGCCAGTTTCCAGCTTGTCCAACAAAAGCTGGCCGAGATGTACACTGAAATCACCAAAGCCCAATTATTGAATTTGCGACTGTCCCAGTTAAAGGAGAGCGGCAAAATGACCGCCCAGCACGTATCGATGGCCAAGCGTAACAATGTCTACTGGGCATTGGAGATTGCCCGCAATGCCAGGGATCTCTTGGGAGCAAATGGGGTGACCCATGAGTATCCGGTGGGGCGACATATGCTGAATCTGGAATCGGTCAAAACCTACGAGGGAACCCACGATATCCATTCTTTGATCATCGGTCATGAAGTGACAGGCATCCCGGCATACAAGTAGGTCAACGATCCACTGTGACGTTTTCTCCGAAATCGTGTATGCTACTCATAGGTACATTGCAAGGGGAATATTCGCATGGATCATAAAGACTTCATCAAGAAATTCCGAACCACCTCCATCGACCGATTTCAATCTCGGCAACGAATTCGAAGTTTTTCAAATTTCCTCGACGACTTTCTTTCAAACCCCTACCCGTACCTGAGAAATTCCCCCAGGTATATCCTCGATGTCTTCGAACACTATGGAACAGTCGATGTCTCTCGTGTAGGAACGTCCGATCGGCGTTGGAATCTCTTCGACCTTGAACACAGTGATTTATCCGAAAACTTGGTGGGGCAAGAGCGAGTTCAAAACTCCATTTACATGAAACTTCGGCAGTTCGCCAGAAATGGCAAGGGTGACAGACTACTCCTTCTGCATGGACCGAATGGTTCTGCCAAATCAACGACTATCAATGCCATCATGGAAGGGATGCATCAATACAGCATTCTTCCTGAGGGAGCGCTTTACCGATTCAATTGGATCTTTCCTGAAAAGTCTGCAGAAGCCGGGAAGATCGGCTTTGAGGAGGACGATCAGGATAATTCAGGGACGTATGCGTTTCTCAATGCAACCGAGGTTGGCGCAATTATCCGTTGTGAACTGAAGGATTCGCCGCTTCTCCTCATCCCGCGCAAGGAGAGGAGGGAGCTGGTTGAACATGCGATTAATCTACACCCGGAGGTCGCTCATAAAGAAAACTTCAACTTTGAGTGGGTATTTGAGTACGACCTCAGTCAGAAGAGTAAATGGATTTACGAAGCCCTGCTTGGTGCACACAAGGGGGACTGGCTTGAAGTAATGAGACATGTTCAAGTGGAACGTTTCTTCCATTCAAAAAAATACCGTCTGGGATGCATCTCCATTGAACCTCAGGGAAACATTGATGCCCAAGTACGACCAATAGGCTTCAATGGCGATGCATTGCCTTCAATTTTGCATGGCTTGCCACTCTACGAAGTGGACGGTGATCTCATCTCTGCGAATCGCGGCTTATGCGAATATTCCGATTTCCTCAAACGCCCCCCTGAAACCAACAAGTACCTTTTGACGACGTCGGAAAAGGGAACGATTCAGCTTCCAAATTTCAGGGCGCATCTTGATCTTGTGCTGTCAGGCAGTGCCAATGAGAAACAATTGAACATGTTCAAGAGGACTCCTGACTTCTCTTCCTTCAAAGGTCGTCTTGCCCTGGTCCGGGTTCCGTACTTGTTACAGTACTCACGGGAATCGGTGCTTTATACCAGGCACATCGAGAGGCACTCTTCGGGTGGATCTGTTGCTCCTCACACCGCAGAGATGGCCGCGCTTTGGGTGGTGCTGACGAGGCTCAAGAGGCCTTCTCCAAAGAATCACTCTCCTGAACTTGCACCGATCGTTGCCAGGCTAACGCCTCTTCAAAAGGCTCTGCTTTACGACCATGGCGAAACTCCCCTCGGCATGAAAGAGGATGAGCGCAAACTGCTGCTACAAAATGTTCGTGGATTACGCGATGAGCATGAAGGAACTGAAGGTGAGTTTGAAGGAATTTTTGGGAGTGAATACGAAGGGCGTCGAGGTTCTTCTCCAAGGGAAATGATGTCCCTGATCGCTTCCGCGGCGGAGAGCGACAAATGGTATTCGCTCTCGCCACTGTCGATACTCGAAGAGTTGGAATCCTTTATCAAGGAGTCCAGTGTCCATGACTTCCTCAGACTCGCTGTCGACAACGGGTATCACGATTGTCGACAATTTATATCTGACGTTCGAAACTACTACTTGGATGTCGTGCGTCGGGAAGTCTTCGATTGCCTCTCTTTTGTGGAGGAAGGGGAATTTGACCGTTTGTTTGGAGAGTACTTCCTGCATGTCAAATCTCACGAGATCGGGGAGAGCCTGTATTCTGATGCGATGAATGAATACATTCAGCCGTCAGAAGAATTTATGTCAGGTATTGAAAAGAAACTGGAGATCAAAGACAGTTCGAAAGAATTCAGATCCAGCCTGCTCAGCAGGATCGGCGCATACGCCACAGAGAATCCCACTGAATCCCTCGACTACTCCGTAGTTTTTCCTGAAATCTACAAGTCCCTGAAACAAAACTTCTGGGAGACCAGAAAATCTGAAATCCAAGTTTCATTGGTCAACATTCTCAAATACCTCAATGAGGAAGAACACGGACTCTCTGACTTGGAAGTCACTGCAGTATCAGGCACTTTAAGTACTTTGGATCAACGCTTCGGTTACGACGTCAGCAGCGCAAGGGATGTCATCGGGTTTATCCTCAAGCAGGAGCGATAGTTCAACCCTTGAAGTGTGGAGTAGTATCAGCGAGGCGATCGAGCCACTTGCGCAGCATTCCCACTTCTTGGTCCTCAGCCAGAGTCTGAACCTGAGCAGATTCCCCAGCCTGCTCAAGGATCTTTTCCAGTACGTGATCCGGATCCATTCCCTCTGCTTCAGCATGCACACTCAGTCCCAGGCGATGTCTCAAAGCTGGATATATGACTGAATCAATGTCTTCATCGCTGACTGACCTGCGCATATGCAGCGCAGCCCTGGACCGAGCAGTTGCCAAGATCGCCTGTATACCCCGAGGCCCCGCTCCGTGGGACAGGAGCTCAGTGGTCAGTTCCGTAGCCCCTTCCTCACCCGGCCTTGTCGATCTGACCAAACGAGTCGCTCTCTGAAGTTGAAAATCTGGAATATCCACACGTTGGATCTCTTCCATCGCGCTCGCCAGCCACTCCGCCTGAACCACGGAATCCAAGGCACTATCCAGTCGCGCGGTGGTGGCAGATACCACGTCGAGCTCTTCGTTTTCGTCGGGGTAATCCATCAGGACTTGAAATGTAAAGCGATCCAGTTGGGTAAAGGGGAGAGGGTATGTCCCTTCCTGCTCCAGGGGATTTTGAGTTGCCAATACGAAAAATGGCTGAGGAAGCGGATGACGCTGCCCCATGACTGTCACAAATCCCTCCTCCATCCCTTCCAGCATTGCGGCTTGTGTTTTTGGTGGTGTCCTGTTGATCTCGTCCCCGAGCACCATGTTCGCGAACAGGGGTCCCTTTATGAAAGAAAACTGTCTTGATCCAGATTCTCCACTTTGATCCAACAGAGTAGATCCAGTGATGTCTTGTGGCATGAGATCAGGAGTGAATTGGATCCGACTGAAATTCAGCTGCAATAATTCTGAAATAGAGCGCACCAACAATGTCTTTGCTAAACCTGGAACACCCAATACGAGGATGTGCCCACCGGCCAACATCGCGATCAGGACCTGCTCGATGACTTCTTTCTGGCCAATAATTCGCTGGGCGAGACCCTGCGTCAATTTTTCTTTGACCTTAGAGATATTGTCAAAATCACCATTCAAGACATCGGCTCCGTCCGGTTTATTTCTGGTCTTTTCCCCGCTGATACCATTCTTCCAGCTGTTCCAATGGAGCAGAGGATCTGCCAGCCAAGGCATCGTCCACATGACTGAATCGTGCTTCAAAGCGCTTGAGGGATGCGTTCAATGCTGCCTCAGGATCAATCCCACACTGACGGGATACACTGGAGACTGCAAATAGCAAATCACCAATTTCATGAGTTATTTCTTCTGTGGATCCATTAGCGATCGCCTCTTTCAACTCTGAAGATTCTTCAGCGACCTTGGCCATCGCTCCATTCACTTCTGGCCAATCGAATCCAACCCTGGCAACCATTTTGCCGATCCGATCAGCCCTGGACAGTGCTGGAAGTGAAGAAGGCAAGGGACGAATCGTTGCAGATTCCTCACCGGATGCGCCCTTTTCCTCACTCTTGATTTGATCCCATTGCCTTTTGACTGCGTCCGGATCATCGGCGACAGCGTCACCGAAGACATGGGGATGCCTGCGTACTAATTTATCTGAAATCTCATCCGCAATCTGATCGAGGGTAAACTCACCTTGTTCTTCAGCCACACGGGCTTGAAGAAAGATGTTCATCAGCAAATCACCCAATTCCTCACAAACACGATCTGCTTCCCCAGAGAGGATGGCATCCGATACCTCGTGCGCCTCTTCCAGGAGATATGGACGTAAACTCTCCCGGGTTTGCTCCAAATCCCAAGGGCAACCACCTGGTGAACGGAGTTGGTCGATGATCGTTTTGAGTCTTTGCAGATTTTTCATCGGTTCCTTTGACACAGGCCCTGGTAAGACGATTCGGCTACAGGAGGTCGCATCACTTGCGTTGGATGACCAAGGTCCGATTGGGAACTTTTCCGCCTCTCAGATCAACGATTCTCAGGAGTTTTTCATTATCCCGAAAGACAAGGGAGTAATTGCCTGCGGTTCCGTTCACTGAGAGAAGTTCTCCAAATTCGGTGGGAATCACTCCAGCCACCTGCTGTTTCCATTTGGGGGAGGACTGTGCCTCCAGTTGAGGAGTATCACCAAAAGGAGATGGAATCCCTGCCAGCCAGGCCAAGTTTGCCATCAATGCGATAATCAACACGAGTTTGAGCAACCGCTGCGATACTGGGTCTGCCTGGCGGTTGTGAGTAGAATGCGTTGAACTGGACATCACGTGCTCCGTTCCTGAAAAATTACGGGACCAAGTACCAAAAAAGTTCCGAGGCCAAGCCCGGGAGCCCTTGGTCCCCGGGTCCCCTTCACTATAAAATGTGGACCGAGTCCTTACGAGATCCCACTTTCCAGGAGGGGAAGCCCGGAATGCGCCACTTCAGTCAGCAGATACACCAGAGAATATGCCAAATCCTTGATCTGGACATTCCAGGATTGGCTCTCGACCTGGTCGACCCTCCGGATTCAAAACTGGGTGACCTCGCACTTGCTTGCTTCCCCCTCGCAAAGGAACTTAACCAATCACCTGTTGATATTGCAAAGAACCTGGCTCAGCAGGATTGGCAACTTGATTGGGTAGAATCGGTCGTGGCGACGGGCCCTTATCTGAATTTCCGTGTCCATCGAGGCCTTTTCTCCCGCCAAGCCTTACAAATCATCTCTGATCAAGGTCAAGGCTGGGGCAGTACTCAAAGCGGGAATGGCAACACGGTCATCGTGGAATATTCATCCCCAAACATCGCCAAGCATCTGGCAGTTCACCACCTGCGATCCACGATGTTGGGACAAGCGATGGCGAACCTCTTTAAATCTGCAGGATTTGAAGTGGTAAGTTGGAATCATTTGGGTGATTGGGGCACAGGATTCGGCAAACTGCTGGCAGCCTGGGATCAATATTCTGATATCGACAATCTCGACTCTCCAAAGTTGACGGAACGTGACGATCCGGTCAATGACCTCAATGCCCTCTACGTGAGATACTCCAATGATGCCAATGACCATCCAGAACTTGAGGAACTCGCCCGCGAATGGTTTAGAAAACTTGAGGACGGGGATCCCGTCGCCAGATCGAGATGGGAAACGATCCGTACAGTATCCCTGGACCTCTTTGAAAAGGTGTATTCCCGACTGGGTGTGAGTTTTGACCGTGTCATTGGAGAATCCCATTACGAGGAGGGAATGAAGGGAGTCATCGAACGATTGAACTCCATGGGTCTGCTTGAGGAGAGCGAAGGAGCGGAGGTCGTGTCCCTCGGAGAGGACATCCCGCCGATGCTGATTCGAAAACAGGACGGCGCGACCCTTTATGGGACGAGAGACCTCGCCAGTGCGATTGCACGTCATGAGATGGTCAATTTTGATCGGTGCTTGTATGTCGTTGATGCAGGTCAAAGCCTGCACTTTCGTCAAGTTTTCGGAGTTCTTGAAAAAATGAACTACGACTGGGCACAAAATCTCGAACATGCGGAATTTGGAGTCATGCGGCTCAATATTGACGGCCAGTGGAAAAAAGGGAAAACTCGAGGGGGACAAGTAGTGCTTCTTCACGAGGTGCTCGACGAAGCGGTCAATCTTGCAGCCCAAACGGTAAAAGAAAAAAATCCGGACATATCGGAGAGCGAACTCTCAAAGATATCTGAGGCAGTCGGAGTAGGAGCGGTCATCTTCAGCGACATGAAAGCGGCCCGTCGCAAAGATGTCAATTTTGATCTCACCAAGATCCTCAGCTTTGACGGAGAGACGGGCCCGTACCTCCAATACACTCATGTGCGCTTCTCCAGTATTTTGCGCAAGGCGTCAGACATGGATTTGTCGCAAGGCTCCGGTGAGGGGCTCGTGGAGGATGAAGAGTTGATCCTTCTGAAAAGGCTCATGCGTTATCCCGAGGTCATCGACAAGGCAGCGCGCCTTGCAGAACCTTCCCAACTTTCACAATACCTTTTGGAGCTATCGAGTGAATTCAACACCTACTACGCAAAGCACCGGGTAATTTCAGAGGACCGGGAGTTGAGTGGCGACCGATTGGCCCTGATAGAAGCCCTGAAAATGACCTTGGGCTCGGGCTTGAGCAGGATCTGTATCCAACCCCTTGAACGCATGTAGTTGGAGCGACAGATTTGAATGGGACTTCAACCGGGTGCCTAGATTAAAGCAGATCCAGCAGTTGCATGTTGATCCACGTCAGCCGACCATACATTTGGATGTAGTTCATGTTTTCAGAGGATTTCCAGATCCAACCCCAGCCCGTCTCCTGGAGGGTCGATTCCCTCTCCTTTTCCGCTTCGATCGATTGGATAAAGGCCGCATAGCGCTGGTAGACATCGGGATCCACCGCCCGAGTGCCGGATACGATCAAATTATCGAGGCAAATCGACTGGAGCTGGACAGTCTCCCTCATGAATTGAATCAATCGCTCTTCCGTCAGTACGCTCATGGGGCCTCCTCAGATCTGAGGTATAAGAAATCCTCGCTTCGGAGTCAACGGTTTGGGTCATCTTGCGATCCTTCTCAGGTCTTTCTAGGATGAGCACGTGACCCTGACCAGTCACATTTTCGCAGCGCCGCTCCATCGGCCTGCATTGCGCCGAGGAGGCAAATTGAGCCACGAAGACATGAGTGTCATGCAGAAGATCGTATCGCTCTGCAAGCGCAGGGGATTCATCTTTCAATCGAGCGAAATATATGGAGGAATGAATGGCTGCTGGGATTACGGTCCGCTGGGTGTAGAACTCAAACGTAATGTCAGGGATGCCTGGTGGCAAGACATGGTCACTCATCACGACGATGTCGGTGTCCTCCCCGGAGCTGATGGCAATTTTGAAATGACCGGTCTGGATTGCTCCATCATCATGCATCCACAGGTTTGGCGATGCTCGGGCCATCACGACCTCTTTCATGACATGATGGTCGATTGTCGGGAAACCAAAAAGAGATACCGCCACGACCAGGTTCGAGGCCGCTGGGCTGAGTACCGGGATAAAAAGTACTTTGTCACCTGCATTGCCGAGCCAGAAGAAGAGGAAGAGATTCTCACCGCGAGGGCGCAAAAAGTATTCGGACTGCGTGCAAAAGATCGAGATCAAATCAAGTGGGACGGATCTCCTGTATGCCTCGATCAGATCGAAGATCTCGCCGCAGTATTGGGTCCAGACGCCAAAGAGCCCGGCACACTGACTGAACCCCGAGAATTCAACCTGATGTTCAAGACGCAGCTGGGCGCGCTCAACAACGAAGACAGCGTTGCATTTTTAAGACCAGAAACAGCTCAAGGCATCTTTGTCAATTTCAAAAATGTCGTTGATTCCTCCAGAGTCAGAATTCCATTCGGCATAGCACAAATTGGAAAAAGTTTCAGGAACGAAATCACTCCCAGGAATTTCATCTTCAGAGTTCGAGAATTCGAGCAAATGGAGGTAGAGTTCTTCTGCCACCCTGATACTTCTCAAGATTGGTACAGGTTCTGGCGAGACAGGCGAATGGATTGGTACCTTCGCCATGGACTCTCAGAGAAAAATTTGATCTTGCGTGAGCATCATGCGGATGAACTGAGTCATTATTCGACCGGCACCGCTGATATCGAGTACGCATTTCCATTCCTACCGCCTGGTGAATATGGTGAATTGGAAGGCATTGCCCACAGGGGTGACTTTGATCTTCGAAGCCACATGGAGGGGAAACTGAACCCTTCAACCAATCCTTTGGAAGTGGAATTGGACGACTCGGGCAAACCTCGCTGGAAGGGCAGTGGCAGGGATTTGAGTTATCGCGACCCCGTCACCAACGAACGGTTTATCCCGCATGTGATCGAGCCGTCAGCGGGTGTTGATCGGGCTACACTTGCATTTCTGTGTGAAGCTTATACAGAAGACAGTGCCCCTGACGACAAGGGAGAAATGCAATCGAGGGTGGTTCTTAAATTCCATCCCCGCCTGGCTCCCATTAAAGCGGCCGTTTTTCCGCTCGTCAAAAAGGATGGAATGCCTGAGAAAGCACAGGAAATTTATCGGGAACTGAAACGCCATTTTCCCGTTTTCTATGACGTCAAGGGAGCAGTAGGAAGACGATATCGGCGCATGGACGAAGCGGGGACCCCTTTCTGCCTGACCGTCGATGGCGAGACCCTGTCAGACGGCACCGTCACCCTGAGAGAACGTGATTCCATGGAACAAACCCGTCTTAAAGTCGATGAAGCGATTCAGGCCATCCGGGAGGCTGTCGATTGCTGATTCACATATGCTTACTCTCACTTCTGAATTTTACCGTCATGATTCCCGGCTCGATGGACAGGGTCCTTGATAAAGCGGTCAAAAATCGGGACATGAACGCCATTCAAAATCGAATGTCCGAGCTGGCAGAGTATCCAAAAGGTCAAGGAGTCCGATCGATTGCCGATGCGGTTGCACAGGTCGAAGCTGCTCCGGAGAGTTCCTGGTACAGCGTGGATCGCTATAGGGTCTACCTTGCTGCCTCCCGTTGCCTGGCCCGGATTCCCGGACCAAATCTGGATAAAGAACTGACCAAAATCATCAAAAAACACCCGGAGTGGCCGGCGCGCACTCTTGCTTTGCATGCATCTTTGCTCTCGAAATCTTCAAACTCCTTGTCTCTTGCATTGATTGCCTCACACGACAAATCTCCGCAGGTCGTCATCGCAGCAGCCAACATCCTTGGAAAATCGGAAGACGTCCTTTCAATAGAACCTCTCATATCGGCGATGAAGAGATGGGAAGATCAAAATACACGAGAGAGAGCGGCGAGAGGAGGGCGTGAAGAGCTGGAAAAAATGTCCCGCGACAGAGCATGGTTGGCCTGTCGAGATGGGCTGCATCGCCTTACGGGAATCTCACTTCACGATTCTGGATCGTACAAATCCTGGGTCTCAGCCCACCGCGATGAAATCGATCCAAAAAGTGTGGACTTGGATAAAATCGAGCACAAGACCACAGGCACGGGGCTTTTTGGACTCGATATCACTGGCAGGAATATTGCTTTCATCATCGACATCTCCGGCTCTATGCTTGCAACCGACCCACCCAGCGAAGAGCAAATGGAAAAAATCAGCCGGTCTACCGGGGTTGGGAAGAGTGTTGAAGAGAGAATCGCCGACTTGATGGAGTCTCGCAGACGAATCATTCGCGCCCGTTCAGAATTAAAGAAAGCAGTCAATGGCCTCGGAGAAAACAAACGATTCACAGTGATCTCCTACTCAACTGAAGTTCAACCATGGAGCGCAATCCTCAAAGAGGCCAATAAAGAGAATCGATCTTCAGCCATCAGGTTCATTGAATCATTAAAAGCCAATGGAATCACGGTCACTGACGAAGCATTAAACATGGCTCTCAGCGATCCCACACTCGACACGATTTATTTGGTCACCGACGGTGCTCCCACACATATGGGAAGCAGTGGTGCAGACTTGCCTCCTGATTCGCCGGAATTGATGCGCAGGATCTTGGCTGAAACCAAGGCAGTGAACCATTTGCGGGGAATTCGCATCTTCACTCTCGGCTTCATCGATGCCGAAGAAGAATTTCTCAAGAGCCTTGCAGTGCAAAACAATGGACGTTACGTCCGGATTCGATAGGGGAAGGGCAGCCAATTGAAAGACGCCGTCGTCATTGTGGCCGGACGCAGAACACCTTTTGTCCGCGCAGGTGAAGACCTTCGCGAAACTCCTGTCGACGTATTGGCAACGGCCTGCACCCGAGAGTTGATCGACGTGATCGGCGTGGATCCAACATCGGTCACTGAACTGATTCTCGGCTGCTGCGCCCAACCTCCTGATCGTGCAAATCCAGCGCGCGTCGTCAGCTTGCGTGCAGGTATGCCCCTGTCCACCCCTGCATTCACCGTTGCAAGAAATTGCGCCAGCGGCATGCAGGCGGTCGTTGACGCATCTTATAGAGTTAGCCTAGACCAGGAGGCGGTCGTCCTCGCCGGGGGAGCGGAGTCGATGAGCCGAATACCTTTGCTGTTCCCAATGAGTTTTGGTTTCAAATTGGCTTCGCTTGCACGGGCCAAATCCTTTGCAGAAAAATTGGGCGGCTGGTCTAAGTTTCGCTGGTCTGATTTGAAACCGCGCATCGGATTGCTGGAGGGCCTCAAGGATCCTTTCAGCGGAGAGTTGATGGGTGACACCGCTGAGCGCTTGGCAAGAGAGTGGAATATTTCGAGATCTTCCCAAGATCAATTCAGCATCGAAAGTCATCGCAGGGCGATTTCCAGCAGGGAGTCTCTTGCAGAAGAAATCGCACCACTTGCCATTCCTCCACACTTGGACAGATTCATCACCGCAGATATCGGCCCGCGTGAAAAAATGGACCCCGAAAAAATCGCCCGCATGAAGCCTTATTTCGATCGAAAAATGGGCAGTGTCACTGTCGCCAACTCGTGCGGGATCACCGACGGAGCAGCGATGCTGCTGTTGATGCGTGAGTCGAGAGCACAATCTTTGGGCTATAAGCCTCTGGCCCGCATCGTCAACAGTGCATTTGTCGGCTGTGATCCATTGAGAATGGGCCTGGGGCCTGTACATGCCATCTCCAGGGTCTTGCGTGGTACTGAACTTCAGTTAAGAGATCTTCAAATCGTCGAACTCAATGAGGCTTTCGCAGCCCAGGTACTCGCCTGCCAAGAAGCGTTGCAAAGCTCCAGTTATTCCCGCGAAGCAGGATTCGATACTCCTCCCGGGGCGATCGAAGACTCCAAATTGAATCCAGAAGGTGGAGCCATCGCTCTGGGGCATCCTGTTGGAGCTTCAGGAGCAAGAATCGTACTTTCTCTCGCCAGGAAACTGCAAAACATGGGGGGTGGTCACGGGATTGCCACGATGTGTATTGGGGGCGGGCAAGGGGGAGCAGTTCTCTTGGAGGGAATCTCGTCATGAGCCAGTGGAAACTTGTCAGATCCTCTGATTGGGATTCAGCGATTCCGACAGAAGACCCAAAGGGCCGTTGGCTTCATCTTATCTTTGATGCCGATTCGCCGGGCAACATCCTGGCACTTTCAGTGCTGGAGGATCTCAAAATAGCACTTGCTGCTGCAGTCGAACATGATGGGATCCAAGCGGTCATCCTTTCCAGTGCCAAAGATGATTACTTTTGCTCAGGTGCGGATTTGGAAATCATCGAAAATGCAAATGATGCAGACGAGGTCCATCACCAATGCAGAGAGGTGCAGGACCTCTTTGGATTGTTGGGTGGATTTCAGGTACCCAGTTTTTGCGTGATCCAGGGAGTGTGCCTCGGTGGGGGCCTCGAACTTGCGCTGGGGTGCAGCGCCAGAATCGTTGTCGATTCGCCGTCCACCCGCATCGGGCTGCCGGAAGTGAACCTCGGAATCCTGCCTGGATTTGGGGGAACGGTGCGCATGACGCGCCTCCTCGGACTCAGGGGAGCGCTCTCGTGGGTGCTTACGGGAAGTCGATTACCCGCAAAGGTCGCTTGGAAAAAGGGAGTTGCCGATGCCATGATTCCACCTGAGGGATTTCGGCAGAATGCCCTGAAGATCATCGAACGCGAATCCAAATCCCAGTTGCAGTCGATATTGAAGCGCAGAGTGAAATTGCGCTCGGGATTCGTCTCTTGGCTCATCGACGATACAGCACTCGGTCGCAAATTCGTCGCCAGGGAGGCACTCAAAGGAATTCGTAAAAAGACCGGGGGTAAACTGCCGGCTCCTGAGAGAGCACTCGACGTCGCCTTGCACGCCGCCTCTGGTTCCCTGAAGAGCAGTTTGGAAAAAGAGGCGTTGGAAATTTCACGACTGGTCACCGGCAAAATCTCAAAAAACCTTGTCACCATTTTCAAGAATTCTGAACGATCCCGGCGAGGGGACGAAGGAGAGCCTGAGGGAGATTGGCAAGCTTCAGAATCCCTCGTCGTCTTTGGTGCGGGTGTCATGGGTTCCGGAGTCGCCAGTGTTGCACTACAAAAGGGAATCCCTGTGAGACTTCGAGACATCTCTCAAGACAGCCTTGAGTCCGGACTCAAGTTCATCGGAAATTCGATTCAATCCCGGTATCGCAAAAAGCGAATCTCCCTGGAGCAACGAGACGAAACCCTGGCACGGCTCACCTACGGAAAACCGATCCATGGGCTCGCATCGGCTGGCTGCATATTGGAGGCGGTCGTCGAGAGACTCGATGTCAAAAAATCCGTTTTGGCTGACCTGGCAGACCGCTTGGGTTCAGAGACGATTTTCGCGACCAATACATCTGCACTGAGCGTCACCCTGATTCAGGAAGACAGTCCTATTGCAGACCGAGTTGTAGGATTGCATTTTTTCAATCCGGTACCGAAAATGCCGCTCGTGGAGATCATTCCCGGTGAATGGACTTCACCCGAAACTGTCGGTAAAGCACTCGCACTCGCCCGCAAACTTGGGAAGTACCCCATCGTTGCCAAGGATTCACCCGGATTTCTGGTCAATCGGATTTTGGTTCCATATCTGCTCGGTGCCAGCAGACTTCTGTTTTCGGGAACACCGGGACCCAGGATCGATGAGATCGCACGAAGTCATGGATTGCCGATGGGACCATTTCGCTTGATGGACGAAGTCGGGCTCGACGTTGGAGTTGAGGTTCAAAAAACGCTCCATGCCGCTTTTGGTGACAGATATCAGGCCTCTTCGTTGCTGCAAGACATGGTTCAAAAGGGCTGGCTCGGAAAGAAGAGCGGAACAGGGTTTTATCGATACCGTGGATCACAGCAAACTTGGAATCCAGAATTCAAAATCCCTGAAAATTCAAACAACCGCACAAAAATTCAAAAAACACCCACACAAATCGTTTCTTCACTGATTGATCCGATGGTGGATGAAGCATCCCGTTGCCTCTCTGAAGGCGTTGTGGCAGACGCTGGACTGCTCGATTTGGCCATGATCATGGGTACTGGATTCCCTCCTCATTTGGGTGGATTGTTAAAGGACGCCGACGATCAAGGCCTCTCCTTGATCGTCGACCGACTGGAGAAAGCCCACGCCTCCGGAGACCCTCGGACTCCCTGTCCTGATTTGGTTCAAAGGGCGGAGAATGGATCGGGTTTTTATGAGTGACCTCCATTTGAAAATCGTCTTGCTGCTGATTTTGCCATGGGGATATTTCAATAATTCCCTGCCAGCGCAATCACCTCCCAATAATTCCGACATCGACAAGAATTCAATTGTGAAGGATTTGATTTCTGAAAACTCGGAACGATCGAGGCAGGCGGTCGAAAAGATTCGTCAATCGAAGGATCCTGCCTGGCTTGAAGAACTCGCCCCTCTTTTGGAGAAACAAGAAGGGCGTGCAAGGCAAATTGTCACCATGCTGGTCCTGGGAGTCTTCCCAGATAAGGCATTCGACTTTTTCAAATCGGCGGCCAATGGTGAATCGGTTTCTGCAAGGGAAGCAGCCATGTACGGATTTGCAAGAATTCCCGCTGCAGCCGTGGTCGATGAGTTGCTGGAAGGCCTGAATGATCCCGAAAAGGAAGTCCGAGGAGCTGCTCTGAGAGGAATCCAATTGGTGGTCCGCCCGGAGACCTCGCTTCTTTTTCCTGCGGTTTTGACTTCCGATGCAAGCCCTCTTCCAAAGACCCATCCCGGCATGGATTATTTGCAACAAAAGCTGCGCAAACCAATGAATCCAACCACCCGAAAAATGATGAAGTCCACTTGGCATGAGATCGCCACAAGAGAAACCCATTTGGCTGTACAAGATCTTTATTTGAAAAACATCTCCAATGAGGCGCACCGCGAGACTCTTTATCGCATCTTTGACTCTGCGCGAAATTGGACATCAAAGCCGCCAGCCTCTGAAAACCTGGGATATGACTTTTCAATGGTCAATTTGGTCGCCGGGAGTTCCAAAGACATACGGATCGACGCTTCCCCTGTTGAAATCTCATTGATAAGGCACCTCGATTACCATCTCGATCGTGGAATCCATCTTCGCATGGCCGTGGACCTCTGGATGCAATCACCGGATTTGTTCTCCACCTCTATCAAAAGTGAAAATGGCATGACTCATGTCGATCTTGATTTGTCCACCTCTCCGGATTTGAACGCAGGGGTGGGGTGCCTGAACATTGCGTATTGGCAAGGACGAGTGAACTCTTGCCAGCGAGCGACGCTGATTTTTGATTCTGAGAGTGGCCGCTTTGTCTCAGAATCCGGTTACGACTCAAATGGTTCCAAGGTATGGGAAGCGCACGTCAAATCCTGGATCGAAGGAGATCCTGATCTCCCAAAAATCATCGAGGTCTCGATGCCGAGAGGCCAAGTGGGAGCACGGCAGTATCATCTCGCCTTCAAAGCTGAGTTTGGCAAACTCAATCAGCAGTGGCACCTGGTACAGGCAACGATGAATGAGTGGGCTCCCGATCCAGCCGGCACTGCAATACCAGAGCTTAGAGCGCTGGCTGAGGTCTCTATTGACCCCGCTCAAGGCTCATCGGCAGATTCCAATTCTGGCCAGGGATCAAAGGGGAGTTCTCCCCGGGAATAGGCATCCAGGTGAGGTTTCAACCTGGAAGACAGTTGTGGCTGGCCCGCTTCAATCGCTGCGCGTATCAGGGCATTTTGCAAATGTTTTGCTTCTTCGAAATCTCCCATTGCAGCATGGAGCATCGCCTTGGCTTCAAGTAATTCCAAATCGGGCTGCCGAGAAGTCACCCGGCTCATGACTTCCATTTGTTTTTTCAGTGTTTCGGCAGAGCTCTTCTTGTCACATGCCGTCAACCGGGCATGGAATCCCAAAAGGCGCGGGTTATCCGGGTGTGTCAATAATGCTCGCTGAACCCAATCCCGGGCTTCTTTGGCGAGATCGATTCTTACCAAAGAAACTGCGCCAGCCAACCATGCCAGGTCGTTTCCAGGAACCTCCTCGATCACGATTTGCAGATCTGCGAGGGCCTTGTCAAACTCGCCCAATCGACGATACGCATTTGCCCTGTTGAATCGAGCTTCTGTCTGCCCTTTGTCGATGGATATCGCTCTGTCATAACACTTGATCGCCAAGCGGTCATTCCCGTCCTGGGCTTCGACGACACCTAGATCAAACCAAGCCAGAGCCATATCCGGATCCAACCTGATCGCTTCATTCAGGCTACTCCTTGCTTCACTCAATCGACCCAACTTGACCCTTGCAGAACCCAGGTTGAGATGGGCAGTGGGGGATTCAGGGTCGAACTGGAGGGCTTTTATGAATGCGGCTTCTGCACGTGAATACAAGCCCTCAGAGAAGAGCAGTGTGCCCTCATTCAGATGGACCCTGCCTCCCTTTCGCAAGGCAAGTATCTCCGCCATCCATGGATCCTTGGCCTTTGGAAAGGCAGAACCCCTCATTGCCATCTGCGCCTCTGCAGCGGTGAGATCGCCTGATTCACGCAGTGCGAGGCCAAGCGGATATCTCAATGCAGACGCCCCGGGAGACATCTCCAACGCTTGGGACAACAACAATACCGCTTCTTCTGCGTCTCCATTTGCCAATCTGCTCTGACCCAGTAACGCCAAAGCCGGGACCGACAGGGGATGATTCCTCAGAATCGTTTTCGCCAGTGATTCGCATGCATGCGTTTCCCCCAGAGAGTACTCAATTTCTGCCAATGCGATCAGGGAAGTGAGATGCTGAGGCTTCTGCGAGAGCAGGGAAATGAGAAGTTCCTTGGCCTCTTCCAGGTCACCGTTGTCCTTCAACGTGAGAGCCAATAAATAGGAGACGCGATGGTTTTCAAAGCCACGGGAAAGTGCCAACCGATACGTTTCTATCGCATGAGGAAGCAGTCCATATGCCTGAAAAATATTGCCTGCAGCAGCATACTCATCCATTTGTTTTTCAAGGTCGTCCTCAGAGGCGGCTTTTTGCCTCAGGAGGATTGCTTTTTCCAGGTGCTCTCTGACCGCCCCCTCAAAATCTTCCAGCGGCAACGGGCTGAAGGACGGAGGTTGGATGACTTCGGCTTCGCAGCCGGCAAACAACAGGATGATTGAAAGGAGGAGATTCCGGTGCCGCCGGACACGGGTCTTCAATTCAATCCTCCTCTTCACGAATTTCATGGTAGCGGCCAGGCATCAGTCCCTTGAATTGTTTAGACGTTCCATTCGGCCACCAGACGTTGACATCCAATGAATCTTTCAACTCACCCAAACCGACCACGACCCGCGGATCATGACTGCTCAAATAGGATCCGCCCCGGCGACTGTATCTGCGAATGATCCTCCCAGAGCCGGCATCGACGTCAAAACGGACCCCAGAAATGATTCGCCCCTTGTCATCCAAAGGCACAAAACCGATCCACGAATTGCGATGTCCGGCGGTATTGATCAATACGCGAGCATTTTCCCCGTTCCCTGTGACGATGAGATCCAAGTCCCCGTCATTGTCCAAGTCGCCCCAAGCGGCTCCTCTTCCCACAGTGTCTTTGGCAAGGTCAGGCAATTCATCTGGAGAAACCAGCTGAAAGGAAGTCCCTTGCTGATTTCGATAGAGCTGATCAGGTTGTCCCAGGGGGTGAACTCCACCTTTTGTCAGTCGATCGACAGGCAGTTTGACCGCACCATTGGTAATGAACAGATCGAGCCAACTGTCATTGTCAACGTCGATCCAGGCGGTGCCAAATCCTGTCCATCGTCGACTGGGTATCCCCAACCCTGACTCGATGCTGATATCGTCGAAGACACCTTTACCTCGATTTCTGTACAGTGTGTTGGTTTCACCATCCAGATGTGTAAGAAATAAATCGTCGTCTCCGTCGCCATCGTAATCGGCGATCTCGGCTCCCATCGATGCTTCTGGTTGGCCCTCCCGGTTGAGTGCGCAACCACTGATCAAGGCGGCATCTTCAAATCTGAGAGGTTGCTTTTGAAGCCACAGGCGATTGACTTCGCCATCATTGGCGACATAGAAATCGAGTCGGCCATCTTCGTCCAGGTCGCTGCAAGCAACCCCCAATCCCGCACCCGAAAATGCACCGATTCCGCTCTCCACGGTCCAGTCGGTAAATGTCGAATTTTGATCGTTACGATAGAAACGATCAGTCAAAGAAGGGTACGAACTGGGTCCGCAGTAATCCACCAGGCTCGTGATTCCATAACAGGGCTTGTGGTTTTCAAGCGTGAAGTCTACATAGGAGCAAACGTACAGATCCTCGTCCCCGTCCCTGTCGACGTCAGCAAAGTAGGCACTCGTAGTCCACCGTTCATCCGCCACTCCCCAATCCTTGGCCAGGTTTTGATACTTTCCGGAACCTTTGGATATCCACAGTTCGTCCTCGCCAAATCCGGTGACCAATATGTCAGGGAGTCCGTCATTATTCACATCGGAAACGGCCAGCCCCATTCCGTATACTTTCGATCGGATGCCCGTAGTCTCGGTCATGTCCGAGAAAATGGGAAATCCATCCTGGATTCCGTCATTCCTGAATATCCGCAATCCGGGTGGTGAATTTTCAGGGCGTGGCAATGTTCGGAGAGGGGGATTGGCAGATTCGTGAGTCAGTAGATGTCCCTGATTGATCGCGACATCCATGTCGCCGTCACCGTCGATGTCGAGCACTGCGACACCCGGGCCGACGATTTCACAAAAGTAACGCTCGCCACTCATGCCGTTGTCATGAAGAAATTCCAAACCCGTGTTTTCAGTACGGTCGATCAACCATGAATTATTCGGTACAGAACTCTCCTGAATACACCCCATCAGGGGGACCCACAGGAGTGCAATCATGGGCAAGGATCCACTCCGAAAAATTTCGCCAAATTCAGGGATTTTGGAACAATTCTCAGCCATCTTCTCGTTTCCTGAGTAACCTGACAGATTGCTCGGTGTTGCCACTTCATGTCCTGAAACGGCTTGAAAGGGTAAGATCTCCCCGGAGAGGATACAGGATCTTGACCAGCAACGCATTTATCCAGCCTCGGAATCACCTCTCGCTCCTTCACCTTTTCGTGGTGGCGTGGCTGGCGATGATATCGTCATCGCTACATGCAGATGTCTTCGAACTGGTAAATGGTGACAAGATCGAGGGAAACATCGTCAGAGAAATCGGAGATCTGGTCAGCATCCGCAAGTTGGACGGAACCATCGTCACCATCGATCGAAGTGAAATTGCCAAGATAAAGAAATCCGCCACGCCCCTTGATGAATACGAGAAGCGCGCCAAGGCACTCAAAGAAGGGGACGTGGATGGCCAAATTCAATTGGCTCGCTGGTGCGACTCTCGGAATCTATCGATACAGGCCAAGGTTCATTGGAAAATGGTCATCTCCCTCTCTCCGGATCAATTCGATGCACGAAAAGCTCTCGGCTATGTCTGGATAGGTGGTGATTGGTACCTTGAGGGCAGCGAAGCAGCTCAAGCAAGACAAAAAGAACTGGACAGTACACCCACCGAAGAACTCCCGGAAATCCCTGATAATTTACCCCTCCCGAAATGGGATAAGACTGGCCTACCAGACCTTCCTGAATTGCCTCCCGTCAGTGGAGATGCCACTGTGGTGATTATTCAGGCGGACGAAAAGGTCGGCCGCGACAAGGTCGAGTCCTCCGGATTGAGATACAATCTGAACCGCATGGGTGGAAAAGTCCGATTTTCAGAAGGTGACGTCAAGAAGGCCGCCCACGTTCTCAAGGTCAAATTGCGCTGCTATTTTGTTCGTCAACAAGATTTCTACGGCGCTCCGATTGCCAATATTTTTCAAGGCGAAGCCACGATTGAACTGCTCGAAAGGACCTCTGAAGGCAAATTTAAAAGATTGCGCTCGGCGAAGGTCAAGATGCCTTTTTCCGCCAGTACAATGCGACCGAAGGAGGTCGCATTGCAATACACTTACTACAAGACTCTCGAGGGTGTGGCTTCACGGGTCTCCCGCTGGGCCTGGTTTAAACAAAAAGGTGTGAAGATTCTCAAAGATCCGGAGCAGTAGATTGGACAGCACCGAATCTCGCCGTCCATCGTGTTTGACTCCTTTGCCTCAGCCCAGCCCACGCGCCCAAAAAATGGTGTATTTCCAGATCTTCAGGAGCCTGCTCGCAAGCCTGTGGCAAATTATACGATTCCCGTTGTTTCTTTTCACACGCCACAGTTTTCGCAGGAGAATTTCGTCACTGGTTCGATCCAGCGCCTTAAATCTACTCGGCCGTTGAGTTCCTCTCCCTTTCATCGTGTTTCGATTCGACGATTGCCCTGTTAAGGTGTTACTCCAATTTGTGAATAGGAGAACCTCTTGCGGAGCCTTCAGGATTTGCTCTCCATCGTCGAGCCTGGTGATCGTGTCTTCCTTCGTGGGGATCTCAATGTCCCATTGGAAAACGGGGTCATCACGGATACCAACCGCATCGATGCGCTGCTTCCAACACTCTTGGATCTGCTCGGCGCCGACTGTGTCGTCACGGTGGGCACTCATTTGGGGAGACCACAGGGCACTGACCCTGCATTGAGTACTGAGCCCATCGCTGAATACCTGCGATCTCAGATTGATTTCCCGGTCCACTTTGTGAGCGAGTTTCCACCAGGCAAAATCGATCAGTCACCACTTTCCGCTCAAAATCACGGAAGCGTCGTACTGTTGAATAATTTGCGTTTCGATCCCGGCGAGAAAAAGAACCAAGTGGAGTTTGCTCAGAAATTGGTGGAAGGGTGTCAATATTACGTCAACGACGCCTTCGGCTGTTGTCACAGAGCTCATGCTTCCGTCTCAGCGATTACGCGACTGAAGCCATCCTTCGTCGGCTATCTGATCCAAAAGGAAATGAAAGTCCTCACGGAGATGAGAGATCAACCGGAGAGACCATTCTGGGTGGTTTCCGGTGGTGCCAAGGTTGTCGACAAGATCGGCGTTCTCAGTCAATTGGCTCCGAAACTCGACGGGATTGTGTGCGCTGGGGGACTCGCAAATACCCTCATTCATGGAAAAGGCATCGACGTGGGAGCGTCTACGGTCGAGCCGGAAGCATTGTCGACTGTTCAAAAACTACTCTCGGGTGCGATTGAAATCGTAGTACCCGATGACTTCATCGCTGGTGATCGCCCTGTGGATCCTACAGACACAATGCTCATCAATTATGGAGATCCTGTTCCTGACGATTTCAGCCTTTTCGATATCGGCCCGCAAACTGTTGACAAGATTCAGCACCGTCTGTCAGCGGCAAAGACCATCTTCTGGAATGGACCTGCTGGCGTTTTCGAGTCACCCGAATTTTCATCCGGCACCCGTGATTTGGCCCGACTACTGGCACGCCACGAAGCTCGTGTTGTCGTCGGCGGAGGCGACAGTGCTGCTGCCGTCCGACAAATGGGTTTGGCAGATCATTTTCATCATGTGTCAACCGGAGGAGGGGCAGCCCTGGAGTATCTTGAGGGAAAAACTTTGCCTGGTATTGCTGCACTCGCTGATTCACAAATCGACGACTCGGAGCACGACTGATGGACCCACTGGCGCAGAGACGCAGCCATGGAAGACAAGTGCTAACCATCTTGAGCCGCTTGGTCAAAGATCGGTTCCTTCATGGAGAACCTGCGGACGTCGACTCGGAGACTCTATTTCGTAAAATCACTCTCGAACGATTTCCTGAGGATCCCATCTCTGGTGAGGAATTGGGAGTGGATGCAAGAACCCTGCAAAATGGATGGATCATCGATCCCCTGGATGGGTCCACCAATCACAGCAGGGGAATCCCCATTTTTGCCGTTTCCATCGCCTATCGGCACCAGGGGGAAACCCTGTTTGGCTGGATTTCCGACCCGGTCAGAGGGGAATGGATCGAGGCTGTTTGCGGCAAAGGACTCTGCAGCGGAGGTTTGCTCCCCTTTAGGAACCGGACTGACCACATCCCGATGATCCATTTAACTCCTCGATGGCGCAGGAAACGTCCCCGTTGGAGAAATTTTCTTCCCAAAAATATCAAAGAAAGAACACTCGGTTCCATTGCCCTGGAGATGGCCTGGGTAGCGATGGGTCGCCTGGATGCCGCAGCATGGTACCGAACCCATGAATGGGATGTGGCAGCGGGGCTGCTGATTGTTTCCGAGTCTGGTGGCAGAGTATGTCCGGTGTTAAATGGTGGAGAAGGTGAGTTCGTGGCCTGCTCTGCAAATAGCCTTCACCGGCTTCCTCAACTGAGAGATTGCCTGGAGGATCACGGATCCAGCCTCGATCTCTTTTCACACAGAAAGCGAGGATAAATGAGCGACACCCTGATACCGATCCAAATTGGTCAACGCTGTTTTCCTCAGGAACAGGAATTGGGAGCCATCGTCCAAATCCTCAGTGACGCAAAAAACTTCGTTATTTGCATCGGTCATGCGGAAGCGATTGCATTGGAAGAAGCGCTTCAGAAACAGGAACCTCCACGCCCAATGACTCATCAACTTCTTTCTTCGATATTGCTCGGATTCGACATCGAAGTTCGAAGAGGAATCGTGACCCAGGTTGTTCAGGGAAATTTCTTTGGGCTCCTTGTACTGGAGCGTAAAGGATCGGACGGGATTCTTCAGGAAGCCCATATTGATTGCAGACCCAGTGACGCATTTGTACTTTCCGCCCGATTGGGGTTCCCGCTCTTTGCCACTCCTGAAGTCATCGATGAGGTCCCAGCCATCGATGTTTCTGATATCCTCAATTCCTCAGGAGATGATAGCCTTCCCGATTTCCCCGGGTTGGAACCCGGCGAGGAGGATTGACGATGACCCCTGAGGTAAAAATGTGGGTCCGTTACGGCCCGATGATGATCCTGTTTCTAATGATTGTTGGTTGTCAGCAAATCCCCAAGGTGGATGACCACTTTCAGCGCGAATCTCCCCTGGAAACGGTGAGGTACTTTCGCTACTGCGTCGACGCCTGTGATCTTTCCCGCGCTTACGAGACGCTGACCGAGGACACTCGTCAGCAAATTTCTTCCCTTCAATTCAAAGGCCTGATTCGATTTGTCGACGTTCCGGAATTGGACGACATCGGTCTCAGAGACTTGATCGTCAAATCCAAAGTTGACCCGATACCCGAAGCGGTCAATGGCAACCCCGGTCAATGGTGGGTGACTCTGATCTGGGAATCAGAAACACAATTGATCGAGTATTCTCTGCGGCTGGTTGTCGGGCCGGACCAGCTCTGGCAGCTGGATCTCCTGAGCCCACGGGGTCTCGACTTTGGAAGCGTCTCCCCATGACCCGTGTCTATCTGGATCACAATGCGACCACTCCCATCCTTCCTGAAGTTTCCTCCGGAATGTCAGATCTCTTGCAATCGATGGAGTGGGGCAACCCTTCGAGCCTTCATGAAGATGGACGCAAAGCGCGAAGAATCCTCGAAGATTCCCGGGATCGTGTTGCGGCTGCCTTGAAAGTCGAACCCGCCGAAATCTTTTTCACGAGTGGGGGGACTGAGAGCAACAATTTGGCGATCTCGGGCCTGGTAGCCGACGAGCCTGATCTCGCTGCCGGATCGACCGAACATCCATCGATCCTCGAACCGGTCCGCTGTCAACACGCCGATGGCCGCCCCGGTTCCCTGATCCCTGTCGACCCGCACGGTCGGATCGAATTGGAACATCTTCCGACGAAGGGATTGGTGAGCGTCCAGTGGTTCAACAACGAAACCGGGATTTACCAAGATCTGCCAGCGATTGGTGAAATCGTTCATTCCGAGGGTGGAAGGCTACATTCCGATGGAGCCCAGGCCTTCTTCCGTTGCCCGATAAACCTGGGTGAATCCCATCTTGATTCAGCCAGTATCACCGCGCACAAGGCGGGTGGTCCTCCCGGTGTCGGCGCGCTGTGGATCCGCAAAGGACTGCTCCATCGACCGTCGATTCACGGGGGACCTCAAGAGAAGAAGATACGCCCAGGGACAGAAAACCTGCTAGCAATTCACGGGATGGGACTTCTCGCCGACAGTTTCGATCAACAACCCCGTTGGAATCCCGACGCTTTGGTCAGTGCAAGGTCAGCACTGCTGGATTCTTTGGAGGGCCTTCCCGACCACCGCCTCGTCGACCAGGATTCGCGAGACTGGCCCGGTTGCATCAATCTTGCCTTTTCCGGAATCCATGCCGAGACGCTGCTGGTCAGATTGGATATGGCAGGGATTTCTGCATCCAGCGGATCGGCATGCTCTTCAGGTGCAAGAGAACCCAGTCATGTTCTCAAGGCGATGGGGATCCCCGAAAAAGAGATACGCGGCTCGATCAGAATCTCACTCGGCCCCGAATCGACCCCTGAAATCCTGCAACGAGTGGGTCAGCAGTTGTGCACCATCGTCAGCGAGTTGCGCGAACAAACCACGGGTCAGACGCCCGTTCCATGATGCTGCATATAGATAGACGCCGAGGATCCCACCTGCATGGGACCCCCGGCGCTGAGTGAGGAAGTCGAATTTTCAGGATTGCTCGCCCAATTGCTGCCAGTAATCCTCCGGCATCTCCTGAGCAAGCTTGAGAGCTCCCTGTGCACCGGCGTACACCGGATCGTCCACGATCACTACATGACCGCCGCCCAGCTCTTCGAGGCCCTTCTCGAGTGCCTCTTGCAGTCCGTAGACCTGTGATCCACCGCCACTGACGATGACCCGACTGCGAATTCGATGCTGGAATTCCGGATCGAAACTGGAAACCAAATGCTGGATTCCCCGGGTAATGTGGGGAACCAACTCTCCCACTGCGGAAGCAATCTCATCGGTGATGTCGATCTCTGTCGGCCTTCCGGCGATGGGGAATTTGACCAAAGCCCTTTTGTGGGTATCGACGACGCTGCTGAAGCGTTCCTTGGCCTGCTTAATCATGTTTTTTGAAAACTGGATTTCAGGGTTTTTCTCCCTGATCAGGTCGCAGATTCTCGCATCGACATGATTCCCGGCATGAAACACGGTGATTTGGTCTTCTGTCCCGGGCAAGCTGCCGGCCATTCTGCACAGGTCGATCGTGCCTGCGCCGATATCGACGACCAAAGCGTCCTCCAGAGCCTCCAATGCGTAGGCCACTGCAAACGGCTCTGACACGACCATGACACCCTCAATACCTGCCTCACGGGCCAGATCGATGATGGCCTGCTTGTTCTCACGAGTGGCTTCGGCGGGAGCGCCGATGACAGCATGAACCGCCTGATGGGCTTCAGGGTTGGCTGCTTGCCTCAGCGCAGAGAAGAGGTGGAGACCTGCTTTACGGAGAGTTTCCTTTTCCTGTCCTTCGGTACAGGTGAATGCGAGATTTCCGTCGGAGAGGGGGAAACAGGTTTTCAAGGCGAGTCGGTTTTCCAAGACCGCATCGCCGACGATCACCTTGCGTCCAAACACCTTTGCAGAAACTGCATCTTTTGGCCAACCGACGACACTCGCCATCACCAAACGATCTCCACTGGAGGTGCAGATTGCGCTGCGACTGGTACCCAAATCGATGCCGATTTTGATGGCAGTCGTCGATCCATCTTGGGGGGGGGTTGCAAGATCTCTCTCGTTGAGAGTCTCCTTACCTAGATTCATGTTCATGCTGTCCTTCCTTCGCCACCGACCGTTTTTCCATTTGCAGCCCCGGGAGAGATCTCCCTCAAGGCCACATTGGCCTGGAACAGCTGGTCGAGCAGTTCTTCCTTTTTGTGATCAAACGGCTTCAGAACAGGGTCTTCATTTCCCTCGTCCTCGCGGCCACGAGTCAGTACCTGATCGGTTGCCCTGAGGGCACGAGTCAATTCTTCAATTCTCATCTCAAGCCTCTCTACCTGCGCCCTATGCGAGTCCTGAACCAAATTCAGTTCCGATCTCCAGTCGCGGGCGATCAACTTTGACAGTTCCTGCAACATTTCATGATCCTGGGGCCCGATGGGCAGGGAGGAGGAGGTCGTCACTCCGGAAGAGGGGGCTTCAATTTTGACATCCGGTTGCAACGCCGGCTTTTCGATCACTTGGGGAACAGGACCGACAGGCCCTCCCAGGATCGCCTCTTGGGCCCGTCCCACGAGTGAGCGTCGAACTTGCTCTGTAACTTCGAGACTCTCCGCAAGTTCGAGTACGGCCCGGGCAGCAGCCTCTCTCGCCATTTCATGGAGATGACTCATCCCTACTACACGGACCTTCTTGATCCCTTTGTTGCGCAGTTCATCGACGTCATGGACCTGACCTTCAGCAGCGTCAATGAGATCCGTCTTTCGAGGAGTGGCACCAGCACGTTTTTCGGAGCTCATGACGACCTTTCAGGTGACAGCCGGGAACCCGAGTTGGTTCCCTGAGGGAAGAGTGGCAATCACCGTGCCCGCTCCATGGGCCTGAATCTTCCTTTGTGGGGGGGGCGTCGGTTCCAGAATGGGACCGCGGAGGAAGCACTGTCCGCAAACTGGACAGTACTTCCTCGGCCCGATTGTGACCTTTGGGGGGTGCCTGAATCGCTCCTGTGGTGCTACAATAGGCTGGATGAAGATCTAAAATCTATAAGAGGGCCCTTGGAGGGGTCTCCTGCAGGGTTTTGGAGAATCCTCGAACCCCAATTCAGATTGATTGCGAGCAGGAAAGAAACCCGACAGTCCATCCCGGTCGGTAAATCTTTACCGGCCCTTACTGATTCTGAGGCCGCGGTGGCCTCTGATCGTGACTGGCCTGCGGGAAAAGAAGTACCTCGCTCTAGAAGAGATACAGGAGATCAAATGATTTCTGTCCCACGCTGGATCACCTCGATGGCCTTGCTGACCCTTTTAGCCCTTCCCCAAGTCTCATGGTCCCAAGATTACTCGATGTACTTCGATACCTCAGAAACGGCCCCCAGTGGATCATCGATTCAGATCCGTTGTCTTCTCGACAACCCCGGCGGAAACCTCGCCGGTTGGTCTTTCGCAGTCTGTGAGGATACGAGCGCAAATGATTATGATTTCACCGAGGCCAGTCATGGCGATGGGACCTTGACCGCCAATGGTGGATCCCCTGCGGCATTTGCAGAATTGACCGTCTGCCCCGGAGAAGGAATCATCCAGGGAGTGGTGATCGATTTCGTTGGAATCAACGAACTCCCCATCGGCAGTGAATACGAAATGATCGTCATCGATGTCGATCTTCTCGGGCCCGACGACACTTTTTCACCGGTCGCTTACTGCAACTCCAGTTTCAGTTGCTCCACAAGTTCTCCGACGGAAACCCTCGTCGTTCCCCCGGGCGGAGGCGGTGGCATCGTCCCTGAACAGATCGAAGGCTTGATCGAGATCGGCGGGCTCCCACCTTTCAGCCTCTCCGCCTCAACATCGGCACCCTCCGCCGAACAAGGCACCTCGGTGGGCCTGGATATCACCGTGGATGCCCCCCTTGAGTACTATGGTTTCTCCTTCGGTTTGGCCCATGACGGCGCACAGTTGACTTTGGTTTCTGCGCAGGCGGGAGCCAGCTTGCAGGCGCTGAATGGAGGAGCCGGACCCGAGTATTTCCTGCCTATTTTGGATCCTGTGGGTGCCGATGGTCTGGTGATCGCCTGTATCGCCTCGACCGAATCCGGCTCACTCAGCACCATCCCGCCAGGGACGGATGAGCACTTGGTCAGCGCCAGTTACGATGTCCTTGCGACCGCAGTCCCGGGTCAGACATCCTTCAATTTCACTGAGAGCCTGGTACCCGCACCCGGCTCTCCGGCAACACCGATCTTGATCTCCCTGGGGAACATTGCGGCGATCGTCAATACCAGTGGCGCAAATTTAGAAGTGACAGAAGCCCCCCTGGGAACCCCTTTCAAGAGGGGAGACTTTGACGCCAACGGCAACGTCAATCTGGCGGATCCGATCAATATCCTGCAGTACCAGTTCAACAATGGACCAGAACCCAGTTGCCTGAAAATCATCGACATCGATGACAGCGGCAGCATTCAACTCAATGATCCGGTCCTGCTGCTGACCTACCTCTTCTCAGGAGGAGAACCCCCGGAAGAGCCCTTCGACAGCTGTGGGATCGATCCCACGGAGGACACGATCACCTGCGAGAGCTTTGACGCCTGTCCCTGATTTGCTTGTAATCGATCTCAAAAAAGAAGCCGCCAGAGAGAACTCTGGCGGCTTCTTCTTTGAATACCGATGATCAGAAAATGACCACTATTCGACATCGCTCCGATGTCACTGGCTATACTTTTCCCACTTCACATAAATCATTGCTATTAAATGTTTTAGGACGACGAGACCTGCTCCTCGTCGCAAGACCGGTTATTTATTAGCCTCATCTGGATTCCTCCGCCTTTACCCTTTCTGAATCTCATTCCCGCATTTCATGCCCAAGAGGGAGTTCTGAAGCGATTTGGAGGATTTTCTCCGTGAGAATCCCAATTGGCACAATCGGTGCTTCTCCTCTGGTGGGCTCTTTGGGACAGGAGAGCAATCGCAGCGGGTCTCGCGACTTACTGCTGGCAAGCCTGGTGATTCGCAACGATTCGCCAGGGGCTCTCCGGGGCGACCTGGTCGTCCTTCTTGCTTCATTTCTTTCCGAGGAGGTGCCATTTCCCCGATGGCACCTCTTTTTTTAATT
>CAYRAM010000019.1:0-48474 GCA_964422295.1 uncultured Planctomycetia bacterium | reverse complement strand
TTCTTGTCGACAAACCTGCTGCTGCCCCTTCCCGGGAAACGCTATGATCAACCCATGGCAACAGACGATCCGATTTCATCCGGGGGGCGTATCTTTGCCGGGACCGTGGCGATGGCGGTGGTCGGGGGGGCGGCGTTGTTTGGCGGGATCTCGCTGATCCTCGGCCGCACCGGCAATGCTTCGAACTACCTGGCCGATGTCGGCATGGTGCTGCTGATCGGCGCAGCCATCGCCAACCTGATCGCCATCACCATCGGCCTGCGCTTCATGCTACTTCAAAGAGTGTTCCTGTGGTGGTGGCCCATCAGTGTACTGCTGGCGCTGGCAACGGTCGCCGGAGGAATCGTCGCGCTCAGCCTCTAATTTAGCATCGGAATCCTTGCAGAGACATTTGCACAACTACAACTGACACATCCGTGGCCAGTTACGTCAATGCTATGGTTTTAAATCCTTGAGTGTCTGGTAGATTTCTTTTCCAAACTATCTTGCTACGATACATGCCTGTTTTGTGAGGTGTGAAGTACTTCATGGGCTCTTTGAAAGACTTCACCTACGGCTCTCCAAATCTCATCATTTCGAAATCATCGTGACTACTCCATAGGAGGTATCATGTCTTCATCCAATTCAACGGGTGCCCTATTGTTATTCATCATGGGAGCATTACTGCTGTCGACCATGGGATCCTCAGTCTCGGCACAGCCATCCCTGAAAGACATCGATCAACTCCTGGGGGTCATGGGATCCCGGCAAATCGAGCTCGATATTCCCGATGAGGTCGATGGTTTTCTCGAGGTGGCGGTGCCGATAGAAGACAAAATCGTCCTCCTTCAACTGCTACCCCGTTCGGTCCGGGATGCTGACTTCATGATTCAGAGTACCGACGCAAACGGCAATACCATCTTTACCGACCCTGGCCCGGTGCGCACCTTCCGGGGAACGGTCGCTAATCACAAGGGTTCAGACGTCGCCGGTGCTCTACACATCGAGGGGCTTTGGGCTCACATCGTCCTGCCTAACGGCACTTCCTACTGGATCGAACCGCTGGCAGAACGGTTTACGGGGTTCAGTCGTAATGATCACGTTGTCTATCGGGGTGATCAGGTGCTGCCAAGCAACGGGCTATGCGGAGTCATCGAGGGCGCACAAGGTTCACCCACTCCAGGACTGATGGGCGGCACTGGTTGTAATGGAGATTTTTGCATTGCCGCCATCGCGATCGATGCCGACTTCGCCTTTTTCACAAATTATTTCTCCAGTGAAATAAGAACCGCAAATCGGATTGAGCTGGTGATCAACATCGTCAATCAGCAATATGAGCGAGATGTTCAGATTTCACACAGAATTATATCGCCGATGGTAATAAGAACTTCACAAGCGACTCCCCCACTCTACTTCAACGACGGTACCAACAATTCAGCTAATAATCTCTTAGCCCAACTAAACGCTGAATGGCAGGCCAATCAGTCGAATGTTGGAAGAGATTTAGTTCACCTCTTCACAGGACTCACCGGATTTCAAGGGGTCGATGGGAATGGCAATCTAGTAAACGTTATCGGAGTCGCTACAGTAGGAAGCGTCTGTGATATCACAAGCCACTATGGATGGTCAGAATCCGACTTCTCACAAAATCTTTCATTGTGTACAAACTTAACTGCCCATGAATTGGGACACAGTTGGAGTGCTCCCGCTACGCACTGTAATCCTGCGTGCACCAATCCACCATTCACGATGGATGCGACTATAAATGGTGGAAATCAATTCACTGCGACCACAATAAATACCATTCAAACATTTCGCGATACCCTTTCCTGCTTGCAACCAGGGGTGATCAACGACAGATGTGAAGATGCCATATCGATTTGTAGCGGAACTTATTCCGGCACTACGGTCGGCGCTTTCCAGGATGGTTTTGCAGATTGCGACATCAATCCAAGTCCTGATGTCTGGTATAGTTTCACTCCTTCGGCAAATGGAAATGTGACCTTCTCAATTTCCAGCACCAATATGCCCAATGTTGGTCTTTCCGTTCACGACGGCTGCCCCGGTGGCACTTTTAACCAGTTGGCCTGCGACATTGCCAGTAATAACCCTACAGTCACGGTTCCTCTGCTTGCAGGGGAGCCTGTATTGATCCGCGTAGCTGCTCCTATAGGAATACCCGGAATTTTCTCAATTACTGTCGGCGGACCCGCCTGCGCTCCCCCCATAAATAATCCGTGTTTTTCCCCAATAGACATCTGCCCCGGAGGGTTTATCGGCAGTACTGAAGGGAGCACCTACGATGCGACCGGCAGCTGTGGATCGTCAAACGGCTCTCCAGATGTATGGTTCCGGTACACTCCTCTTGGTAATCCAGTCAATGATCTAATGGTAATAGATACTTGCTATTCAGAGTTTGACACCATTTTGGAGGTGTACAACGCACTCACTCCGGCTGGCGACCCAGTCTGTCCGAATAATCTTGGTGCGCCTCTTATTTGTAGCAATAACAACGTGTGTGGGAGTGGTGATCAACTTACATTGCCTGTAAATGCAGGAAACAGCTTTCTCATAAGAGTATCTGGCGTAGGTGGTGCCACTGGATCTTTCAGGCTAAGTTTGAGCGGCCCCCAATGTATTAACGACGTGTGCACCTCTGCCACCGTGATCGAAGACGGTACTCACTTAGGAACCCTCGATGGGGCAGCATACGATACAGGGGGAGAAAACTGTTCTAACGGCATCGATGACAATTTCGATGGCCTGATCGATTGTGCCGATCCCGTTTGTTCGACAAACTCCGCCTGTGGTGGCGCAGATCTTTGCGGCCAGTCAGACAACACCCCCGATGTCTTTTACTCCTACACCGCCACCTGCAATGGCATATTCTTCGCCAACACTTGCGGATCAAACGATTTGCACGGCCAAGATTCAGGACTGGATTCGGTGCTATCCATCCACAACGGTTGCCCTGCTGATAGTTCAACACTTCTTCCGTCATTATCTTGCAATGACGATTCTTTTGGTAATTTTTCCTGTTCTGGCTTGGATTTGGGAGCACAAAGAGATTCTTTTGTCGCGACTCCGATTCAAGCAGGGGACACGTTCATCATACGCGTCTCACACTGGGGGGGGCCTAGCGGTTTCCCCGATCAATTCATTCTGAATGTGGGGGTGATCCCTGAAAACGACGATTGCGCCGATGCCATCGATGTCAGCAGTGGTGGCAGTTTCACCGGAGATACCCGGTGTGCGACCGCCGATGGTTTGACAAACTGCGCACCCACAGACAAAGATGTCTGGTATCAATTCACCGCTTCATGTAACGGAACACTGCAAGTTGACACCTGCGGATCCAACGATCTGGGGGGAACCGACAATGGGACGGACACTGTCCTCTCCCTGCACGATTCGTGTCCAGGAACCGACCTGAACACTCTCGAGTGCAATGACGATTACTTGGTATCTGACAATACAACGATTTGCAACGGGATTGATCAGGGTGACAGACGGGACTCCTACGTATCCAGAGAGTTGATCACAGGAGAGACGGTCATCATCCGTGTAAGTAACTACTCAGGTGCAGCCCCAAACAACGGACCAGGCGTTTTTAATCTCAATGTGAATTTCGTTGAAGACTTCGCCCCACCTCATTCGTTGCGAAATGGCGATTTTTCTGCCTCCGGAGACCATTGGTGCTTCGACAATCAAAACAGCAGCGGCTTCAGACTATTCGAGAACGGTGCCGCACAGGTCTTCAGCGCTGATGCCGATGAAGGAATCATTTTCAGCCACAATTTCCAACGATTCACCACCTTTGATGTCGTCTCTCACAGGGTCAGTTTCGACTGGTTCTGGTTCCCCAGTGGAGCGAATGATGATCAACCTCGCTGGGATCTGATCGATGCCGATACCGGGCTTTCAGTGGTTGACGGCCCTCACGTCCTCTCGACATTTCCTACTCAGGATGCTGGATCGGTCAACATGCCCTTCAGCGGGAGTGGTCCATTCAGCGGCGATTATATCCTTCAATGTGGAGCCTACACCCAGAACGGGTTGGGTGGACCAGGAGTCGCAGCCTTCGACAACTTCGAAATCAACTGTGATCTACCACCGGGACCATTGACCAACGGTGATTTCAGCGACTCGACTGGGGAGCCCTGGTGCTTCACTGACCGCACCGAAAACGGCTCCGTTGATTTTTCAAGTGGAGCAGCGGCTGTGACTGCGGGCGATGACGGGGAAGGTGCTTCCAGTTTCATCTCACAACTCATCAATCTTCCTGCAGGCATCCTGGAACTCAATTTTGATTGGAGTCTCTCAAGTCCCGGCAATGACTCTGATCTGGCCTTTTACCAACTCCTCGATCCGAATGGTGATCTAGTCAATGGTAATCCCTTTCTTTCAGGAACCGACGGAGAGAGCGCTACTGAATCGCTCATCTTTGATTCGCCCGGTGGAAATTACCGGCTCAACATGGGCACACTCTCACCAAATGATTTGGGGGAACCTGGTGAAACCACCTTTGACAATGTTTCCTTCAATCCTGCAACCTGTGAGGGGGTGACCGATCTCGTATGCACAGAAAGTGCCGTCGCTATGCAGCTTGACTGGACCAACAACGACACCTATTCCGAGATTCAAATCTTCAGTGATCTCGATGGCCTCATCGGCACGGTTGCTGGCGACCAGACCACTTTCTTTGACAACTTTCCGGCCCCAGAGCCAACCACATATTGGGTCGTCGGAGTATGTGGTCCCCTTGAGGCACCACCTTCCAACACCTGCGGCACCAGCGAATGCCCCCGTGTAGAACCTCTCAGCTGCACTGTTTCCAACTCACAGGTCACTCTAACCTGGAGCAATCCCGTCAACTACACCGCCATTCGAATCCAGTTCGGGACTTTGGTGATCGAAACGCTTATTGGATCTGCGACCCAGTATGTCTCGGATCCTCTGCCGGATGGAACCTGGTCCTTTTGCGTCGTCGGTCTCTGTGGAAGCACCGAGGCCGATGCGACCTGCTGCGACGTCATCATTGGAGAGCCCGAACCTGAATTCATTCGTGGAGACTGCAATCAGGATGGATCGATCGATATCGGCGACGTCATCGGTTATCTCACTCACTTGTTCGGTGGAGCTCCCCTCCCAGGCTCGTGCGAAGACGCATGCGATTCCAATGACGATGGGCAACTCAACATCGGCGACGGGATCTATGTACTCACCTTCCTCTTCAGCAGTGGAGACTCTCCTCCTCCCCCCTACCCCGGTTGCGGACCTGATCCGACCCCAGATGCATTGGACTGCGTCGATTACCCGAATTGCCCATAAGATCTTCAGCAAGGCGAGGGAGCGAGTTCGCTCCTTCGCCTTGTTCAAAAGAGAGCATTCGCCGTCGCCCATCAGTGTACTGCTGGCGCTGGCAACGGTCGCCGGAGGAATCGTCGCGCTCAGCCTGTGAAGGGCATCGAGCGATACCCTCTTTGAGATCCCATATTCCACTGGGATTATCTGGCGATTTCTTTACGATAACGAACGAAGTCATGGCCGGGCGTGTAACTCAGTTGGCTAGAGTGGTTCCCTTACAAGGAATAAGTCGGGGGTTCGAGTCCCTCCACGCCCACCATTCAGTCCCAGCTGCGGGATTGATTTTTACGGTCAATATTTTCATGCTGGGGAGACAGGGCACCGGATGCCGATGCCGTAAGCCTTGAAGATGGGTTGCTCCTTTTGTTCCGTATTCTGCTGCTGACACTCCTTTTGTGGCCCGTCCCGCTCTACTCGCAGGAGCCTGAGTCCAACCTTGGTGATCAGATTCCGCCAATCTCTGTGCAACAACTGCCATCGGAACGCATCCGTCTGCGCTCGTGGATCGCAGAAGGCCGGGCCATCGCTGCCCTGCCCTACCTGAACGCCTACCTCAAACAATACCCCGACAATTCCGCGCTGTTGCTCCTCGAAGGGGAAGCGTGTTTCGCACTCGAACGGTTCAACCAGGCTGCAGATTCTTTCGCCCGTGGGGTCGAAAAGGACCGGGCAAAACTGGGTGAACTCTTCAACTACGGCCGCGCACTGCAAAACCTCGATCGTCACGAAGAAGCCCTCGTCGTCTTCCAGGCGATGCAGGCGCGCGAAGAACCCGCCCTCAAGGTGCGGGGACTCTTTGGTGAAGGACTCTCACTGCAAGCCGATGACCAACAGGATCAGGCTCGACAAAAGTTTGAAGAAGTGCTCACACTCGATGCCCGGTTTGATCGCGCCCGTTATCGATTGGCGCAGATCATCTTGGGAGAGGATCCCGCACGCGCCCTCCAACTCCTCGACCGGGTTCTGCTCTTTGATCCTCTTCACCACGGGGCCGCCTACAATCGGGCCTTGGCATTGAGAAATCTGCAAAAGCGCGATGAAGCGCGAGAGGCGATGGCCCGCTATCAGCAGATCCTGGGTGGAAGATCCCGCATCGCTTTGCTCAAGGAACGTTGGGCAATGCAACCGGAAGAGGGTTCCATCCTCCTTGAGTTGGGCCGGGTTCACCGCGATCTTGCAGTGTTCGGCGAAGCGTTACGCTGGTTTGCCCGCGCAGGAGCAGCGATGCCCGGAGCTGCCGAGCCGATCCTGGAAACGGTGCGCACCCTGCTGGCCGCAGACCGCCCCGGGGATGCCCGACAATTGATCGATCGCCTCGGCGAGACCGCCGTGGCCAAGGAAGCACAACGGCTCGTCGATTCAGCGGACAAAGTTTCCGGGCAGGAGCGCTAGATCAAATCGGCCAATGCTGTCGCGATGGTTCCTTGCGACGAATCTCGGTATCTCGACGAGGGCCAGCGATGATGATGATCGACGCCAGATAGAGGTAGAAGATGGCCATGGCACCGATCACGGCACTCCCCGTAACCTGCCCCTGTCCAAAAACATCAAGATTCAGGTTGTCGCCCATGCGATCGAATCCCAGAAGCAACCACATTCCCAAGACGATGAGGAAGAGCCAAATGTAGGTTCTTTGAAGGCGGCGGCCGAGAGCTTCGATGCGGCTCATCTTGTAACTGGGTGCGAGCAGATCATTGCACAGCGTCTCACGCCAATTTCCTTCGGCAAGATCCTGCCCCTGCAGCAGTGCAGGCACCATCAAGTGCACCTCCAGCATGCGCACGCGCATGCGCCAAACATCAAAGTAACGGTATCGCCGCGCCTCGATGTGCAACAACAGGTAGAGAAGTACACAGCAAAAGGGCAACAACAGGATGGAAGATTCCTGATTGGAGTAGGCCAGGGAGATGATCGCCATCGTCGAAACCACTGCCCAATGGGTCGTCGCATCCATGCGTTGGCGCCAAACATTTGCGCGAGCCAATTCGCCACGATAAAAGTGGGCCAACACCTGGAGATTGGACGCTGGAAAACGCTGGACGAGAGTGCTCTCCCCCTTCGAGCCCGCTGCGGAATCTTCTGCCCCCGGATTTTGCTGGTTCATGGTGATCCCCCTGCTCCTGCTTCGCCCCTAGAGCGTGCCCATTCTTGCTCGGAAGATCAAGTGCAGCCTTGCCCGCTCCTTCCCGGCAAGACAGACTGGAGCCAGAACCAATTGAGAGGACCCGTTTTGCAGACTCTGAACCGCCCCACCTCGATTCTCTCGATTCTGGCAATCACCCCACTGCTGCTGATACTCGCCTCCGCATCTCCCGACTGCCTCCACGCTTCCCCTGAATCTGCCACCCCTGAATCTGCCACCCCTGAATCTGCCACCCCTGAATCTGCCACCCCTGAATCTGCCACCCCCGGACTCCTTCACCGCGGCGGCGAACCGATCAAGTGGCCCCTCTTCCCGCAGATCTGCCCCGACGGCAAAACGGTGGCCTTTACCTGGGAAGGGTATATCTGGATTGCCCCCATTGAGGGAGGCCAGGCGCGCAGGCTGACAGATCACCCATCTTTTGAATCGACCCTTCGCTGGAACAGGGATGGGTCGCGGTTGCTCTTCTCCTCACGTAGGGAAGGGAGCGAAGATGTCTGGTGGATCTCCGTCGATGGAGGTCAACCGTATCGACTGACCTGGTGGAGCGGGAGCGATCAACCCTGCGACTGGTTCCCCGACAGCCAATCGATCCTGATTTCGAGTAATCGGTTCTATACCTGGAAACGGGATGGAACACGTCTTCACCGTCTGACCCTCGCCGAGCACGGCAAACCGATGCGCGAGCCTGAAAATTTGACACGGGCGGCAGCGTCCAATGCACGATTGTCTCCATCCGGCCAAAAGATCCTCGCCACCCGCTGGGGAACAGGTATCACGCGACACGGTTATGAAGGATCGAGGGCGAGCCAGATCTGGCTTCATGATCTCAACACAAAAGAGTGGGAACAGTTGACCCCCACCAACAAGGATCATCGTTCGCCGGTGTGGATCGATGACGATCACTTCTTGATGGTCAAAGCCATCGACGGCCGCGGCCAGTTGGTGGAGAGGGATCTCGCCGGGAATAGGGAAAAGATCTGGACCCAAATCGAGACCGATTCGGTCCGCTCACCCAGCATCTCCAGCGATGGAAAACACATCTTCTTCGAATCGGAAATGAAGGCCTGGCACCTCAACCGGGAAACGGGATCCCTGAAAGAAGTTCAGTGGTACGCTCTGGAAGATCTACCGGTGCTGGGACTCGAAAATCTCGCCTACAACCGTGCCAATAGCGCATCCGTCTCTACCGATGGCAAAATGCTGGCGGTCGACAGCGAAGGAGACATCCTCGTACGCCGCATCAAAGATGGGCTGTCCGTCAATCGGGTCACCGATGATCCCGCAAAAGACACCGATCCCCTGTGGCTACCATTGGCGTAGGGTCAAAGAACACAAAACCTGCTCTTTGTCAGTCGCAGAAGCGGGACCGAAAACCTGTATCTGTTGCAAAGTGCCGAAGAAGGGGAACCGCGTCTCGATCGATGCCTGTCAACATCGGTCACCCCCTTCCCCGGTTCCGGGGATCGCCGCCGATTTCCACAGATTTCACCGGATGGAAAGATGCTGGCGTTCGTTCTCGGCGATGGAGATCTCGCTATTCAGAATCTCGATGGGAGCGGTTCACGGGTGCTTCACACCGGCTGGTCTCCTCCCAGTTTTGAGTGGTCCCCCGACAGCCGCTGGATCGCTTTCTCCACCCAGGACAACGACTTCAATCGGGATATCTGGCTCGTCCCCATCGATGGAACCCGTGCGCCCTTCAATCTGACCGCCAATCCACGACCCGATCGCAGTCCCAGTTGGAGTCCCGACGGCAAGAAGTTGGCGTTCGTCTCGCAGAGAGATGAATTTGGAGGGGATCTTTGGTGGCTGTGGCTGACGGAGGAAGATCACCAGCCGTCGCCGGAAGACCGCGAGCTCGCCAGTGATCCTTTGCCCGAAGAGGACAAAACCGAAAAGGACGAAAAGAAAGAGAAGGGCGACAAATCCACCGAAAAATCTGCGGAAAAAGAGAGCCCCACTGTCAAAATTGATCTCAAAGGGATCCGCGATCGCTTCACCCGGGCATTCAGTTCCGATGAAGGCGTTCGGGGTCCTGTTTGGGGTTCCAAATCGAATCGCATCTTCTTCGTTTCCAGTCACGAGTCTTCCTCTGCGGTGTACAGCTTCGACACTTCCCAGAGATTCAGGCCCAAACCCAAAAAGGTGATCAGTGGCAGGGATCCGTTGGGCTCATGGGTCCCCAAGGCGAAAAAGTTCCTGCGTCTCGCCTCGGGAGTGCCGAATTTGGTGACGGAAGGGGGCTCGAGTACGAGCGTGTCGATCTCCAGCAGATTTTGGGTGGATCAAATCGAGCGCCAAGGGGCAGTTTTCGATGAGGCGTGGGCGACGATGCGGGATCGATTTTACGATATCAATCTGAAAGGTCTCGATTGGGTTGCATTCGGAAAACGCTTCCGCCCCTTTGCCACCCATCGGCGCCACCGTACCGAATTTGAATGGATCATCAATCGCATGATCGGCGAGTTGAACTCTTCCCATCAGCGATTTTACGCCTCCGATAAGTGGTCAGGACCGATTCGCCACACAGGCGCACCAGGATGGCGCTGGGAAACAGATGCCAAGACCGGGCGCTACGTCGTCGGTGAGATCATCCCAGGCACTCCCGCCGCAGATCTGGCGGTCGACATCTTGCCGGGTGACCACATCCTCACTATCGATGGCGAACCGCTCCTGCCTGGCACCAACACTTCGATCCCCCTCAATGGCAAAGTCTTGAAACGGGTCGCCTTTGGTTTGGAGCGGGACGGAGAGCAATTCGAAGTCATCCTGCGCGTCACTGCCATCAATGAAGTGCTCCGCAGGCTTTACGACCAGTGGTTGGAGCAGTGTCGCCAGCATGTGCACCGCAATTCGGCCGGGCGTCTTGGCTACCTTCACATCCGCAGCATGGACCAAACCAGTCTCGACCGCTTCGCCGTACAACTTTACGAAGCAGGTCACGGTCGTGAGGGATTGATCATCGATGTGCGCGAGAACGGCGGCGGCTGGACCACGGACCGGCTGCTGGTTTCATTGACACGGCAACCCCACGCCAAAACAAAGCCGCGGGCAGGAGGGCTCGGCTACCCCAACGACCGCCTCGCCGCCCCGTCCTGGACCAAACCGATCGCCGTCCTCTGCAACGAGAACTCCTACAGCAATGCTGAAATCTTTTCTCACGCCATCAAAAATTTGGGGCGTGGCCCCCTCATCGGCATGCCCACATCCGGAAGCGTGATCAGTACCGGCAACTCGACACTGATCGACGGCAGCAGCATCCGAGTCCCCTTCCGTGGTTGGTACACCGTTCCAGGGGGGCTCGATATGGATCTGAACGGTGCGATTCCGGATCTGCTGGTGCCGTCTACCCCGCAAGCAGAGGAAATGGGACAGGATTTCCAGCTGGAAACGGCCATCGAGAGACTCCTCGAAGACCTGCCACCGGCACCCAGAGCCACTTTTTAGAGAAAATCGGCGCATTGCCAAAAAACTGTCGGATCGCCCTGTCGGGTTCAGTTGACCCGACAGGGCGATCTGCGTTAATTTCGCACCATGTCCAACAGAAACAACCGACGGGTCAAGAAGGCCAACCACGGCAAACGTCCGGCGAATCACAACCGCCGCCAGAAGCGTTCTGCCAAGTTCAAAAACTGATTCCCCTGAGGAAACAGTTTCCCCTTCCCCGCTGACGATCTCTGCTCCACCCCTTCGTCCACTCCGGTGGCACGATGCGAATTCATCCTGTACAAAGACGACTCACTCGCGGCCTTCGGGTTCCGCTTCCCGATGACACCTGCACCGATGACACCTGCGGGTGTGTGTTCGTCACTGCGTCAACGGCTTCAATTGTGATTCCGGAGGTGTTCCATGGATACGAATCTGCTCAAGGAAACCGCACAAAAGATGGTGGCCCACGGCAAGGGAATCCTCGCCGCTGATGAGAGCCACCCCACCTGTGGCAAGCGCTTTGAAGCCCTGGGAATCGAAAACAGCGCAGAAAACCGACGCGTCTATCGGCAAATGTTTTTCAACAGCCCCGAAGTCGAAAACTACATCTCCGGAGTCATCCTTTTCGACGAAACACTGCGTCAAAGTGACGATTCCGGCACTGCCTTCCCGGAGAATCTTGCTGCCAAGGGAATCGTCCCGGGTATCAAGGTCGATACCGGTGCCAAGGACCTCGCCGGCTTCCCCGGGGAGAAGGTCACCGAAGGGCTCGACGGCCTGCGTGATCGTCTCGCCGAGTACTTCGATCTGGGTGCCCGCTTCGCCAAGTGGCGCGCGGTGATCACCATCGGTGACAACATGCCCTCCCCTGCATGCTTCATGGCCAATGCCCACGCCCTCTCCCGCTACGCCCGCTTGTGCCAGGAAGCCTCCATCGTTCCCATCGTCGAGCCGGAAGTGCTCATGGATGGCAACCATGACATCGATGTTTGTGACCGGGTCACCACCGAGGCTCTCCAATGCACCTTCCGCCAATTGGAAGAGCAAGATGTCATCCTGGAAGGCATCGTTCTCAAGCCTTCGATGATCATCCCTGGTACCGAAGCCACTGCTGTGGGTCGTGAAATCGTCGCTTCCAGAACCGTAGACTGCCTGTCGCGCACCGTCCCCGAGACGGTACCGGGAATTGCGTTCCTCTCTGGCGGACAAAGTGATGAAGATGCGACCGGACACCTCGATGCCATGAACAAACTGGGATCCCACCCATGGAGCCTGACCTTTTCCTATGGTCGTGCTCTTCAAGCCACCGCGATGAAGACCTGGGGAGGCAAGGCGGAAAACATTGCCGCAGCCTCAGAAGCGTTTATGAAGAGAGCCCAAAACAACGCTGCTGCCTCCATCGGTGAATGGAATCCCACCCTCGAGCAATCCACCTCCTGAGGGTGCTTCTTCACGGACAGAATCGGTGCAACTCTTCGCCGCTATCGGTGTTATCCTGTTGGGCAGACAACGAAGTCGGTCTTCACCGACCTCATCTGCGCCGAGAGCAATGACCCGGGAATCCCGCCTCCGCGAACAGGAGAGAGTTCATGTCTTCATCCATCTCCGGCATTCTGTTGATGGTGAGCATTCTGGTCCATCCCGGGACCGATGGGGAAACCAAGGCGGTCACCGACAAACCTCTGGGAGTCGCCGATGCACGACACCTGCTCGACAGAACCTGCTTTGGCGCACCTCCCGCAGAGATCCAAAAGTTTGCTGAACTGACGCGCACGGAAGCGGTAGAGCAACTCCTGGCAACTTTGAAAATTGAAGCAGAGACTCCTCTTCCCGAGTGGCATCAACTGACCGCCCGGGAGGTTCGGAACATGCGCAGAGAAGACACCCGGGCTTTCGGCAAAATCCAACGAGGCTGGCAACAGGAAGCACGTTCGTGGTGGGCAACCGAATTGTTGACCAGCGGTTCACCGCTGACGGAACGCCTGGTTCTGATGTGGCACGGCCACTTCACATCAGAGATGCGAACCGTACGATCTCCCCATGCGATGCTGCGCCAAAATCAACTCTTCCGCGAACAAGGCGCAGGAAAATTCGACGATCTGCTGAGGGCGATCGCCACTGACAGCGCCATGGCCATCTACCTCGACACCCAAAAGAGCAAAAAGGGCAAGCCAAATGAAAACTTCGCCCGGGAACTCTTTGAACTGTTTAGCCTCGGCGAAGGTAATTACACCGAAAAAGACATCCAGGAGGCCGCCCGCGCTTTCACCGGTTATCGCATCAATTTCACAGACGGCAAGATCCGCAAAGTCGCCCGTCTTCACGACAGAGAAACCAAAACCGTTCTCGGACGCAGGGGACGCCTCGACGGAATCGATGTGGTCAATACCGTCCTCACCAAACCTGCCTGTGGAGAGTGGATCGCCCGCAGATTTTGGCTGGAGTTCGTCTCCCCGACTCCCGATGAAAAGGTACTCAAGGCATGGGGCAAGTTTTTGCGTTCTGCCGATTGGGATCTGCGAAAATTTCTCGCTCACATATTAAACTCGGATCAGTTTTGGTCGGAGGAATACCGCGGAACGCTGGTCAAAAGCCCAGTGGATTTGGTCATCGGAACACTGCGCAGGATGGAAACTCGTGAAATCCCGGGGCCCTTGATTCAACGCAACTTGCTGGCGATGGGGCAAATCCTCTTCGATCCGCCCAATGTCGCCGGGTGGCCCGGCGGCAACGCCTGGATCGATTCGACGACTCTCCTCGAAAGACGAAAATTTCTGCATGAGGGGATGCCCGGGGCGATGGCGTACGCCATGTACTCCGCATCGGCGAATCGAAGCGATCGAGATGCCCCCCGCAGAAAAGAGCAGGACCCTCCGATGGAACCGGGGATGGATCCTGAGATGGAACCGAAGATGTCCCCAGGAATGCAAAAGCCCCCAGCCCGATGGAATCGCAGAATGATCCGTCGCTACCGCCCCATGGCAGCACAATCGGTGGAAAAGGCCTACCAGCAATTCATCGATGGAAATGCGATGAATGAAGAAGCGTGGCTGCTCTCATGGTTGCCCTTCCAGCCGGTGACGGACACCGACCAGAGCGGAACCGGCTTCGGTCGCCTGGAAGAAATCGTTCTTGACCCGACTTACCAGTTGAAGTGAGGAATCATGAAGTTTGATCGCAGGACATTTTTGCATCTGAGTGGTGGTGCCTGCCTCCCGTGGCTGATTCCAGGGGTCGAAGCGTGGGCGTTCGACGATCCTCAGCAAAAGCAGATCGATATTGCCCCGGGCTTGCGCGATAGAACATTGATCCTCGTCGAGCTGCAAGGTGGAAACGATGGATTGAACACCGTCGTGCCGCTACGAGATGAGCGCTACCGGGATTTGAGACCCCGTATCGGGCTCAAGGGAAACCAGATCATCGAATTGAATAACAAGTTGGGATTGCATTCCGCACTCAAACCCCTCACTGAAGCTTGGGAAGCGGAGGAAGCCAATTGGATCCTTGGCATGGGTTACCCCGAGCCGAATCGATCCCATTTTCGATCGATCGAGATTTGGGAAACGGGCTCCGACAGCGATGAAGAACTTCAGGAGGGTTGGCTGACACGGATGCTGAAGGGACAGCCGGACCCCGAGCGAGCTGCGGAAGGCATCGTCATCGGTGGCGGAGATGCCGGGCCCTTGTATGGCACCGGCCTGAGGGTTCTCAGCATGGATGACCCTGAAAAGTTTTCCAGGCAGGCGCGCTCGGTCCCTGAAGTCGCCCGTGGCAGCGATGCCCGAAAAGCCCTGGAACATCTGCTCGATGTCCAGGACGACATCAAGAAAGCTGCGGGGATCATCGAAGAAAAGATCGAAGCCTCCCCCGATCTTGGTGTCCGCTTTCCCTCAAGCCGATTTGGTCAGCGCTGCAAGATCGCCGCTGAGATGGTCGCTTCGGGAGTCCCCTGCCCCGTCATCAAACTCTCCATCGGCGGATTTGATACCCACACCAATCAACTCAATCGTCACTCCCGTCTGTTGGTGGAGTTGGCGGATGGGCTGGCAGCCCTGCGCAAAGCACTCATCGCCGCCGACAAGTGGGACCGCACCTTGATCAGCACCTATTCCGAATTCGGTCGCAGGGCGCGGGAAAATGGCAGCGAAGGTACCGACCATGGAACCGCCGCTCCGCACCTGCTGATCGGAGGCAAGGTCAAGGGTGGATTCGCCGGCAAGCAACCGGATTTGGGGAAACTGGTCAAGGACGACCTGATCCACACCACCGATTACCGCCGATTGTACGCCACCGTCGAGCAGAAGTGGTTTGGCCTGAGACCCCGATCCGAGGTCTCCCGTGGTGCCAAACCTCTCGACGTCATCCGCAAGACCTGAATCGTCGCCGTTGAGGGTCCCGGTCCGCTGAATCACTTTCCTGAAATGCGTGTTGGGTTAATCTGGGGGTGGAAAGGCCTGACCTGTGGATCTGAAACTGCTCCTGCTGAGTACGATTGCCTTCATCCTCGGCCCAGTCACCGCATCCTTGGGGCGACGATTGCCTCAATTCCTTCCCATCCTGGATGGATTTGTGCTGCTGTCGGTGACCGGCCTGGTTGTGATCGAAGTCATCCCCCATTCGATGGAGGACGTCGGCCTGTGGGCGATCCCGCTCGCATTGATCGGCTTGCTGGTTCCAACCCTGATCGAAAAACACCATCACAAATTGGCTCGAAGTGCCCATGACTGGGCGACCATCTTCGGAGTCGCGGCGATTCTGTTCCACTCCACCATCGACGGAGTGGCGCTCTCGCTCGGATCACCAGAAGAGAGCACCCAGGGAATGGCACTGGCTGTGATCCTGCACCGATTGGTGGAGGGGATGGCGATCTGGTGGATCGTTCGCCCTGCATACGGCCGTCGCCCGGCCTTGGCATTGATCTTAGCAGGGGTCTTGCTCCATGGTCTCGGGTTCTTCGGCAGCCAAAGCCTGCAGGGCGTTCTCGAAACTTTCCCAACGGGAGGACTCCTGGCGCTGCTCGGTGGAGCACTGCTTCACGTCCTGATCCACTCCGCTTCTCCGAAGATCGAAGACTCCAGCAAAGTTCCCGCACTTTCTGCGATTGGAGCGTTGCTGGGATTGGTGTTTTTGGCGACCAACGTCATGGATAGCGTCCACATCGGCGCTGATCACCATCACGCACACGATGGAGTCTCACAGCTCTTTGAAAACTTTATCGCATTGGCAAGAGAGAGTGCTCCGGCACTGCTCCTTGCATACACCGTCGCCGGCTTGATCCACGCATTGTTGCCGAAAACCACCATCGACTGGATGGGACGCGGATCCCATGCTCAACAGTCTTTGCGTGGCATGCTTTTCGCCCTGCCATTGCCGATCTGCTCCTGTGGCGTACTTCCCCTTTATCGCAGTTTGGTCGAACGCGGAGTTCCCACTGCTGCGGCAGTCACACTTCTGATTGCGACTCCCGAATTGGGCATCGATGCGGTCTTTCTTTCGGTCACGATGATCGACGGACCCTTTGCCTTGGCGCGAGTGCTGGCTGCGGCGGCTCTCGCCATCCTCGGTGGACTGCTGGCGATTCACTACATTCCAAAGCTCAAGGGCAATGCTGTCTCCGAAGAAGTTGCTGAACCGGAGGCTCCCCTAGGCAAGAGAATCATTGCAGGGTTGAAGGTCGGCCTTGGAGACCTGGTCGACGGCACTGCACCCTGGATCATCCTCGGGCTGTTGCTCGCATCTGCTCTGTCGCCACTGGTTGCCGATGGCACTTTTCTCAAGGGGATCCCTGATCTGTTGAAGGTGCCCGCCTTTGCCCTGCTCGGGTTACCGGTTTACGTCTGTGCCAGTGGTGCCACCCCTCTTGCGGCGGTGCTGATCGCAGGTGGAGCGTCTCCCGGGGCAGCGTTGGCGTTTTTGCTCACCGGGCCTGCCACCAATGCCACCACCTTTGGAGTTCTGGCGGACCTTCACGGCAAGAGAGCGGCGGTCCTCTTCGCCGTCAGTGTCGGCCTCGGGGCCATCGCCTGCGGTTACGCCGTCGATGCCGCATTGCCGACTGTCGAAGTGGGTGCCGCCGCACACCTGGGTCACGATCACATGCATGACGACGGTGGGTCGGGAGTGGGACTGACAGAAATCAGCCTCTATGGTTTGGCGTTGCTTTTCCTGCTCAGCCTCTTCCGCAAAGGCCCCCGACCCTTCATGACCCAGGTCTTCGGAGTTCCGACCAATGACGGCGAGTCTGCGGACGATGACGACTCCTGTTGCTCTGGGGCAGTGGTCGAACCTGCAAAACCGACGCCTCCCGCAGGCGGATCGTGATGCTCCGGTTCCTGAGACCCGGTCGGGTCCGGTTGTCTTGAGTGGTTTCAGTCGCTAGCATCGAAGGAGATCCCTGCGGGGATCCCTGAACAAATTGAGGAAGGAAGGCCCATGCCTTACCCCGAAGAACTGGTTGCGCCGATGCGCAAAGAACTCACCGATCACGGTGTCACCGAGTTGAAATCCGCCGCCGAGGTGGAAGACTTTCTCGGTACCGATGAGACTTCGTTGGTGATCATCAACAGCGTCTGTGGATGTGCCGCAGGGGGCGCACGCCCCGGTGCGCTCCTGTCTATCCAGGCGGAAACCCGACCCAGCCGCATCGGCACCGTCTTCGCCGGTCAGGATGTGGAGGCGACCCAGAAAGCGCGTGATTTCTGTGCCCAGGTGCCGCCGAGCAGTCCTTCGATGGCGCTCTTCAAGGGCTCGGAGCTGGTCTGGTTCCTGCCTCGTCACATGATCGAAGGCCGTGATCCCCAGAGTATCGCCTTCGACCTGGTCCAGGCGTACGAAGAGCACTGCTCCAGCAAAGCCAACTGAGCCGTGGGGACTTTCCACGACGACATGGGCGAGCTGCACGGCATCACAGTGGTGGTTCGACAAAAGGATGGAAACACCTGGATCGGACGCTGCCACAGTGAGGATGCCATCGAGGTCATCCTCCACGATGCGGATCAGCACATCGTCAGTGAGAGTGACGAATCTCCGAGCAACTGGCTCTCCCGAGCGCGGCAGATGGGCCATTGGCCCCGGGTTTCTACCGTCCGGGTTCCCCGGGAAACCGTCTCGGCTCTGGTCCGCCTCAGCGAAGTCAGCCAAAGAGGAGAGCTGCCCGGATCATGATCCGGACAGCTCTCTTCTTTCAGCGATTTCACAGCGATCTAGTCTGTCAATACGGGGGGCGGGGGTGAATCACCCACCAGCAATCGGGTCATCCGCCCCATGTCGAGCAGCATCGGCACCGAGGGGTCGTCGCTGTTGAGGATCACTTCCGGGATCTCCAGATTTTTGACTGCTTCCAACGCAAGAAGAATCCGCCCACCTGCCGTGTCGAGTGCTTGATTGCGCAAATCGTCACGCAATGCTTTCGACTTCTCGATGGCCAGATCCCCCTCGGCGATGGAGATGTCTCGCTCGGCATCTCCTTCCGATCGGGTTCTGCGATCGTACAAATGAGCCTCAGAACTGATGGTGGCGATCTCCACTTCAAAAGCGGATCGCTTCTCCTGGATGACTTTCTCCCATTCGCGCTCCTTGGCGAGGACCGCAGCAGCGATTTGCCGCATTTGCGTCTGGACCTTTTGATCCTCCTCCGCCTGCTTCGTCAGCGCCTCCTCCAATTTTGACTGCTGTCGCAGCAATTGCTTGTTCTGCAACTTGCTTTCGTAATCAGGAAGAAACTTGACCGCCCTGATCAGCAGATCCTCCGGCTCGACATGGAAATCTGCCAATTCGGTGCGCAAGACCTCAAGGGTCTCGGTAGAACGGTTAGCTCGCGTATCTGTCAACTGAAGATCTTCCGAAGTCAATTTGGCCAGTTCAGTTCTCAAGACATTGAGCACCTGGGAGCGAACCCTCTCGACATAGGACAGACGCAAACCCTGCTCGACGAGTTCGTAGCCAGAGCCTTCGACGATGCGGTACGTCATTGAAACATCGATGGTCACATTGTTGTTGTCCTTGGTTCGCAGCTCGAGTGGCTGCTGCCAATCTTCGATTCCCCTTGAAGTATTGCGAGAATCACGCAACTTCTCGCCACTGACGAAGTGCAAAAAGTGGGTTTGCCGCGGCAGCAGATGCCACCGGTGATAACTGGGAATGGCGAGGACAAGCCCGGTGCGAAAATCCTCCTGCACCACCCCCTTGCCGGGTCCAAAGACCACCTGTTTCACACCGATGGACGCAGGGGGGATCTTCTGGGTCACTGAAAACAACAGCACCAATGCGATGATCAAAACTGAAAGAAAAATGGAAATAGCTTTCATCGACGATTCCCTTTCAATTCCGGTATCCCTTGGGTGCCGGCAGATCCGCCGGTCGGCGGGAGCAAGTGCTCCACTCGCACGGGCGAAGCATCCCGCCGGTAGGGAACAACACTGAATCTCACCCTCTGGAACAACCTCGCCAATTCCTCACGGACGAGCACTTCCCCCTGCTTCTCCAGGGCAGCGACGCGTGCCAGCAATCCCTCTGCCTGTTTGCGGGCACTGTTCTCCAGGGCACGAGCCTCCTGGGTCTTCTTCGACTCTTCCGCTTTACCCATATTGATCTGGGTGATCTTGTAAGCATCTGCCGATTTCTCGATCCTTACCCGATCCTTTTCGGCATTGATTTTGTCCGCTTCCAGTTTTCCGAGAGCCTGCTCATATTCTGATGCCTTGGTTCGTTCCGTCTCTGCAAGTTTACGCTCAAGTTCGTTAATCAGCTTGGCCTGCTCGATCCTCAATCGCTCCACCTCCTGGTTGGCATTTTTGCGATCCTCGATGGCGTTTTCGACCTTGGCATCAAAGCTGGGCTTCGGTGTGATGATTTGCAAAATCTCAATACCGTGGGTTTTGAGGTAGGAGTTGAGTCGCTCTTTCGATTGTGTGGTCGCAGTGGTGTAGTTGCTGGGATCGGCGATATCTTCAGAGGAATATCTTCCAAACTCATCCCTCAGAACGGATCGCGCAAAGGCTCTGACCCAGTTGCGCTTGAAGGCTTCGCCAGGCCCGCTGTCCTGCAAGACGGCTGCGGCGGCAGATGGGATCAGTTGATACTGCAGGGATATGACTCTGAACTTGAAAGAGGATCCGTCCGAAGCTCGCACCGACAACTCCCGGACATGGTTGTAGTCGATATTCCTCTCCCCCTTCATCTCAAACTCATTGGGCGATTTGTCCATGACGTACGCTTCACTGAGCCAGGGGACGAAGAAGGTAACCCCAGGGGTGGTGATGACTTCTTCCTCACCCGTGAGGTAGTTGACGATCACCGCAACTTCCGTATCGGAGATGTCGACGATACCGGCTCTGCCCGTCAAGATGAGGAAGAGGGCCCCACCCAAGATCAGCGCAAGGAGAAGGCCGGGAACAGCCATCGGATTCAGTTTGAATTCCTTCCCCGATCCACCCTTCGGCTTTTTCGGCGGAGGCGGAGGCCAACTGTCAGGAATATTTTCTGCTGGAACTGAAGCCATGTCTCCCCCTAATCCCTCTGGGCTCGGCCTGAGAAGGGCATCATAGGGGGTTAGAGGGAGACCCACAATCGATCCCCGACGACTCCCCGGGAGTACTTGAGGGGATTAGCCGAGAATTTCCTCACCGAGGGCGCTGGCGATGATGGCGACTCCCACCTCTGCGGTTTTGTTGCCATGGTCGAGAACAGGATTGACCTCCACCAACTCCAGCGAACCCATCTTGCCCGTCTCTGCAACCATCTCCATCGCCAGGTGAGCTTCACGGTAAGTGAATCCACCTTCCGTTGCGGTCCCGGTGCCTGGTGCGAAACGGGGATCGATCACATCGATGTCAAAACTGACATGGAGATGATCACAATCGGTCAAAACATGGGAGATCGCCTCTTCAAGCACCAATGGCAATCCTCGGCGATCCACCTCCTCCATCGTGTAAGCGCGGATATCATGCTCATGAATTTTACGCCGCTCACCCGGGTCGAGATCGCGCAAGCCGACTTGGACGATTCTGTGGGGTTCCAATTTTGCGCCTGCAAAGCCGATGTCGGTCAACTCTTTGGGACCATTCCCCAACAGACACGCCAGTGGCATGCCATGGATATTTCCTGTCGGAGAAGTATCCGGGGTATTGAGATCTGCATGGGCGTCAAACCACAGCAATCCCACCTTGGGAACCTTCCCCGGATCTTTGCTGTGGTGGAAACCGGAAACGCCACTGATGGTTCCCACCGCCACCGAATGGTCGCCCCCCAATACGAGGGGGAATCTGCCCGCCTCCAGGCATCCCTGGACCCGATCGGAGAGCTGGCTGCAGGCTGCACGCACCGTATCCAGGTATCTCGCTTTGGGATCCCCTGATTGGCCCATCTCAGGGATGGGGACCGCAATATCGCCCCCTTCGACCACCGTCAATTCCATCTTTTCCAATGCCGAAGTCAATCCGGCAATCCTCAGGGCTGTAGGCCCCATCGAAACTCCCCTGTGACCCGCACCGTGATCGAGCGGAACACCGATCAGTTCGACAGGTTGATCCTTTGATTTCATTCCTGGGCCCCCCCCTGCTCAGTTTTGAGGGTTGCCAACCGAGTACTCATCTTGCTGATTCGGGGTTTCATGTCGGCCCTGGAGCCAAATGCCCTCCGATACGTGGTCAAAGCCACCTCTGCCACTTCGACATCCTTTGCAGAAATCGCCCCATCGAAGACCAGCCTCCAGTAGTCGGAGAAGAGATTGATCCGTGCATCTTGGAGACGGACTCCCGATCGGTACAACTTGAGCATCTCCCGCGAAGTCTCCAGGTAAAGGAGTCCCCTCCCTGTGGTATCCCCGGAATCGAGGGCACGGATTTTACGGACGTAATCCTGCAGCAAATCATTGATCGGCTGAAATGCACTCCAGCGCTCATAGCGAGCCAGGAGATCTTTCGACAGGCCAGGAGTTTGAGCAGCCAGATTCAACTGACTCTTGGAGGTTTGTTTGAGGCCCATGATCGCTTCCAACAGTAGGACACTGGCATGGGCGACCGTCGCTTCCGTTGAACCCGGTTCACTGGAGTTCGCAACGGAACGAGCCTTGACCAACTCGGAGGCGACTTCCACCGCCCCCTTGACCCTTTTCTCGGCATCGGGACGAAAGGCTCCCGCAGTATCATTTCGCAGGATGACTTTCCCATCGGCATCCATGACGACGGTCGTCGGGAATGATTTGGCGCCGATTTCACGCAACAATCCCTGATCCGGTTTCGTTTGCAGGCGTGCACTGATGTTCACGTAGGGAACGAAGTCCCTCCCCGCCATCTCTTTCCACCACTTTGACTGAAGGGGGCCCCCCTCCAGAACGATACAAGGCGGTCATGGTGCGTAAGACCGGGTGAAATATGCCACGATGGGAAGATTGTCCCTTCGTGCACGTTCCACAGCGGAATCGAGAGTTCGCTCCCATTTGACAGCCTTCAGGAAAACGGACTCCTGCTTCTTCTGCCAGCGTCTCTCCAGCTCTCCAGAATCTTGGGCATGGGCACCGGGGTGAGCCAGGAAACTTGCCGGGACCAGAGCCAACAGTGCGATGGCCCATCGCAGTCGTTTACGAATCATCTCGCGAAGTCCTCTCTTTGGCCACTGAGCCGCAGGTTCGGTGGCAGTCCTGATCAGGTTATCATAACTTGGCTTGCGGGGGGGGGGGACTTCCCAGCCTGCCGAAGTGGGGATGTTGACGATGAAACCGAAATTGAGAAAACCGGGATTCACAGTCCGGGCGGCGATCGAACAGGATGACAAAATCTTGCTTCTTCGTGCCCGGGACTCGAGCGCAGCGAGCAGCGACGGTTGCTGGTACTTTCTTCCCGGTGGACATGTGGAGCATGGCGAACCGCTCGAAACGGCTCTCCGCCGCGAAATCCTGGAAGAGACCGGACTCCAGATTGAGCAGATTCGTCCCGCATTTCTGCGTGAGTTTATCGCCGAAAAACATCGTCGACGATCACCGGAAATGCCCCCCGATTTGCATGTGATCGCCCTCATCTTCCGTTGTCAGGTCGCCGACGGCTCGCGGGAGAATTTTGTTCCCGGAATCGACGGCGTTCGCGCCACCGAGGACCTTGAGTGGGTTCCAAAGTCCCAACTTGAGCAACTCGATCTGCGTCCGCCCCATTTAAAGCATGCTTTGGCAGCGCATGGGGCATCGGAGAAGGGGATCGAATTCTGGGCCGAAGAGGATTGAGAAATCCACCTGGGCCCGAGACCCCTTGGGCCCGAGACTGGATGCGGAGCAGGAAGAGGCTAGGATCCGGGCACGTCCGGAAGATAAACGACGCAGTATCAAGACCAGGATGAGGAGGCGGGTTGTCCCCGACCAAAACGAGCAAGAAAAAGAAAGCCACCAAGAAATCGGCGAAGAAATCCGCCAAAAAGGTCGCCCGAAAAACACCAAAAAAGAACACTAAAAAGAAGACAGCGAAATCGCACAAGAAAGCCTCCTCCCGTTCCGCACCGAAGCAGGCCGACCTCTTCAGTCAAAATAGCGGATCCGGTTCCAAATCCACCCGCGGAAAAGCGGCAAAAGCGAAAAAGAAGAGCGCCAAGGCGAGTTCGCGAAAATCTGCCCAATCCGATCCTCATTCCTCGACCAAAGCAGAAGAATTGGCCACCAAGCAGAAGAACATCTCCGTCAGTGAGTTCTTCGCCAAGAACCGTCATTTGCTCGGATTTGACAGCCCGGCGAGAGCGCTTCTGACCACCGTTCGGGAGGCGGTGGACAACTCACTGGACGCCTGCGAAGAAGCGGAATATCTGCCCACCATCTTCATCGAAGTCACCGCCGCTTCAGAAAATCAACACACGATTTGTGTCCGTGACAACGGGCCCGGGATCGTTCCTGAGCAGTTACCCAAGATCTTTGGGCGACTTCTTTACGGATCCAAGTTTCACGCAAGAAAGCAAACCCGGGGTCAACAGGGCATCGGCATTAGCGCTGCAGGCATGTATGGGTCACTGACCACCGGAAAGCCGATGATCGTCACCAGCCGAACCTCCAAAAGAAAACCGGCAACCGAGGTGACCCTCGCAATCGACATGGCAAAGAATCAACCTGTGGTCAAAAAAGAACGTGAAGTCGATGTCGACTGGGCCCACGGCACCGAGGTCCATATTGAACTGGAGGGCACCTACAAAAAAGGAAAGCACTCCATCGATTCCTTTCTCGAACAGGTCTCTCTTGCCAATCCGCATGTTGAGATTCAATACAAAAGCCCGGTCGATAAAAAACCTATCACCTGGGAGCGGGTCACCAAGAAACTACCCGAGCCACCTCTGGAAATACTCCCACACCCCCACGGCGTCGAACTCGGGATTTTGTTACAGATGATGAAGGATACTTCTTCAAGAACTGTCAGCGGTTTTCTCTGCAGCGAATTTTGCCGCATGACCCCCAATGTGGTCAAAAAAATCGCCGAGCAGAGTGAGGAACTCGGCAAATACATCGATACCGATCGTCACCCACGGCGTCTCTCCAACGCAGACGTCAAGATCCTTCACAAAGCCATCGAGAAAACAAAGATGATGGCACCGCCGACCAATTGCCTCTCCCCCATCGGCGAGGAATTTATGGCCAAAACATTGAGAAGGAATTTCGATCCGGAGTTGGTTTTGACCGTTACCCGGCAACCCGCGGTGTACCGAGGCAATCCATTTCAGGTCGAGGCAGGGATCGCCTACGGCGGGGAGCTCCCTGGGGATGAACTGGCAAGTATCTTTCGATTTGCCAACAGAGTTCCCCTCCAATACGAGCAAGGTGCATGCGCCATCACCCAATCGATCATATCGACTCCATGGAAAAACTATGAAGTTCAACAGGCTCGCGGTGCATTGCCAACGGGACCATTGGCGGTCCTGGTTCACATTGCGAGCGTCTGGGTCCCCTTTACATCAGAAAGCAAGAAGGCGGTCGCCAGTTACGACGAAATCCTTAAAGAGATGCGTCTTGCCATCATGGAAGCAGGCCGAAAGCTGGCGATTCACCTGCGCAAAAAACGTCGCTTGGCAGATGCCGAACGCAAAAAGGACTACATCAAAACTTACATCCCTCAAATCGGGATCGCATTGCAAGACATCCTTGAGTTGAGTGACCGTCAGAGAACCGGTGCAGAATCAAAACTGGCCGACGTTCTCGAACGCAGCAGGAAAATGTGAGGTTTTCGCAATGACCAAAAAGATCACCCGTGCCTACATGGACAAAGTCCGCCGGGAAAATGCAAAAAAGGACAAGAAGACCATCGCCAGCATCGAAAATGCGGCTGATGACATCTACAAGAAGATATTGCGTCGGGGTAAACCCCTGATGCGGTTTCCCGTTCGTAGCCTAAGTAATGTTTCATACGACAAACGAAAGGGTTATCTGGAAATCGGGAAAGCGCGAAAAGAGCGCACCCTGACTGTCAACACCGTCAAGGGATTTGCCCAGACTCTGAGGATGATGGGGCTCTCCAGGGAGTTGGTCCTCAATAACGACTTTGCAACCAAGCGAGATGTTTATTATCAATCCAAGAACTGGGAAGAAGCAAAATTCGACGAGCAAACCGAGTCCGATACGGTGATGGACGACATCGAAGCTCTCTTCTCCGTCGACGATGTCAGCAGGGAGCAACTTCGTTTTGTCCCCGATGAGCACGGCGGAGCGGTTGCTGGAGACTTGGTGGTCCTCGATCCCGATCTAGAATCGGGAGAGATTGAGCGCATCGATTGCACCCGCTTTGGCAGCGGCGCCTATTCGATTCCTACCTCCGTCGAACACCTCAGCTTTGAAACCGGTGCCAAATTTGTCCTTGCTATCGAGACTGGTGGTGTCTTTCAACGCCTGCAAAGCCACAAGTTTTGGAAGACCTCCAATTGTATCCTCGTCAACATGGCCGGGGTTCCCACTCGATCCACCCGCCGTTTTATCCGCCGATTGAGCGAACAAGCGAATATACCCGTATATGCTTTTGTCGATTGTGATCCCTACGGCATCTCCAACATCTACAGAACACTGAAGGTCGGTTCGGGCAATGCTGCCCATATCAATCGGTTCTTTTGCGTCCCCAAGGCCACCTATCTGGGGGTCACTCCCCAAGACATCATCGATTACGAACTCCCCACCCACCCTCTGAAAGATGTCGACATCAAACGCGCCAAGGACGCCCTCAAAAACGATCCCTTCTTCAAAAGCAAAAAGGCTTGGAAATCTGCGATCGAGCATTTGCTCTCGATGGGTGTGAGGGCGGAGCAGCAGGCACTGGCGATGTGGGGCCTGAACTACGTGATCGAGGAATATTTGCCCCAAAAGCTCAAAAATCCGGGTAAATTCCTCCCATAGCGTTATCGATCCCGGGATCGATAAACCTGTTCGCTGGGAAGAGGGTGATCGAATGCGATTCCATATCATTGTCCTGCTTGTTTTGCTTTTCGCCTGCGCCACCTCGGTGGCTCACGCTGTGCAACCTGGGAACACCGGCGAAGCAACTCCCGCGCAAGAGCAAAATCTTGCCGACGAAAACAACTTCCAATGGCTTCAGGACATGATTCCCGATGGCATGCGCGCAACAATCCTCTTCCTCGAACAGTGGCAATGGCTGCTTTTGACTATCATTGCAGTCTTGGCTTGGCTGGTTCAAAAGATCAGTTCGTACCTCGGTGCAGTAATCCTCGCTTCGATTCTGTCAAAAGTGGGCCAATCAGAAAAAACGACTGCGGTCATTTCTTCGGTAGGTAAATCACTGGGCTGGTTCGCATCGGCACTGACCGTCGATTTGCTTTACCCCGCTCTCCTGTTTACCGATTTCGGAAACTCCATCATGGCGGTGACCGTTCGCGCACTCGCCACCATCGGTGGACTGCTGCTGGCATATCGATTGGTAGACCTGGTCGGAGCACGTCTCGAAGAAGCGGCGAGCCTTTCTGAAAGCAAACTGGACGATCAACTTGCTCCGATGATTCGCAAGGGCCTCAAGTTGCTCGTTACCGTCGGTGCAGTGATCTATCTGATTCAAAGTACCGGCGAAGACGTGATGCCTCTGGTAACCGGCCTTGGCGTATTGGGAATCGGCGTCAGCCTTGCGGCCAAAGATACCTTTGCCAATCTGTTCGGTTCCATCACTGTCTTTGCGGATCGGCCATTTTCACTGGGTGATTGGGTCAAGGTGGGCGGAATCGAAGGGGTTGTCGAAGAAATCGGCTTCCGCTGCACTCGCATACGAACTTTTGAGAGCTCACTGGTCAGCGTACCCAACTCAGAATTGGTCAATGGCGTCATTGACAACATGGGTCAGCGAAATTATCGCCGCTTCAAAACTTTTGTTGGGCTGCGCTACGAAACTCCAGCCGACAAAATCGAAGCGTTTTGCGAAGGTGTCAAAGCGATCGCTGCTGCCCAGGACAAGATTGAAACGGATACGGTGCGAGCTGCGTTGGTCAACTTTGGTGCATCCAGCCTCGATGTCCTCGTCAATGTCAGATTCAGGGTCGCAGATTATTCTGAAGAGCTGCAGATCAAACAATGGTTTTTGCTGGAAGTGATCCGACTTGCCGAGGAATTGGAAGTGGGTTTTGCATTCCCATCCACAAGCCTCTATGTGGAATCCACCCCGGAGCATCCATTCCCCAATGACACTGTTCCCCCTGGCGATCAATTGCGCCAACAGATTGCAAAGTTTGGACCAGGGGGAGAAAAGTCACGACCACAGGGGAGTGGCAACTTCAAAGCGTAATAGTCCTGTGCAGAACTGATACTTCAGAACAGTCGATTCAGTATCCCTTCCAGCAAAAGGGATGGCTGATCCACATGGAGCCAATGCCCTGCATTGGGAACAACCGTCAACGAGTGGCGTGATGGGTGCTCCATCGACAGAGAATGCATCTTCTCACGAACCCCGGCAGTCACCACTTTTGATCGATCTCCAACGATGAAGTCGACCGTGTCCACATTCTCGTGAGAAAGTCGGGGCCAAAGATCATATTCATGGTGGTTCAACAGCAGAGTTTCGATTCGATCAAGATTCAGATTCAATTGGAGTCCTGCCGAGCACCTTTTTAAATTTTTCCCGACCCAACCCGCAATCTCCGGTCGGAAACCATACGTGCCCATGTATTCGACAAATGAGTCACGCCCCGGGAAAGAGACTGGTGCAGACCTCAATGCATCCATCAACTGCAGCACCTGAAAATCACTCCTCGACTTCCCCTCCACTGAGAGTTGTCCAGGATCCGCATCGAGGATGAATGCTTGCCGAATCGATGATTGCCGGATTGCCAACTCCACACCGATCTTTGAGCCAAATGAATGGCCGATGACCGCACGGCATGGCTCCTGAAACTCCTCCAGAAACAGCCTCAAATCATTGACACAAGACTCGATGTCATCGGGTGGATTCCCATCGTTTGATCTGCCATGCAACCGATGATCCGGAACGAGAACTCCATACTCCGGGCGCATACGCGTCAAATCCCGTGCAAAGGAAGCCCAATTCCCTCCCGATCCGAGAATCCCGTGAAGCAACAGGATCCACTCTTCAGGATCGGCACCTTCAGCGATACGCGTAAAATGGTGTAACGACGCCCCCAATGTCATCCTCCATGCTCCACATCGGCCCTGAATATCCATCTTCAATGCTGCGGGATCGTTGACCGAGGAAGCCGAATACCGGGAAAAAAATTCCCTGCTCTTCTTCCTTCAAGCGAGACTCAGGAGTTATACTCGGAATATGAACAAAGAAGATGATCCTGCTTCAAAAAATCAGCACGCCAAACCATCTTCAAGACCGGAGCCTGTTGATTCCGCTCTGCGGCCTTGGCTGGTGGCGGTCCTGGGCCTCTTTGCCCTTCTGGGAATCAACTCTTTCTACTTATTGGCCGTCACCGTCGCTGAAAATCTGCTCAAGAATCAATTCCAGGATTCCTTTTACCAATGGATGTTCCTGGTTCATCTGGTCCTCGGAATCGTACTTATCTTTCCCTTTGTTGTTTTTGGATGCTGGCACCTCAGAAGATCCTGGTCGCATCCAAATCGGCGTGCTGTCAAAGCGGGCTTGGGGCTGTTTGCCGCCAGCTTGCTCCTGCTCATCTCTGGAGTCCTTCTCACCCGAATCGAGGGGATTCTGGAAATCCGATCGCCCGCTTGGAGAACCATCTTTTATGCGACCCATGTCGCCACTCCATTGGTGACGATTTGGCTCTTTGTCCTTCACAGGCTCGCAGGAGTTCCCATTCGCTGGGCGGTCAGTTATCGCTGGAGTCTTGCAGGACTCCTGTTCCTTCTGCTGATGCTGGTTTGGCACCAATATTCAGTCCCGCCGGGAATGACCCCTGCAGCAGGTGATCAATACTTTGAACCATCCCTGTCCAGAACCAGCGATGGCAAGTTCATCAGCGCCCATCGATTGATGCGAGATGATACCTGTCGTGAGTGTCACCCGGATGTCCACGGCCGTTGGGCAGAGTCTGCGCATCGCTTCAGTTCTTTCAACAATCCCGCATACCTTGCGAGTGTTAAAAATACCAGGGATGTGCTCCTGGAACGCGATGGCAATGTTCATGCCTCTCGCTTCTGTGCGGGTTGCCATGATCCCGTGCCATTTTTCAGCGGCGCCTTTGACGATCCGGAATTCGACATGGAAAACCACGCGACCGCCCATGCTGCGATCACGTGCACCGTTTGTCATGCCATCGAATCGATCCCCGGCCCTCGTGGTAATGGGGAATACGTGATCGGACAGCCCGAACTCTACCCCTTTGCCATGAGTGACCAACCGCTCCTCAAGTGGGTGAACCGCCAATTGATCAAGGCGAAACCTGCTTTTCACAAGAAGACCTACCTGAAACCGCTTCACCAGCAGGCTGAATTTTGTGGCTCTTGCCATAAAGTTCACATTCCGGAGGAGTTGAATCACTATCGCTGGCTCCGTGGTCAAAATCACTACGACTCATGGCTGCTCAGCGGAGTCAGCGGGCATGGTGTCGCCTCCTTCTATTACCCGGAACAAGCGGAAAACAACTGCAATGGTTGCCACATGCCCACTCTTGCGAGTACCGATTTTGGTGCCAAGGATTTCAGCGGAACCGGCATCCTTTCCGTCCATGACCACCTGTTTCCCGGGGCCAACACAGCGATGAGAGCGATGGTCGGCACCAGCGAATCCTCCCTTGAGGTTCACAGAGAATTTCTTGAAGGCTCCATCGACGTGGACATTTTTGGAATCCGCCGGGGAGAAGATGTCGATGCCCCACTCGTCGCCCCCCTTCACCCTGAAATACCCACTATCCAGCCAGGGGAGACGATTCTTGTCGAGACCGTGCTGCGAACGATGGGAATGGGGCACCACTTCACAGAGGGGACCGCAGATTCAAATCAAACGTGGGTCTCGATGGAGCTCTTTCTCGACGACGAGCCGATCGCTTCCAGCGGCCTTCTTGATGAACAGGGAAAACTCGATCCTTGGGCACACAAGATGAATGCCTTGGTTCTCGATCGTGAAGGTGGCCGCATCGACGAGCGTAACGTGGAGGACATTTTCATCGCCCTCTACAACCACCAAATTCCTCCCGGTGCAGCGGACACCCTCCACTACCGGGTCGATGTTCCCGATTCACCCGGATCCAAACTGACGATTCGAGCCAAAGCTCTTTACCGCAAATTTGATACTCATTTCCTGAGCCTCTTCGATGAGGGCACCCGAAATGACTTGCCTGTGGTCACGCTGGGTGAGGATGAAGTGAACTTCGTTATCGGTGCGCCCCAGGCTGAGGTCTCCATTGAAGAAAGCAAACCCACATGGATGCGCTGGAATGACTACGGCATAGGACAACTGCGTAAAGGCTCCAAAGGAGCGGTCAGGGGAGAACTCGTATCCGCAATCTCAGCCTTCGAGGAGGTTACCCGACTCGGCAGAGCGGATGGTTCACTGAACAAGGCCCGCGCCTTGATCAAAGCGGGACGACTGGATGAAGCGGCACTCTCCCTGGAGGAAGCGGCACAGCACGACCCTCCTCCCCCCCCATGGAGCCTCGACTGGTTTGGCAGCGTCGTGAACCGTGAAAATGGATACTACGATGCGGCATTGACCTCTTTGACGAGATTGTATGAAACCCGATATCCGGGAGCGAATCAGCGTGGATTCGATTTCTCCAGAGACGTTCGCCTGCTCAATGAACTGGGAACGGTCTGTTTCGCCATCGCCCGTCAAGTTTCTTCTGAAACCCGAGGCGAAAACCTGCATATCGCCCTGGCTTGGTTCACCAAAACGTTGGAAGAGGACCCCGAAAACACCACGGCCCATTGGAACTTGGCACAGATCCACGATCTTCTCGACATATCTGCAAGCTCTGCAAATATCTCAGACTCTTCGACCATCGACCACGCGGCAGAGGCGAGCTCCCACAGAAAACTGCATGCCAAGTACAAGATCGATGACAATGCCCGAGATAATGCGGTTTCCCTTCACCGTTCCAACAATCCTCCAGCCAATGCCGCTGCGGAGGCGATTGTGATCTATACTTTGCGTCCTGTAGAATCCGGGAACGGACAGGGGAAGTAAATCATGTCGGAGCCCCCTGATTCATCTCACCCCGATTCTGGTGCGGACGAACAGAACGACGAAATCATCGGCCGTGCATTTGGGTTGAGCCTTCGTTTTTTGGGGATTGCCGCCGTATTGGCGATCGTCACCTGGATCGGTTTCAATTATGAACCGGGGGAGGACCCCATCGAAATTGGTCCCGAGGTCCCGGTTCGCCCCAGAGGAAGTGATGATTCTTCGACCCCCCCCCCACTCCGATTTACAGACATCGCAAAATCAGCAGGGCTCGATTTCGTCCACGAAGATGGAGCGCGCGGCAAAAAACTGCTCCCGGAAACGATGGGAAGTGGTTGCGCTTTCGTCGACATAGACGGCGATGGCGACAGTGACATTCTTCTCGCCAGTGGTCGCCCCTGGCCGTGGACCGACGAACCTGTGTCAGATTCCACCCTACGATTGTGGCTCAATGATGGATCGGGACGTTTTGAAGAGAAAACCCGGGAATGGGATCTCCAGGTAAAAGCATACTGCACAGGATTGGCGATCGGCGATGTTGACTCCGATGGCGATCAGGACGTCTTTGTCGCTGCAGTCGGATCCGATCTCTTGCTGCTCAATGAAGATGGGCAGTTTCTGGAATCGGATCAGGCAGGAGTCAGCGGGGACACGAAGGCATGGTCGAGCAGTGCAGGCTTTTTCGATGCAGATGGCGATGGAGATCTCGATCTCTTTGTTTGCCAATACGTTCAATGGTCCCCGGAGAAGGACCTCGAAGTGGATTACCGCCTGACAGGAGTCGGTCGTGCATACGGCCCTCCCACCAATTTTGAAGGCAGTCCATGTCGACTCCATCTCAACGATGGCCAAGGCAGATTTACAGATGTGAGTCGAGAGGCTGGCCTCCAAAAGCCGGAGTTGGCACGTGCTACCAAGGCTCTCGCACTGCTGACCACCGACCTCGATCAAGACGGGGACGTGGATGTGGTCGTCGCCAATGACACCACCCGCAACTTTGTTTTCAAAAACGATGGGAATGCCCAATTCGAGGAGATCGGAGTCGAGTGCGGCTTGGCTTACGACGCCAATGGATCCGCGACCGGTGCGATGGGTCTGGATCTGAGTGATTATCGCAACGACGGCGGCGTCGGCATTGCAGTGGCCAATTTCTCCGCAGAAATGACCGGCCTCTACCGGTCGATGGCGGCCTCCGATCTGTTCATCGATGAGTCGGTCAATGAAGGAATTGGACCTCCCAGCCGCAAAGCGCTCTCTTTTGGCCTGCTCTTTTTCGACGCTGACCTGGATGGCAGGCAGGATCTGGTGCAAGCGAATGGACACCTGGAGGAAGAGATCTCCACCGTTCAACCGGGGCAGGAGTACCGCCAGCAAGCCCAATTGTTCTGGAATCGGGGTCCCGGCGCCGGGTGCTTCGTCGAAGTCCCTGCCACTGAGATCGGGGACCTCTCGAATCCTGCGATCGGAAGGGCACTGGCCAGCGCTGATATCGATGGGGACGGTGATCTCGATCTTCTCCTGACGCAGGTCGGAGAGCCGGCCCGATTGTTGCGCAATGAACAGGAATCAGGTCACCAGTGGATCCGGATCAACACCGCTGCGATATCCCCAGGGAGTTGGATCCTGTGTCAGAGAGAAGATGAAGATCAGCGGCGCATGGTCGGAAGAACCCGCTCATACCTGAGTCAGAGCGAATCTGTCGCAACATTTGGACTGGGGAACTCCTCTGAGATACCCACGATCACCATCATCGAGCAGGGAAAAATTCCCATACGCTTCAAACCGGAAGCCGTCAATTGCTTGATCACTCCTCCACCTGGGTGATCGCAACGTGACTATCATAAATCAAATGATCCGCCCCTATCAGCGGTAACCATAATTCTCCTGTGAGTGATATAAATTGAGTCTGGATGCACCGTTTAGTGATCACACCCCAACAACTTTCATACTCCCGGGAGTTCGTCGATGAAGACATATTCAGTTCTATTTACACTATTATTCTCTGTGTTCTTCTACTCAGCACTCCAAGCTCAGATCGCCACGATCGAGGTTGTTGGAGGGGAAGGGTTTACTGAAACAACCGTCACTGTACAAATCCTTGCCACCACAGACCTTCCCACCCATGGCTTCAGCCTCGGTGTGAACCACGATCCTGCAATCTTGTCGATCACATCATTGGCAAGCGTTCGCCCTGGAAGCATCGTGCAAGCCGTGAATGGTGATTCGGGCCCCGACTTCTTTGAAATCAACATCAATCCTACAGGTGGTACCGGATTCACGGTCGCTTGCATCACCGATTTATTCAGTCCTTTCGATATGCTTCCGGCGTTGAACAATGCGACTTTGATCGAGACCGACTACGTGATTCTCCCGACTGCTCCCGTAGGGAGTAGTTCGCCACTTCAGTTGACATCCGGGCTGGGATCTCCACCGGTCCAGACCGTTTTGGTCATGGAACTCGCAGAAGTGACTCCCACGATGATTGATGGATCGATCTTGGTGACCGAGCCTCATTTCATTCGGGGTGATCTGAATCACAACGGCTCTGTCACGCTCTTGGACGGAGTACTTCTGCTCTACAGAGTCTCCGGTCTCGAAACTCCCAGCACCTGTAGGGATGCGGACGACATCAATGACGACGGCGTCCTTACCCTGGGAGATGCGGTTTACCTGTTCCAATACATGTTTGCCGGTGGGCCCCAGATCCCCGGATCGGACGGCTCCTGCGGACCGGACCCGACCGGTGCTGACCCTCTCGACTGCGTCGAGTTCCTTTTCTGCGGGTGAGACGGTCGCCGACGGCTTCTTCCAACGCTCAATTTGTAAAAAAACTGCTCAGTAAGCCAAATCCACCCTTCATCTCCTCTTCAATCTCTCCCTAGCAAGGGTATTCTGCCTTTAGGAGTGCCTGTTTCTTCTTGCACTGTGAGAGGTTGATCCTGAACCATGTCCGCACCCAGGTATATTCCTGACGCACCCTTGCCTGGAATCCCCTATCTGCCGGGGATCAATGAGAAAGATCCCCAGTTTCAATTATTGCCACGGGATTCCGATGCCCATTGGAGTCAAACTTCCGGATATCTCCACGGGATCGATCTCTTTAACCACGGTTGTTACTGGGAGGCGCATGAAGCCTGGGAAGATCTATGGCTTCCCCTTGAGAAGGAAGATCCGGTCCGTGTATTTATTCAAGGATTGATCCAGGGAAGCGCTGCGCTTTTAAAGACTCGTCTAAACCAACCACGATCTGCAAATTCGATTTGGAGCCGGGGAAAAAACCGACTCTCCTCTGTAGATCTCCAACAACCGGATGGAACCTATCATGGATTCCCGGTTGAACTCTTTTGCAACGCCATCGATGCAATCCTGAAAAAACAGGACCCAGACTTTGATTCTCCAAAGATGCTCCTGAAAGACCGCTCCTGATGTTGCCGAGAATCCTCCATCGAACAAACCATGCGGTATACATCAGCAAACCATCCGGGATGTTCGTCCACCCCACTTCAGAGCAACGCAACAGCGGGGAAACACTGCTGACTTGGGTCAGGGATCGACTGGGTCAATATGTGTATCCGGTTCATCGAATCGACCGGGCCTCCTCCGGGATCGTATGCATGGGACTCAGTTCAGAGTCTGCAGCCGCACTGCAATCCCTGTTGCAACAGCCTGCTGCAATCAAAAGGTATCTCGTTCTCGCCAGAGGGGAGACGCCTGACAGATTTGATTGCGAGATCCCTTTGTCCAGGCGTAAAAAGGACGATCCCGTGACGGCCAAAACCGGGTTTCACACCCTGCAGAGTTTTCACGGCTTCAGCCTTTTGGAAGCAAAGATAGAAACCGGCAGAAGGCACCAGATTCGCAGGCATTTGGCGAGATTGGGACATCAGGTCGTCGGTGACACCACCTATGGCAAAGGCCGCATCAATGAGGGGCTGCGCCAGGATTACGGCCTTCCAAGATTGTTTCTCCACGCCTATCAACTGTGCCACGACGATCACTCCATAGGAATCTCTGCTCATCAACAAACCGATCCTCTTCCTGCGGATCTGCTAATTTTCCTGAGGCTGCTCTTTCGACAGCCCGATCTGTTTCCATCGGGGCACATCGAATCGATGGAGGCCAGAAGTTGAAGCCGAAGAGCCAATTGCAATCCTGGATTTGGGGAATCCCGATTACAGTGTTTCTTCTACGCTGTGCCTTCCAAGGCCTGCTGCTTCCGTGGGAGTTGAGTGGAGATGAAGCCCAGTATTGGGATTGGACACGTCACCCTTCCCTCTCCTACTACACAAAAGGACCCGGCGTCACATGGCTTGTGGCAACGACAACCACCTTGCTGGGAGACAGCATTCTGGGAATCCGAATCGGTACATTCTTGTGCCATGCTGTCGCAGGGATTGCCGTAGGCTTGATCGCCAAGAAAATCTCTGGCGGCAACAAAGAGATCGTCATCGCATCCATTCTCGGATACCAATTCTTACTGGGGTACCAAGTCGCAGGGTCACTGATGACCGTCGACATGATGATGGTTGCAGGTTGGACGGTGGCAACCTGCGCAGCGGTAGAATTGGTTCAGACCTCCCGAAGCGGTCGTCCGGTTACCAAACCCCTGTGCCTCCTCGGTGCAGCTCTGGGTGTATCATTCCTCGCCAAGTACACCGCCTTGCTCGCGGCCTTGGGTCTCCTGATTGGACTGTGGCCCATCAGGAAATCGATCGCATCCGCCCCGGGTTTCCGTCGGGGCTGGATCGGCTGCGGTGCCCTCTTCGGACTCGGCTTGCTTCCCGTGATTCTGTGGAACGCCCAAAGAGGCTGGCCGACCTTGCATCACCTTCTGGGACACCTCCATGTCCCCGGGGGAGACAGTGGAACCACCTCTTGGCTTGAATATGATCCCCTGTGGACCCTTCAGTTTTTTGGCCAGGTCTTCGCTCTCGCAGGACCCCTTCTGGGATATGTTCTGTTTCGCGGCGCAGTGCAAGGATTTCAGCAGAGGTCTCACAACAAGGGTGAAATTCACATTCTGATGTGGAGTGCCCTTCCCGTATTGCTCTTTTACCTGTTGGTCTCATTCAAAGGTCCTACCGAAGGAAACTGGATCGTGGGGGCTTACACTTCGGTCATCCCCCTGGGAGCAATGTGGATCTGCAAGCATCCGTCGACACGGACTCGCAACACTCTGAAGGCATTGGTAGCCATCAGGGGGGTGGTGACGGGAGTAATACTCTTGTTATTGATGGGAGTGGCACCCTGGCTCAACTCCGGACTTCAAGCGTGGTCCTTGAAACCGCTGCCGCTTCATCGAGTTTCAGGCCATGACCATTTCGCCCAACAGATCCAATCCTTTATCGACCAGGAAGAGATGGGCTCTCCTCCCGTCATCTGTGATTACTATGACAAGACAGCGCTCCTCGCCTACTACCTGCCGGACCGACCCCGAGTATCCTGCGCATCTGTGGCCCTTGGCTCTCGCCCCTCCGCCTACGATGATTTTGCCAGCACCCGATTTCCTGACCCCCGCTTTTCCGGGTTGGACGTCATCCTGGTTGGTGGAACATTGGATTCATGGCAGCATGCCCTCGAGCCGGACGAATTGAAGGCGTTGGGAGTTCTTCAACAGAGAGGTCGATCCAGACCTGTATTCCGGGCCAAGTTGGGCGTCGTCGAAAGGAATCGCAGGTGACTTCCAAAGAGCTACGTCCCATCCCCACCTGGTCATTCTTGGCGACCCTTGTTCTCATCCTGCTCGCCACATTCCTCGATGGCTGGGTCGTCGCCAACATGCCCCAGGAATCACCGACACAGAGGGGTGATTTTCTCTCTCTTTTCAGAATTCTGGGATATCTGCCGACATGGATCCTTTTTTCGATCCTTCTGGTCACGGCTGCATCCCCTGGTCAAAAGTCTCGCTGCCTCAATGCCGCTTTCGGCATCTCAATCACCGCATTGGTCTCCGGAGCGGTGGCTGAGGGACTGAAACCTCTCTTCCGAAGACCGGATCCACAGCCCGGGAGCGAGGGGTCTTGGCAAAGAACCCCTTTCGGGGAAGAGTGGTGGGATGGGACAGATTTTTGTTTCCCCAGTGGCCATAGTGCAGTGGCATTCGGTGCAACCTTGGCGATTTGTCGCCGTTGGCCCGGGACGACACCGTGGATGTTTTTGGCAGCGAGCGGCTGCGCTGCGACAAGGATCCTCGAAAGAGGGCACCACCCTTCAGACGTTCTCGCAAGCTTGTTGGTGGCATTATTGGTGAGTCACATGCTGGATTCCCGCACTTGAATCGGCAATCCACCAACCTCCCTATCATGACTATCTCATCAGATTCAACTGATCATCGTGTCAAATCTGCAACCGTAATACTTAAAGTGAGATCCCAGGATATATAGACGGTAATCTTTTCCATATGGAAGAGTACAAATCCCAATCACTACCGTTTGACCCGGTACTGGTCAGCGATCTGCTACGCACAATGGCCCATCCCATGCGACTTCGGATGCTTCAGCTCCTCATGCTGAATCGATTCAATGTCGGTGAACTCGCCAGAGTGTGCAAGATACAGAATCACATGGCTTCCGAGCACCTGAGGCTGATGCAAAGATCTGGCTTACTTTCAAGTCAGCGTGATGGTCGCAAGATCTATTACACCGTCACGAATCCAGGCGTCATCGAGCTGATGCGATGTGTAGCAGGGTACGGAACAAAGCCAGACCAGATTTTCAAGCCCGGGGCATTCTCTGCACACGATTGATTTCATTTCTTTTAAGCCATCCAGGTCACTGATGGCGAAGAGCTGAAATGGGATCGAGAGCAGCAGCCCTTTTGGCAGGGTAGATCCCTGATGAGATTCCGACCGCAACGGATATCGTCAAAGCTACCAGAATGCTCACAGGGGTAATCACTGCAGTCCACCCAGTGAAGACCACGAGGATTTGCACCAGCAGGAATCCTACCAGTATCCCCAGTATTCCACCCATGATGGAAATCGTCGTCGTTTCAGTGAGGAACTGGGCGATGATATGGCGCCTTTGTGCACCCAAAGCCCTTCGGACCCCGATTTCTCTTGTTCGCTCAGTGACTGTCGCCAACATGATATTGGCGATTCCAATCCCTCCCACCAACAAAGAAATCGATGCAATGGCAACCAGGGCAATATTGAAGACTTGCTGAGTTTTTCTCCGCTGGGCAAGAACCTCCAACGGCACGATCATTTCGTAATCTTTTTCGGGATGATTACGAGAGAGGAGGTTGTCGATCATGCGAGAAGTCATGATCACCTGATCAAGATTCTCTACCTCGACAACGATCTGATTCAACTCAACATCGGTCGCTTCCCAGTTTCCGGCACTTCCGGAAAATGAACGAGTTCCCTGTCTCTTCAGAACCGTCTTGTATGGAACATAGATTTCAGAACTTCTGGCGTCGGATACGAGCGCTTTTTGCGCATATCCCTGAAATCGGTCTTCAGTGAGGACACCGATGATCTGGAATTTCTGATCTTCGATCGTCAATGAAAACCCAATCGGATCCTCATAGATCCCCAACTCCTGAAGCAGTCCTGAGCGAACCACACAAACACGTGCCAATCCATCTTCATCCTGTATTGTCAGCCCACGCCCGATCGCAACATCCAGTCCAAATACTTTCAGGTACTCTGGCTCCACTGCAAAAAGCGTACTCTCCAGCCAACGGCTGCCATTCCACACCTTTTTTTTGCTGAGATGAACAGGAAGAGCACGCTCAATCCCCGGAATCGTATCGGTGATCTGCTTATGGTCTTTGAATTTCAGCCCGTAGTAGTTGATCCATCCACCACGGCTACTGCTGCTATTGTTTTCTGGCTGTTCAGGCTCAACGGAATTGATGATGATGTTTTGGATGCCCAGTCGCCCAATTTCCTGCAGCAACTCCCTCTCCGCTCCCGCACCAAGTGCCAGCATTGCGATCACGGAACCGACCCCGAATACGACTCCCAACATCGTCAAAATCGTGCGCATCGGGTACCCCAGCAAACTCTGGAGGCCCATTCTCAACAGTTCTTTGTTCTTGCGGGATATCATGCGGACTCCTCGAGCACGAGACCATCATGGATACGCACCTGTCTTTGAGCCTTTAATGCCACCTCCTGATCGTGGGTGATCAAGATGATGGTCCTGCCTTGGGAGTGCAGTGATTCCATCAATTCCAGTACTTCCTGGCCTGTACTCGAATCCAGGTTTCCTGTCGGCTCGTCTGCCAATAACAACAGTGGATCATTCACCAACGCTCTCGCGATTGCCACGCGTTGACATTCACCCCCTGAAAGTTGAGCCGGCCTGTGGGTCAGCCGATGGGACAGTCCCACCGATTCCAAGATCGACCTGCAGTGATCTTCCCTTTCCGATATGGAACTGACTCCATAAAGGAGAGGCACCTGGACATTTTCGAGAACCGTCAATTGAGGGATCAATTGAAAACTTTGAAAAATAAAACCGATATCCTCATTGCGAATTCGAGACAGTTCATCATCTGTTAGTTGTGCGACATCCCTTCCACCAAGCAAATATGCGCCCTGGGTGGGAATATCCAAACAACCCAGCAAATTCAGAAGCGTCGACTTCCCCGATCCGGACGTCCCCATGATGGATACGAATTCCCCCTGCTCGACTTCCAGCTGTATGCCTTTGAGAACATGCAACCTTGGCTCAACTTCACCATAGTATTTGTGAATCCCGTTCAGGGAGATGATCGATTTGCCCAAGTCAGGATCTTCCAATTGTCCTGAAAATTGCTGCTGCGCCAATAGGAGAGGATTCTTTATCTGTTGATTCAGTCTCATCCGGCTTGTACAGCAGAACTTTTTCACCCTCGGACAATCCTTCTGTGATTTCAAGGAAGCTATCATTGGATCTACCGACTGAGACTTTGCGCTTGATCAATCGGCCTCCAGACTGGACGAAGCAATGAAAGCCACCTGCTTCCGCATGCACCGCCTGAATCGGAACATGAAGGACATCCACCATCTCTCCGGTATTGATGACGACCTCAGCAGAGGTCCCCGGTTTGAGCGACAGATCATTCCCCCGCAGTTGAATTTCAACATTGAATCTCCGCACACGGTCACCCCACCGACGGTCCCCTGCATTGGCGACGGAATCAATCTTTGTGACTTCACCGTTGAAAATCAGCGATTTATTGACATCAGAGCGGATCTCAGCGGGCATCCCCGCCTCAATCTTGTCGATATCAGCCTCATGAACTTTGATCAGGACCGCCATCTCGCTGGGATCAGGGATCGTCAACAGGACCTGGTTGAAATGGGCATCCCCTCCCACCCTGATTTCATCACGATCCCAAGGCCTGTCAGGATTCCCATAAAATACAATGCCGTCCGCTGTTGAATAGACAGACATCTTGCTCAGGTTGGTTTTTTCGCGATTCAGTTCCTCTTCAGTTTCTCCTACTCTTCTATCAAATTGGCTTACCCTTAACTGGAGATTTGCTATCACAGTTTCCGCCGCACGGGTTTCCATTTCGAGTGAGCGTGACGCTTCCGTCACGCTGGATTCTTTTTGCTTGAGAGAGAGAGGCATCTCATACGCATCGTAGAGGGATTTGTTTTGGTTTGCTGTGACCAATGCCTCGCGACGCTCCTTCAAATTGATTCTTTCCTGCTCAAACTGATCAGAGGTCACGAATCCTTTCTCCAGCATCGTCGGCATGTCTTTCCAAAGGCCCTCCGATCTCTCCAGTTCTGAAGTCGCTCTTTCGATGGCCAACTCCAACTCTCTCTTGCGCCGCGGAATATCACCTTGCTTCAATTTTTCCAACTCAACCTGGGCAACTTCCAATCCCAATTGAGCCTTCTCAAGAGTCGTCTTGTTTTTGTCCTCCTGAATTTTCAGATCATTTCGACCGGAATTCAGAGAAGTTTCATCGGCGATCAGTTCATTTTCTAACTGGTCTATCCGCCTTTGGACCTCAGTTTTTTCCAGTTCGACCAATAGATCGCCCGTCGCAACGCGAGATCCCTCATCGACCATCCACTCGATCCGTCGGCGACCTCGCACCTCGGACCGAATCCGAGTGGCATTGCGGGTGGTCAAGGTCCCACGCTCCGACAGGGTCATCTGCAAATTCCCGCGGTCCACCTCAATGGCACCGCCTCCTGAGCTGCCAGAAGGATCACCTCCAAACACCAGAAGGTAGAGGGAAACGATGACCACCAGCGCGATCACTCCCCGGGTTATGTCCTTGGAGTTCATGAGACAATCATCCCTTCCTCAGAGACAAAGAGCAGGCCCAGCAGTTGATAGATCTCCAAGATCTGAATTTCATGGGCAACGATTCTGTCCAGTTGGGCATTTTTTGAATCGGTCAGGGCACTTTGGGCCTCGACCACATCCCTGTTTGTCACGGTTCCCCGGGTTTGATCGATTTCGGCTTTCTCAACGGTCAATGAAAGGGATTCAATCGCACGGTAACCAATCTCTATTTGAAAGTTCAGTTGCTCCAACTGCCTCAATGCTGCCTGGACTTCGAGCCGAACTTGCTGCTTCTTCAGATCCAAACCCCTGATCTCTTGGTCATGGGCAATTTCTGCAGACCGAAATGCATTGCGGCGAGCCAGTCGGTCGAGGGGGATCTCAAGATTCAACCCTGCTGAATACGATTCGGAATCTCCCCAGTCCAGAGCAGAAAAAGAATCCGCAACCCCGGATCCCGAACCGTAACTGATGTTGAAATTCAAATCGGGCAGCAATCCATTTCGGGCAACTTCGAGTTGACGCTCAACATCTTCCAATCTTTGAATGGCAGTTCTCAGATCCAGGCGATTGTTCATCGCCGCTTCCAGCGCATCATCCAGAGAGACATTGAAATCACTCAACTCTGGGAAATCTCCCACGAGCTCGATTTCACTATCGATGGAGATCCCCAGATCAATCTTGAAATTGTCCACGGCTGTCTTGAACTGCTCTATGGCATTGGATTGATTGTTTCTGGCCAACAGCAATGCCTGCTCAGCCCTGAACACATCGAGACTGCTTCCTGTCCCAATCCTGAAGAGTGCTTTTGCCTGATCGTATGCAAACTGCTGAGTGCGTACATTCTCTTCCGCATTGGACAACTGCAGTTTTTGGCTCAACAGGTCAAAGAACTTCTGGGTGATTTGTATGGCAAAAGTTTGACGATAAATCTCAAAATTACGTGCGGCATACAACAGGTTTCTCTCCGCCTGGGTCAGAGATTCGTATGCAAGACCAGGGCCCGCTCCCCGTAGCAGTGGCTGGGAGATGGATGCACTGAAATTCCCTGAATAGTCCAGCGTCGATTCATCACCGTCATCGAAACGATCGCTGCCCGCAGAAACGGTCAGTCGTCCACCGGTAAAGAGATATTGCTGACCGTTCAGAGACAATCCCGTAACCCGTGACAGTGTTTCTTCGTCGGAAGCACCAGAAACCGTATGCCCGACACTTCCGGAAAAAATCGGCCGTAAGAAATCTCTTCTGACCACACCCAATGAAAGAGCGGAGAGAAAAAGTGACTCACGCTGACTCAAATATCCGCGATTGAGGCGTGTCCCCAGGCGCAAGGCTGATTCGAGGGTGATCGGTTCCGACACGACTGGAGCACCTTCAGATTCATCCCCGGATGGCTTGTCGAAGGGGTCGATCAATTCCTGTTGGCGAAATTGACTGACCTTCTCCAATACTTCCGAGCGGATTTCCTCACCCTGTTCCTGTGCCAGCCTGTGATCTCGAACAGAACAACCGACATTGATGAGCAGACAGATACAGATGGTCCATATCCACTTGTTGGCGTGCTTTCGATCCATGCCATCCCCCACTGCCCTGGCTTTTGGGACATGGCTTTGGTCAAAATTAATTCTGTGAGTCATCCGTGCCAATCCAGATCTGACCAAGAATGCCACATGGCGTGCAGAGCAGGCCTGCGCACCTGCATTCGTTGAAGCCACTCAAACCGATCCGGAAAATTGCCCGGTGAAGAATCGGTACAGGGAGATACTGTACCCTGTTAGGAAAATTCAACAATCCTGAGGTGTAAACGGGTTCCAGAGGTCCACATGTCCCCATCGATCTTCCGATAGACTTCAAAGAGCCTTGAAAATTGGAAATCGCCCCCATCCTTGCGGATAGGGGCGATCATGGCTCCCCGGGTTGGACTCGAACCAACAACCAAGTGATTAACAGTCACCTACTCTGCCAATTGAGCTACCGGGGAAGATTGGTGTGTCAAGAAACTTATCCCTCCAGCGCAGAAGTGTCAATCAGTGCTGAATAATGGCTTCAAGACCCGGTAATATTCCTGCCCCCTCTCTGGGGCCGGTCCGGACAAGGACACTTCCAAATATTGACTTTAATCAATATAATGCAATCCTTCAATGCGAGAGGAGGGGGAAATGTCCCGCAATTCTGTTCCCATAACGGGTTCCCATGATTCCACCCCATTGAGGCCCTCGGAAGTCGAACGACTGAAACACCGATTCCCGGAATTGATTGGCCACTGCGAGCCATTCCTGCGAATGCTTCAGCAGATTGAAAGGGTTGCCAGTGCCGAAGCCCCGGTCTTGATCCAGGGGGAGAGCGGTACCGGCAAGGAGCTGGTCGCCCGTGCGATCCATCGTTTGGGACCTCGCCGCCATGGTCCCTTCATAGGAGAAAATTGTGCGGCGATTTCTCCTCCCATTCTCGAGTCAGAGCTCTTCGGCCACGATCGCGGCGCATTCACCGGTGCCCACGTTGAACGGTCAGGATTGATCGAATCGGCTCACGGTGGGATTTTATTTCTCGACGAAATCACGGAAACATCGGTAGACCTGCAAAGCAAACTGCTTCGTGTACTTCAAGAAAAAGAAATCCGTCGTGTCGGAAGCAACCAATCACGCAAAGTCGACTTTCGACTCATCACCGCCAGCCACCGAGACATTTCGCAAGAAGTGGAAGAGAAGCGTTTTCGGGATGATTTACGTTATCGAATCGATGTTTTGAGAATTCAATTGCCTCCTCTGAGACAGCGCCGCCAGGATATACCCATTCTCTGCAGAGCTCTCCTGAATCGCTACTGCCGGAGATTGGGAAAAAAGATGCCGACAATTTCTGCAGATGCCATGACGGTACTGATCAGTGCCCGATGGCTCGGTAATATTCGTGAACTGCAAAATGAAATGGAACGACTGGCGAACCAACCCCATCAGCGAATTCAGGCGGAACACCTCTCGGATACACTCCAACAGCAGGGGATTCCCCATCCGATGGCGTTGAGAATCAGGGCAGAAGTGGGCACCGACCTCCTCAAGCTGGAAAAAGTCGTCCTCGGGGGCATAGTCAGGGATGTTTTACGCGAAACTTCAGGCAACAAGGCACAAGCGGCCCGAATGCTGGGAATCCCCAAAACAACCCTATATCGACGCCTCGACCGCTACGGGGTCCAACGTCAACACGGAATCAAGGATTGATCTTCAGTGCTGAGGTGGCGACCTGACTACCGGAAATCGACACCTATTTGCTGACCTGATGGACTTGTGCGATGTAGGGAAGGTTTCGGTAATAACCTTGCCAATCGAGTCCGTAACCGACAACAAAATCATTGGGGATTTCAAAGCCGCAGAAATCGATGTGCGCAAGTTTGACATTGTTGAGAGGCTTGTGAAGGAGACTGCAAATTTTGATCGACGCAGGATTTCGCGATTCCAAATTTGATTGCAGGTACTTGAGAGTCAGTCCGGTGTCGACGATATCCTCAACAAGAAGAACATGCCGATTGGATATCGACTGCTGTAGATCGAGGTCCAACTTGACTTCACCACTGGTCACTACAGAGTTCCCATATGAAGAAACCCTCAAAAAATCAATCGTAAAGGGGAAGTCCAACTGCCTCACCAAATCAGAGACGAAGACAAAGGCCCCTTTCAATACACACACCACGATGGGATCTTTGTCACCCAACTGCTCACGGATTTCTTTCCCCAAATCGGCAACGCGTTGGCGAATCTCCTGCTCATCATGGAGCAATTCGAGGCGATGTCCTGGCAGGGGAGGCTCAGGTTGTAGACGCATTTGACCAAATTGATTCATCTGTCACCTATTCTTCAGCGGTTCCGATCGCTTCCCTAGATCCATGAGTTATTGATGAGTTCACCGACTCCCCCTGCCCCGGGGACGATATAGTCAACTTCATTCAATCCACTCTCTCGCGGATCCACGCCTGGCCGCAGCGAAAGCACTTCGTCAGGACTCTCACCCCGATCCAATCTCAACGCCCATATCCGCACTTCAGGATGGCTCTTTTTCATGTTTCTTACAAATTCGGGGGTCACGATCAGATGCACGGTGATCACTGCGAGGGGCTCTCCATCGATCTCTTCCTTGTAATGCCCGATGACTTTTGAAAGGGAGGACCCTGTCGCTCCCATCGGATCAGGGAAAATCAGATGCGCACCCTCGATATCCCCACCGATCTTGCTGCCATGCAGGGCAGCACCGGTCACAGCGCCACTTTGATCGGTAACCCTCTCCATGATCACATGATCCTGCCGAACCTTGAGGGGATCGATGACCTGGTGCAGGACATTTTGACACAAGTGAGAGGGGACCGTCCCTGCCCGCGCAACATTGACGGTCACAGCCCTGGAATCGGGATCGATGATTTGACCTTGAAACACACCCCGTGATGAGGTTTGGATCATGTTGGTCTGCCGCTGCACGACACATCGTGGAAACTCATGACCGATCATGCGCTGGAGTAATCCCCTGTAGAGAAGTTCAAGAATCTCATTGAAGCGTGGCTGGACCGTCTCAGGATGGCCCAACTCTGCCAACAATCCGAGGGTAAACGGCTCCGCAAGAATGTGGACCCCATCACCGTATTCGTGGTGAATCCCATTCTGTTCCGGACTCAACTCATTGTAGATCTGTTCCATCAATCTGTTCCTCCCTGAGACTCCAGGTCTTCGGGGCCGAATGCGTGCGGCAACAATTCACCCAGAGATTTCCATGTGACGGCGTCACCCTCACCGGTGTAGATGCGAATTTGACCCGAGCCTGGCAGATCAGACAAGACCTGTCTGCACGCTCCACAGGGCATCGCTGTCACCGCAGTTCCCGCCGAGTTTCTTGCCACCACCACCATCGCCTCGGGGGTTCCCGGTGATCCTGCAGAGGCCCAATGCATCACCGCTGATCTTTCGGCACAGAGAGTCAATCCGTAACTGGAGTTCTCGACGTTGCAACCGGGAAAGATTTTGCCATCGCTGAGCAATGCGGCTCCGACGCGGAAATCTGAATAACTGGCGCGGGAACAATCCAATTGGGAAAGGGCGACACGATAGAGTTCCTGCAGGGGCGTGGATAGGCCCCCCTGGTTTTCCTGATCCGTCATTGATCCCATATCGATCAAACTCCCCTCGTCGGGGGATGATCATAACACGACCCAAGGAGCGATGTCCCGGGGACGTCAGGATTCAGAAGCGGACATCCAACAATGCGGAACAGGATGGATTCTCCAACCACCGGCTCGCATCCGATGGGAAGGCGACATCGTCTCCACTCAAGACCTGGTGCAAATGCTCCGTGATTTCATCGCCGCTGCCGGCGAGGAGCAGTTCGGAGAGAGCTCCACGGGCGGGAGCGAGGGGAACGTTGCCTGCAAACAGGGACAAACATGCCACCGCAGAAACCACTTCCGGCTGTTGGGAATCCTCTTCGAGAAGTGCCCATAACTCTGCAAGAACCACTTCCGTCTGCCGTTCAAGGAAGAGCTGATCATCCCACCTCAGGGCCAGCAGGTCGGGTTCCAATAACACCGCATCACGCAGATCGGCTCCCGCTTCGGCAAGATCACCCCGTCTCAGTCGGTTGACTCCCTCAAGAAATCGCACCAAAGCCACATCAGGGTTGGTGAAACTCGCCCGTTCCAAATGGGAAAGAGCGTCCTCCTCTTCAGAGAGGAGCATGGCACTCCAGGCATCACAGATGGCTGATCGCACGACTTCATTATCCGCGATCGTTTCGGGAACTTCCTCGTCCGACTCGACGAAGACGATATGATTCGTCACATCCCTTCCCCAGTCCATCGTCGAACACCAGGACACCCCGTAAGATCGATTCTGCCAGTAGCCATGGTGCCACCAGTAAATGTAGTGGGAACTGCTGTAACTCCAGGGAAGCCACCAGCCATGGCACCACGAGATGGGATTTCCCAGGTACCAGGGTGAGCACCACGGGGAATACCAACCGTAATAGCCGATTCCCGGGTAGAGATTGACGCCAATATTCGTATACACCCCATTGCTGTAGATCGGATTGCAGTACCAGGGAAGATTTTGACAGTGAAGGGAACTGCTCACCGTGATCCCCGTGGCAACCACGGGGGGTCGAAGAGTGCCACTGTTTGTGTAGATCGTTCCCGAAGGGGCCAAATGAACTCCGGGATTGCGTCGGCTCAAGGTCCGCGCCCGGGTACGCCCGGAAAGCTCGACACCGCGGCCAGAATCCCTTCCCAATCTTTGGATCATGTCCCGGGTGGGTGGAAGTTTTGTCCCCCGACCCTGCTGCCCGGTCAAGGATGGGGAGATCCCTCTCGCCGATGGTTTGCCCACTTCCGACATCCCGGACAAGGGCGAGACGGGCAACGCGTCAGGAACGGAAACCGGCTTTCTCCGCCCTTGGCGAGCTCGAGTTGAGCTGCGGGTGGAAACCCCGGACAGACCCGGTACGGAGAGACTGGATCCCGACCTTCTGCGGATTTCCGGGACTTTGTTTCCAGGAACGTTGATCTCTGGAAGAGACACCGTCGGGCGCGATGTCGAAACACCCCTTGCCGATGAGGAGTTCCTCGTCGAAGGCTTGGAGACGGTTCCTGTCACGGGACGGGGAGTGATGGCGGGTCGGCTTTGGGGCTTCAGTTGGGGACTCACCGACGGGCGTGTCTGCGGTCTCACTTGTGGACGTGTCTGTGGTCTCACTTGCGGGCGAGTCTGTGGTCTCACTTGCGGGCGAGTCTGTG
>CAYRAM010000018.1:0-55791 GCA_964422295.1 uncultured Planctomycetia bacterium | reverse complement strand
CACGGGTTTGCAAAACCCGCATCCCCGGTTCGAATCCGGGTGCCGCCTCCAATCTCCCATCGCCGGATCCTGTCCGGGGACAGTTCTCGATCCCTCGTTGATCCCTCGTTGATCCATCGTTGACCCATCGTTGACCCCTGACTGGCATGATCCCTGGCCGGTGCATCACTCCTACACAGATGCCTGGATCTCTGTGGACCCGATGACGGGGAGTCGAAGAGGTGGATCTCCCAATGAGTTCCGTGGAAGTTGCATCCGAAATTTCGGATAGGGAGACGGATTGTCCACTGGAATCGATTCTGAAATCAGTTTGAGTCTGGAAACAATTCCTGAAATCGGGGGTCCTCGCGCAAAGTCATCAGATCCGGATCATTCCTGGCGTGGTCAAAGCGGTCGTAGCCTTGGCGGATCGATTCGGCGAGGCTGTCGAGAGCCTTTTCTACCTGACCATCCAGTGCCAGTGCACAAGCCAAATTATAATGAGTTGTGGCACGGGTCGGATCGAGCGCGATCGAGCGCTGAAACTGGTGGATCGCTGGCTCTAGATTTCTTTCCCGAAGCAGTACGAGGCCCAATGAGTGGCGAGCTGAAGCATCGTGTGGAAGACGTTCGACCAACTCTTCCAGCAACAATCGGGCACCTTCCAGATTTTTGGAATCGCGGAGTGTCGTCGCAGCTCTCAGGATGGCATCGCGGCTCGCTGCTTCCAGCCGATGGGCACCAAATCTTCGTTCCGTCAGCAAGATCTTTGCTCCTCGGGAATCTCCCAGCAATGACAGGAATTCCGCACTCCGGCGACGCAAGATCGGGTCAGTAGCGGTGGTGGCAACGTGATACAGCGTTGGAGTGATCTTGGACCCGAGAATCGCCTTCAATCGGAGGAGGATTTCAATGCGATCCGCTCCTGACTTGTGTTTCCAATCCGCGAGTGAAACGGCGTGGCTGTAGTCCCACTCGGGGGGCATCCGCAGCAGGGTTCGCATACGCCACTCGTGAATCAATTCGGTGGGAGGATCGCCATCCTTTTGATTGCGAAGCACTGAATCGAAGTAATCGTGAGCGGCGGGGCCGATGTCGAGGAAGTACCTTCGTCCCCTGCGTTCGCGGACGGGGTCAAAACTGCAAAGATCGCTCCATGCTTCTGCGCATGATCTTTCCAGCACCGTTTGCCAAAACGCCTCAGGAACAGTGGAGATGGGTTTCTGGGACAAGACAGAGAGCCAACGCAACTCGCTGCGGGTGAGTGACGCCGCATCCCTACCCGGGTGATTCTCGCTCCACGATCGTAGTATTTCGGTCCGTATTCGGCTTCGCATCCTCTTGAGCAACTCCGATGATGAATCGCGAATCTCACTGTGCCATACCAGACTGGTTGCCAGAAACGGACCTCCTGTGCGGGCGATTTCCAGGAGGGAATCGAACTTGTTGCGAATGCGTGCCCTCGACAGGGATTTCTCTACTGCTGTCTCATCGCTGACGGGAGATTTCCTCAGCTCTTCCAACTCACTGCCGAGGGTATCAAACTCCTCCAAGATTCCCCTCAGGAGAGAGTCCAATTTTGACTCCAAATAGGCACGGGTACGGGGGGAGAGATCTGCTTCGAGAGAATTGGCAAGCTCGCCGATAGAAGATCGATCCAATTGTTGCAGGTGCTTCACGGCTTGTGCAGCGCGGACAGGACTTTCAGAGTCCAGATCATGTGGGAAGCCTGGAGGAGATTGGGCAATGACAGGGGTGGCCACACACCACAGCAGGAAGATCGCGGAAAGCAGCCCAAATGGATACTTCATTGGATGAGGATCGGCCCTTCATCTGGAAGTTCAATACTGGACAAGTGCTCGGACAGTTGCTGGGCATTCCCTGCGATACGTGGAGAGATTTCGATGGTCCTGTGGGGGATGCCATCGGCATCCCTGTCGATTTTGTGACCAGCCTGCTCAAGCCAATCTGCCCATAGCAGTGTCAGAGCTTGGCGTGAAGTATCCGGAGAGTCTGTTCCTTTGCGGTTTTTGACAGGGGCAAACTCCCGTTCGCGGGAGGCCTCGACGACGATCGCCCGATCTGCCAAGGGGAGTACGTCGAAGATAAATGTCTCGAAGCGCACCGAATTGGGCTGATCTTCCTCGTGCCATTCCCTGTCGAGCCAGTGGCGAACCTGTTTTCGTGCCATGTGAAAAGGCATCGGTAAAGCGGGGGTTGTTCCTTCCCGATTACCGAGGATGAAATCCAAATCGATGACGTGCATCGCCACATTGCCGGCACGGAAGGAGAGTTCGCCATCCGAATCCCTCCGGTGCCTCTCTTCGTCTCCCAATTCGCTGTATTCGATGATTCGAAGGTGCTCACCCGTTTGACAAAACACGCCCACTTTTTCATCCGGATCCGTTTTCGACACGGCCTTGGAACTGAATTGGGATTGATGGAGGAGATGAAGCCCCACCAATTCGGGATCACCGATGGGGGAGAGGGGGTTGTCTACTTGGTGGGTATAGACGTGGCGGATTCCTCGATCCCTGAACATTTCGGGATTTCTTTGGATCAGGCGAATTGCGCCCCCATGTCCATCAGGGCTGAACATGATTTGGCCCGAATCCCGGCGCAGAATGCGGCCCCGGCGCGGGTCGATGACTGGAAGTTCTTCTTGGGGAAGGATGAAGACATCCGTGGAGCTGAGCCCATGGTAGTCGTGGTCCCTGAAATAGCGGAGGGTGTCTTCGTGATTGGAAGGGCTGGTCATGATCCACCAGGGGATGTTTGCGCCCACCTGCTTCTGGCGACGAAGCAGCGACTCAGCAAAAAATTGGAACAGGGTCATTCCGGTGAGGGGCAGAAGAGGATAACTCCCCTTGGGGCCTTCGTGGCCCAATCTCGTGCCGACTCCCCCTGCCAAGAGCAAGACTCCGACTTCTCCGTTCGAAAGTGCATTCAGCCCCGCTTTCGACGCATCTTCCCTGGAGGGATCTGAGAGCGTGATCAGCGGAGGAGGTGTCGGTGCGGCAATCGGTGCCTGGTCTGGATCCGAGTCCAGGTTGTCCCTGATCAGTTGTTGGAGGAATCCCAGATCGATTCGGCCCAATTCGTCCAGAAATTGCCTTCTCTGATTCGAATCGAGGGAGTCCCAATCATCGAAGAGATGGCCTTGCTCCGCCTCATAAAATTTGGCAACCAATGCCCGATCTTCAGCGGCTTCAACGTGGATCTTCAAGGCCGTGGTCCTTCCAAGGCTTCGGGTGGCCCCATCGTCGGTTGGCCCCATCGTCGGGTGGCCTATCGTCGGGTGGCCTATCGTCGGTTGGCCCCATCGTGGGAAACAGATGACAAAGAGGATGTTAAGGCAATCGAAGATTCATGCCAGTCTTCCTCGCAGGGAAGTCCCGGATATGGACTTTCAGGGAAGTGGGGCCATGGAAGTGGAGGAACTGCCCTTGTTCCATTTCGGAGAGTCGGTTTCACTCATGGAGAGCCTGCCGTTGAAGTGCGCCGCTGGTTGCAGGCGGCGGGTTGCAGGCGGCGGGTTGCAGGCGGCGGGTTGCAGAGCCGATTGTGAGAAGCCGCAGCTTGCTGCCCGAATTCACATTGCAAAAGGATGGGAGAGGACCCTGAACCACGACAGCCGATTCTGGAGTCTTCCGGCGACTCGGGAGGCACTGACGAAGTGGATTCAATCTGCCTTGGCGGAGGATGCCGCAGATGCAGATTTGACGGCACCCCTGATGTCCGGGCCGAGAGCGATGGATGGAGGCGGTGACCTCGCAGGTGTGGGGGTGATCACCTCAAAACAGACCGGAGTGATTTGTGGACTCGAAGCAGCACGGATGACCTTTGAGATCCTCGACCCAAATCTCAAAGTGATCGACTCCGTCGACGATGGGACCCTGGTGCAGCCCGGAGATTCGGTGTTCGTCGTCGAGTCAAAAGTGGTGCACTTGCTCGCCGGGGAACGCATTGCACTGAACATTTGCGGACATTTGTCGGGAGTCGCCACTGCGACCGCTGTGATGGTTGCGAAGGCAGGAGATGTCACCATCTATGACACTCGCAAGACGATTCCGGGAATCCGTTTGTTCCAGAAGTATGCAGTGACGGTGGGTGGAGGCAAAAACCATCGCATGAGTCTCGCGGATTTTCCCATGTTCAAAGAAAATCATCGAAGATTGCTGGGGCACATGCATCCCGAGTTTTCCAAGGACCCCTTGAAGGAGATCGCCTGGATCAGACAGTCACTGGAAGAAGAGGGCTATCGGGGACCGATCAGCATCGAGATTGAAGATGAAGAGAGTCTGAGAGCATGTCTTCTGCAGGGCATCGAGATCATCCTTGTCGACAATGTCCCCCCCGGGGAACTGAAACGATGGTTGGAGAAGGCGAGAAATGATCAAATTGCGGTAGACACGAGCAGATTGGAAGCAAGCGGAGGAATCGATTTGGAAAGACTCCAAGAACATGTCGAAAGTGGAGTGGGCAGAATCTCGGTGGGTGCGATCACCCACTCGGTCGGCAACTTCGATCTCAGCATGTCCATCGATCCATTCGATGCGGAGAAGAGGCCGAAAAGTGACTGATCCCATCGGCGGCGAATCACCTTCGAATCCCATCGGTCCTCCACAAAAGGATCCTGACTCCTCTGTGGGGAAGGCGTTCTGGAGAAGACTGCTGCAGTTGGATGACACCCCCGAATCGATCGCCATGGGAACCGCAGTCGGAATGTTTGTCGCCTGGACTCCGACCGTAGGGATACAGATCGTCATGGTGCTGATTTTAGCCTTGGCGATTCCGATGAATCGAATCGCCGCACTGATCATGATTTACATCTCGAATCCCCTGACGATGGTGCCGATGTATTACTTGGAATATGTCGTCGGCCTCACACTCCTTGGCAGGGATGGAATGAGTTATGATGAGTTTCTTGAGTTGTGCAATGTCACCATTGAATTAGCCCGGCAGGAAAGTTACTGGTCAGCGACGCTGACATTCTTTAGAGAGTTGGGCTATCCTATACTTACGGCCTTGATCGTCGGTGGAACAGTCATTGGAGCGCTGACCGCTGTGCCAACTTACCCGCTGACCTTGAATTGGATCAGAAAATATCGGGAAAGAGGGGTCGTGAACTCTGGAGATGGCGTCGGCGAGAGTGCCAGCAGAGAGGAATGAAGATGTTACAGGGGTGCATCGAGCGGAACAGGGTGTCGTTCAAGTTGCTTGGAGCCATGGCCATGGCCCTCACCATGATGGGGATGACGACAGGCTGTCAGCAAAAGGGCCCGGTTCCCATCCAGATGCGTCCGGGTAAACACTCGGTCGAAATCGCGGGCCACAAGGTCTATTGCATGATTGCCGCAGACCCTGCGAAAAGACAGCGTGGACTGATGTACAGATCCAGTTTGCCCGATGACGAGGGGATGCTTTTTGTCTTCCCCGAGGCCTCCGTGCAGGGCTTCTGGATGAAAAATTGTCTTATGGACATGGATATCGCCTACATCGATGACACCGGCAAAATCGTCGACATCATCACGATGAAAGCTCCGGCACCCGGGGCTGTGCTCTTTCCCAGGTATCGGTCCAGCGAGCCGGTTCGTTACGCTCTGGAGACCAATCCAGGTTGGTTCGCCAAAAGGGGGATCGAAGTGGGGGAAACGGTCAACGGATATCGGGGGCCGGGGAGTTTGGTACCGAGATAGTGCACCAGCCTCTGGATTGCGAATGGAAGGGATCTGCAAAGTGCGGTGGAGACCTGATTGGGCGGGGGTTGAAGACCGGGCATGGATCCTGCTGTGGCTGGGATTGCTGGCAACGCACGCAATATTGATGGGCCCCGTATTTTCGGGGAGTTCCACCGATCCTGAATTGTCTACTGAGAGCTTGGGGAGTGATCCCTTGGTCACCGTCGACCTGTGTCGGGATCCTCTGCCACGGCTGCTGCTCATCTCAGGGATCGGTTCCGGGCTGGCGGGAAAGATCATCGAAGCGCGCCATCAGCGACAGCAATATAGGGATCCCCCCTTTCCATGTCGCTGTGCTGTTACCCGGATACCCGGTGTTCCCGATCGAGCCCTTCTGGAGGCGGGACCCTGGCTGTTGCCCCTGCCTTGTCCCGGAAACGTTTGTCTCAATCCCGACTCTGGAATCCCTCTCCCCTCGGAGAATCGGAGGGAGCAGCGATGAAGAAGTTTAGCTATCCCGGTTCTCCATTTGTCGTTCATTCCAAATTTGAACCTGCGGGGGATCAGCCGCAGGCGATCGAAAAGTTGTCTGCGGGCATCGACGCGGGTCAGGAGGGACAAATTCTGCTCGGGGTCACCGGTTCGGGCAAGACTTACATGATGGCCCACCTCATCGCGCAGGCGGGCCGACCCGCCATCATCATCTCACACAACAAAACCTTGGCGGCTCAACTGTACTCGGAGATGAAACGGTTTTTGCCTGAGAATGCGGTCGAATATTTTGTCTCCTACTACGACTATTACCAGCCCGAGGCTTACGTTCCGTCGCGGGATATCTACATCGAAAAGGATGCTGCGGTCAATGCGGACCTGGATCGTTTGCGTCTGGCAACGACAGCCAGTCTTTTGACTCGCACTGATGTGGTCATCATTTCTTCTGTTTCCTGCATCTACGGGCTCGGGTCACCGGAAGCGTTCAAAGGCAAGATGATCCACTTGTCAGAAGGTCTCGAACTGGATCGGGAAGAACTGCTCAAGAAACTGGTCGATATCCAATACGAGCGCAATGATTTTGAACCGGGCCGTGGCACATTCAGGGCTCGTGGGGATGTTGTCGAGATACACGCTGCAAACGAGGAAGTGGCTTACAGGGTTGATCTCTTTGGAGACACCATCGAGCGCATCGAAGAGTTTCATCCTGTGAGCGGGGTCATCCTGGGGCAATTGGATCAATTGACAATTTTTCCTGCCAAGCACTATGTCATCAATGAGCATGACCTCGATCGTGGTGTCGATGGCATTCAGACCGAGTTGGGTCATCGCCTCAAAGAGCTGCGCGAGCAGGGAAAAGAATTGGAAGCCCACCGATTGCAATCGCGGACCCGCTATGACATCGAGCTGCTCAGCGAAGCGGGATATTGCCCCGGAATCGAAAACTACGCCCGTCATCTCAATGGGATGGAGCCCGGTGAACGCCCCCCGAACCTGCTCGACTATTTCCCACAGGATTATTTGACCCTGGTCGATGAGTCCCACGTCACCTTGCCCCAATTGGGGGGAATGCATGAGGGAGATCGCTCGCGAAAGCAGACTTTGGTGGATCATGGGTTTCGCCTGCCGAGCGCACTCGACAATCGTCCGATGCGGTTTGATGAGTGGCGTGAGGCCACCGGCCAAACCCTTTATCTCTCAGCGACCCCCGGCCCGATCGAGCTCGAATCGACCGGAGGGGAAGTGGTGGAGGTGATCAATCGTCCGACAGGTTTGCTCGATCCTGAGGTGGAGGTCAAGCCTGCAACAGGCCAAGTCCCTGACCTTTTGGAACAGATCCGCGTTACCATCGCTTCAGGATATCGGGTCCTGGTAACCACGTTGACCAAGCGCATGTCGGAAGATTTGAGTGACTTTTTTCAGGAAACCGAGATCAAGGCGCGGTATCTGCACTCTGAGATCAACACCCTTGAACGCGTCGAAATCCTCCAAGAGTTGCGCAAAGGCAGTTACGACGTGCTCGTGGGGGTCAATTTGTTGCGGGAGGGTCTGGATCTTCCTGAAGTCTCGCTGGTTGCGGTGATGGATGCGGACAAGGAAGGCTTCCTCAGAAGTGAAACGGCTTTGGTTCAGACGATTGGCCGTGCGGCACGAAATGAGCATTCGCGGGTGATCCTGTATGGGGATGTCGTTACCGGATCGATGCAGAGAGCCATCGATGAAACAAATCGACGCAGGGGAATTCAGGAGGCATTTAATGCCGAAAATGGAATCACCCCCAAATCGATCATCCGTGACCTGGGTGTTACCGTGGAGGAAGAAGTTCGCGAACGTATCGAAGAGGTCCAGGGCAAGATTCAGGAAGTGCCAAAAGAAGAGCGCGAGGAAAAGGCTCGCCAATTGGAAGTGGAAATGCTGGATGCTGCACAGGCACTGGACTTTGAGAAAGCAGCACTTCTCCGTGATCAAGTCATGCACCTGCGGGGGGAGATGGATGAGAGTACCTCCAACCCCCCGCTAAACGGAAGAAAGATGAGAAAAGGTCGTTAACCATGTCGGGTACTGCTCCAGAAATTCCTGGCTTTCAACCGCTTCATATCCGTGGAGGGGGAGAGTTGGGGATCTGGATCGAGGCGCGCCAGGTTCGATTGGACAGGCGGGTTCTGCTCAAAGTTCTTCCGGCGAGTGAAAGCCATCTGGCCGACGATTTCCAAAGGGAAGTCCAAGGAATGGTTCAACTGGATGGCTGCGGCAGTTTGCGGGTGATCGAAGAGGGACAAGTGGGACAGGCCCGATTTGTGGCTTTGGATGAAGCCGGGGGGGTTCGACCCCAGCCTGGTCAACTCTCAGAAGCAGAGATCTATCCACTCGCGACGATGCTTTTGTCCCTTTATCTCGAAACGGCCGCAATTGGATTACGTCCCGGCAGAATTCCCGTGGAATCATTGCGCAGGCTCCCCGCAGGGGGTTTTGCCGTTTGTGAATTGGGACGGGTGCAGTCGCTGCCCATCGATTCCGCAGTGGACGATTGCCGTGCATCTGTCTCAGAGACATTGCGAAGGTGGAGCCGCCACCTCGAGTTTGCATCCGCAGCAGAACCCCTTTTGGAAGAGCTTCGCCTGGAGCAGATCCCGCTGACAGAGATTCGGGATAAATGGAATCATGAAGCAGAAGAAAATGTTGGCAAATCAAACTCCATCCGATTCGTTACCGTCAACAGGACACTTTTGGTATTGGGGATCTGTTTACTGGCAGGGGTGGTGATCCGGGATCTTTTCTTCGAGGAATCCGCAGATTTTTCCAGACAGCCGGAGATCAAGTCTGTGGCCGATTCTCAGAGCAGCGCTGTTTCAGTGGAGGATGGCGGGGATCCTGAAAACCAGCACTCCGCTGAGATCGACGATGGTTCCGGGAATGAGTTGGCAGGAGGCGAACCCGTAGGGGGGGATGAAGCAGAAATCCATCGTGAAACCCCTTTGGAGGTTTCCGCAGAGGATTGGGAAAAGGCACAGCTTCAAGGTGAGTCCTGGCAGGTTTGGACACAAATTCATGGCCGAGTCGACCCCGGGAATCTGCTGGAGAGCCGCAATTTTCTGCAGTCGGTACCCGTAGAGGTGGAAAGCTTCGGCGTCATCCGCAGGGCCTTGCTCTGGCAGGAACTCAGGTTTCTGCGAAGCACGGAGAAGGAAATCGATGAGCAGATCTCCACGGGGAAGTTCGTGGAAGCGAAGCAACTGTTGGAGCAGATGATCAGCCTCTTCCCCGAACGAAAATTTCATGAAGTGGAGACACTGATCACCGCCGGTCAACAAAGGCTGAAAGATCTGAGTCAACAGTGGAAGTATCAACAAAGGGTCCTTCTGGAGACTTTGGTCAGCACCGGCTCGCTGCCATCGGGCCAACCATCTGACTTCGAGGGATTGAGAGATGAGCATCCTCTACCGATGGAGAGACGTCGATTCCTGGAGAAAGCGGAAGAAGTTTTGGCGGTGCACGAGCGAGTGCTCGAACAACTGAAGAAAGAGATGGCTGAGGAAACCTCCCTCGAAATCCGATTGCCAGATGGCAGCAAAATTAAAGGCCGGGTGCTGGAAGTCTCATCCTCCCATTTGGTCATCAAACCATTGGGCAGGCGGGAAGGGCGGGTACTCACCTGGAGTGATATCGATCGCAGTTGGGGCCTGGAGAAGCTGGCCCACGACGGGATGACGATTCCTGAGCGAATCAACAGTGAAGAGGCGATGCTTTCACTGGTTTGGGGAGGTTTGGAAAGAGTTGATGCGGGAGAAGAGCTGGGCAATTTGCCTGCGCCCCTCCTCAGCGCAGTGATCGAGACTCGCAAGCTTCGCCGTACCGACGCATTTCGGATGCTGCAGGAGGCGGGTTTGGAGCAGCAGAGGGATCCCTTGCGCAGCAAGGTGGAAGAATTGGCAGGGAGATTTCCCCAAAGTGACTGGAGTCGAGAAGAGAAGCGGCAGTTGGAGGAGTGGTGGATTACCCCTGGCCTCAGCGGAGGACCGCAGACACTCGATCTGTTTTCCGGGGCTTCGGATCTGCAGTGGCGGGAAGGGGCTGGCGGATATGAAATTGAAGTCAGTTGGAACTCCGGAGATGGAATTGCCAAGGATTGGGGCGGAGTCAATTCGGGTGAAATCCAGAGAGCACGTGGAGGAGGAGTTCTTCTGCGAGGAGATATCTCCTTGGAGATGCGATTTGTCTTTGAGGATCATCTGAGAGTTCAATTAGATGGTTCTGTGACATTTCGCGAGAGGCCGAATTTGAACGTGGTGTTTTGGACCGGAGGAGAAGTGCCGCTGATCTTTGGATTGGGCCTGCGTCCTCCCCGGAGAGCTTCATTTACTTCGGCGGGAGAGACGGTGTTGCTCCCTGCACACGGAATTTTCAAGGCACCAGAGATCGAACTTCCCGATACCCAGGCCGGGGAGGGCCCCTTGCCATTTCCACTGCCGGTGGTCGCTCCCCGATTGGATCCGGGGAAGGCCTTGAGGATGGAGATGGCCGACCATTCCGGAGGAACATCGTTAAATCTCGGGGGGCAGCAGTTGTTGCAGTTGCCCGGGGAAATTCGCTCCCGCAGGGGAGGGATATCCTTCCGCACTTTTGAGAGTCCTGTGATGATTCGGGCGATCAAACTGGAGGCAGGGGTCTCGAGCCGTCAATGGCGCAGCGTCCTTCTGGAAGAAGCGCAGAATACGCTTTGGAACGGTCATTAAAAGGGTTTTGTGGCCTTGGGCCTCCTTGCTCTTGGGACTTCGCTCAACTAGAATTTCCCTGCGAGAGTCCTCCACACTTCCCCCATTTTCAGGGGACGTGCAGGACCCCGGATTCTGTGGAAAATTGCCCCCTGAGAAGAGCGAGTGGCCCTCCGCAATTCCGGAAAAACAAGATTCTGACAGGGGGCCCTGATGGCCGGTCGGAAGCCAAGGAGAATTATGGATTTCATTCGGTTCACAGTTTTGGCACGTGGCATTGCATGCATCTTGCTCTGCCTCCTCTGCTCCAGTGACATCATCGAGTCGTCCCTTTACTCGAATCCCATCCACGCATCCCCCTTCCACGAATCCCCCAGCCACGTATCTAACCAGGCGGATGACTTTTCTGCCCTCAAGGTCGGAGATCGGGTTCGAGTGGTGCTTCGTCGTGGCGGTCGCTACGAAGGGGAGGTCGTCGAGAAGAGTGGCGAGTCGATTTCCATCAAGCACAAGTTTGGAACCGCCAAACTCCATCGGCAGGATCTCCTAGAGTGGGAGCGGTTCAAGACGCTTCCGGAACAGTACGAAGAGCGCGCTGCAGACTGTAAAACCGCTGCAGACTGGTGTGATCTTGGAGACTGGGCTGTCGAACAGGGAGAGATCGCACTTTCACGTCGGGCATATCGGGAAGCGACCAAGATCCAGTCCAATCATTCGAGGGCCCGCAAGGCCTTGGGTGAAGTCGAGCATGAAGGTCGCTGGATGCCACTGGAAGAAGCGATGGCTGCCCAGGGCAAGGAACTCTACGGCGGAGAATGGCTGACCCCCGAGGAGATCGCAGAGCGCATGGAGGCGGAATCAGTCGCCCGCAGGGCAGAATCCCTCAAGGGGCGCGACGCTTATGTTCAGGAGTTGCGGGGACGTGCATGGGCAGACGTCGAACCGATCGTGACCAACAACTACATCGTCTATTGCAATTCCACCGAGGAGAATGCCCGCTATTACGCTGACGTCATGGAGGCGCTGTACAAGGCTTACGACAAGGTCTTCATCGAAAAGTTTTGGCCACGGAAGTTTCGCCGGGCGCCCCGGAGTGAAGTTTACATCCATGCCAACCACCAACAATTCATGGATTGGACCGGAAATGGCCCGGGGATCGGGGGCTTCTACAACCTGCTTCGCCAGGATGTCACCGGTTACCATGGATCATTCGGGACCACAGGGAGCACGGAAGAAGTTCTTGCCCACGAAGGAACTCATCAATTTGAAGGAATGATCTTCAAAGATTTGCGCTACCTTCCGATCTGGTTTGTGGAGGGCTTGGCGGTCTACTTTGGTGATGGATCCGAGATTGGCCGTCGCAAGGTGGAAATCAATCAGATCCCCAGGGATCGATTGGTCGGATTGCAGCAGGCGATCGAAGATGGTTCCTACTGCGACCTTCGGAAACTGTTGCGAGTACCCCAACAACGATTCAGCGGCTTTTTTTACGGACATGCCTGGGGAATCCTCTACTACTGCATCTACGGTAATCAGGCTCCAAAAAAAGCGTGGACCACCAAAGAGAATACCGGCGGCAAGATCCTTGAGGATTGGCTTTACCACGTTCAGGAACTGGATGGCTTCTGCAATTACGAAAAGGAAGCGCAGTTTTTTGAAGGATTGATCACCAAGCACTCCGGCAAGTCCATCGATGAGTGGGAACAGGAGTACAAGGCCTGGATCCTGGAGCTTCCTGTTGCAAAAATCGGCAGGAAAAGGGGCCGGGTATTCAGCAGTACCGAACTCAAGATCGAATCGACGAAGCCGGCAGGCTGGCGCTGGGATAAGTCAGCGGCACTCTATTCCGACGAAGTCATAGCATCGACCAGCACCGGTTCTAATAAACGCAGGCTATCCACCTATGCTTGGCCCAACTGGCAACATGCGGAACTGAATGAGGATTACGCACGTTCATTGGTCGGGAACATTTTCAAGGATGTCGAATACGTCGAGGAACTGAGTGATCGTCAAATGGGTGGAAACCCGATGGTGGTTGCAGTCTTTGATGGCAAAAGAGTCATCGGCCTCGGTGAGAACAACACTCCCCAACTGGGTGATCAGAAGCGGTTTGCTGTCGGGTTTTTCGGATCTCCAGACAAGATTTACGGAAATGTTCTGGAGTGTGAAGCCGATGATTGGCAGGAATCCCGCAAGGTTTTTGAGTTTTACACGGAGAATTTCAGATACACCGGCTGAGAGTTTAGGAAGTTGCAGAGATGCGAAGATCTGAGCGTTTTTCATTGAAGGTCCTGCTGGTCACTTTGTCGATGGTGGCCTTATTTTGGGGTGGGAGTTTCTCCAACTCCCTTCAAGGAGCTTCTTTTGCCGGCCTGGTGAGTACCGTGACGGGCGAGAGGGTCATGATCATCCTCAAGGATGGAAGTGAAGTTCTCGGAGAGTTGGTCGAGGAGACGGAAGACAGCATCTCGGTGAAGAGTGTGTTTGGTGTCACCACCATCGACAGTTCCCGCATAGAAGAGATCATCCGTGGAGCTGAGGTCGACAGACGTGAGTTTCTGAAGCGTGAGAAGAGTGCAAATCGTCGAGGCTCTGCCAAAGCCTTTTTGGATCTGGCTCGCTGGGCCAGTGAAAGGGGATTGGACTCTCAATCCCGTAGTGCCTACCAAAGGGCCTTGGAATTGGATCCCGGGAATGAAGCCGCAAAGATCGCCTTGGGGTGGGGACAGACCGCAGATGGATCGTGGAAGAATCCCGCTGAGGTCAAAGCGATGGTCGCCAAGGGTTGGAACCTGACCGCTGGCAGGTTGACTGCTCCCAGTTCTGGATCGGGGGAAACGGATGGCGCAGAAGAAACCTCTGGTGAAAAGGCTTCAGGTGACATCCCGACGCCCGTGATTCCAGAAGTATCGCGTATCCCCGATACGGTCAGCGAAAAACTCTCACCCGAGGCATTAAAGCGTCGTGAAAAAGAGTTGGAGCGACGACGCAAAAATCGTGAAAAATTCGAAGAAAAGAAGCGTCGGGAATACGAAGGTGTTCCGTGGCCCAGTCGCAGCAAGATCAAATCCAGAAACTGGCTGATCGAGTGTAACAGTACTCCGGAGGTTGCCAGGACCTACCAGTGGATCATGGAGGCGCTCTCAGCAACCTTGAGCAAGTTTTTCAAGGCCAAAGATGTCCGCCGTCAGAAGCCGGTCGTCAAGATCTACCGAAATCATGATGAGTTCATGCTCAAGACGGGGATGGGTGGGGGAGTTGGAGGGTTTTACCAACCCTCAAGTCAGAACGTGGTTGCGTATCACGGGACTTTTGGCCTCACGGGGACGACATACACCGTCCTTGCCCATGAGGGGACTCATGCCTTCCAAGGCAAAAAAATGCCCAACATGGGCAATTACCCCAACTGGTACATCGAAGGGATGGCCGTTTACTTTGGTGATGGCTCAAAACTCGATTACAGCAAGAAGAAGATCGTGTCAGGCTTGATCCCAAGGGATCGACTGTTCCATATTCAGGAGAAAATTCGCGAGAAGAAGCACACTCCGCTGTCAAAGTTGGGCGGTTTGGCGCGAAATCGATTTAGTGGAACTCACTATGCAGATTCATGGGCGGTGTGGCATTACTTCATCAATGGTCCTGAGAGTAAAAAGGGGCAGCGGTTCTTGGCTGAGTATTGGCTGATGGGTGAGAAACGCAGAGTCGCACAGCGCCAATTCAACGAGCTTGCTGAAAAGTATTTCGGCAGTGTTGCAGAGCTGGAAAAAGACTGGCAGGAATACATTCTGGCACTCAAACCTGATCCTGCCGGAGAGATAGAAGATGATCGGTTTGTTTCGATGGACTTCATGTTTTCCATCGAAAGGCCCAATCCTGAGTGGGAATACATCCTGGAGGATGTCGAGGATAGGGATCTCGTACTTCTTCGGAAGGGCGAATCCAGAAATGAAATCCGGGTTCGACTGCTTTCCAAATCGGACGAGACCCAATCCGCAGATGACTGGATCAAATCGGATTTGTTGCCTGCATTGTCAAAAAAGTATGACAATATTAAAACCCTTTCCGGGGAGTTGGGTGGGCTCGAATCCTTCGTTTTCGAGTTTGAGGATCGTGCACCGAAACCTCCAGAGGAAGCGGAAGAAGGAAAAGCCGAAGGTGATGACAAGGGTGAAAAGGGAAGCGCTGATACCCGCATTCTTCTTCGTCAGGATCCTCCGGATGGGGAAAAGGATGGTGGACAAGAGGAAGAGCAAGGTGAGGAAAAGGAACCCTTTAAGCCGCTGAAGCACCGTTCATACATCCTCGTAGGAGTCACCAACGCTTACGAACTCAGGGGGTCTTTCGAGCTTGCAGAGTTCAATTCTTTGTTGCCAGATCTGGACTGGGTATCCTTCTCTTTCGAGAAGATCTTGAGGAATCGTTGGTAATCACCCTCTGAATCAAAGACGAAGATTCACAATGCCAGAAGCTCTACGGTGATCCCCGTGGAGTCGTGATGAAATGATTTGAATCCGCATGGCAGAAACCCAAAATCGATCAGTTGCTCGATGATTCTCTCAATGATTTTTCGACCCGCTTCTTCTTCGATCACTTCTCCAGGTTGCATATTGTAGATGTAACCCCAGCTGTATTCGTCGATTCTTGATTTCACTATTGATCCCGCTTCAACGGCGATTTCTCCGGTCAGGGTGAAATTCATATATCTTCCACGTTTGAAGAAACTCTGATCTTCAGCGGATTCAGGAATGCCCAAACTAACCTTTAAGGTGATGGTGCCGTCGGGATTAGTTTGGCAACGGAAGCCGCTCCCCGGGGAGATGGCGTTTGTTTCGGTGGCTATTTTGATCAAGGATTCGATGCTTAAAGTCCATGCCCGGGCTGATCCGGTAATGGCTGCAGGGTGCAGGTGCGACAATTCAACAAGATTGAGGGGGTCTGCGCTTTCTTCAAGGGGAGGAAAAGGCAGCGGTTCCCTTGGGAATCCACCTGAGGTGACCATCCAAAATGCGACCATGACTCCCATGGTGAGAGTCAGGGTCAAAACCACCATGCAGCCGAGAAATTTGAATGCTGGCCGTGGTGGAACCTGCTCCTGAGGGAGGGCTCCTGAATCGTTGATTTTGTCGGACATTCCGAAGTCTTCCTTCCTGGAATACTGCATGATGTCCCCCTGGCAGCAGATGTTGCAGAAAAGTGGAGATCTGGAGGGAAAATATCGGTCAATTTCCTCCCAGAAATGGGCAGAAATAGATATAAGCAAGTGTACGGCGGAAGGGTGTGAACTGCTTCGCAGTCATGTCTTTCGATTCGTTACGCAGCCATGTTCGATTAATGGGGGACAGGATGCAAAACGGTGAACAAAATAAGCGCTTCCAGGGGCGTCTTGCAGGGCTTGTAGATCCGGCAGAATCCCGGATTGTGGATGACAGCCTCGCTCCTTTGCTCAGGGATTTCCTTGAGCAATATGATGCCGTTCTGGATGAGTTGGACGATGAAAATGTTCTCCGTCGATTGGCTGGAGATCTACTTGCGACGTTCAGTTTATTTCTAGATCGCGATAAAGATCAAATTCTTGTCAGAATCACCTCTGAAAAAAAGAGTGGACGAAGATCCGCAAATACATTCATCGATGTGGTATGTCGAGATCAACCATTTGTGGTGGACACCATTCAACTGATCCTTGAATCCCACGCGCTTGATGTGATCAGCAAGCACTCAGCAAGTGCTCCGGTCGTCAGAAACAGCGATGGTCGCGTCAAATCCATCGACGGTACCGATTCAGGAGCCGTAGATGAGATTATCTGTCATTTTGAAATCGCTCAAGCATCCGATGAAAAGGTACTGACCCTCCTCCAAAAAGAGGTCCAGTCCCGGCTGGAAAAAGCCTTCGTTATCGTTCGCGACTACAAGCGAATGAAGGGTGTATTGCATGATTCGATACGCAACGTCCGCAAAACAACTTCAAGAAGCGCAAAGCCTGCTTTACTGGAAACCCGAGAACTGCTCGAATGGTTGCTCTTGGACAATTTCGTCTTCTTCGGCGTCGAACGGTGGTCTCTGAATCCCAATGATACCGAGCCATTGAAACTGGGCGTCAGTTCCGATGAACCCCTCGACAATAAATTGTTGGATAAGTATTGCTCAATGCTGGATTCCAGCGAATGTCCCAATGGGAGATTGCTCTCCTTCAAGGGTTTCGGGGAGTCCCTCGTTCATCGCAAAGGAAAAATTGACCACTTCCTGATTTTGGAGGAGGGCGATGACGAAATACTGCAGTATGTCCACATCTGGGGACTCTTCACATTCAAGGCATTACAAGTCCCCGGGGATCGAATCCCATATGTCCGCAGGAAACTGGACGATGTCGTTTCACAACATCCATTTCCAAGAGGTGGCTTGCGGTTCAAGTCTTATGAGACCGCATTCAATTCGATTCCCGTAGAATTCCTGTTTGAGGCGGGAGTTGCTGAGATTGAAGGTGTGATCCAGGCAATTCACTATGTTGAGCGATCCCGTGAAATTCATGGACACATGGTTTTCGATTCTGAACGACGTAAAGGCTTGTACTTTCTGATCACTCCCAGGGAAGGGTACTCGGACGAACAGAGGTCAGGGATCGAGTCGATCCTGGTAAAGGGTACCGGTGCAAACTACTCGGACTCTCGAGTTCATGTAGGCAAGCATGGAACGGTTCTGCTTTCCTTTTTCCTTACAGCCAGCGAAGAACTTTTGGATGTGAAAGAATCGGACATTCAAGAAAAAGTGAAGATGCTCACGGGGACTTGGGCAGAACGCTTTCAGAGGCATTTGGAGTTGGAGATTGAGGTCGAATCAGATGATCTCTTCATGTTGTATCGCGACGCATTTCCTCGTGAATACCAGGTATTGCACAGTCCGAACGAAGCATTTCATGATTTGACCTGTCTCGAAAAGGTTCGAGATGCTTCAGGTCCCGATATGGCGTTCAATCTGTTTCGAACGGCTGAGGATGTCAAACTGAATTCGGCCCGGATTCGCATCTATCAGAGAAGAAATCTCCTATTGTCAAAAACTCTGCCAATTCTTGATAATTTCGGTGTCAGCATCGTTGCTCAAAACTCATTCAAAATCCGACCCAGTTCTGGAGATGTCTTTTCTGTCGACACCTTTCAGGTTCACGGAGTGTACGATCATGATCATCCACTGATTCGAAACTGCGATGGGTTCCTTGAGGCTCTTGAGGCGATTTTCGTTGGCCAATCCAGCAGTGATGGGTTGGATCGTCTCGTTGTTGAGGCAGGCCTCAATTTCAGGGATGTGGACCTGATTCGAAACCAACTTCATTACATGCATCAACTGGGATTGTCGACAACAGTCGCGTTTGCTTCGGAAACACTTTGTCAGCACCCAGAGATCACCAAGAAATTGCTGGAGCATTATTCGGTCAGATTTGATCATTCGTTGAAGATGGATATTGCTGAAAGGGAATCCCGAGCCGCAGAAATCTATGAAGATCTGCAAAGAGGGTTGAACGAAGTCCTTTCTAGTGCGCAGGACCAGTTTCTTCGCAAGATCATTGACGTCTTTCGTGCGACGCTAAGAACAACACGGTACCTCGATTCGGACCTGGCTCTCCAGGTGTATAAGTTTCAATCCACTGACTTACCATTTGGTCCCCAGCCCCGTCCGTGGAGAGAGATCTATGTTCACCACCCTGAAGTGGAAGGGATCCATCTCAGGGGAGGTCCCTTGGCCCGGGGAGGCTTGCGTTGGTCGGATCGTGTGACCGACTTTCGCACCGAGGTATATGGGCTTCAGCAGACCCAGATGGTTAAAAATGTCCTCATCGTGCCTGTGGGTGCAAAGGGTGGATTCATCTTGCGCAAACCTGCTCCCAAGCGCCAGGAAAGAAGAGAGCAGGCAGATCGCGTTTATCGCACCTTTATCAAGGGACTGCTCAAGGTGACCGACAATGTCATCGAGGGAAAGGTCGTTCACCCTGAAAATCTGGTTTGCTGGGATGGAGAAGACCCTTACCTGGTAGTAGCTGCAGACAAAGGCACGGCGCATCTGTCCGATACCGCCAATGAGATTTCAAGTGAGCACGAGTTCTGGCTTGGGGACGCATTTGCATCCGGTGGCAAGCATGGATACGACCACAAGGAATTGGCGATCACTGCAAGAGGAGCGTGGGAAGAAGCAAAGATCCATTTCCGAAGATTGGGAATCAGGTACGAAGAAGAAACGTATTCCATGGTAGGAATCGGTGACATGAGCGGGGATGTTTTCGGCAATGGGATGCTATTGGCCAAAAAAGGCAAGTTACTCGCCGCTTTCAACCACCTTCATATTTTTATCGATCCTGACCCGGATTTGGATGCTGCATATCTGGAGCGCATGCGCTTGTTCAATATGAAGAGATCCAACTGGTCCGATTACGATGCAAGCTTGATCTCCCATGGTGGCGGGGTTTTTGACAGAACCCAAAAGACGATTGATCTACCGGGAGTCTCCAGAGAGTTGCTCCAACTTCCACCTGGGGATGAGTTTACACCCGAACAGATCATTCAGGCGATTCTGAAATTGCCGACCGACATGATCTTCAATGGTGGAATCGGAACGTATATCCGAGCCGACTCAGAAAGAGATCAGGATGTCGGAGATCCTGCAAATTCAGCGTGCAGGATCCCCGCCTCTGCAGTCAATACCCGCATGATCATCGAGGGCGGGAATTTGGGTGTGACGCCTGAAGGTCGAGTTCAGATTTCACGTCAAGGGACATTGATCAATGCTGACTTCGTCGATAACTCGGGTGGGGTAGATTGTTCTGACCACGAAGTAAATCTCAAAACTCTTCTCGCTCAAGAATTGCGCTCTGGTCGGCTCGACTTTGAAGAGCGAAACAATCTTCTCGATGATGTACAGTTGGATATCTGTAAGCAAGTACTCGATAACAACCGGGAACATGGTTTATTGATCGGTCTCGATGAAATTCGAAGTTATTCAGATCCATTCTCATTCGAGAGAACGATTTCTGTTTTGGAAGACAGGGAGATTCTGAATCGGGCAGAACAATTTTTGCCGACCGCTGAAGAACTTGCAAAGAGACATGCCGAAGGGCGGGCATTGACCAGGCCTGAATTGGCTGTCATTGCCGCACATGCAAAGATGGACGTCTATCGCCGTCTCCTTAAGCAACCTGAGGGACGAATCGATGAAGATAGATTGCTGTTCAAGTACTTCCCCGAAGAGATTCGGAAACGCTTCCCTGATGCGATTCGACAACATCAACTTCGGCGTGAAATCGCGATGACGGTCCTCACCAATAGAGTCATCAGTAGAGCCGGATCCTCTTTCTTTTTTGACATGGAACGGGAGACAGGCAGGTCAGTGGGGCATGTTGCACAAGCCTATCTCGTAGCAGATGACCTTGTGGGTGCTGAAGAAATGCGACAGGCAATCTACGGATTGAATGAAGTCGATTCCGAAGTTGCGGATCAGGCATTGGTGAGGATCGAAGAGTGCCTGCGCAGAGCGTCCGCATGGCTTCTGAGTACGCATGACGACGATCGACTCCAGCGGATCCAATCTTTGATCTCAAAAGGTGTCAGCCCATTGGAGGAGTACGAGCAGTCGATTCCATTATGTTTAGCTGGGCCTGAGCAGGACAGATTTCAGGCTTATGTCAATGGTGCGGTCGCTGCTGGTTTTCCAGAGGACTTGGTGAACAAATTGGCCAAATTCGAGTACCTGACTGCTGGAGTCAGAATTCTCGACGTCAGCAACACCTTCGGGTTAAAGGTAGATCACGTTGCCAGAGTTTACTACTTGCTGGGGAATGAGAGTGGACTGCATCCTCTCGTTCGCAAATGTGATGAGTCGATTCTCTCGGGGCGTTGGGATTCTCTGTCGATGAGGATTTTGCGAAACACGATTCTTGACGGCTTGTGGGCATTGGTTGCTCGGATTTGTGAGTCTGATCCAGACTCTCAATCTCCACACTGGATCGAGGATAGTATCGATCAGTTGCGATCCAAGCCGAGTTTCAGGGCATTGGAATCTGACATTCGGAGAATCGGGTCGGAGGAGTTGAGTATCGCATCAGTGCAGGTCTTGAGTGTGAGATTCCGCAGATTGGTCGAGTAGGGGGATCCTCTTGACGCAAAATTCCGTAGCAGTCTCCAAGGTATTGTGGATGACTTTGCTGGCGAATCTGATCATCTCTGTCAGCAAACTCACATTTGGAATATTGAGCGGGTTTATTTCAGTTATTGCTGATGGATATCACTCCTTGTTGGATGCCTCGTCAAACCTGGTAGGTTTGATCGGAATCAAAGTCTCCTCTGCACCTCCAGATGAAGACCACCCATATGGACATCAAAAGTTTGAGATTTTCTCTGCAATGGGGATCTCACTGCTGTTGTTCATTGCTGCTTTCAATATTTTGGGGGTTGCGATTGAAAGGTGGAGTTCTCCTGAGAGTCCTGAACCAATGCCCATGGGCTACCTGGTATTGGGAGTGACATTGGTCATTACTTTTTTTCTGCAGCGCTGGCAGAGAATCAAGGCGACGGAATTGTCCAGTGTGATTCTGCATGCCGATAGCGAGCATACTCGGTCCGATCTGCTTGGGACTGTGGGTGCACTGGCCGCTCTGATCTCTGTGGATCTGGGGTATCCTGAAGTAGATACAGTTGTTGCACTTTTGATTGGATTGGCTATCGCGCGTTCAGGGATTCTGATCGCTTTCCAATCAGCGGGGGTGCTGGCGGACAAAGCTCCCTTGCCGGCAGAGGAGATCAGTCGACGAGCACTGGAGTTTTCTGAAGTCAAATTGGTGCACGATGTCCGCAGCAGGGGATTTGGCACCGGCATCTTTGTAGATCTTAGTATTCAATTGGACCCGGAACTCAGCCTGGACGATGCCCACGAACTTGCTCATCGGGTGGAGGATCGGATCTGCTCTGAAATTCCGGAAGTTCATGATGTGGTCATTCACGTGGAGCCGTTCTTGGGAACTTCCCCGCCCAGGCAGTGAAGCGTTTTAGATCACCATCCTCAGCAACCACCAGGAATACACACCAAATAAAATCCCACCATAGATTCGAACAGGTAGTTTTCCTCTGATTGCCCAACCCGTGAAAAGCAAGGAGCCGGTCATGAATGCCATGACGATGAGGTCTGTTCTGAGATCGTCGATCTTGAGCGGTAGAGGGGCGACGAGAGTTGCTACCCCGATGACTCCGAGCGTATTGAAGATGTTGGAACCGAGTATGTTACCCAGTGCAATACCTGTAGAGCCCCTCCGCAGAGCAGCGATCGATGCGAAGAGTTCAGGGGCTCCTGTCCCAGCAGCGACGACAGTCAGTCCGATGACGATCTCGCTGATTCCGAGCAGTTGGGCGAGAACACTTGCTCCTGTGACCAGAATTTCAGCACCCAGCCACAGGCCGATCATTCCAAACAATAATTTGAAATAGGTCTTCGCCATGTTTTCTTCAGATAGGAATTCATCGATTTCCCCCGATGAGCCTTGAGCTCGCCCTCTCAAAAAATTCAAGACAAGGAGGAATGCGAAGAGTGCCAGCAGCCATCCTCCTTGGTATTTTGTGATCAGGGAGATTCCGTCCGCATTTTTTATGAACTGAATGAGCGCCAAAAAGCCTAGGGTCACGAGTGCAAGGATGTTCGTTTCTGCACGGCCGCCAACCAGCCCGCGCTGATCCTTCCAGATAAAGATCAATCCGAGAACCACCCCGATGTTGAAAATATTGCTCCCAAGTACATTCCCCAACGACAATCCAGAACTTCCTTCAAGCTGGGCGATGACAGCGACCACCAACTCAGGCAAGGAAGTTCCTGCGGCTACGACGGTGGTTCCCATGAAGATGGGGGAGAGATTCCATCGTGATCCGAGATTGACTGCCGCACTAATCAGACAGTCTCCGGCAATCAACAACAAAAACAGTCCTGCCACCAGCTGTGTGGTAGCGATCACCCATTCCAATTCGTCCTCTTAAAATGGCGAAAAGAGGATGCTGAAGAATGCTGTGACCGGTTCCTGCTCACGCAGATCTTCCGTTGAGTCGCGCAGCAGTGTGAGTGTTTCACGGGCATCATTGAAGAGGCTGGGGTCTTTGATCAAACTGTGCAAGGTTCCCGGCCCCTCATTGATGTCTTTGCTGATCGAAGAAATTGCTTTGAAGGCTGCAGCGACCTCATTACCCAGGCTTTCGCTATGAATCAGGCGAGCGATCAGGCCAGTCCCCTCCGGTCCCAAATTTATGGCAACTTTCTTGAGTTCCTTCACAGTGTCATCCCATGCCTGGAAAAACTCGGGATCATGAATCGCTTTTCCCACCAATCCACGAGAATTGGCGATGGCTTCGATGGATTCAGAGAAATGGCGGATGGAATCATCCAGGTTTGTCCTCGTCTTCTCATCTTTGAGAAGCAGACCAAGAGCGCCTTCACCTGCTTGAATGCTTGCGAGGCCAGAATCCATTTGGGTGAGGATGCGGTCGAATTTGACCTGTTGATCTGAACCTTCCATGAACAGGGATCCCAGGATCCCCTTGCCGCTTTTGAGGTCGGTAGTCAGGTTTTTCAGATTTTTGACGGTTTCGAGGAATTGGTCTTTGGCCGTGTCACTCGTCAGCAGTCCACCAAAGATTCCCTTTCCTGAATCCAATTTCTTGAGCAGGCTTGAAAGGGAGGCGAGACCGGTCTCGATGCTATCTCGGGTATTGTGGAGAAGATCTCCGACCTCCCCCAAGACATCCCCCCCTGCAACCCCGATGAGATCGTCAACAGGAATCAAATTCCCGGATCCTGGAGTATATCTGAGGTAAGTCCCTCCCAGCGCGCTGACGGGGAGAATCTTGAATTCGTATCCCTCCCGAGGTTCCAAATCCTGAGACAACTTGAGAGTTGCAATGGCTAGATCACGTTGGGGATCCAGCACGATATTGTCCACAACTCCAGAGCGGAGTCCGCGCACTCTCACAGAGTCCCCGGCTTTCATTCCAGAGACATCTTCAAATCCCACAGACAGGGTCAATGCTGATCCGGAGGGGTACTCCTGCAGCAGAAATGTCAATGAACCGACGAGAGTCAGTGCGATCAGAAAAAATATTCCGACGATAAAGTCCCGAGTCATGAGACCTCATTTCTATCTTCATTTTCATCAAGGCCACCGTCGAGGATCCCCTGTGTGAGAGGCCCTATGACTTTCCCCTCAAGGAATTGCCGAACGGCGAGATCTTTCGATTCACGAATTTCATTGACTGTGCCCAGTGCATGTATTTTTCCCTCGTGGAGCATGGCGATTCTATCTGCAACTTCAAATGCTGAATTCATGTCGTGGGTTACCAGTACTTGGGTGATTCCCGAGGATTTAAGTTGATTGACCAGTTGGTTAATGATGCTCGATGAAATCGGATCGAGGCCAGAAGTGGGCTCATCGTAAAGAACGACTTGAGGGTCACACACCAAGGCCCTGGCCAAGCCAGCCCTCTTTCGCATGCCACCCGAGATCTCCCCTGGAAACTTGTCACCGTGGCTATCCAGTTCCACTTCTCTGAGAACCCTGCCCACTCTACTTTCGATTTCCTCTGCTGGCAGACCCAATGTTTCGATCAGGGGAAGAGATACATTCTCCTCGACGGTCAGCCAATTGAGGAGTGCACCATCCTGAAACAGGTAGCCAACCTTGCTGCGAACATCAGTCAAGACAGATGGGTCCTGTGCGCTGATTTCTTGCCCGAGTACTTCCACTTTTCCAGCGTCCGGTTGCATCAAGCCCACGAGGTGTCGCAGGGTCACACTCTTTCCGGTTCCCGATCTTCCGAGCAAGACCAGAGTTTCACCGTTATCGATTGAGAGGCTCAGGTCAGAGAGGATCTTTCGTCCGGATAGAACTTTGGTGACGTTTTCAAGTACGATCATGACAGATATATCCATGAGAGGTAGTAGCCGAGGATGATGACCAAGAGGAATGTGATCACCACGGCACGACGTGCCGCTTCACCGACCCCAGTTGCTCCGCCGCGTGTTCGTAATCCCTGAGTAGCGCCGACTGTTGCAATGGTGACTCCAAAGACCACAGATTTAATCAGACCAATCTGAACATCTCCCAACTCCAAATTTTCGAGAGCATCATTTGAAAATGCAATCCAGGTAACTCCAAAATTGTTGGCTGCGACGATGCTGGCACCCAGTATCCCGATAAATGCCGCAAAAATGGTCATCACCGGAGTGACGAGTGTCAATGCAACGAGTCTTGGCAACACCAGAAACTTGACTGGAGAAATAGACATGATTTTTAATGCATCAATCTCCTCGGAGACTTTCATGGTTCCGATTTCTGCGGCGATGCCGCTTCCCAAACTTGCAGTCAGTATCAAGGCAGTCATGAAGGGGCCCATTTCTCGAATCATCGAGATTGCGACGATGCGGCCGATGAGATTTTCCTGACCGAGCGAAGACAGGGAGTCTCCGCCATTGAGGGCCAGGATCATGCCTGTGAAGAGTGCAACGACTGCGGTGACGGTGAATGATCCAAAGCTGTAGATAAAGATGAGATTGAGGCAATCGCGCATGCGCCTGCGGTTCAGCAGGTGGGGAATGGTCAATATCGAATTGCTGAGCAATACGAGACCAAATCCCGTGGTTTCTGCGCTACGACCCAGAAACCGCCCGAGCCCTTCAATCCCGCCCCTCATCATGCTCCATTCCCCACGAGCTGACACAATTCGTACCCAAAGAGGTCATTAATTTCCTACAGGTGGATCTATGACCTTGGGCTGTCAGAGAGGAATGTACAGGAGACGCCAGCGGGTGTCATCTGATCGCGGGTCCGCTTCCTTGGCGAGAAGGCCTCCCAGAAGCGAAAATTCCACTTTCGAAGACCTGTTCCTGGAGGTCAATAAGCCCCACAGGAGTTCGAAATCCCATCCCTGATCGTCATGCTTCCACCGGGCCAATTGGGTAGATCGCCCGTGGGACCAGCCAAAGCCTCGAGGTGCATCAAAAGGGAGCAATGCTGGAAATGATCCATGTGTTTTGCCTTCTGCGTCGGTATTCCAACGAGCCAGAGGCCAAAGCAGGCGATCAGAGGAGATTGTTTCCCCGGATTTCACTTCATCGATGGATCTCCAGATTGGAAAGAGTCTGCGCACCTCTCTCTGGCGATCCGCGGCACTTTGCGATTCCCACTGCCACAGGGGCCAGAGGGTGAATCCCTTGGACAATCCAGGTTGTTCGTGAAATCCCCAGAAAGGGTACAGTTCGACACGATTCCACTGACCATCCCGGGTACCCATCGTCCACGGAAGCAGGGACCAACTGGATACCCCGCTACCGGCATCGTGCTCTTCGAACCACAGCGGAAATGCCACTGAACGGAGGAGTCGGTCATTGCTCTCGATTTCTCCATAAAATGGCCACAGCCACCAAGAGTGGATCGGATTGTCGGTGTCGAGACGACTGACCTTCTCATTCCAGAAGGGCCACAAGATACTTCTCGATTGATCACGGAGTCGACCATCGATGGTGTAACCGGTGGACTCCCCATAGAAGGGGAAAATGCGCCAACCTTTTCTCAAAGGGCCATCGTCTCTTGCGGCGATAGGGAAGAGGTAGTGTTCGGTAATTTGGCTACGATCCTGAAACCTGATCCACAAAGGAAACAGCAGGTAATCGATTCGGTCTGCACCGATCAGTCCCTTGATGGTCCCACCCAATGGGCCTAGAGCGAGGTAGTCCCCTTCGATAGGGTCTGAGCCCCAAAGCAGCAATGGAAGGATGAAGCCATCGACATCCCAGCGCCCGTCGGCATGGCGGTGAGCTGACCGGTGATATAGAGGAATCAACCATGTTTGGTTTTCATCCGGCTGAGAACGATCCATGTAGAATGGCCATAAGATGCGGGTTTCACTCAGGTTTTCACTGGTAGCGCTGGAGTAAAAGGGCCAAAAGTGACGGGATTGCAGAACTTCCCCGTCAGGGAGGGTTTCTTCGCGCTCGAAGTAGAAGGGGGGGAACCCACGATCTCCATCGATGGGAGTCGTGCAACCACCGATGAGAATCAGTCCAGCAATCAAAATCGCCAGAATCCAAAATCGATCTGAATTCACATCTTCCCTTGTCATTCCCATGTGCCATTGATGCTGGGCAAATGATCCCCCGTCGACGGATTCAACGAACCAGCCTGATCGGTAATAGTAGATCGGGACAACAGCCTTCCCACAACCGATCCATCACCTTATGAAGCACCATTCCTGGGGTGAGGCCAAGGTATTTGGTGGCACCGGTACCGGTATCGTCGTCTGTAATGGCGATTCCGATGCGCATTTTCAGTCCTGGCCATGGACTGGATACCGTCTCCTCCCGTTGTGCAAGAATGGAAGTCCACGGGATCGTCATCTCGTAGACCACACCCAATCGATCAGGTCTGCGCAGCACGACGTGATCCCCCTCAGGGTCGTCGTCTTCGTCCTCCTCCGGGAATGGGGGGGGGTCTCCTCCTTCTGCCCCCTCAACTTCTTCATCTTCCGGGTCCGGTTGGGGTTGGGGGGGGACAAATGCGAGGGTCAAGACCTGGTCATCAGAGCGCGGAGTCTGGCCTCCATCCCCCAAGGTATCCAAGATCAAAAGCAGGCAATCCCCCTTCCAGGTCTTCGAGTCACGATCGTGTACTGTGATATTGTCGTCCGTCACCTCCACAGCGATGTGCAACCCGGAATCGGTCCAACCCATGAACATCTTTCCCGAAAGATCTCCCCGATCTTGCCAAGGTATGTTGATTTCACCGATACCCTGAAGTGCGCGAACAAAGCGGGGTTTTTCGAGAGCAATCCCGGAGGTGGTATTCCAAGGCTCGGAAAGGGAACCGTCGATCAGTGGCTCAACGGGCAAAAACGGAACTTCCTGTTCATTCCTGATGATCTTCTCACGCTGTCTCGCAAGAGACTCAAGTTGCCAGCTGGCGACGCGTTTATCCACAAGCGAAGAGCGGGTATCACGGAGAACCGATTCTCGTTCGGTGATTTCCACTTCGATCAATCTTTCAGGTGCCGCAGATGAGTTGCGGGTGGGGGCCAAATCACGGCTTAAAAATTGCTGTAGTGCTGCCCAATCCAACACGTCAGTTTCACTGGGTTGCCTCGACTGGAATGCGGCGGATCCCCGTGCAGAAACAGTGATCAAATGTTCCCCGATGATGGCTGCATGATGCATTCTGCCAAGGGACCGGGTTGTTTTCACGACGGCCTCGATCCCGTTTCTGTTGCGAAGCGGAGTGCCGGTAAAGCGGTCAAGTACAGTGAGTTCTCCACGAAGGCGATCGATGACCAAAAGCCATGATCCATGTTCAACAAGATCGACAGCGTCATAGGCAGGAACGAGATCGCGTTTCCATAATTGTTCTGGCTCCGGAAGGGTGGTTAGCGGCTCATTGCCGGGAATATTGAGACAGATTAAATTTCGATCGGTGAAACCGTCGCATACCAATAAAAGCTCGGATCCCATCGGTTTCACCGAGATGACCCGGCGCGAAGATTGAGGCAATTTCTTCTGCCATAACAACTCCCCCGATTCCACTGATACACCCAGCAATGTCGGCTCAGACTCGGTCCAATAGAGTTGGGCGATGATCTGTGCACTATCGGCATTCAAATGCAAGTTTGATAACTCCGAAGGCAGTTGCTGCTCCCATTGGATCATTCCATCTTCCGCATGTTTGCGAATCAATCCGCCCTCGGTTCCGTAGATCCATCCGTCGGCCGTAAATCTGGGTGTGCTGGAGAGACCTGCAACATTTCCTTCCAGTTCCCAGGAACCGATGATCAATCCCGATTCAAGGTCCCTGACCTCGACCTTGTCAGGAATCGAATATCCACTGAGAATGCGATCGCCTTTGATTTCAGGAGTGCCGACCAGAAGTCCTGTATCGGCGATGGCCCATAGAATCTCTCCTGTCTCGGGTTCGATGTGAATCATCTGGCGTGCCTCGGTCACTCCGATAATCGAAGCACCATCACTGGCACAATGGAGCCAGCCATTCATCGCTGGGTCCACCGCAGGGGGCACCGGTGCAGATTTGCGCCAGAGCAAACCTCCTGATGCCAGGTCCAATTGGATGAGGTATTTTTTGTTCCAAAGGGTGATGACACGAGAATCCAGATGCAACAGTTCCAAAGCCTGCCTGTTGCGTTCGAGGAATATTCCGCCTGCGATCGATGCAGGCGCATGTTCAAGGTCAAACCTCCACAGCGACTGGCCATTCCGGCTGTCCATCAACCGCGCTCCTGTCAAAGTCAGGACCAGATAGCGGGAATCGTCCTCCAATTCGGAAAAGGAGGAGAGTGGGTAAACCGTTGTTGATCGGAGTTGATCCAGTTCCAGTCGTCCACTCCACGCCAGTTCGAGAGGCAATCCTGGAACAGGTTTATGTTCTGCTTCTATTGTCTGGATCTGGCTTTTGAGGGCATCCAATCTCTCACCCAAGGTCGTCGTGATCGTTTCTTCGCCGAGTGTTCTGGAGATGACCCTGTCACCGTGCTGACTCTTGAGAGATTCAATCTCATTCAGAGCTTTATAGCGCTGGCCTTGCTCCCGCAAGACCTCCACCTTTCGAAGTCGGGCGACCAATGCTTCATCACTCTCCGGCTCCCTCAGGATCAACAGATTTAACTGCTGGAGACAGGATTCAAGATCTTGGGCTCTGTAGTAGGCTTCGGCTGCCCTTAGACGAGAGATTCTGCCCGTGGTGCAACTGGGTCGAAGTGTGGCCAATGCGTTCCATGTAGCGGGGTCATCACTGACGAGACGTTCGAGATCGATCCGTGCGCGATCCTCCCGCTTTTGAATCCGGTCTTTGGCGCCATTCTCTCGGTCCAATTTCAGTAACAATCCTGTGAATGCACACTCTGCGCTAATCGTACGCCCACCCTGCAGGGTTACCTGGAATTCCCGCAGAAGAGAAACCGGTTCCGTCAGCATCAATTGACAGATGGTATCCGCCGTTTCAAAGGCTCCTCTGCTCCATGCGGCCAATGCTCTTTCCCATGCGATTCGCATCCTCTGCCTGCTCGAGTTCTCGGCGCTGATCAGTGCCACTTCTGCAGATTTGCGGAGATCGGGTGCAATTTCGAGATCAGTGCGATCGAGGATCCAGCGCACCTGATTTCTGGACCTCTTTTTGAGAGGATTGCGTCCACTTAAATCCATCATGCCTATCGACTTCAGTGCTGAGCTGACGTCATGCTGTATCCAACCGGAGAGAAAATTGATCTCTTTTCTTTCCTGGTCGTCCAAGTCATCCCGGAGGTTTTGAGACCACCACTCGAGCCCGTGCTGAGAGAGCACAGAAAACCCATTCGCATGAAAGTAGACAGATTGCATAGGTGCCATCGATGCCAAATGTGAGATCCAATTGCCTTCCGAGTCTATGACGGAAATCAGGTTTGTAGTCGCTATCCAAGCGTTTCCTGTTTCTGCAATTGCGATTGCTACGGGATCTTGAGAAGTGTCGATGGGCCATGACCTGTGCCACTCCAATTTTGATGGGGTGGTATTCTTGCCAGAAAATTTCCACGATCGAATCTCCCCCGTAGAGGTAACGACGAGGCAGCGTTCACCGCTGAATGAAACACTCCACACGGCTCCCTCCGGAAGTGGCAGACCAGGCAGAGATCTTCCGGTATTGGCAGACAGGCGGCTTAATCTTGAAGATCCGGGAACGTGGTGAAAGAGTTGACCGCCCCGATATTCCAGGTGGGCCCGGTCTGAAGAGATGAACTGAAGTTGATCTCTCAATCCGACGGGGCCTTCCGGCTGAACCTCCCTGGCCCACAGGATGGCTCCATCCTGCTCCCTTGCTGCGAGGATCGTCCCGCGGCCGGAATTCCAGAAGAGTCTGCCTCCTCGATAGATCGGCGTTCCTGCCCAACTTTGAAGAGCCAGCCAGGTCGCTCCCGTCGATTCGCCCAAGGATCGTACCCAAGAAATCTCACCACTCCTGCTGATCTTTGACATGAACGCTTCTACCCGATTCTGGGTGTAGCGTTGTGCGACGATGACGAACCCACCGGGGACCTGCACCGGATCCGAGAGATGGCACCAACGTTGTTGCCCCGTGGATCCACCGATGATCCTGTTCCTGTCCACATCCCAAAGGTGTTTGCCGCTCTTTGAGTGGTATCCGTGCAATCCTGTCGGCGTGGCAATCGCGAGAACATTTGCAGACAATGCGGGTGTTTGTTGACGCACACTGATGGCGGCGCCTGGGAGATCTACTGCGATCTCCAATTCTGTTTGCCACAGAAGATTCCCGGTTTCCGCATGGTGAGCACGGAGTTGATCACGCTTTTGGATCCACAGCATGCTCCCGGAGTTGAGTAATCCGATGGGATCCTGCTGCTTTTGCCAGGGTTCTTGGTCTGAAGCAGAATCAGTCTGGACTTGATCGATGACGATGGGACGACAGAGAGCAGGATCGGCTTCATGAAAATATTGGGGGGGATGGAGTCTTTGCAAGTTGGGTTGCCAAGAAGGGGCCAGCCAATCCCGAATCAATTCAAATTGTCCCAGATCGCCGCGCTCGATGGCGGATTGCCCCAAAGGATTGACCCACTCTTCTCCGAGCAAGTCAGGAGAGAGGTCGAGGATCTGACGGATCCGCCTTCGATCGATCAAAGCATCGAATCCCGGTGAGGGATTCTCTTCAAAACGGGATTGCAGCGAGAGTCTCAGATCCCGACGAATGTCATCGGTGAGATCCTCTGGCAGATTATCCAGAATCATCTGCAAATAAGGCCCTGCGCCGATGTGGAACCCGTCTCCGATCGGGAATGATCCACCCGGATCACCATCGAAGATGCGATGTGCCAGTCGCGTCAGGGAAGGTTTCAACTCTGTGGAATCGGTTCCGATTCTCGCTTCTTCGATACTGCGGGCGAGACGATCAAATTCTGTCGAGCGCGGAGGGATCCATGGTTCATTCTGGGAACGGAGTTCCCCTCCCAGGATCGCTGTGATCACCAGTACCGGCAGCAAGTAGATACCAATTCTCAGAGGAGAAGGGGGCAACAAGGGGCCTCCTGGGGGTCCTGGGGTCACCTTGCTTTTAAGGGATATCTGCGAAAGGCTCAACCGGTCGTCGAAGAGGTGGTCCCTGTCAAGGCACAGATGTGTGCCACAACGATGTCCCCAAATTCACGGATCCGGGATTTCCAGGGTTCGCGGTCATGGGACCCTGGGCGATCGGGGACCGCCATCAGGCCTTCGAGGCGCCCAAAGAGAAAGAGGGGAAAGAGAAGGACCTTGTTCGTCTGATGAAAGAGTCCAGACCTGTCCACTTCGCGACTGGATTCTCCAGGATCGCAGAAATTTCGACAAGGGAGTGATTCCAGCTCGGGATCGATCCCGGATATGTGAGAGTAGAAGGGATACAACCGATCCTCTCTTCTCAAATAGAGAACCACTTCTTCGCCGCACATCTCTTCGAGCAAATTTTCACGCCATAGATGCAGAGGGGTATTTGCACTCGATCTCAGCCATTGATGAGCCCGTGTGTTGCAATCGTTTTGTACTGATTCGCGCTTCATTTTTTCAAGTTGGTGGAGCGCTCGCTGCAAATCGCCTTGAAGTCTCAGATTGGTTCCTCGGAGCCTGCGACGCTCCGCTGCCTGTGTTACGACCATTTTGAGATCCCTGTCGAGGTCGACGACAGGTTTCTCAATGTATGAATATGCACCAAGCCTCATGGCATCGAGTGCACTTTCCAATGTTGCTGAACCGGAGGCGAGGATGACTTCCACTTCTGGAGCGGTTTCCTTGACGGCACGCAGTAATTCGATGCCGTCCATGCGAGGCATGCGAAGGTCTGCGATGACGACGTCAGGTTCGTGAGTTCGCACTGACTCAAGACCTTCGACACCATCTTTGGCTGAATCCACCCGAAAGCCTTCAGTTTGCAGGTAGATTTGAAAGCTCTCCCTGACAAATGGATCATCTTCGACGACCAAAACGTCGACTTCTGAATACCACTCGGAATTCACTGTAGCTCCCCTTGCCAATGGTCAGTCACCTCCGTCGGGTGGATTTCTTCACTCCCCAATTGGGCCATGGCATCAGGAAGGACGATGCGGAATCGTGCGCCCTTTCCGGGAGCGGTATCCAGTTCGATCAATCCTCCCGCCCCGTCGATAATCCGTTGAACGACATACAGGCCCAATCCGCTGCCTTTGTCGGTTTCCTTCGTCGAATAAAGGGGATCAAACGCGAGGCGGGCAACCTCCTGGGTCATTCCGGGGCCATCATCGGCAAATGTCAGCTCGATTCCGCCGTCATTCAAAGCCTGTCCGTGGATGGAAATCTTTCCACCGTGTCCTGCTTCATTCATCGCATCGGCAGCATTCAGAGAGAGATTCATGACCACCTGACGCAACGCTGTGGAGTCACCGGCGAGATGGAGTTTGTCGGAAACATTGATTTCCGTCGTAATCCCCGCATCCCGAAGGCGTGCTTCACAGATATCAATGGTTCCTTCGACGACTTCACGAACATTGAAGGGTTGTTCGCTTCCAGGCTTGAAGGGTCGAGTTCTCGCGAATGCCAGTAGATTTCTGCAAAGTGCCCGACAAAAGTCTGCTGCTTCGAGCGCTTTTTGGATCATCACGCCACTTTGCTCGCCATTCTCTGGTTGCTTTTCGAGTCCCCGTTTCGCCAGTTGCAGAAATCCGATGACAGATCCAAGGGGATTATTGAGGTCATGGGCAAAGCCACTCGCCAAACGCCCGATCGCGACCATTTTTTCCTGCCGGGTCAACTGTTCACGACTCTCCAAGAGGGCCTCATGAGCTTCTCGAATCTCCCTAAATAGAAGAGAGTTTTCCAGATTGACCGCCAGGTGGACTCCGAGTGAGGCGACCCAATTCAACTCTTCTTCGGAGAAGGGCCGGGAACCGGTTCCTCTTTCAAGGTAGAGCACTGAAACATCAGATTCGCTGCCCATCAGCGGAAGGGCCAGGGCTGAAAGTGCCTGCTTTCTGCGTACGCAGACACTGGCTTCAAAAGCATTGCCCACTTCAGAGGAGATCATTCCCTCTCTGCGTCTTCGAGCAGCCTCGACCAGGGTCATGCTCGGATCCAACTGTGTCAGTCCTGCAGGCTGTTGGTCCCGTTCACCTGTCGCAGTTTTTTTGCCTTCCTCGTCCCACTGAATCCAACCCCATGATTCAAAGTGCACACCGGATCGAATGACCTCAATTACACTGCGAATCAACTCTTCCGGGGGGGCGGATGTTTGATTGAGGAGGCCGACTTCAAAGAGGGCTTCCTGCAGGCTCTTTTGGATTCCGGAATCGTGAGTGTCTTTTTGCAGTCTCTTTTGCAAGGAGGTGGGGTCAACCTTGATGGAAAAGGTACTCATATGTTCCTGAACTGCGTGGACTGTCAGGGAGCACTCTCCGATGGTGATGACATCCCCCGCTTCGAGAACTGCACGCGAGACCAATTCACCATTGACCCTTGTCCCATTGCGGCTGTCTCCGTCTCGCAACAGCCAGGAACCCTCCCCGGCAGGCACGATTTCCGCGTGTGATCGCGAAGCCCGGGTGTCGTCGATCACCAGATCGCAGGAGGGATCACGGCCCAAGCGAACCGGATCTGTTCCTAGAACGAGTCGCTGACCCCGTCCGGGGCCCTGCGTAATAATCAGATGCATGGGGCCTCCCGGGACCCGCTCCATGCGGACATCCCTGCACAAAAGAATACGATGGTGCGAGAATTCGGGCGTCCACGGTGCCAGGCCCAAGGTGCGGGGGGCAGGGCCGGGATCCGGCGATCCCGGTGGAGGGTTGCAAAGAGTGCCTTGGAAGCCCACAGGGAGGGAATCCGGGAGTTTTGCCCTGCCAGGGGTTGTTCTACTGGAGAACGGCTTTCAATTCCGATTGCAACTTCGGTACCACCTCAAAAAGATCCCCGACGATTCCGTAGGTGGCGACTCCAAAGATGGGGGCTCCGGCATCCTTGTTGATGGCGACGATCGTCCTCGAAGAGGACATTCCTGCGAGGTGTTGGATGGCTCCGGAGATTCCCACGGCGACGTAGAGTTTGGGGCTGACGGTTTTTCCGGTTTGGCCGACCTGATCGGAGTGGGGGCGCCAACCAAGATCGACGACCGCCCGTGAAGCACCGACTGCCGCACCGAGAACTTCGGCCAAATCCTCTAGAAGTTTGAAGTTTTCAGGTTCTTTCAATCCGCGCCCGCCGGAAACCACGATTTCTGCCTCGGTGAGTTCCACTTTGCCGGAGGATCCCTCGACAAATTGGGTTCGTTTCCACCCGCTCCCGCTGGAACCGTCCTCTTCGCTGCAGGAGGCGTGTTCGGTCTCAAGTTTCTCACCGTAGTTAGGGCGAACTGAAAGGGCGAACTTCTCAGTGTTGACCTTTTGACGCAGGTGCGCTTTACCAGCGTAGATGGGTCTTTCAAATTGGATGCTGCCATCTGAAATTGAGACATCGACACAGTCTGCGGCGACGGGAACTCCCAGCGCACCAGCAACCAAAGCGAGCACTTCTTTGCCTGCAGCAGTGGCGGCACAGATGACCGCCTCGATGTTTTTTTCGTTGCAGACAGAGACAATTTCGCTTGCCACTGTATCGCTGCTGCAAGTGTCCCAATCATCCCGGGTTCGCGTCACGATCTGATGTGCTCCTGCACCAAGGATTTCTGCGGGGATGCTTGTCCCGGAGGAGTCACAGACAACGCCGATCACTTCGCCGGATGAAGCATCCGCCAATTTGCGGGCGACTCCAAGGGCTTCGATCGCCGGGGGCTTTATGTCACCGGCGCGTGATTCGATCCAAACGATGATGTTCATATTGATCTTCCGTCCCTGGTATTCAGATGACCTTTGATTCCTCACGAAGCAGGCGAATCAATTCCTCCACTGCTTCAGGCCCTTCTCCGACGATGCGCCCCTCTGGTCTCGGTGGAGGAGGACTGATCGCCAAGGTATCAAATGCCTTCTCACCGGGTTCTGCAGAGACCGTTTCGATGGGTTTCTTTTTGGCTTTCATGATGTCTTTGAGTTTGGGGTAACGCGGATCATTCAGGCTTTTGTCTGCCCCGAGGACGACAGGGAGAGTGCCCTCCAGAGTTTCACGACCCCCATCAACATCTCTCTCGATCTTTACGGTTGATCCATCGATTTCCAGGTTTGCGATGTTGTTTGCGAAGGGACGACCGAGGATGCTGGCGACCAATGCTCCCATCTGCGAACCTTGGGCATCCACAGACTGGCGCCCGAAGAGAACCAAATCGTCTTCACGACCCGCGAGAACTTGAGAGAGGCAGCGAGCGGTCTGAACAGGATCGAGATCTTCTTCCGTCACGATGTGTACCGCATCGTCGGCGCCCATTCCCAACGCTTGGCGCAATTCCTTGGTGGCAGAGGATGGACCACAGGTGATGACTGTCACGGACCCGTCACCCAACTTCTCCTTGAGTCGAAGTCCTTCCTCGATGGCAAACTCATCGTAGGGGCTGATGATCCACTGAACCTCACTCTGATCGATGGAAATCCCGTCTTCGGCAAAATTGAGACGGGTTGCGGTATCGGGAACTCGCTTGATGCAAACGGCGATCTTCACCGTGTTCCTCCTATTCAAGGGGACAAGGGGATTCGGTCCGGCCATCGCCGCGATCCCCAACCCATATCAAGAAGCGTCCGCACTCATTTGGCAAGCGGTTTCGGATCCTCCAAGAGGGGAAATGCCGGAAAGCCGCTACGAGGAATCAATCCGAGAGCCTCGATCAACCGTGCCATCTCCCCTCCGGGGGGACACAGAACATGAGATGCCGTGCCCCAGACCGGGTGGGGGAAAGCGAGTTGAAAACTGTGCAACAGGGCCCGTTCCGGAAAGGGGACCCCTTCGGGAAGAACTCCTCCTGACTCCTTGAGGCTGTCTGCAGTTTGACCGTAGCCCGAGTCCCCCAGGATCGGGTGGCCAGCGACCTGCAGATGGATCCGAATCTGATTCTGACGCCCGGTGATAGGTCTGCAAAGGATGAGTGAGATCCCATCCCTGGATCCCAGGGTGGTGAAGAGGGTTCGGGATGCCTTTCCACGTTGGGCGTCGGCGCGGGCGAGCCGGTTGCCCTGAGATCGTTGCTGATCGAGGTGGGCAGAGATGGGTGCATCAATTTCAAACTCGTATTCAGCAGGATTCCCTTCGACCACGGCAAGATAACTTTTGTGGACGTGGTTTCCTTCAAAGGAGTCCTGGACTCTCCTGCGTGCTTCTACGGACTTTGCCAGCAGCAGGAGTCCAGAGGTCTCGCGATCGAGCCTGTGACACAGGCGATGGGTCGCTTGGCGCAAACTGATGTCGTTGAGTTGTCGCCAATCGGAATGGAGACCGTCGACGACCGTTCCCGAGTGGGTGCGGCCTACAGGATGGACGAGGACCCCTGCAGGTTTGTTGAGAGCGACCAGCCATGGGTCCTCAAAGAGAATCGGCAGTCCGCGGTATCGGGACGGTTTCTCTTCAGGCGTGTCTACGTCGAGAAGAACTTCAATTTCGTCACCGGTCGATACCTTGGTTGATGCTTTGACACATTGGCCATTGACCCGCACCCGTTGCATCTGGATCAGTTTTTGGATTTTGCTTCGAGATTTCCACCCGAGACGCTCCTGGAGCCATATGTCGAGACGAATTCTGACGTCTTGACGCACGCGGAAGAGAGCAGAACCGGGTGGGCGGGACAAATCCCTGCCCGATGGCAAGACCATGAAACTGTGATCTCCGTTTCCAAGAGGGTCGACAACCGAGTTCAAAAATTTCGGGGCTAGCCCCTCTGATTCGGCGATGTTTTGCGGATGTCGCAAATCAGCCATCCTAGTGGAGGGATGTTGTCTGGGAGAGCAATTTCGGGCCCCATTCCCAGGCACCCTTGACCCATCAGAATTGGCTCCCTACCATCCCGCATGAACGCACGGGGGCAGTGAGCCCTGAGTAGCGGCATTTTGGCATCACAATTGAGCCCGATTTGTGGCGAAAGCCCGAGGGCGGGATTGGGAAGACGTGGACACCCAGCGACTCAAGGAGCTTATCGAGTTGATGGATCGCAACCAGTTGGAAGAACTGGAAGTGGTCGATGGTGAACAGCGCGTCCGGTTACGCAAAAAACCCGAAAATACGCGCGAAGTGGTACAGGTGGCTTCGGCATTGCCGGCAGTTCCGGCATCCCCTTCTGCTGGTGGGGGTGCAGGAGTTGCTCAGGCATCGGCACCGGATGAGGCGGCAACGGTCGATCCCGCATCTGCGGTTCTCTCGCCGATGGTCGGGACCTTCTATCGTGCTCCGGGCCCTGGGGCGGATCCCTTCGTCGAGATCGGTGACCAGGTCGAAGAGGGACAGGTTCTCTGCATCGTTGAGGCGATGAAGGTGATGAACGAGGTCAAGGCGGAGAAGTCGGGCGTGATCGGATCGAGTCTCGTCGAAGATGGGACCGCTGTCGAATTTGGACAGCCCCTGTTCAGTTTTTCCTGAACAAGACCAGCCAATTGAATCGAAATGATCGGGTGACCGCATGAAGCCATTTTCCCGCATACTGGTCGCAAACAGAGGCGAAATTGCCCAGCGGGTCATCCGGGCCTGCCGCGAGTTGGGCATCGAATCGGTTGCGGTCTATTCGGAAGCGGATCGCCACGCCAGTTATTTGGACCTTGCCGATCAAAAAGTTTGCATCGGGCCTGCAGCGAGTCTCCACTCCTACCTCGACATCTCCAAGATCATCGCAGCCGCAGAGATCACTGACGTCGAAGCGATCCATCCGGGGTACGGCTTTTTGTCCGAGAATCCGCAGTTTGCAGAAATCTGTCAGTCGTGCCGAATCCAGTTCATTGGCCCAACGGTTGAAAATATTCGACAACTGGGAGACAAGGCGATGGCCCGTGAATTGGCGATGGCGAGTGAGGTTCCGGTCGTTCCCGGATCTCCGGAAATTGTCCCTGACGAAGATGAAGGTTTGCGAATCTCGAGAGAGATCGGCTTTCCGGTGCTGATCAAGGCGGTCGCCGGTGGCGGTGGTCGCGGGATGCGAATCGCCAGGGAGGAGTCGACATTTGTCGCCGCTTATCAGGCAGCTCGCAGTGAGGCTGCCAATGCCTTCAAAAATTCGGATGTTTACATCGAGAAGTTGATCGAAAAGCCCCGACATGTCGAAATCCAGGTGCTGGCAGATTCCTACGGAAGTGTCGTTCACCTCGGCGAGCGCGATTGTTCACTGCAAAGAAGGCATCAGAAATTGGTGGAGGAGAGTCCATCTCCCGCCGTCGATGAGGAGTTGCGCACTCGCATGGGAGATAGCGCGATCAACTTGGCGAAAGCGGCGGGGTACCGAGGTGCGGGAACCGTCGAATTTCTCCTCGATCGTGAGGGGAATTACTACTTCATCGAGATGAATACGCGGATTCAGGTGGAGCATCCGGTCACAGAGATGGTGACCGGAATCGATCTTGTCCAGGAGCAGATCCGCATCGCCAGCGGTGTCCCGCTCCGTTTCAGACAGGAAGATATCAAGATCAAGGGTCACGCCATGGAGTGCAGAATCAATGCCGAGGATCCCACCCGGGGGTTCGCACCGTCTCCCGGAAGGATCGATGATTTCAGGGCACCGGGGGGTATGGGAGTGCGGCTCGATTCACATGTTTATTCCGGCTACTCGGTACCGACCCACTATGATTCCCTTCTCGGCAAACTGATCGTCCACCGCGACACGCGAGAGGAAGCCATCTTGACGATGCGTCGTGCGCTCGAAGAGTTCACCATCGATGGCATCCATACGACGATTCCTTTTTACAGCGAGGTGCTTCAGCACTTTCATTTCGTCAAGGGCAATCTCGATACCGGGTTTATTGAGGAATACTTGATCGACGCCTGAGCCATGGCCGATTTTTCTTCCCGGAAGGGTGACCAAATCGACCGAATTGACTCCGTTCGGGATTTCCTGAAAACCCCCTTCCAAGCGTATCTCCATGCCTACAAACCACTTTCGGGACTTGCCTCACGAGCCTGATCGGTCACAATGGATCGATCGTCCCTGAGCACGGAACTATAGTGTGCGCTGGTCCGTCCCAAGACCGGGAGGGGGACGCCATTCTCGGAAGGGAAATGACATGATCCAGTTTTTCAGTACCCGCAGTGCGGGTCAAATCCGGAATTCCTCGTCCAGAGCCGGTTTCACCCTCATCGAATTGATGATCGTCGTCGCCATCATTGGTGTTCTGTCGACCCTCGTGACCAAGATGATCCAGATGGCCCAGGCTCGCAGTTTCGAAGCCAACGCTGCCAGTGACATCTCGACCCTTACCAGTGCGATTGAATCGTATGCCCGGGATGAGGGCATCTACCCGGGATGGGACAAAAAATTGGGGGCCGAAGATCTGGATACGTTCAACTGCTTCCCGATTCTCTTCGAAAATCTGCAGGGAGAGAGGCCACCTGACGGTAAAGCCGGAAAGAATACTCCCTACAGTAACATGTCTTCAGATCGGCTCGTGGTCGTCGATGAGGATTACGAAGGGGAATACAAGCGCGCCAACCGCGATGAGCTCTTTGACCAGTACGTCGACAAGTACTATCTCGACCCTTGGAGTGAGCCCTACTTCTATCGCGAAAACAAATCGAAACGCAACAAAGAGGACTGGATGCTCAAGCGTCGTGGTTTCGATCTTTGGTCTGTGGGACCTGATGGAGTGAATGACGCCTGTTTCGGGTACCCCGAAGAGGATGAGGAGTACGATGACATCGGCAACTGGTAGTCTCCGCAATAAGGTCTCTGAAGAGAAGTTTTGCCAGGATTCTTCGGCCGGGTTCACCATGGTGGAATTGCTGGTGACCATCTCGCTGATCGTCTTCTTGATGTCGATGTTGGCTGTGGGAGCAGGACGCTACCTGGAAAACACCTCGACCAAGGCTACGGAGGCGCTGATTGCGCGCATCGAGTTGAATATACAGCAGTATAAGGGCCTCACCGGGGGATACCCTTCGGATGGCCTCGACGGAGTCGACGTCATCACGGATGAGGGGACTCCGCTGACCGGAGGTGCCGCATTGACTCTGGCATTGACCCAGCCGATGAGATTGACACAAAAAATTAATGGTGAGATCAGAGTGATCGGCGAGGAGCCGCCCTTGGGTGATTTCCGATCGGATGAGTTGTACGTCACAGAAGAGGACTCGGACGCCCGGGAAATTCTCGATGCATGGGCGAATCCATTGCACTACGACAATGTCAATGGGGGGGAAGAGGCGTTCAGTCCCCAGAGTCTCGGCGAAACCCACCTCGATTTTGATGAGGATATATACGTCCATATGGAGGACCCCAGAGAAATCGAGGAGCTCTCCGGTTTCACCGGTCCCCAAAACGCCAATGAGTTCGATCTGTGGAGTCATGGATCTTCAGGTCACGAGAAAGAGGAACAGTATCAGGACTACATCACCAATTACGAAATGAGGAACTAAATGTTCTCCTCACTTTCGCGGCATGCTGACATTCGTTGCAAGGGTTTTACCTTGGTAGAGATGATTGTGACGATTGGGATCATCATTATGGCTGCGGGATTTATCGCACCAGCGGTAACCAAGATCTTCCAGGATCGGCGAATCGAAAATGCCGCTTCCGTGGTGATCACTGCGATCAATGAAGCACGCAATTCGACGGTGACCAAGAAGCAGAAGCACTCAGTGGTTTTCCTCAAAAAAGGAGTGAGGATCTATCGGCATCCCAAAGGAGAGGATCCCGGTGGTTTCGAGGGCAGGCTTAGATCTGTCAATGCGACTGATGTTGATTTGATCAGTTACTCGATGCCATGCGCTCGTTTGGAAGCGGAGGATCTTCCAGAACAGTTGATCGCACAAGACGATGGCCTGACTCAGGACGACTGGAAACCGATGCGAGGGGACCTTTATCTGAGCCTTAATTTGGACGGCACCATCGATTTCAATGCACTCTCCGATGTCCCCTCCTACAAATTTGATGCTGATCCACCCTACGGAGGAGATTTGATCATTGCCCAGATCGGTACTTACAAGGTTTGTTATGTGGATATCAAGGCCACGGGTCGCGCAGGCAGCAAAGTTGCTGAACTGGAGTCCGATTGATGATTCAGGAACAGTTTGTATCCCGACCGATGCAGCAAAATAGTTCAGGGTTCACGATTCTGGAGATTCTCTTGGCGGTCGTGATCCTGACAGTGGGATTGTTGGGGCTACTGGCGGTGTTTCCAGTGGCAATGGATTCAGGCCGCAGGGCGGTGGAGGCGACCAACGCAGTCATCATCACCCAGTCTGTGGAACAAGCGATCCGAGATGGACTCAAGCATCACAAAGGGCAGAGCAAGGATGGATTTTGGACCTATTTCATCTTTCATCATGATGGCGTGAACGACGAATATCCGACAAGCATATCTGCCGCTCGGCCAGGTGCGGATTACTACATCCTTTTGCCATCTCCACAGCCGGACACCACATCCAGCATCCCCAGGGAGCAACACTGGGACCGGGGAAAAACTTTTGTCTTCCCGGAGTCTGACGGGCTGACCTGGACTGTCAGTGATGGAAGTGGTGAGCGTGAGGTGGACAACGGCGAAGGGGACACTTTCAGAGGCAGTCCCAATGGCGATGGAAATCCTCTCAAGGCAGACGATGATGCCGATGACCGTGAAGTCATAATTGAGAACGACGAAGGCAAGGAACTCGACAGATACAAGGATATCGATGTTCGCAGGGTTTACACCCTGAGTAACAACTTCTTCGACGAGGAACTCGCAGAAGATTATGACATCGTAGACGATGATCCCATTTCCCAGTACTCATTTGCATTTGCCATCCGGCCTGCAAGACAGGATTCTAGTTTGGGAGTGCAAATGCCGGATAGTTCGAGCTTGATTCCTGCAGGGGAATTGTACGAGGTTGACATTATGGTCTTCCGGACCTTCCGCGAAGGGATCGATAATAAAACGATTTACAAGAGTCAAGTACTTGTCCACCGCTAGAGAAACCGAAGAGGTCCGACCGATGGTTCTTGAGAAAGTTCGTGTCCACAATCCGACTGGACAGTCTGGGTTTACGCTACTTGAACTCCTCGTCGCATTAACCTTGGCGGCCATCATTTCTCTCATCATTGCTCAGGTCGGCAATGATGCGCAGATGATGTATGACACCACCATCAGTACCGTCGAAACCTATCAAAAGTTCCGCTATGCGCTGGATGACGTTAATGAGAATCTGTCAAAGATGGTGCCGACCGCATCGCTGGAATTTTACAATGATCGTGGGAGAACCCGAGGATATTGGGATGAAGGAGAAGAAATCCCCAATTCTTCCGGACCCAATATGGATGGGGGGACATCCGACGAGTACGACGAGGCAGCGACGGTCTTTGAGCGCAAATATATACTCAGTGATCCTCGCCCCGACGAACCCGAGTTTCACTCGAACGACTCGATCTATTTCAAGGCTCCTGTCGAGATCAATGGAGTGACAAGGATGGCGAACGTTGAATACTTCCTTGCCGATCCACGGCGCCTTGAAAGGAACGACGAGAATGATGGCAAAATCCCTGCCGATGAAGAGTTGACCTATGCAGATAGCCGTCGGTTGGTTTTGTTGAAGGCTGTACGCTACATCGACATTGACGAAAAAAATGTTCGAACTTCAACCGTCATCATTCGTAAAGTCATTACGGAATTATGTTCAAACGTGACCGATTTCAAGGTGGAGTACTTCTACGACAACCCCTTCGACAGGTATCCCGGTGGGTATATGAGTCCATCTGTTGAACAGACCCGGGAATTGGTCGACACAGAGTTTGATATTCGCAATGTTCGCGGGACTTATGTGCGGCCATTCCTCTATGGAGGCTTCAAGTCACGACAAAGGACCACAGCAAGGGCTGGAATCAGGGAACTTGAATCGGGCTCCTTCAAACCGGTTCTGTTTAACTATGTACGCAGCAAGTTGAAATTTTCTCAATTGAAACCTGGAGACAAGATGTTTGTCTGGGCGGACGGGGCTACCCAGTTCCCCACAGGTGAATACTCACTGCTGTACAACAGCTTGGGGCGGTTGATCTTCAGTGAACCCATCAAGTCCAGCACTTGGTCCCAGGATCCTGGGGGATTGAGATTTCGAGCCCCTTACGTACCGCCTTCATTTCGCATCTCGGTCAGAGTGCTGAACGAAAAAGGGGAAGAGCCTCGAACCTTGACGATGGTTGTCAAGACCGACAACTGATCAGTCGGTTCGTTCCGTATTCAGCGCCAGCAGGAACTCCACATTGGATGGGGTTTGCTTCAGTTTCGCCTTCAACATTTCCATCGCTTCCACAGGGTTCATGTCGTTCAACACCTTGCGCAGGATCCACAGGCGCTTGATCTCTTCGGCGCTCATCAACAGCTCCTCTTTGCGGGTACCGGAGCGATTGATATCGATGGCGGGCCAGACGCGCTTGTCGGCAAGGCGTCTGTCCAGATGGAGCTCCATATTGCCGGTGCCCTTGAACTCCTCAAAGATCACCTCGTCCATCCGAGATCCGGTGTCGATCAGTGCGGTGGCGAGAATCGTCAGGCTGCCACCTTCCTCAATGTTACGAGCCGCACCAAAGAAACGCTTGGGACGCTGCAATGCACCTGCATCCACACCACCAGACAAGATTCTGCCTGAGTGGGGGGCCTCATTGTTGTATGCCCTGCCGAGTCGCGTGATGGAGTCGAGCAGTATCACTACATCCCTGCCGTACTCGACCAATCGTCGCGCTTTTTCGATGACCATCTCAGCGACCTGGACATGGCGGGAGGCGGGTTCGTCGAAGGTGGAGGAAATCACCTCACCGCGCACATTTCTCTCCATGTCGGTGACTTCTTCCGGGCGCTCATCGATAAGAAGGACCATCAGATCCACGTCCGGGTGATTTGTTGCGATGGCGTTGGCGATCAGTTGGAGGATGATGGTTTTACCGGTTCTGGGAGGCGCGACGATGAGACCCCTTTGACCCTTGCCGATGGGCGTGATCAGATCGATGGTCCGAGTTTCATTGATGTCCTGCTCAGTTTCCATCCTCAATCGCTCGTCAGGATAGAGCGGGGTCAGGTCATCAAAGACAGCCTTTTGGTGAATCTTTTCAGGGTCCTCATAGTTGATGGCATCGACTTGGAGGAGGGCAAAGTACCGTTCTCCCTCTTTGGGAGGGCGCACCTGACCCTGAACGACGATTCCTGTGGTCAATCCAAATCGCCGGATCTGTGATGGCGACACATAGATGTCGTCGGCGCAAGGATAGTAGGAGTAACGGGGGGACCGAAGAAAACCGAAACCATCAGGAAGGACCTCCAGAACGCCCTCTCCATACATGACCCCGGACGCTTTTGCCCTCTTTTTGAGGATTTCAAAGATCAGATCCTGCTTTTTCAATCCGGTGATTTCTTCCATGCCCTCTTCGCGTGCCATCGTCTGCAGTTCTGAGATCGTCATCTTGTGCATCTCGGAGAGGTGCAATTCTGGTACGTGACCCGACACCGGTACTGGAATTTCATCCAGTTCCTCCACGTCTTGAGGCAAGCCTTCGTACTCCTGTACGGGAGCGGCAGTTTTGGTCGCCGATTTTCGGGTGGATTTCTTAGTGGCTTTTTTACGGGTGGTCTTCTTGGAGGTTTTGCGGCTCGACTTTTTTGTACCGCGGGAGGGTTTTTCAGATCCCTGTGTTTCGCTCATCTTCTCCTCAATGTTCGATTTTCCCCATGGGGGATTTGGGTTTCATGATTGCAATTGATCAAATCAACTCAGTGTTCAATTCAATCCGGTGATCAATTCAATTCTGCAATCCAAAGCTGAATCAAATGCTGGCACCGGGATTTCAGTTCCCCGGTGGTGGTTTCATTGCTGTTTTCAATCACATTGGATGCCCCTGCGCGCTTTTCTGCGAGGGGAACCTGTGATCTTTCTCGACGGGCGCGTTCACCTGCTGCCCATCCCCGTTGCCCGACGACTCTCGATTCGCGATCTTCTTCGGGGGCATCCACGAAGAGAATCCTGTCCACCTTGTTCCTGTAGGGAGAAGTTTCGAGGAGGGGAATGTCGAGAAGGATCCAAACCCGGCCTTCCGGGAATGGACTGCCCCCATCGAACCCCATTCCACACAGTTTTTCAAGGCCTACATCGATCCGGGCCCGAACTGCGGGATGGACCACTGATTCAAGGTATCTGAGGGCTTCCTGATCCGAGAAAACCCTGTCCGAGAGTGATTTTCGGTCGATGACTCCGGGAGCAGAGAGGATTTTATCGCCGAAATGATCCACGAGCTGATCGACGATCTCCGACTCCCCGAGGACACCGCGAGCCTCCAGGTCGGCGTCAAGACGGTGGGCTCCGAGTTCCTCGAAGATCTTTGCCACGGTGCTCTTTCCTGAACCGATGCCACCGGTCAATGCGACGATAAAGGGGCGAATCGATTCACCGTCGGCGTGGGGCTCACTTGGAGGCATCGAACCAATCCTCTCCCGTGTTGACCTCAACTTCGAGGGGCACACTCAGATCCATGACACCGATCATCGCCTCTCGAAGCCAATTTTGGCAATCTTCGACCTGGTTTCGGGGGACGTCGAGGAGCAGTTCGTCGTGAATCTGCAGGATGAGGTGGCAATCCCGATCATCGAATCGACATTGGCGGTCGACTTCGATCATCGCCAATTTGATCATGTCTGCAGCGGAGCCTTGAACGACACTGTTGATGGCGAAGCGTTCCCCTTGGGCCTTTTCGCGGGCAACCCGTGAGCGAATCTCCGGGACCGGGCGACGGCGGCCGTGCAAGGTTCGAACTTCTCCGGTCTCGGCAGCCTTGCGCTTGGTTTCTTCCATCCAGTCCTGGACAGCAGGAAACTGTCGGAAGTAATCTTCGATAAACTTCTTTGCCTCGGAGACTGGGATCGTCAAGTCACGGGACAGCCCGAAAGCGCCCATTCCGTACATCAACCCGAAGTTGACCGCTTTTGCAGCAGCCCTTTCATCCTTGGTGACCTCCGAGTGATGCTTGTCATGAATCCTCGCGGCGACCGAAGCGTGAATGTCCACACCGTCATGAATCGCCTGCAGCAATCCCTCATCGGAGGTCAGGTGTGCCAACAATCGCAACTCGACCTGGGAATAGTCCGCACTGACAAATACCCTTTCAGGTCCATTGGGGACGAAACACTGGCGAATCTTCCTGCCTTCTTCGGAGCGGATCGGGATGTTTTGCAGATTGGGGCGGTTTGAGGCAAGGCGACCGGTTGCGGTGACCGTTTGCCGAAAATCGGTGTGAATTCTGCCCGTGGCAGGGTGAACGTGCTGTGGAAGAGCCTGGATATAGGTGGAGAGCAGTTTCGCCAGGGTTCGATGGCGCAGGATGGTTATCGGCAATGGTTGATCCGGGTGGCGGATCGCCAACTCTTCCAAAGTCTCTGCCTTGACGCTGATACCGGTCTTGGTCTTGGGCAGTCCATCGGTGGGGAGATTGAGATCCTCGAAGAGGACCTTTTGAAGTTGTTTCGGACTGGCGATGTTGAAAGGACTCCCAGCGGTATCATGGATTTCCGCTTCCAACTGTTCCAGTTCGTCAAGGAGTCTGGACTCCTGCACCGCCAAGCGATCTTCATCGATGGTGATCCCCTGTCGCTCCATCGATGTCAGCACTTCGATGAGGGGCAATTCAATCTCACGGTAAACACCATCGAGTTCGAGTTTATCGATGTCCTTTTGCAAGTGATCTGCAAGCCTCAGCGTATAGTCCGCATCTTCGGCGGCATATTCTGTGATCTTTTCCGGTTCAATTTGATCCATTGAAATTTCATCATCCCCGGAACCGATGAGAGATTTGATGGAGATCATCGTGTGACCCAGGCGTTCGCCGACCAGGTCATCGAGTCCGTAGCGACCTCGCAGGGAGTTGACGAGGTAGGCTGCGATCATCGGATCACCGCTGATCCCACGGATGATCACTCCCTCATTCCGCATCACCTGGGCATCAAACTTCATGTTTTGACCGATCTTGCCCACGGCGGGATCTTCGAGGATCGGCTTGATTCGGTCGATGACCTCCGGTAGCGGAATCGGCCCATCGCCCCCGGGTGATCGGAAGGGAATGTACCACGCTTCAGAATGCTGGACTGCGATACTGCAACCCACAGCAAACCCGCCGATTGAATCGAGTGAATTAGTTTCCGTATCAAAGGCGAAGCGACCCGCTTTGCGGCAGGAGTCGACAACCTGGTCCAGTTGTTCCAAAGTGGATACGTATGAGTAATCGACCTTTTCTGCAACAGCAGTCGTGGTCGGAGGGTGCGCATCATCAGAGGCATTCGCGGAGTCCCCTGATCCGGAAAAGAGATCGACTTCGACTGCAGAGTCCTGGTCAAGCATCTTGAGGAATCGACGGAAGCCCAATTCGCGAAAGAGTTCCCTGAGAGCACCGTGATCCGGATCCACACGGACAAGATCGGCTGGAGATTCTTCGAGAGGAGTTTCAAGGGAGAGGGTGACCAACTCCCGGGAGAGTCGGAGGGCTTCCGGATCTTTGCGGACCTTTTTGATGGCGCTGGCGGGGATCTCATCCGGTACCGGATCCTGTAAAAGGCTTTCAGGATCATCGACGACTTCGAGGATTTTCACCGCTGTTTTGGGCCCCACTCCTGCGACTCCGGGAATGTTGTCGGAAGAGTCGCCGACGAGAGTCTGATAGGCGATGACTTGTTCAGGGCGAATCCCCTTTTTTGAGAACAATTCATCCGGTCCGTAGAGGTCCCACTTTTTTTCCTCAAGAAACTGGACCTGCGCAGAAATCACTTGTTCAAGATCTTTGTCCCGTGTCAGCAGGCGCACATCCATTCCTGAATCTGCTGCTCGGGAGGCCATCGTGGCGAGACAGTCGTCTGCTTCGTGGCGATCTGATTGGAGAATTGGCACGCGAAATGCGGCAAGCATCCGATCGATGTAGGGCAGTTGACTGCGAAGTTCCTCGGGCATCGCATCCCGATTCGCCTTGTATTGTTCATAACGCTCATGGCGAAAGGTGGGCCCATCGCATTCCATGGCGACCGCCCAATGGTCAACTTCGTGATCTCTGCAAAGACGCAGTAGCAGATCTGTCACTGCATAGATCGCTTGCACCTGCATTCCCTCGCTGTTGGTGAGGGGACGCATTCCATAGTGCCCGCGATAGATCTGATAGCGACCGTCGATCAGAAAGAGCGTGTTTGACAACGAGGTGGCCTTTCGGAGGAAGGCTGGGAAGGCAGTCCAGGGGAAGGGAACGGAGGACCTTGGCTCCGTCCCGTACCCAGAACCTAGCGTATCCGTGTATATCCGGCAATATGGGGCTCCAGGGCTTCTTGACGGAGTGCCTCTGTGGACTTAGGATCAGCGCTTCCGGGATGTCGTCGGCAAGAGTGGGGAAACCGCTCTGAAGGGCGTGCATTCAGTGCTGAGATGGATTGTTTCGACCTTTGGGGGCAGATCCCGTCCCCATGACGTCTGCAACGTGGGATGACCTCTGCAACGTGGGTCGTGCAATCCAGGATTGAAATGAATCGATGTCATCGATGTCCCCGTGATCCGGTCGGGTGTGTTTGCCATGCACCATTTGAGGCATGGTTTTCCGACTCTGCGAATCAGGACGTCAAATTACAGATCAACGGCCTGGGTCTTGCGATGAGCAGGATCCCGGCATCAAGTGAGGAGTCTCCATGGCCCGTAATCAGGGGGGAGCCCAGCTCTCTTTTCTTATCGTCTCTTTGATTCTGAATCTGGGGCTGGCCTTCGTCGTCTTCAGCATGAATGGCGAGTACCAGAATCTTCTCAATCAAAAGAACACGGCGGATGCCAATCTCGAACGCAAGGATGGCCAGATCAAGGATCAGGCTGAAGAAATCGTCATCATGAGAGGCCTGATTCAGGGCTCTGACGACCTCGCAGTTCCATCAGGAGAAGTGCGCAACATGATCGACAAGGCCGGTTCGGAGATTGCCACTGCGAAGGGGTCATCCAATCCCCGCAGCTATGCTTCACTGACCGATCTTTACGCAGACTCCATCGATACGATCCGTTTTCTCAATAATGAGCTCAACAGCCAGAGGTCCCTCGCCGAGGCCAAGGACCAGGAGTACGTGGAAGTGGTGACTTCCAAGAGCAACCTGGGAACCCAGCTTAATGAGGAGATCGACAGCCTGCGTGGCCAGGTCAATGATTTCCAGGTTGAGTTGGAGGGCTCTCGTTCCCGTGGCCGGGAGGAATCCCAGCGCTTGCTCGAAGAGAATGAGCAACTGGTCCAGGATCACAGTGCGGTTGTCTACAAGCTCCAGCGCGATCTCAGTATCTCAGAGAATCTGCTTCAACGTGCCAATGATCGCATTGAGGAACTGAAGCGCGAGATTGTCCGCGAAGAAACTTTCGCCATGGTCGAGCCGGACGGTGAAATTCTCAATGTCTCCGAGGAACTGGGTAAGGCGTGGATCAGCCTTGGAACAAAGAATAAGTTGCGTCGTGGACTAGTCTTTGACGTTTTTGCCTACCAGAAGGGCGGCAAGCGCATCAGTAAAGGACGCGTAGAAGTACTTAAAGTGGAAGCGGATTTTTCCGAGGTGGCTGTGCTGGAAAACCTCGATCGTTTCAATCCGATTTCTGCCGGGGACCAGATCACCAGTCCTTTCTTTGACCAGGATGAAGTTCCACACTTCGTTTTTGCCGGTGAAGCAGCAACCAATGGCAAGTACTCAGTGGAAGAGATGGTGCGAAAAATTGAACTCTTTGGTGGCGTAGTCTCCACCAGTGTTGCCCTCGACACCGACTTTGTCGTCGCAGTCAAAGGCTACGAAGAGACGGAAGAATACGATCTGGCACGTGATCTTGGGGTGACGATTCTCCGTGAAGGAGAGCTCCTCGATTTCATCGACTTCTAGATCGTCGATGCGAATCTTCGGCTCCAATTGGCAGCCGGGGTGCCGTTTTCTCAAAAGGGGTGGTTGCGAAGAGCAGCCACCCCTTTTTTTGAGGACTCAAACGGGTCAATATCATCCGCGGGGTTTGTTTTTGCCGGAAGCAGCATCGGTTTGGATCAATTGCTGCCCGACATCCGCCGTGGCATCATGATTTTCGCCGTGGCCGTTCGTGAGCCATGCAGTCCACAGAATCAGGAGTGATGACTTTGCCCCAAGAGCCCAATGGTGAATCACTGGAGACGATGTCCTTTGGGGATCACCTGGAGGAGTTGCGCACACGCCTGATTCGATCACTCTTGGTCCTGTTGGTCTTTGCAGGGGTCGCTCTCGTTTATCAAAGTGAGTTGATGACGATCGTCACTGCACCGCATCGCAAAGCGATGCTGCAAATCGAATCCTCCCGGGTGACAGATACGCTGAATGGAGAAATCAGCGAAATTGTTGATTTGGTATCAAAAATCGATGTTGAAACTGCTCAGCAATGCCTGAGTCAGGCAGTCAGCCGCGGTGACTGGTGGCAGCGCTGGGATCGATTTAAATCTGAAGCTCCGAATGAGGGTCCCATCTCCGAGTTGATCCTTCTCGTCGAGGACCGGGCGGAATTTCTCGACGGCGCCCTGAAAAGCGGAGATCCCTTGTTGAGGGTTCCCCGAAGCCTGGAGTACAGCATTGAGCTGCTCTCCCAGATTGCCAATACGGGAAAGGTCTCATGGGGGGGGCGATCTACTGTCGAAGGGCTGGGTGAACGGCTCCAAACTGTTTTTGATTATTGGGAAATTGCCCAAGGTGAAGTTCCGGAAGAACCAATGGGTGAGAAGGAATTGGGAGCGGCCGTTAAACCGCCTGCGACGCCGGAGGAACTGGCAACCGCTGAGACGGAGTTGCGCGAGATTGCACAACGAATTGAATTGGTCGAAACCCGATTGGTCGACTGGTCCGGTTGGTACGAAAAGGGCAGACCTTTGGTGCTGTTGGCCTACACGGAAGCATTTTTTGCCTACATCAAACTGGGGCTGTTTCTGGGGTTGATCTGCTCATTGCCATGGATCACTGCGGAAACTTGGCAATTTATCGCTGCTGGTTTGTATCCTCGCGAGCGCAAGTCTGTCCGGCCCTTCCTGCCGGTGGCCTTCCTGCTCCTGGGTGCAGGGGTGAATTTTGCCTATTGGATCCTGGTTCCGGTGGGGCTCTCCTTTTTGGGAGGCTACGGTGATCCGGCTCTCCTGGCGGCCAGCTTTACTCTTAAGGATTACATGGGGCTTGTGTTCACCCTTGTCCTCGGCATGGGTTTGATTTTCCAATTGCCTCTGCTGATGACGCTATTGACCCGCAGTGGAATCGTCGATGTTTCGTTTTTTCGTGAGTATCGGAAAGTTTCAATCATGACCGCAGTCATTTTTGGAGCTCTTTTGACTCCCCCTGACGTGGTCACACAACTATTGATGGCAGGCCCTTTGGTCATCCTTTACGAGGTCGGGATTTTAGCCAGTGTGATATTGGGGAGATCTGGCAACGGGGAAAATGAGACCGATGTCCAGTCCTGAGTCGGCAAAGGGTCATCACACGGATTCTCACTCTGCGCTGACTGTCGGAGTGATCACTGTGGGTGACGAGATACTGGAAGGTCGCATTCTTGATTCCCATTCCAAATTTGTTTCTGCAGAGTTGGTGAGATGGAACGCATCGGTCCGTTGGCATCTCAGTTTGGGAGACTCACCAGGAGAGTTGCGCAATGCCCTCTCACGGCTGCAAGGAGATGTGGACTGGATTCTGATCACGGGTGGATTGGGCCCCACGGAGGACGATAGAACTCGTCAGGAGGTTGCCTCTGCTTTGGGGTTGGAATTGGTCGAGCACCCAAAGGTCTGGAGCAGCATTCGGGATCGGATGCGAAGCCGCGGTTTCGAGCCGACAGAAAACAATCGTCGTCAGGCCTGTTTCCCTGAAGGTGCATCGATCCTGAAGAATCCAAAGGGGAGCGCTCCCGGGTTTTCACTACAAACAAATTCCGGAACGACCATCTTTGCATTGCCCGGGGTCCCCCATGAGTTCGAATCGATGTTTCACGACCAAGTTGTGGCAAAATTTGAGGAAATCGGTCTGGGTCGCCCAGCGAAAGGGGAAATTCTGGATTTCGTTGGTGTGCCTGAATCCCGATTGGACGAGTGGATATCAGCACGGATTCCTGCGGGTGATCTTTATCAAATCTGCGTCAAGGGCTGGGGGCAAATAGAAGTTCGTTTGCCTGAGGGGACCTCTTTGCAGGCGGAAGCGAGTCAGGCATTTGGTGGGTACTTCGCCGGAGTGGGTGGATTTCCGGTTGAGCAACACTTGGTCGACAGCGCCATGGCAGCGGGGATCAGTTTCACCACTGCAGAATCGTGCACCGGAGGGATGATCAGCAGCCGCTTGGTCAGTGTTCCAGGATCGAGCCGGGTCTTTCCCTGTGGTTGGGTGTGTTACTCCAATTCTTCAAAGACGCGTGAATTGGCAGTCGATCCCAACTTGATGGAAGAATTTGGTGCGGTCAGCAGGGAGGTGGTCGAGCCGATGGCCCGTCATGCTCTCAAGAAGTCGGGTGCAGACTTTGCCATCTCTGTCAGCGGAGTCGCAGGGCCCGAAGGCGGGACCGCCACCAAGCCGGTGGGTACCGTTTGGATCGCCTTGGCGACAACTCTGGAAACCCTTTCTCACCGCTATCAACTCCATGGAGACCGGGAACGGATTCGTTCGCTGACGACCAATTATGCACTCCTTGCCATGTTGGCAGCGGTACGGAAGTTGGAGATCCCCGATTGGTCCGAAAAAAGGTCCTGACGGATGATGGGTCACTGACCCGTTTCCATCCCGAATATGAGGAGCACTACCATTCATTGAGTGGTGCCCGGCAGGAAGCTCTACTTCGCTTCGTCAAGCCATGTCGTCTGATCGAAACCGCAAAAGCCCGGGGCAAATTGCGATTTCTCGACGTCGGATTCGGATTGGGTATCAACGTTGCGGTGACCCTCGAACAAGTTTTCAAATATGTTCCGGAGGCTCATTGCGAGTGGGTCAGCCTCGAGAAGGAAATCCTGGATTTGAAAGATCTGCAGCCCCACTTTGGGGAAGAAATGGTGTCGACAATTTTGGAAACATTTGTGAATCATGGCCAGGTGGAAACCTCCCACTGTTGTGGGCGCCTTCTCGAGGGGGATGCGTGCGAAGTTGTGGCTGAGGTAGAGGGATCTTTCGACGCCATTTTTCTCGATCCATTTTCCCCACGGAAGAATCCAGAGATGTGGTCTGAAGGGTTTATGCGGGCTCTTTGGGAGGTTTGCGCAGAGGGTGGTATACTTTCTACGTACAGTGCCGCCGCTTCTGTTCGCTTGGCTCTCATGGAAGCGGGCTGGGAGATCGGTTTGGGTCCCAGGGTTGGTAAAAAGTCCTCGGGGACCGTTGCCAGCAAGGGGCCTGCAGATCCGCCTCTTCCGCAACTTGATGAGAAACAGCGCCGTTCCCTGGTACGTCGGTTGCGCAATTGAAACAGGAAACTTCGATGCTCAGGTCAATTTTACCCCCCAATTCAGTTTTACCGCCGGTGCGAGTCCTCGTCTGGGGTCTTTGTATCTTCGTGGGCGTGCCCGGCTCTCTGGGTGCGGATACGATTCGCCTGACCAATGGTTCCACTATCGATGGAACCGTGGTTTCCGAAGATGGAACCGTTGTGGTATTGAAAGTAGGGTCCTACGGAACTCTGAGAATCGATAAGGCACGCATCGTCGACATCGAAAAAAACCTCCGAACCGGAAATCGTCCTGCAAAGCCTGCTCCCCAAAGGAAGTCCCCCGACCAGAGGAAGCCGGGTGAATCGAAACCTGCAGATGCCAAACCTGATCCGGTCTCCATGAAGTTATCTCCCAGCTTGAAATCCCGCTTGGAGTCTCCGGTGGTGCCTTTTGTGGGATCAGAGCGGGATCAGGTAGAAGCATGGGTTGCCGACTTGCAAAGGCAGAGGGCAAATTACCGGACCCGAGCTGAACGCCATCTGTCAGCAAAAGGGGTCAGGATCGTTCCCCACCTGCAAAAGGTGGCCAAGAGTTCCTTTGTAAGGGCGAGAATCTGTGCTCTGCGCCTGCTCAACAAATTTCCGCGTTATCAGTCGATGCCGGCAGCCCTTTCGGGTCTTCAAGCTGAGGATCCCTGGGTGAGAAAATTGGCTTCCGAATTGGCGGGGAAAATCAGTGGAAAGCCGCAGTCTTATCCCTGGCAGGCGGAAGAGGACCGCCCCCGGCGGGAACGTAAAAAAGTTGTGTGGGAAAAATGGTATCAGCAACAGGAAGCCCTTCGCCAGCTCCTCGAACAGCGATGCGAAGATGAGGCTGGGACTCGGCAAGGCCCATAAATCGCAACAACTATCTGCTCTCTGCGATCTTAAAAAGTTGATCGGCTCCTCCTTGTCTTGCCGTGATGACTTTGCTACCTTCGCCCGTTGCCTGTCAGGGTGAGCCGAAGTGAATTCGGGACATTCATTCAGGGTTCCATTTTGGGGTCATGCTTCAATTTTGGACTGGGTTCATGATGTGGACCTCCCTGTGATTTGTCTTTGTGATTTGACTGTGTGATTCGTTTCTGTGATTCGTTTCATTGTTGGCTCTCAACGATCTGTGATTTGGCCAGGGGGGGATCCCATAGAGTCTTTCCTGAACATTCCACAGTGTCTCCCCTGATGGCTGGTTTTCATGAGGTTCGTACCTTGTAGGGATGGTTGGGTCTGGACGGGTTGCTGCGTCTCTCCCGGGGGGGAGAGAATCGACAGAGCTCTTCCTGAATCGCTGTGACAAGAGTGGTCACCCGGTTCGCTCCTGTCCTTTCGGGTGGACTGTGATCCTGAGTGGACTGTGATCCTGAGTGGACTGTGATCCTGAGTGG
>CAYRAM010000017.1:0-58294 GCA_964422295.1 uncultured Planctomycetia bacterium | reverse complement strand
GTCGCACGTCGCGCCGTCACGCGCCAGACCTGATCGGTGGCGGGTACGAAGTTGCGGTCTTTTCCGGCCCCTCGCGGGTCATTCCAGACGGACCGCCGGCCCGCCACGCCATTGCCTCACGTACAGCCGAGAGGGTGCCCATTCATCAGCCATAACAGCAGAGGCTTGCCCTCTTCCGCCGATTTTTGCAGGCCTTGATGGAGGCTGGTGTGCCAAGGGATCGACAGCCACAACTCTTCCGGCCCGGGGGTGATGATCTGCTTCCACTCCTCAAAGGTGCGGCCTTCAAAGGTGGGCCCCTTGATATCGACAGAAGGGTTACCGACCGCTGCTGGCGGGAGGGTCAGATTCAGGATGAGCAGCGCCAGCAGAGACATGATTCCTCCAGACCCCATCGTGCCAGCAGATCGGATCGATCGCCAGCGGGCTTGGGGTAGGATTTCCTCGTCGTTTTTCTGCGAAAGGAGTCTGCCGATGCCCGAATTTGTCCCTTCACCGACGGTTATCGAGGCTGTGGGAAACATGCCGAAGCGAATTGAGGAGTATGTTGGCCGGGTCAACACCGCAGATGAATCTGTCAGTGTCGCCCGAATGGTTTCGCCAGCGGGATGGAAGGAACCGGGTCAGTGTCCCCGCTTCGACGAGATGACTCTGGTACTCAAGGGTGCCCTCCAAGTCGAGTTTGAAGGAGGGAATCAGCGCGTCGGTGCAGGCCAGGCAATCATCGCCCGCTCAGGAGAGTGGGTCCGCTACAGCAGTCCGGAGACGGACGGAGCGGAGTACCTGGCGATTTGCATTCCTGCTTTTTCGCCCGAGACGGTTCAGAGAGATGAAGAGGATTGAGGGTCCTTCCTCAAAAAAAAGAGGCGAGGGTCAGGCCCTCGCCTCTTTTCTGCATCAAATCAATCTGCAGTAACCTCGATCATGGACAGTTGTAACTTGCACAATCCAGAGGATCGGTGTCGGTGGGATCGACTCCGCAATCGACAGATCCGGGATCCGGCAAATCGGGCCCACCACTGAAGAGGTTTGCCAATTTGAAGATGGCGTCAGCGATGTTGACTCCGCCATCGTCATTGGCATCGCTGGAATCAGCGCAATCACTCGATGGCCCACCACTGAAGAGAGCAGCGAGAAGGAAAACCGCATCGGCGATGTTGAAACTGCCATCGCCATTGGAGTCTCCCCTGCGGAACTCGGGCCCGACCGGACCACCGCCTCCTCCGCCCATGGCAGTGACGTAACTTTCGACCAACGCATTTTGGTCTCCGCCAAATCCACCAAACTCCCAGCTTTGACAGATGACCTTGCCGCCAGCATTGGTGTTGTAGTAGACACCGGTGGAATAGAGACTGGCTCCTTCCTCCCAGACGGCGCCCGCCTCAGGCCCGAGAAGATCGAGGTCAGTGGCGGTCAATTGGTCGGTCCAATCGTTGCCCGCGGTATTGTCCTGGGTGTATGGGATTGCGGCATAACTGCTGAGGTCGAGACCAAAGGTACTGTCGAGACCATTCATCGACACAAAGGTGTCATCTCCATCGATAATGCCGTCAGCGATGCCGTCGATGGAAGAAAATGCCGGATCGAGCGGATCGAAGCCCCAGGCATCTCCTGACTCCACATAGATTCCGATTCCGAGAGCCTGTGCATCGGCAATCACCAAAGCGGAAGCAGCAGACATCGGCTGATTATTGGGATAGGTTCCTGCGCAGAACCAAAGTCGCTCGGTCGCAGAAACGGCAGGATCCAGGAGTCCACAACTGGCGACTTCAGGCTGACCTTCCACGATGACGGGAGTCCGTCCTGTTGCAGTCAGTGCGTCGGCGAGGGCTTGGGCACTGTCCACTGCGCCAGCGGCCTGCTCCCCTCTGAAGACGATATCGGTGGCCGAGAGATCGGGTGCGGTCAACGTCAAATCACTTCCCGCAGTCGACAAACCGCAGGCGAGGCTGGTGCCGATCACCTGATACGTTTGAGATCCGATGAGAGGAGCGGTATCGGTAAAGGTGGTCGTCCCTGATGGCAATCCGGCAGCGATGGAGACCCCATTCCTGAGAACTTCATACTCGTCGTAGGTCGGGCCCAACCCTGCACCATTCCATGCCAATTCCGAAAATCCTGTGGTGCAGTCGTAGAAGCCTGAGAGTCCCTCAATATCTGCCATGCCAACAGTCATGGTGCCCTGCCCACGGTCCCCTCCGAATCCGGAGATTCTCAGGTAGTAGGTGTTGCCTTGGAATGCGGTCAAGTTGAGAGAACTCTGAAAACCGCAGGAATCGTCGTTACATTCGATCAGGGTCATCGTTGAGCAGTCACCGGGGGTTAGTCCACCGTCAAAGATCTCGATGGCAGTATCGTAACTGGAGCCACAGAGCGAAGCGTTGAAGATCCCGTCACAAGGTGGTGTAAAGGTGTACCACTGATCCACGGAACCACCATTGGCACAGGAGAATGGTGGAGAAGCAGGATCCACCAGTGCAAAAGTGGTGTCAAAGGCGGTGGCGACTCCGAGATCGACAGGTAATGCGGTTGCACAAGTATCATTGTCGATGGCACTGCAATGAATGATGCTGCAGTTGGTCGACCATGAGGTGGTTGCGTTGCATACACCGACGACCTCGTACTCATGGACACCATCGTCGACGCCCACATCCTGGTAAGAGGTGGCATCACCGGGGAGTGTGGCAATGTCGACACCATCCCTGCGTACGGTGATTCCCTGAGCGTAGGGACCCGCCTGGAAACTGCTCCAGTCGAGGTTGACAGAATCCGTGGCGCAATCGGAGACGCAGTTGAGGGTGTCAAAGGGACAGCAATTCCCGCAGCCGCCCAAGACATCGATCAACACATCGTCGTAATAAAATGTGCCGGTTCCGCCGTTGTAGAGGTCGAGGCACCTCATTTGAGATGCGCCACCATTTTGCCAGACGTTATCTCTCATGATTTGAACGCCATCGTAGAAAGCACTGTAGGAATTGTCGGTGATATCGACGACCACTTCGATTTCAACCCACTGATCGTAGATGATCGTGGTCGGAGTTGATAATCCAGTTATTGCAGATGAACCCCCAAAATCCTCGACTAGCCCTGAGGTGTCATTCAGCTCGATTTGGACCGACCAATTTTTGGGGCCATTGTGTTCGTAAATGTTGAGCAAGATGAAGTAGTAGGATCCGGTCTGCCCCGATGGGACATAGACATTCGAGGTGAATCTGAATTGCCCCTGGTTTAATCCATTGAAGAGACGAACGATGTCGTCGTTGGGGCCCAACTCGAGAGAGCGTGTCCCACCCAATGTCGCGTTGTAGGTGGCGACCACTTCTGAATCGACCGCAGGATCCTGATCCCAGGTATCCCAACTCCCCTGGCCAGCGATCAAGGAGCCGATGGCATAACTTTCAAAGTCATCCTCATCCAATTGGGCATGGAGTGACGGATTGCCGAATCCCAGAAGCAGGATTCCCAGCGTGACGATGGCGTAAATTCCATGAAGTTTCATGGACGCCTCCTTTCAGAATTTTTGACTGTTCGCCCGCGAATATCTTGGCGAGCATCAGCGATGCGGCCGTGCCACGTGGACACATTTGTAGATATTCAACTCTGTATATTATAGTGGTGAATACATGATCCATAGGGGGTGGGTATGCTGGGAAATGGCATATGAGTCCACTTATGGGTATTAGAGGGTAAATTGTATGGATCAGGGGGAGAAATCCCGTCATCTGTATTCGGCTGAGGGAACTCTCTGTGGATCCCCGCCGTCTCTGTAATCAGGAGGAGAGACCCGTGATTCAGTTCGCATTCTTTTACTTTGATCCGATGTTTTTTGTTTTCGTGGGCCCCGCATTTCTGCTGGCGATCTGGGCGCAGATGCGTGTCAAAAGTGCTTTCGCCCGTTGGTCTCAGGTTCCTGCCAAGGGAGGAATGACCGGAGCAGAAATTGCCCGGCGCGTTTGTGAGATGGGTGGCGCCACCGACATCGACATTGAGATCTCCAACGGCTATCTCTCCGATCACTACGATCCGACCCAGAGGGTCCTGCGTCTTTCCAAAGAAAACTATCATGGACGCAGCGTCGCTGCCGCGGCGATTGCAGCCCACGAGGCGGGTCATGCCATCCAACACGCAGTGAAGTACCCGTTCTTGGCGTTGCGCAGCGCCTATGTACCCCTGGCGAGTTTGGGATCGTGGTTGTCGTTTCCGCTGCTCTTCGCCGGAGCGTTCTTTTCCATCGGCCCGCTGATCACGGCGGGCATCGCCCTCTTTGGGGCGGTGGTTTTATTCCAGATCATCACCCTGCCGGTGGAGTTTGATGCCAGCGCTCGTGCAAAGAAGTTGCTTGCCGACAGCGGTTTGATCACGGATCAGGAGGAGATGCGTGGGGTCAAGAGTGTCCTCGGCGCAGCGGCTCTCACCTACGTCGCGGCGACGATCCAGGCGGTTCTCACCCTGCTTTACTACCTGTGGCGCCTGGGGCTTCTCGGCGGGAATCGAAACTAGTCAGTCGAGGAGATCGGCCGGTTTGACATCCTTGCGATGGCGATTGAACCCGAATGGGGTCGGTTCAAAGTTGCCGACGATGTTGACCTTGCCTTTGCCATCAATCTGTTTCTCCATCCCTAGGCACCAATAGCATGCCTGGATCAGTAATCGACGGCTGCCTTCACGGGTAAAGGCTTGGGATGCGCCCATCGTCGTGGCAAAGATTCGTTGAGTCTTGTTTTCCGGTACTTTGCGCTCCCGGATCCAGGCAAGTGGCATCATGGGATCATTCTTGTCGAATACTTCCCCTTCCCTCTCCTCCGCTTCGCACGGCCCGTCATCCGGTTTCATCCCGGCAAGAACACGGCCCATCAACACCGGAGTGCATCCCTCCGGGAGGGGCAGTCGTACGGTATAGACATCCGAAGGATCCCAGACATCTCCATCGGCGATCCCCTTGACGATGGGGTGGTCCTTCATGCTGTCGACGAGTACGCCACTGGTGCTCTGCCAGCCATGTCCTCCGTGGTGAGCGATCCAGGTTTCGCCCATGATTTGACGGCCGAAACCGTCCTTCCATTGGGGATTTCGAAAGGACCAATTGTGGTACTTTCGGTCTGCTGGAATATCAAAAGCATGGGTTGCGGTTCTCAATCCGATGACCGGCTTTCCCGACTCGACGTAATCGACGATGAATTTCATCTGATCATCGGGGAGATTGCGAAAGCGGGTGAAGAGAATCATCAGGTCCGCCTTCTGCAGCTGTTCCAACCCCGGAATGTTGTCGAGGACTCCCGGGTCGATACACCCCGTATCGGGGTCGATGGAAAACAACACGGTGCAGCGGAATCCGTGATATTTACTGAGAATTTTGGCCAGTTGGGGCATCCCCTCCTCAGAGCGATACTCCTCATCTCCTGTAATCAAGACGATGTGTTTGCCGTTCGGTTTCTCTGGCTGCAGAGAAAGCCACGATTCATCTGCGGAGAATGCCTCCAGGACAGGACTGAACAACAATGTGAGAAGTATTGGGAAGAGGGTTTTCACGGCGACTCCCTGTTTGTTTGAGTGGAGGTGACAGACCAGAGAGCAGGATAGTTGAGGTGCGTTGAAAAGGAAGCCCCATAACGAGGCATGACGGCACACCATCACCTCATCGACCCGATCCGTGTTTTTAGACTCTCCGGACCAACTATTTATAGAAAATTTTATTCCCTGATCGATCTTTGAATTGGTGTCTTGATCGGGGTCCTGTGAGAGCACAGACTTAACTTTATCTGGAAACTGTCCGCCTGAAAATGGGTGTGCCATCCTTACTCCGGTTTTCACGACCTCTCGTATCCGCCTGCGAGATGTGGCTTTGAACTCATCACTTTTTGAAATCTTTCGCTCTGTGTAAACGGAATGTAGCGAAAGATCCATGATTCAGGAGGAATCGATGTCGAGATATATTGTTATCAGTTGTCTTCTGCTCCTTTGCGGATCAACTGCAATCGCCCAGTCGACTACCAAGTCCTGGTCTTATCCTTATGGTGAAGGTCAGGTAACCCTCGAACAGATGCAGCCGGGAATTCTCGCCGTGCTGGTTGATCCTGCTGTCGAAGATGGCGACATCATCATGCACGGATTATTGAAGAGTACCGCACCACTATTGGGTGGGACTTCCTTCAAGGAGCAGGAGTATCCGGGTCTCTATTATCTGGAGACGACGCGGCGCATCGATCAAAGCGCATGGCTGAAGTTGACGAAGACTCTGACTGAGAGTCCTGATCTGATCCTTGCTGCACCCCTTCTTCGTTATGCCAAGGCGGAGATGATCATCCGCCCTGAGGTGATCGTGACCTTTGACGGATCGGTGGATGACGAAGACATCAAAAACGTCATGAAGTCATTTGGATTGCGCAGAATAAAGACCTTTTCCGCACTCGATCCGACGTACATGTTCGCAATTGACGGGTCACCGCTGAGAGGCTTTGAATTGTCGTGGGCATTGATGCAGTTGGACGAGGTGGAGGCCGCAGAGCCCAACTTCATCCACGACTTGCCCGAGATGGCTGCACCCAATGACCCCCTTTATTCCGACCAGTGGGACATGAACAACACGGGTCAAACGGGGGGCACTCCCGGTGCAGATATGCACATGGAAGAAGCTTGGGATATCTCTACAGGTTCTTCCGACATCGTTGTCGCCATCATCGATGAGGGGGTCGATGTCGATCACCCTGACCTCGTCGCCAACATGGTCGCCGGTTTTGATGCAGTGACCGCCGACCCGACCCCCGGTGGGATTCCCGGAAATGCCAACTCCGGGGATGGCCACGGCACCTGCTGTGCGGGAATCGTCGCCGCTTCCGGAAACAATGGAATTGGTGTCACCGGTGTTACCTGGAACAGCAAGATCATGCCGATCCGCATCGGATTCGGAAACTACTGGACACAAACGGATTGGATCATCGATGGTCTGACTTGGCCCGTCGATAACGGTGCCGATGTTCTTTCCAACAGCTGGGGAGGTGGAGGAGCCAGTTCGGCCATCCAGAATGCGGTCAGTTACGGCACCACCGTCGGTCGTGGCGGTCTCGGTTGCCCCAACTTCTTCGCTTCTGGAAACGATAACGGCGGAGTCTCTTATCCTGCGGCGTACCCGGAAGCGATCGCCGTCGGTGCATCGAGTCCCTGTGACGAAAGAAAGAGCCCTTCATCCTGCGACGGTGAAACATGGTGGGGGAGCAACTACGGTTCGACCCTCGATTTTGTTGCACCCGGTCCCTTGACCACGACCGTTGATATCGCCGGATCCGGGGGATATGCATCCGGGGATTACACATCCAGTTTTAACGGCACTTCTTCGGCGACTCCCCACGCAGCGGGAGCGGGAGCATTGTTGCTGGCCGTTTCACCCGGATTGACCGAGGCGGAAGTACGAACCCTGATGCGTCAGACCGCCGACGACCAGGTCGGCCCTCCTTCCGAGGATACCCCCGGCTTTGACATCTACATGGGCTATGGGCGAATCAACTGTGAAGCACTGCTGTTGGCGGTGGCAAGCCTGGTTCCCGGGCCTTCCAATCTTTCCTGCAACAATAGCGGTGCCTCGACGACTCTGAATTGGACCAATGGTGCGAGTTACTCGTCGATAGAGGTCACCCGCAACGGAACACTGTTGGCCACACTGGCCGGCTCTGCGACCACCTATACCGACGGCAATACGCCGGTGGGTTCAACCAGTTACTCTGTTCGCGGTTTCCAGGGTTCCGATCCCAGTTCTTCGGTCAGTTGCAATATTTTCTCGATCGGCGGAGCCACCGATTTGGTGTGGGCACCGTCTGCGGCTTCAGGATCGGTGGCAGGAGGGCAAGGACTCGCCGACGCCCTGACCGCCGCCGGGCGTCAGCCCCTGGTGGTGAGTTCCCTCGGGGACGTTCCTGATCTCGACACCTTTGAGGCGATCTGGGTCAATCTTGGCATCTACCCATCCAACCACGTGCTCTCCTCTGGAGATTCATCGACTTTGGATACCTATCTGACCAATGGTGTCGGCGGCAACTTCCTCTACCTGGAGGGTGGAGACACCTGGGCTTACGACTCCAGCACCACACTGCATGGGCGATTCGGCATCAGTGGACTTGCCGATGGAAGCGCCGACCTGTCGACGGTGAATGGTGCGGCGGGAACCGGCTGTGACCTGAGTGGCCAATCGTGGAGTTATTCCGGTGAGAACAATTGGATCGATCGTCTCGGCACCACCGGTTCTGCAACGGTGACCCTCGTCAATCCGAGCCCCTCCTACAATGTCGGAGTCTTCAATGACGCAGGCAGTTACCGAACCTTCGGAACCTCCTTCGAGATTGCGGGATTGAATGACGGCAGTTCCACCCGTGCAGATTTGGTCGCCGCGATCCTCAATTGCTTTGGGGGTGCACCACCTCCTCCACCACCGCCACCGGCTCCAGTTGCTGATTTCAGTGCGAGTCCGACCTCGGGCGATACCCCGCTCACAGTGGGCTTCACCAATCTGACCTCGGGAGATGTCACCAGTTACAGTTGGGACTTCGGTGATGGCAACGGTTCCTCCGCCACGAACCCATCCCATGTCTACACCAGCGCAGGAAACTACACCGTGACATTGACGGCGACCGGTCCGGGTGGATCCGATACGGCGGTGTGCAGCAATTGCATCACCGTGACCGATCCACCGCCGCCGCCTCCTCCGGCACCGGTGGCGGGATTCTCTCTCGCCCCCTCCTCGGGAGACAGCCCGCTCACGGTCAATTTCACCAACGAGAGCAGTGGGGATATCTCGGGATTCAGTTGGGATTTTGGAGATGGAAACGGTTCGACTGCTACCAACCCGTCTCATGTCTACACAGCGGCCGGAAGTTACACGGTGACGCTGACAGCGACAGGCCCAGGTGGTTCTGACACGGCGGTGTGCAGCAGTTGTGTGTTGGTGACGGACCCGCCGCCGCCTCCACCTGATGCCCCGACGGCGGATTTCTCGGTTTCTCCGACCAGCGGCGATGCGCCGTTGAATGTGTCCTTCACCAATCTCAGCACGGGTGACATCAGTGGTTACAGTTGGGACTTCGGCGACGGCAATGGTTCGACGGCAACCGATCCGTCACACACCTACACCGCAGCAGGAAGTTACACGGTCACGCTGACGGCGACCGGCCCGGGTGGATCCGATACGGCGGTGTGCAGCAATTGCATCACCGTGACCGATCCGCCACCGCCACCACCTCCTGCACCGGTAGCGGACTTCTCGGCTTCACCGACCAGCGGCGATGCTCCCTTGAATGTGTTCTTCACCAATCTCAGCAGCGGTGACATCTCCGGTTACAGTTGGGACTTCGGCGACGGCAATGGTTCGACGGCGACCGATCCGTCACACACCTACACCGCAGCAGGAAGTTACACGGTCACGCTGACGGCGACCGGCCCGGGTGGATCCGATACGGCGGTGTGCAGCAATTGCATCACCGTGACCGATCCGCCACCGCCACCACCTCCTGCACCGGTGGCCGACTTTTCCCTCAGTCCCGGCAGCGGTGATGCTCCTCTGGTGGTTTCCTTTACCAATCTGAGCAGCGGGGACATCTCTGGATACTCCTGGGACTTTGGCGATGGCAACGGATCCAGTGCCACGAATCCGAGCCATACCTACAACAGTGCAGGAACCTATACGGTGACTCTGACCGCTACCGGGCCCGGTGGTTCGGATACTGCGGTTTGCACCGACTGTGTCGTCGTCAGTGATCCGCCGCCTCCGCCGCCACCCCCATCGACAACCCTTTACTATCTCAGCTTCGTCAACAACACCTCTGTGCCTGGAGTGGGCACGGTGCGCGACGAGGATGTGGTGACCTACGATCCGGCCACCGGAACATGGGAATTGTTCATCGATGGCAGCGATGTGGGTATCGGTGGCACCGACATCAATGCACTCAGCGTGCTTGCCGATGGCAGTGTCGTCATGTCCTTTAACAACTCTTACACACTGTTTGGCCTCACCGGCGGACCGAACGGTGCCGACATCGACGATTCCGATCTGGTTCTGTTCACTCCGACCAGCACGGGTTCGAATACTTCGGGAACTTGGAGTTTCTATTTCGATGGATCGGATGTGAGCCTGACGACCAACGGTGAAGACATCGACGGGGTCTGCATCCTGGATGATGGCTCTTTCCTTTTCTCGTCAGTGGGAACCTCCAAGGGTGGGGGACCGAACAGTCATGATGAAAATGTGGCGCTCTTTACACCCACATCTCTCGGTGCTAACTCCGGGGGATCCTGGGAGCTCTTTTTCGATGGCAGCGATGTCGGATTCAATTCCAGTGGTGGTGAAGATCTGAATGGCATCAGTCTCGATTTCGACGGCACCCTGCTCTTCTCTACCGTGGGAAGTTACTCGGGAGCAGGATCCAGTGGTAACGATGAGGACGTTTCCCGCTTCTCTGGAACCTTTGGGTCGGCGACTTCCGGGACTGCTCAGTTGATCCTCGATCTGACCGCACTGGGAATCAGTTCTTCAGAGGATGTGGACGCGCTGTCGATTCGTTGATTTTTGAATGAAATCGAATGATTCGGGGATGTGGCCCTGCCGGTGGATCCGGTGGGGCCATTTTTTCGTCAAATTTCGTTCTCTGAGCAGAAGGGGGGGCAATCTCCTGCCGGAACCCCTCAGAGAGGGTCTCCTGCCCTTGTTGAAGTTGCCGGATATCGATACCTTAATAGCGTCCAGTCCGCCGTTATTGGGGTGCTGACGTCCAATTTGTCGGGACCACTGCGGCGGAGTCTGAAGAGGAATGGAGAGGCATGAAATCACCGGTAGAGGTTCAGGATCCGGTTACTGACCAGATCCTTGAGCGTTGGCTCGACGAACCGGCACCCTTCCTGTCGATTCTCCATGAGATCCAGGATCATTACGGTTATCTCCCGGAGACGGCTCTGAGGCGAGTCAGTCAGCGGATGGAGATCCCCATCAGCGAGCTCTATGGAACTGTCACCTTCTACCACTTCTTCCAACTGGAACCGAAAGCGGTGCCAGATATCCGTGTTTGTGAAAACTCTGCCTGCTGTCTCCACGATCTGGATCAACTTTGTGATGAAGTTTCCTCTGCAGAATTGGGAATCGAACACTCCGGCAAGATCGAGAAGATTTCTTGCCCCGGTCGCTGTGATGTGCCGGTTCCGCTGTTGATCGGGGAGAAGTTTTTCCACGGGGCGAAGCCGGGAGCCATCACAGATGCCACCGAGGCGACGATGCCTTTGCCCCCGGAGACGGGTCAGCAGGAGTGCCTCTTCATGCACATCCGTGAGGGCGTCTCCGACTTGAAGGTGGCAGTGGAAAAAGGGGCATGGAAGTCACCCCAATTGGCGGCATCTGATCCTGAGAAACTGATCGCCGAACTCAAGGCCAGTGGTTTGACGGGTCGTGGAGGTGCCGGGTTTCCAACCGGTGTGAAGTGGGAAGTGGTCCGCAATGAAAATCGTGGACCGAAGTGGATCATTTGCAATGCGGATGAAAGTGAAGTCGGTTGCTTCAAGGATCGGGTGCTGATGGCACACACTCCTCACGCAATGTTGGAGGGGATGACTTGCGCTGGTCTGGTGACCGGCGCGGAGGTCGGCATCATCTACCTCCGTTGGGAGTACCCTGAGATCTTGGAGTCGCTTCAACAGGCGATCGACGAGGCGACGGCGGCGGGATACCTCGGGGAAGACGCCTGTGGAACCGGCAAGCCGTTCCGAATCGTGATCCGGCGTGGAGCGGGTGCATACATCTGCGGAGAAGAAACCTCGTTGTTGAATTCTCTTGAAGGAAAACATCCCTTCCCCCGTGAGAAGCCGCCTTTCCCAACGACCCATGGTCTCTTTCAGGAACCGACCATCGTCAACAATGTCGAGACGTTCTGTGCGGTTGCACCGATTATGGAACATGGTGGCCAGTGGTTCAGCGATCTTGGCATCGGTGAACAGGATGGCATGCGCATCTTCAGTGTCTCTGGCGATATCCAACGACCGGGCAACTACGAAGTGCCAGTGGGAACACCGCTGCGCCAGTTGCTCGTCGAGTTTGCGGGAGGTCCTCCACCCGGGCGTGAGATCCAGGGGGTCACCATGGCAGGGATCAGTGGGGGACTGGTGGGCGCAGAAGATCTCGATGTCCGCCTCGATCCCCGTTCACTGGACAATCTGGGAGCGATGTTGGGTGCCGGTGGAATCGTCGTTCATGATGATACCCGCTGCATGATCAAAGCCGCCCGCGAGAGTATGCACTTCCTCGCCGAGGAATCGTGTGGCAAATGTTTTCCTTGCCGAATCGGTACTATCCGAATGACCGAGATTCTCGATGAACTGGGTTCTGGCAATCCGGTGAGGGCGGGAATCATGGAAGAGATCGAGGATCTGGAAGAGGTCCTTGGAGAAACCAGCGCATGCGGATTGGGCTTGGCTGCTCCGTACATCACCCGCATGCTGAAAAAGTATTGGCCTGATCAGATTCAACAACGAGTGAATGGCACTTCGCAAGCCTCCGAAGGGGCTGATGATGAGTAATGAAAACCGAATGACTATCGACGGTGCGGAGGTGGACTTCGATCCGGGTGAAACCGTTTTGGAAGTTGCCCGCCGTCAGGGGGCATTCGTCCCTACACTGTGTTACGACGAGAGATTGGACCCCTACGGGTCCTGTCGCCTTTGTGTGGTCGAAGTGGAAGGCCGGCGTATTCCGGCGTCATCCTGCACGCTCAAGGCTGAGCCGGGGATGGAAGTTCGCACCGGAAGCGATCCCATCCGCAAGATGCAATCGACCCTGGTTGAAATGGTTCTTTCGGAAAATCCCGATGATGATTGCCCCCGATGCCGCGATATCGGCACCTGTGAAGTTCATGAACTCTCCGATCATTTCGAGGTGGGGCGGGATCGTTTCCTCGGAGCCATCAGCAATGCTTCGAAGGACGATTCCAATCCGTTTTTGTTGCGCGATTACGACCGCTGTATCTCTTGCTATCGCTGTGTGCGCATCTGTGACGAAGTCGAGGCGGATCACGCCATCACTATGACCGGTCGCGGCTGGAACAAGGGGATCGCCACTGCATTCGATGGCGGCTTGATGGACAGTGACTGCACCCTTTGCGGCCAGTGCATCTACACTTGCCCGACTGGTGCTCTGGCGGACAAGAAGATGGTGGGGCAGGGGGATATTCCTGGCGAGGTGGAAGTCACCCGCAGTGTTTGCCCCTATTGCGGAACCGGATGTTCCATCAATTTGCACAGCCGTGATGGCAAGATGATCGGAGTGACGCCTGTCCTCGATGGCCCTGTGAATGAAGGTGCCCTCTGCGTCAAAGGACAGTTCGGGTTTGATTTTGTCAATTCCAAAGACCGTCTGACCCGGCCACTGATTCGCAAGAATGGCGAGTTGACCCCAGTTTCCTGGGATGAAGCTCTCGACTACACCGCCCAGAAATTAGAGAGCGTCCGTGCCGATCATGGACCCAAAGCGTTTTACGCCATCGCCAGTGGCCGCGCCCCCGGTGAGGGTGCGTATATGCTGCAGAAGTTCACCCGGGCAGTGATGAATTCGAACCAGGTGGATAATTGTTCCCGTGGCTGACACAGCCCAACGGTCGCCGGTCTGGCGGCCTCCATTGGACGTGGAGCGATGTCGAACTCGATCCCTGAGATCGAGGATTCAAAGATGCTGTTATGTGTCGGTACCAACATGACCGAGTGTCACCCCATCATTGCAGTGCGCGTCAAGAAGGCGGTACGCAAGGGGGCAAAACTTTATGTCGTCGATCCCCGCAAGATTCCGCTGACCGATTATGCGGATGGCCATCTGCCACTCAAGTTGGGTTCTGATGTGGCCCTCTTCAATGCCATGGCGAAAGTCATCATCGATGAAGGCATTGCGGACATGGATTACATCAATGAGCGAACCGAAGGTTTTGAAGAGTTGAAGGCTCATCTGGAACCTTTCACGCCGGAATATGCAGAAGAGATTTCCGGAGTGCCCGCAGATTTGATCCGTGAGTGCGCCATCGAATACGCCAGCGCCGAGAGCGCAGGGATCTACTACACCTTGGGGATTACCGAACACATTTGTGGTGTCAGCAATGTGCAGAGTTTGTGCAATCTTGCTCTGATCACCGGCAATCTCGGCAAAAAGTCTGCGGGTGTGAATCCCCTTCGCGGGCAAAACAATATCCAGGGAGCCGGGGATTGCGGCGCATTGCCGAACAACTACCCGGGGTTCCAGCAAGTGGAAGACCCCGCCTGCAAAGAAAAATTCGAAAAGGCATGGGGAGTTCCCATGGACCCGAAAAAAGGCATCACCAAGATCGCCGCCCTCGACCATGCCGTCGATGGCAGGATCAAGGCGATGTGGATCTGTGGAGAGAATACTCTCGTCACCGATCCGGATGTTCATCACACCACCAAAGCCCTGAAATCCCTCGACTTCCTCATCGTTCAGGACATGTTCCTCACCGACACCGCGAAGGTGGCCGATGTGGTCTTCCCTGCGGCAGCATTTACGGAGGTGGATGGGTTCTTCACCAACTCCGACCGCCGGGTTCAGAGGCTTCGCCAGGCTGCCGATCCGCCAGGAGAGTCGAAGCCGGACTGGTGGATCATCTCTCATGTTGCCCAACGGATGGACACCCCGGTTCACTTTGAATATGAAAACAGTGAACAAGTCTTCGATGAGTTGGCATCCCTTTCACCAATTTATGCCGGGTTGACATACGATCGCATTGAAAAAGGTGATCTCTCCTGGCCGGTGCCCGATCGTCAACATCCGGGCACACCGGTGCTTCATGAGGGAGAGTTCCTCAACGGCAAAGGCAAGTTGCAGTTGCTCAATTACGTGCCGCCGTCAGAGAACCCGGATGATGAATATCCCTTCTACCTGACGACTGGCCGGCGATTGCCGACTTATCACACCAACACGATGACGGGGCGTTCCGGTGGATTCCGAATCTTGGTGCCCAATGAGTGGCTGGAGATTCACCCTGCCGATTCGGATCGTCTCGGATTGGAGGATGGAGACTGGGCACGCATCAAATCCCGCAGGGGTGAGGTAATAACCCGGGTTGCAGTGACGCGAACGTCTCCCCGGGGAACCGTCTTTATGAGCTTTGCATTTCCCGAAGAAGTGATGACCAATTACGTCACCAATCCCGAAGTGGATCCCACCACTGAAACTCCCGAGTTCAAGGTGGCAGCGGTCTCCATCGAAAGGGTGGAAGCGCCGACCGGATTAGGGACGGATCAGGCTCTCAGGGCTGACCCGGAAGAGCCGGGCGTTGTCTGAAGATTTGACTGAAGACGGATTTTCGGTAACCGGCCACGGCGGTCCCCTGGGCATCGGGGGGCCGGCATCCCTTCACTTTCGCGGACGTGTGGTCATTCTTGCGACTCTATCGGGCCAGGAGTTCACCCTCGATCTTCAGCAATGTGAAGCGAGCATCGTCGGCAAGTGCCTCGATGTTCTCGACACTTCCCAAGGGATCGGCTTTTCGACTCGAGACCCCGGGATCTATGCCCGTTTACAAGAGGTGGCCCCCGCAGATTTATCAGACGAGTTGACCGAGATGGCAGGAGTTCTCTACCAGTCGCAGAAATCGACAAAGCAGTTGTACTGGTTTTTCGGAATCGGGTTTCTCGTTCTTCTTCTCGGTGGATTCTTTTTTCTGAAGCAAGTGACCAGGAGCGCTGTCGATTGGATTCCTGTCGAAGTTGACCAATCGATCGGAAAGCCGATTCATGAAGCGATGTTGCAGAAATATCAGTTGGTCGAAGATCCCGTCCTTCTGCAAGCGACAGGGGCAATTTTCGATTCCCTCCTGCCGCACTTGCCTATCGAGGGGCTGCAACCCCATTGGGCTTTGGTCAAAGATCCGCAGATAAACGCCTATTGTCTCCCTGGCGGTTCCATCACCATCTTCACAGGACTGCTGGATGATGCAGAGTCTCCCGATGAAGTCGCTGCGGTCTTGGCACACGAGTTGGCCCATGCCACTGAGAGACATGGGTTGCGGCAGATGACCCAGGTCGCATCCATTGGGTTGGCGATTCAATTGGCGGTTGGAGATTTGGGCGGAGTGGCGGCTGCGGGAGGAGAAGCGGCTCAATTTCTGCTGACACAGGGATACAGTCGCGACCACGAAAGGGAAGCGGATCACATCGGATTGGAGATCCTGACCGCTGCCGGCTGGGATCCCCTCGCCATGTCGCGTTTTTTCGGAAGACTCGCAGAGCAAAGTGGGGGTGACCAACCTCCGGAATGGTTTTCCACCCATCCTCATCCGGAGGAGAGGGCGGAGACGATTCGGGACAAAGCCGATTCAAAAGAGCTGGGTGGGAATGATCAGAGGCGTCCCTCGCCTCCTGAAGTGAACTGGGATGCTGTCCAGGAAGCATTGGGGAACCTTTAGTGTTGGCCGCAGCTGATCAGCGACCTGCGCGTATCACACTGTTCATATTGGTGTTGTTCTGTTTTTATCTGGGCGTCGCTGCATCGACGACCTTGTGGGATCGGGATGAACCTCGATTTGCTCGCGCTGCAGTGGAAATGTGGCAGACCGGTGACTATCTGGTACCCCGCTTTAATGGTGATCTCAGACCCGACAAGCCGCCGCTTGTGTATTGGTGCATGAATCCATGGATCGAATTGCTGGGGCCGACCGATCTTGCTGTGAGAATCCCCTCCATCCTCGGTAGCTTGGTGATGGCCATCGCCACCTTTCATATCGGTCGTAACCTGGGTGGACCACAACTCGGCAAGCGTGCGCTTTGGCTCCTCTTATGTATGCCATTGCCAATCTTTATAGGGACTGCGGCGACTGCCGATGGGACCTTACTGGCAGGGGTGTCTGTCTCACTTGCGGTGATGGTCGATCGATGGACTCGTGGACACAGCAAATTTCATTTTTGGATCCTGTCACTGGCTCTGACGTGGGCACTGCTGGCGAAGGGACCCGTGGGTTTGTCTGCCTTTTGGTTGGGAACCATCTTTATCGCCATCGCCGGCAGATCTCATATGAAGTGGGATCGGCGCTGGTGGTGGGAGGCAACGGCAGCCACTTCCGTGGCCCTGCTCTGCTTTCTGGCGTGGGGATTGCCTGCCAATGATCAGACCGGAGGCGAGTTGGCCAGGTTGGGCCTTGGGAGACACGTCTTCCAACGAATCCTCGAACCTCTGGAGAGTCATGGGGTATCGGGTCTTCTCGGCTGGCTGACTTCTTTACCCTTCTATATTCCGGTACTGCTGGCAGGTGCGGCTCCTGCGTCGGCGTTGTTGATCCCAGGCATCCTTCGGAGAAGGAATTTCTCTGCGGAGCAGCGAAGGGTAGCGCTGATTCTGACCAGCTTGATTCTCCCCGTCTTTCTGTTGATGACTTTGATTGCGACCAAATTACCGCACTACATCCTCTCCTCCTTTCCTGGAGTGGCGGTCGCAGGGGCATGGATCTGGTCGATGACGGGGGTGGGTGACGATTCAGGGATGGGATCCAGGTCTTCACGGGTGGGGCGAGGATTGACGTTACTGATGTTGCTGACATTGGCGGTCGCCTGGATCTTCGCTGTCCATCAAGTCAGCGGTTCAGTGGTCGTTGCCATTCCCTCAGTGGCACTTTTTCTGATGTCATGCTGGAGTTTGCTGAACTGGAATCCTGAAGCGTCATTTTTCTCGGCGAAGGCACCAGGTGGTACTGCCGCATTGGTGGCTTTGGCAGTGGGATCATTGCTGATGGGAGCGGGCACTCTTGAGCCCCATTGCAAGGTTGCCCAACCGATCCGTGATTTGGTCCAATCAAGCGGGGAACCCTATTCGACTGCCCGGTTGTCGACGGCAGGATATTTTGAACCTTCCCTCGTCTTTGCCCTCAATCCCGATGCAGTGACTGGTGAGCGTGGGGTTCCCCAGTTGCTTGCAGATGAGGGCAAAATTTGGATCGGTGAGAAAGGGCCGGCATGGCTGGTAACCGGTGTCGAAGTGGGAAAAGAATCTCCCCTCGAGCCCTTGCTCGTGAGTTCTGCAAGGATTGAGAGACGTTGGCATCAGCGCATCTTCAACTATTCCAATGGGCGATGGCTCGACATTGCACTGTGGCTCAGGCTTCCTTGAGGCTCAGGCTTCCTTGAGGCTCAGGCTTCCTTGAGGCTCAGGCTTCCCTGAGGCTGAAGTCGCGAAATCCACCACGCTGTACATAGGGCGCCGAGTAGAACTCCTGGAAGGGTGTCGGAGGGCCAATGCTCTGCGGTCAACACTCTCGTGGCGCAGAGCCAGATCCCTGCGGAACACCAGAGCACACTCCAGCGGGGGAAGAGTACACACAGCAACAACACCATCACTCCGGTAGCAGCGGCGTGCCCCGAAGGCAGGCTGTGGTGGCTGTGCTCGAAAGAGAAGGGTTGCGAATCGGGAAAGGCCCGGTAGATCAGTTCATTGGGGCGTCCACGGCCGAACCCAATTTTCAGCAACTGCACCAACAGTCCTGCAGTGATCGCTCCGAAAAACGCACCTTGTATTGGCGGGCGCAGTGGCTTCCACCGGGGAATGAAGCGAGTCATCAGGGCGAGTATCAGCAATGCAGCGACGACCGCGATTCCTTCTGCAAAGTGAGTGGTGACAGAGGCAACTTGGCGCAAGGAATAGAGCCAGCCGGGAGCTGATCCGGGCAGATCGGCGGGATCATAGGTTTTGCGAATCTCTAGGATCATCTGCTGATCAAAGGTGACACCTTGATAGTAATTGGCTGGCCAACGTCTCTGCGTGTCTTGACCTTCACGCTCGTAAAAAGATTCCCATGACTGATACGCAGAATTTTCGGTGAAGGTGAAAATGGGGATTCGGGCACAGATGAAATAGAGAATTGCTGCGACAAAAATCAGCAAACTCCAGCGTCGCAGACCAGGGAATTGACGGGGATCCCAAGTGGGAGAAAGCAGTGGAGGCTGCATCAGTCGACAAACCTGCGGGCCAACTGCGCCAACTCGGGAACTTCGTGTACTTTCATGCCCTGCGGTCCGACATCCTCGAGACTACCAGGGGCGACGCAGGCGATCTTGAATCCGAGTCTGCCAGACTCTTCCAATCGTTGCCGTGTGCCCGGGACAGGGCGCACCTCTCCGAGCAGACCTACTTCGCCGGCAAAGACCAAATCCCGGGGCAGCGGTCGATCATGAAAGGATGAGAGCAATGCTGCAGCGAGGGCCAGGTCACCCGCCGTTCCCCGAAGTTTGACTCCGCCGACGACATTGGCGTGGATGTCACAACCGCCGAGGGGTATCCCCAATCTCTTTTCAAGAACCGCTGCGAGCATCGACAACCTTGCACCATCGATGCCGGAACACTTTCGTGCCGGCGATCCATGGGCTGCCGGGCTGACCAATGCCTGAACCTCGACGAGGAGGGGACGAGTTCCTTCAAGGATCGCTGCTGTCGCAGATCCTGGAGAGGATGTGGATCTGTCAGAAAGCAATAATCGGGAAGGGTTATCGATCTCATGCAATCCATCCGCACGCATTTCAAAGATGCCGACCTCTTCGGTGGAACCGAATCGATTTTTGAGCCCACGCAGGATCCTCAGGGAGTTGCCTTGTTCACCTTCGAATTGCAGGACCCCATCGACCATGTGTTCGAGGGTTTTGGGACCCGCGACGCTTCCATCTTTGGTGACGTGGCCGACGAGAAGGAGAGCAAAGCCTTCCTGGCGTGCGAGGGAGATCAGACGTGCCGTGATTTCACGGACTTGCACCACTCCACCCGCGCCCGCTGGGAGATCATCCCAGCGTAAGGTTTGGATGCTGTCGATGCCGACGACGGCGGGGGATGTGGTTTTGATCTGTGTTTCGATCGCATCGAGGTCACATTCGGATTGAAGCCACAACTGTTCTCCGGAGACTCCTATGCGGTCTGCCCGCAAGCGCACCTGCGCCGCCGATTCTTCACCGGTGACGTAGAGAAAGCGTTGATCCCCCGAGTCAGAAGAGGCAACAGAGTGGGCCAGTTGCAGCAGCAGTGTCGATTTGCCGATCCCCGGTTCCCCGGAGAGGAGGATGCCGCTGCCGGGAACCAGGCCTCCACCGAGGACCCGGTCCACCTCTCCCATGCCGGTGCAAACCCGATCCTCTTCCCGTGCTTCCACCTCATCGATGGGGACCGCTGCACTTTGCTCGCCGGTCAATCGGGGTGCGGATCTTCCCGGCTTGTCAGCCTTGACTTTGTGTTCGGAAAGGGAGTTGAAGGTGCCACAGTCGGGACAGCGGCCCATGTAGCGTTCGTGGGTGGATCCACATTCCAGGCAGAGGAAGACATTGTGGGATTTGGCCATCGATCTCCTTCAAGCTCTGATAGGAACGGTTCTGCCACCTTGGCCCCAAATCACCGCCAGGTCCAGCCCTCGTCCCCCAGTGAGAGACCACGGGTCAATCTTCGGCATCCCTGAACGATTCCCCTTCGACGAGGGTACGAAAGTGATCACCCCTGACTTCAAAGGAGGAATATTGGTCATAAGAAGGGAATGCGGGGCTGAGCAGCACGGTATCCCCCGGTTGGCACTGGCCCATGGCCGCTGCGAACGCTTCCTCCAGCGTCTTCCAAATCTCTACTGGGGTATCCCGCGAGTGGTTGCGGAAAGCCTCCTGGATTCGATCTGCCGAGTCTCCGTAGGTGAAGACGTGAATCTTTCGGGTTGCTGCGAAGGAAACCAGATCGTCGATGGGGATACCCTTGTCCTTGCCGCCACATAACCAACGTACTGGGCTGTCGAGACGGTCGAGGGCGGCGAGAGTGGCATCCGGTGTGGTCGCTTTGGAATCGTTGATGAAGTTCACCCCGTTGCTGCTTGTCACCATTTCGAAACGATGAGGAAGGCCACGGAAATTTTCAGCACCGATCTGGCAGCCCTCAGCGGTTGCCCCCAATTTTTTGGCGAGGGTGGTGGCCACCGCAAGATTACAGCGGCCACTGGACCCTTCCAGTGCCGGAGAAGAAGTCGCTCCTTCTTGTCCACGAGATTCCCCCTGATCCGGGATGGGGATCAGACTCGGAGGAACGGAGAGGTCGGAGAGTACTTCTGTGAAGGGGCTATCGGCGGTAACGATCACGGATGGGGAGAGTTGATGGGGAGGTTGCAGCAGATTCAATTTTGCCCGGAAGTAAGTCTCTTCGTCACCGTGCCAATCGAGGTGATCGGGAGCAAAGGTGGTCAGGGCGACGAGGGGCGGGCGGGGAATCTCCGATCCGAGGCGCGACGCCTGAAAGGAGGAGATTTCGACGATCCACCTTGTTTCATCGGTCGCCTCTTCAAGGTGTCTGAGCAGGCTTCCACCCCAATTGCCGCCGATGCAGACAGGAATCCCTGAAGCCTTGAGCATTTCCCCCGCAAGGGCACAGACGGTGCTCTTGCCATTGGTTCCGGTGACTGCGGCGAGGAATCGATGGGGAGCCCAGGCGAGAAAGAGACCCAACTCGGTGACCGGTCGAACTCCCGAATCGAGAATATTCTTCAGGAATGGTGTATGGGGAGGGATCGCCGGGTTGACGACAACCCAATCGATCCCATCGAGGTGGTGCTCCTGGTGACCACCCAGATGCAATCGATCCTCATCGACGATGGATTCGATGGAATCGATCGATGCGCCGAGGGCAGCTCGTGTGGCGTGATCGCTGACGGAGACGAGAGCTCCCTTGGAGTGGAGGAAGCGAGCCAAGTCGGTGCCTCCGCCATGGGTACCGAGACCCAATACGAGAACTCTGAGTCCTTCCAACTGGTCGGTGTCCCGGTCAGGACCGAGGAAATCCAGATCTTCAAAACGGGTCGCCTGTCGATTCACCGCCGCTGACCAGATTCAGGATCGGAGGCTGGATCCCCCAAGGGAGTCACAACCCCGGCTTCTCGCAGATGTTCGTGGAAAGAATCCCTCAGAGCGTCGAGATTCTGCGGTTCAAAGGTGTACTCGAGAACGTGTTCCACCGGAATGGTTCCGGGCCACAGTACCTCTGAGAAAAAGTCAAAGGGGAAGACCTGATGCCATGGGCGGTTGAGACGAATCTTTTCACGGATCGGTTTGAGGGAACGGGAACCACGCAATTCATCTTCTTCCATGCGGATCTGCAGATCCCAGGTTCCATAGAAGTCGAAGGGGATCCGTGCAGGGGTAATTCCCTTGTCCTGGCCATTGAGAAACACCCTTGCGCCCTCCGGTTCAGTTCGGATCAGCAGAGTACGCTCAACACAGCCGCAGAGCAGGATCGATGAGCAAGAGACCAGCAGCAGCGGCAGCAATTTCGACATGGAAATCAACACCTTTCTCGATGATGGCAGGATCTGGGGCAGGAATTTCCTCTGTCGCCATGCTAACTCTCAGCATTGCATCCACAAAGCCCTTCACTGGAGTCCATCCGGAATGGACAGTAAGTTGATCGGTGGAAAGGTGGAGCGATGACCAAGCCTTGGTGGCAAGATGGGCTTCCTTTCAAATGCACTCAATGTGGGCATTGTTGTCGAATTGAAGGCTTCGTCTGGGTCAATCAGAAGGAGATCGATTCGCTGGCGCAAGAACTGGAGATGACCCCGGAAGATTTTGAATGGAAGTACGTTCGCAGGGTTGGCCGTCGTAAGAGTTTGATCGAGAAGCCGAATCACGAATGTATCTTTTGGGAAGATGGCTGCACCGTATATGAGTCTCGCCCGAATCAATGCAAGACATTCCCTTTCTGGAATCAGAATCTGAAGACATTGGAGGATTGGCTTGAGGTGGTGGAGGAGTGTCCAGGATCGGGAACCGGAGTGATCTACTCGGCGAAGGAGATCGACGAGTTGAGACGTGGGAATGGTGAGACCAACAAACAGTAGATTCTCATCATGAGTCAGCTTCCTGGCAGGTATCCCACCCTTGGTTGAATCGCATCATTCGTTTCCCTTATTCGCCCTGGAGCAGAGATCTGCCAAATCCCTGAGCAGGACAAAGCCCGCATTGTCTTCTCCCCATGAGGTGTCTCTCTGTTCTTTGGTGATGACGCAGAGGGAGAAGGGGCCATCGGGTGACATCGCCAAAATCACCTCTGAACGGCTTTGATTGACCGCCCCCTGTTTGGAATAAACCGTGATTTCAGGGGGAAACGCAGAGAGCATTTCTTCACGCCAGTAACTGCTGTTCATCAATTTGAGCATCAATTCATCCCATGGGGATCCGAGACATTTTCTCAAATAGACACTCTCGATCATTTGAGCCATCTCGCGGGGAGTCGTTTGTCCCCATCCCCACTGTTTGTATTCTTCCTCGCGACCAGGGGTTCGTGAATTGACCCGGGAATCGGAGTATCCACGCTGTTGCAGCCAACGATTGATCCTGTTGCCGGTACCAGCAAGTTCCTGGCACCACAGAGAGGCTGTGTTGTCACTGTAGCGAATCATGAGATCGGCGAGTTTTGACAAGGTGATCTCTTCGCCATCCTGAAAGGAGGCGAGAAGGTCTTCTCCGGCGTATCGGCGAGCGATGTCGTAGGTCTTCTTTCCGTGCCAATCGAGTTCACCGCTGGCGACTTTGTCCATCAGGGCGAACAGGATCGGAATCTTCACCAAACTGGCGGTGGGAAATATCTCGTCAGCGCGAATGGAAATCTCTGCACCACTTTCCAGGTGGTGGTAATAGACACCGACGATGCCATCAAATCGTGAGATCCGCTCCTCGATTTGTGACTGCAATCCTGTGGGACCCGGGGTGGTCTTCAGGCCAAGAGCTTGGCAGCCGATAATTGCGGGTGACAGTCCTAACAAGAGGGCGGTGAAGACCCTGATCGGTGAATGGGTGAATTGTTGAGAAATAAAGCCTCCAGGAGATCGGGGGGATCGTTCCACCGAGTACAGGATAATTCCCCGAATTCCCTCAAGAGTCCAGCCCCAGGTGCCGATGTCGTATTTGGAGGCTTGAACTCCGAGAGAGGATGGAACGATGAACAATTCTAATACTTTGCTGATGGCACTGATCACCCTGCTTCTACTGGCAGGTTGCGCCAGCACGGAAACCGTGGTTTCCAGTTCACAACAGATAATTACCGATAACGAAGAGGGTCGTTCGACGATCGTCGATGTCAAAATTCAGAAGTACGAGAAACTGGCGCGGGATTTTCCAAAGGAGCCACGCTATCAGGAACGATTGGCTCGTTACTACTGGGAGAAAAGTGACCATCAAAATGCCCTGGCAGCGTTGGACAAGGCCCGTCGCATCGACAACGACAATCCCCGATACGATTACCTTGCCGCTCAAATCTACAAGAGTCTTGGCAGTTACACTGCGGCAGAGAGAGCCTACATCACACTGATTGAATCGACCGGAGAGAATCAGTACAGCGGGCCCCTGATTGAGTTGGCACAACTGTATGTTGACATGGATCGGCTCGATCTTGCACGCAAGTACCTTGATATCTGTCTGGAAGTGGATCCGACCTTTGGCGAGCCACACTACTGGATTGCCAGTATCTACTTGAAACAAGGTCGTCGGGAATTGGCAATCAGAAGTTTCGAGCGCTACCTGCGAATCGGAGGCTCTGCTCGCCAGGAAGAGGTCCTTCAGACCCTTCAGGCACTGCAGCCCGATCTGCGAATACACGACATTCGCTGATCCTCAATTTACCCTCTCTTCTTCGGCGGAGGACAGGCACTCTGTGCCAATCCTCCGCCGTACTTTTTTATCTGTCAGTAGGGTTCGTTGTATTGACTCACCTCGGTCAGCACACGCGTATCAAATATGTATCCCGTGTGTATCAGAATGACTGAGGGGTTCCTCAGAAAATGGGCAAGCAAAGACCGTGGGGGGGGAAGCAAAAAATAGAGCCGGAGGGAACCAGGTTCCCTCCGACCCGTGAGGAGGTGTGTCTGTGATTAGAACGAACCAGGACTGTGAGATGTTCCCCAAAAACTCGTATTCCCCGAAGATTCAGTAACCTCGCTGAGAGAGTGAAGTTCCGAATCAACTGGGCCGGTTCAGGCCCGCTCCGACGCAGTATTTTCAGTCGGAGAATTGGCAGAGATGGTGGGTCATGACCCAAGCCCCCTCCACGTGTTCGGTCGGGAGTATGAGGGGTGGCAACTCTGAACGCAAGAACTGCAGGCGGATATGCTCGGAGGAATCATGAAAGTACTGACAAAAGATGGTTCGGATTACAGCCGTCGATGTGGAAGACTTCAAATTGTCACGAAGTTTGACTAATGCAAAATCACCGTTCTTGATACTCCTGAGAGTATCAAAGACGACGATTTCACGATTTTTGAAGGACGGATTTCCAACCCCTGCCATGGCATCACCGGACACACGAAGTGCAAAACTTGTGGAAGAATCTACACCAGGAATTTTGATCCAATCTTCGACAATTCCCTTGGGCATGTTCCGTGAATCCACATCTACAGGGTATGGGGATTCTTCATCATGAATCAGGGGAATGCCTTCAAGCGAGTCGGAAGAGTTGGCAGTTTGGACCTCGGCAGCAGGTTCGAAGTTGTCCAGTTTTTCTTCGGCAAGGGTGATCATATCGAGAGGTGCCAGCCCCAAAGCCTTGCATGCCATGCGAATGTAATCGGTTTCAAGACCGCTTCTTCGTCCCTCTTCAACAGAGACGGCATAAGCTCGGGAAACGCCGGTTTTTCGAGCTAAATCTTCGACCGTCAGGTGTTTTTGCCTTCGCGCTGATCGAATGATCTTGCCAATGGATGACCTGAAAGGGGCCGCTGCCGATTGGGAAAGGGATCGAACCCCGTGCCCCGTCGTATCATCGATCAGTTGCGATGGAGCAACCCCGAGAGCTTTGGCGATACGCATCAGCACCTCGCTGTTAATGCGTCTTTGTCCACTCTCCAAGCGGCTCATTTGAGAAGCCGAAAGCCCGATTTGTTGGGCAAGATTCTTTGCGGTGACCCCTGATTCTTCCCGAAACTTTTTGATGATGTCGCCGATTTTGTTCATCCCCCAAGCCCCGAAATCTGCACTGCAAACAAGATAGAAATCATCGTCGCATTGAAAAAGGTATGGAAGAAGATGGTGGTCAACAGACTTCCAGTGCGGTTGTAAAGCCATGCAAGTGCGACGCCGAGACATGCGATCGGAAACATACTGGCAAGGGAATCGTGCAATACTCCAAAGATCACACCGGAGATGATGGTGGAAGCAAGAACCGATCGATACCCGAGGATCCAACGAAAGAGCAGCCCCCTGAAGAGGAGTTCTTCCAGCCATGGTGCGATCAGGATGATCTGAAGCACCAAGAGCAAAAGCAGTACATGATCCCCATCCTTGACCGAATCGATAAATAATGAGACTGCTTCCTGGGGATTGGGTTCATGGCCGAATTGCATCAATAGGCCTGACCAGATCAGACCGAGCAACAGATGGACAGGTATCCATGCAAGACAAGCCAAAAAACCACCTTTGAGGCAGGACAGGACGGTTCCCTTGGCACCCAGCAGTACCGAGGGTGAATCGGGATGTCTTTTTCTCCAGAAGTGCATGTACAGCAGCATCGAGGCGATCAATAAACCGTTGAAAATTGACAGCGTGGAGAACAGCGGACGTGCCTGGTCAGAGGTCAGATATCGTGTCGAAGAAGCGGTGCTGGATGCCTCCTCATCTGCTTCACCGAGCGGATCTTCTTCGTTTGCAGCAGGTTCCTCGTTGGCTGGGGTCACCACTTCTTGTGAAGGATCCGAATCCCCGTTGTCGATGGGACCCATACTCATTTGGGCCGCCAAAATTTGCAGAAACAGATACATCCCCATGAAGAAAAGCACCTGGGGACCTGCCCAGGGAGCGTTCCGACCGGTAGGGGAGTCAGCGAGTGGGCCCGGCTTCATTCTCCGAGTACTCCGTCCGTGGGGCTGGAGGCTTGCGCATAGCGGCGCTTGGGGATCCTGCCTGCCCGGGCAGCGAACCACCCGGCATCCAATGCATGACGCATGGCGTGGGCCATGGCAACGGGGTCCTTGGCTCCCGCGATTCCGGTGTTGAGAAGAACCCCCTCTGCGCCCAATTCCATGGCGATGGTGACATCACTGGCGGTTCCCACACCCGCATCGATGATCACCGGCACCTCCAATTGTTCGAGAATGATGGAAAGGTTGTTGGAGTTGAGGATGCCTTGACCGCTGCCGATAGGGGAGCCGGCGGGCATGACCGACGTGGCCCCCGCATCCTGTAACCTGAGAGCAAGAACAGGATCGTCGCTGCTGTAGACCAGCACTTTGAAGCCATCGTCGACCAATTCCCGGCAGGCTTCGAGAGTTCCTGTCGGATCTGGCAGCAAAGTCTTGCGATCACCGAGGACTTCCAATTTGACCCAGTTACCCAATCCGAGTTCCCGGGAAAGATGACATACCCGGATGGCATCTTCCGCATTGAAACAGCCAGCGGTGTTGGGAAGCAGGAAATATTTATCGCGGTCGAGTTGGGTGAGCAAATTGTCTCCACTGTTCAGATCGACCCTGCGAATCGCTACGGTGACCACTTCACAGCCGGACGCCTCAAGTGCGGCGTTCATCGTCTCTGCATCGCCGTATTTGCCAGTACCGACGAACAATCTTGAACGAAAAGTTCGATCGCCCAGCGTCAGGGGGGTGGGGGTGTTTCCTGAAACAGTCTCGATGGAATCCATGTCTATCCTCCTCCGACGATGGTCACCACTTCGATCTGATCGTCCGGCTCCAGCAGAGTTTTGGCATGCAGGGAACGGGGGACGATTCTTTTGTTGCGTTCGACTGCCACGGCGATGGGGTCGATGGGCAAAGAGTTCACCAGATCGAGGACCGTGGTGGCGGTTTCGACCTGGTGAACTTCACCGTTCAGCTGTATCTCGAAGCCGGTCGGTTCTTCAGGCATCGACAGGCTCCGTTAGTTTGAGGCTCGGGCGAAGCGGTAGTAAACCTCAAGGGTCATCGCTCCGATGGCGGTGTTGTAGACCCTGCCGCCGGCGACACCCCATTCACCGACGGGATCCCAGGAACCGTCTTCGCAACCGCCGACACGCTGGTTCTTGACCAGGGCATCGATCATCGCTTCATTCCACTCGCGCCACTTGCTGCCGCCGATCTGGAACATGGCGTAGGTGGCGTAGTACCAGTAGTAAAGATTGATTTTCGATTTGCGCTTGCCTTGCTGCGGGCGCCATTCGGGGATCTCATCCATCAGCACATTGGTTCCAGCCTTGATGGCTTCCGTGTTCGTCTTTTCACCGGAAAAGATCCGGCACAGCACACCCACTGCAGTCATGCAGGAGAGATCCTTCGAGTAGGGGTAAGGCTCGGGGTAGGAAGCCTGCAGCCTTGAACCTTCGTCTCCGGGATTTTCATAACCGCAAATGCCGGAACGGGCTGTGCACGATTCAAACCACTTGAGCGCACCCTCAAAGGCGGGATTGAAGTCCTTGGTCTTGACCTTGATGTAACGTGATTGGGCGCAGACCTTGGCGGTCTTCAGGGCGAGCACCATCCAACCGGTTACCGAAGTGTCATTGCGACCTGCCTGGTAGCCGTACTTCCAGCCATATCCCGGGTTTTGGGCGTTCAGGCACCACTTGGTGGCTCGTGCCACCGAGTTGGAGAGCTTGATTTTGTCCTGGGACATCAGCAGCAATTCACTCATCGCCATCGTTGCGATGGAGTGGTTATAGATCCACTCATCGGTGTCCTCTTGGGGCATGCCATAGAGACCATTGAGTTTCGGATCTGCATTTTTGACCTGCTGTTTGAGCATCCAGTCCATCGCCTTGCGCATGACGATGACGAAGTCAGGAAACTCACCACTCTCGTGGGTGTGCCCGAAACCGAGGAAGGCGAGCATGGCGAGGGCGGTGACACCGACGTCGTAGCCTTCGAAGCCATCACCATCTTCCTGTTCACAACCATCCGGTCTCAAGAATCCGTTGGAGGACCAGTGACCATCCGGGTGTTGGTGACGCTTGAGCCAGTACAGCGCAGCCAGCACCGCACTCTCGGTGGCTTCACTGCCACCCTCCCTGGAGAGGGACCCTTTGCCAAAACGGTTTCCGTATGCACCGGCACCGGCACCGGTCATGCCGAAGGCATCGTTGAGCTGGTTTTTGATGTTCTTGTTGGTCTTGTTGTTTTTGCTGGTGCCCTTGGGGGTCCTGCTGATCTTGTCGGGCTTGAGCATCTTCATCGGATCAGTCTTCTGCTTTTCGAGGATCTCCGGCTTGCGCTCGATATCCCTCTTTTTTGTCGGGTCATACTTGGGCGGCTTGACCTCTTTCTTGACGATGGTCCTCCGCTGCTCCTTCTCCTCTTTGACTTCGAGGATGACAACCGTTCCAAGAATCGAAAGAACGATGACGTGGAAGGCTGCAGAGATCGCCCAGTAGGGAGTATTGCTCAGCCAACTGGTGTTGGCGGGCTCGTCGTATTCTTCCTCTTCGTGGCCTTCGTCGTAGGGATTGTCATATTCCTGGTTCATATCGCTCTCTTTCATTCCGCGAAGCACGCTGGGATGGGATCCCACCGCTGAATCGAGAATATCCGCAATTGTCAAATTGGCAAGAGATGAGTTGCCAAATAGGCAACTTTGATGGGGAATTCTATGAAGATCACCGATTGGGGCCGTTTTAGCCCGGTTCTACTCCCAGAGGATCGGCACTAAGCCAATCCCGGGGTTGAAGGTAAGAGACGAGTTCAGCCTCTGCAGATCCGGGTTCGGCACTCCAACCACTGTGCCATCGAACCAGCGGCGGCAGAGACATCAAGATCGCCTCGGTCCTGCCGCCACTCTGGATTCCAAAGAGGGTTCCGCGGTCAAAGAGCAGGTTGAATTCGACGTAGCGTCCCCGTCGGTACAGCTGGAATTGGCGCTGGGAATCATCGAACGCTTCGCTGTTGCGGCGCTCAACGATGGGTTGATACGCCTCGAGATATGCCGTGCCCACCGATTGGGTGATGTCTCTGCAGCGTTCAAAGCCGCCCTCATTCAAATCGTCAAAGAAGAGGCCTCCAACACCGCGGGTTTCATTTCGATGGGGCAGAAAAAAGTAGCGATCACACCAGGCTTTGAAGCGGGGATAGAGTTCGTTGCCATGGGGGGACAGTGCGGCCTGGGCGGTCTCATGCCAGTGGCGGGCATCTTCGAGGCGCGGGTAGTAGGGGGTCAGATCAAATCCGCCGCCAAACCACCAAATCGGCGCTTCCCCCTCTTTGTGGGCATGGAACAGCCTTACATTCATGTGAGAGGTGGGAACGTGGGGATTACGCGGGTGGATGACCAGTGAGATCCCCATCGCCTCGAAACTGCGACCCGCCAACTCGGGCCTCTGGGCGCTGGCGGTCGGTGGCAGGGAAGAGCCACTGACCATTGAAAAGTTGACACCCGCTTGTTCAAAGACGGCTCCATCCCGCAGAAGCCTGCTTTCGCCGCCACCTCCCTCTTCCCGATCCCATGTGGTGGTGATGAACTTTCCTCCCCCATCCTGGGATTCGAGGGCGTTGCAGATCTGCGATTGCAAATCGTGGAGCCAATCTTCAAATTGGTCTGTGGGAATCTGCGAATCAGCGTCTGTCATCGAATCTCCCTCCCCTTCATCGGCTTCCCCCTGTCATCGGCTTCCCACTGTGGCGGGGCACAGTGAAGAAAGTGCCCCTCTCATCTGGGTAATACAAGTCCTCCGGCCCTTCCCGGTGATTTTTTCTGCCCCCCCGATTCTGCAAATGCGCAGCAAGGGAGGGCTCTCTCTGGAGGGTCTCATCCCGAAAAGGGCAGCCCTTTCAAAAATGCACTTTACATTTTATATATTACAAGGTAGATTCCTCTCGGTTCGGCGGTCGGAGAGAGTTGGGGAGTGGTCGAACCCGTGGAGTTTTTTTCCCCGATGTTGACGCGGCGTACCTCTCTCCGACCTACATTTTCCCCCCTGTTGTCGCAGTCCGGTGGGGGATCACGCATCTGCCTTCCAAACGGCCCTCTCCGGGATCGACCCATTTCCGGAGGGGGCTCACGCCTTTTCCCGTCAATTTTCTCTTCGGTTCCCCTCGTCAGCGTGTGGAATTCCCCTTCTCAAGGTATGATTTGTGTCAGTCGTCAAGGTCGGGCTGAAATCGTCGAAGGGTCATCTCGTGAATTTGGAAGCCAGGTACCAGACAGATCTCGTTCAACTTCTGGAGCCGGAGACCCTCTTGGTGGTCTGGTCCGATGGCCACGAGAGCTTGTATTCCCACAAAGGGCTGCGGGAAACCTGCGAATGCGCATCCTGTGTCGACGAATGGACCCGGGAGCCGCTCCTCGATCCGCAGTCGATTCCGGGGGATCTCCGTTGTGTCGCAGTTGAAGCGACTGGGAGATACGGTCTCAACCTTCAATTTTCCGATGGACATGCCACCGGCATCTGGTCCCTTGAGAAATTACGTAAATCCTGCCCGTGTCCTGAATGTCTGGAGTCTTCGGCATGAAAGTTCTGCTTCCGCGAATCATCGCTGCGATCGTCTTGGTGGCGGTCGGCTGGTTTTCTCACGGGATGTTCCCCGGTGAGGAAGCAACGAACGCTCCCCAAAGGGGAGGGTGGCAGAGACCTGGTGGAATGGGCCGGGGGGGGTATGGGGGGAGCACTGGCAACGACGAAGTCGTCCCGGTTGAGGTCAGTTCCACGCTTCTCGCTGTCATCCGTGAGCGGGTGCGCAGCAGTGGCATCCTGGAGCCTGAACGCGAAGTCACGGTTCTGTCCCGGGTTGAGGGAACCGTCGATGAAGTTGCGGCAGTGGAGGGTGCACGAGTCCTGGAAGGCCAGACGCTTTGCGCCATCGATCAGAGGGAATTGTTGATTGCAGCAGATGTTTCAAACATCGAACTGCTACAGGCCAATGCCAATTACAAGCGGTTGGATGATCTGGCAAAGACCGGTGATTCGTCGGGAGAAGTTCTCGAGAATGCACGCTTTGCAAAGGAGAGGGCGCTCGCAGGTCACGAAACAGCTCTCATCAATCTGGGTCACTCACAGCCAAAAGCGCTCTTTGATGGGATTGTTGTGCGTCGGCGAATCGAGCCGGGGCAGTACGTGCGCGTGGGTGACGAGTTGTTCACGTATGCAGATTTCGAACCGCTCAGAGTGCGAATGTATCTTCCTGAAGGCGAAGCGCAGGATCTCGAAAAGGGGCAGAGGTGTGTTCTGCGATCTGAAAGTGACGGTCCGATCCTGACAGAAGGAAGCATCGACCGGATCAGCCCGGTGATCGATCGCCAGAGTCTGACAGTGGAGGTTCTCGCGGTGTTCCCCGAGGCTGCGGTCTCGCTTCGGCCGGGTTCATTTGTCCATGTCGATGTCATCACCCGAACTCTGGAGAATCGTGTGGTGGTTCCGCGCAAAGCGGTCGCCTCGCGACAAAACCGCAATTTGGTCTACCGACTCCTCGATGATGAGACAGTGCAGGAGGTCGAGGTTGTCACAGGGTTTGAAAATGACTCCATCGTCGTCATCGAAAAGGGACTGGCCATCGGTGACAAGCTCGTTGTCCAGGGGATCGAAAAGTTGAAAGACCGCAGCAAGGTCAGCGTCTATCGAAGTATCCCTGTGGAAGTCGATGAGTTGACAGTCGAGCCCCTGCAGACTGAGGCGAAGAAAGCACCTGCAAAGACTCCCCCCAGGGGGAGAAAAGGCCCGAATAGAAAAAGACCTTAGCAGGGGAGTGGTAGTCGATCACCATGGAAGCGTTCCTGAAGAGTATTATCGGAAAGCCTGTCAGTGTAGCGATGGTGACGATCGCCGCTGTCACCTTTGGTGTCCTTTCGCTGCAAAGGCTTCCTGTCGAACTCTTGCCCGACATCAATTACCCGACTTTGACAGTTCAGACCGAGTTGCCTGACGCTTCACCCCAAGAGGTCGAACAGTTGGTGACCAATTCCATCGAGGAAGTGGTGGGGGTGACCCAGGGCCTGCTTCGATATTCGAGTACTTCCCGTGCCGGGGTCTCGGAAGTGGTATTGGAGTTCAGTTGGGACACGGACATGCAGAGGGCAAGCCTCGATGTGCGAGAGAAACTCGATCTGGTCAATCTTCCCGACGATGCCCGTGCACCACTGGTGTTTCGATTCGATCCATCCCTCGACCCGATGACGCGTCTGGCATTGACGGGCCCCCACACCATTCCTGATCTGCGCAAACTGGCCGAGTTGAAGATCAAACGGCGTCTCGAAACAGTGACCGGAGTTGCTGCAGCAAAGGTCACCGGAGGCGCGGAAGATGAGGTCTTGGTCGACCTCGACCCGCAAAAGTTGGAAGTTCTCGGTCTCGATGTTACGGGGGTCAGTCGCAGGATCGCCCAGGAAAATGTCAATCGTTCCGGGGGTGAGATTCGTGACCGACAAACCGCGTACCGTCTGCGAACGGTCAAAGAGTTCAAATCGTTGGAAGACATCGAGGATGTCGTCGTTCTCCAGGGTCAGACAGGGACTGTCAGGGTTAAGGACATCGGCAACGTTGCCATCGTTCCCCGGGATGATGAAATCCTGGTTCGCGTCGATGGACAGCCTGCAGTTCAGATCGATCTTTACAAAGAAGGTGATGCCAATGCGGTCAATGTTGCGAAGGCATTGCGCAAACGCCTCGGGGATCTGGAAGATGACCGCGAGTTTGAGGGGTGCCAGTTGGTCGTCCTCTCCGACCAAGCGCAGTTTATCGAAGAGTCGATAGAGAGTGTGCAGTCGACAGCATTGCTGGGTGCGCTGCTGGCAGCCCTCGTCCTCTACGTATTTTTGCGCAACATGCTCAGCACGCTGACCATCGCCCTGTCGATCCCCGTCTCTGTTGCGGTGACTTTTCTGTTGATGGAACTGACAGGGATCAGCCTGAATGTTCTTTCACTCGGGGGGTTGGCGCTGGGAATCGGCATGCTTGTCGACAACAGTGTGGTCGTTCTCGAATCGATCCAGCGCTTGAGAGAAGAGGGCGTTGAAGACCAGGAGGCGGTCAGCAGGGGAACCGGCCAAGTGCTCGGCGGCATCGTGGCCTCCACGGTCACCACCATCGCTGTATTCCTGCCGCTGATTTTCGTCAAAGGGATCGGTGGAGAGATCTTCCGTGATCAGGCTTTGACGGTCACCTACTCACTCATCGCCAGTCTTATTGTCGCTGCCACGGTCATCCCGACGGTGGTTTCAGGAGTAAGTGGTTACTCATTGGGACTCTTCAGTCGGTTGATCACACTGATCGACAAATTGTTGTCCCCATTGGCGCGATTGTTCACATGGCTTCTGGATCAGGCCCAAGGGATCTATTCCCGATCTTTGGAATCGCTGCTCAAAATGCCCTGGGGTGCCCCAATCCTTGCCTTGGCACTGTGCATGGTCGTACTGCCGAAAGCGGATGAGTTGGGAACGGAATTGGTTCCCGATCTTTACCAGGGTCAGTTTTACTTCGATATCGAATTGGCTGAGGGGACCCCCCTGGAAGAAACGGATCGCAAGGTTGCTGCGATGGAAAAGATTGTCAGCGACCTCAAAGCAGAGGGATTTCCCGTCAAGCTTTACACCTCGACTGTGGGAGAGTCGCCGGTACTGGGTGAAGTTCAATCGGGTGAACGCAGGGAACACATCGCACGGCTTGCTCTGGGCTTGACCCCCGATGCTTTGCGAGAAGATGAATCCCGGTTGATCGAAAAACTGGAAGAGCGTTTTCGAATGATCCCGGAATGCCCATTTACCCTTGGCAGACCGTCCCTCTTTACCTTCCGTGATCCCATCGAAGTTGAAGTTTACGATGAAAACCTGGAAGTTTTGCGGCAATCAGCGCTGACCATCGGTGATCGAATGTCGATGGTCAGGGGACTCACTGATGTCATCGCCCGAGTTCCTGACCAAGTTCCAGAGATTCATGTGAGGATGGATCCCTACCGCCTCTCCGCCTTTAATCTCAATCTGGGCCAAGTCGCTGAGGGATTGCGTTCCAGGGGGATCGGCGAAATCCCGACCCAGTATCGTTATGCTGAGAAACCGATCGATGTCAGGGTTCGCATTCGCGGAGCTCTCGACAGGACCCTGGAACAGGCGTCGCAGGATGCCGTCGCGCAGACTGCGTCGGGTCCGGGGGCAATACTTCGGGTTGCTTCTCTGGGAAGACTCGAAGAAGCACTCGGACCAGTGGAGATTCGCCGGGTAGGCGGGGAGCGATCCGTCTCGGTGACCGCGAGAACGGACGGCGTCGACTTGGGCACAGCCACCGCCAATGTCGCCGAAGCGCTCGAAGGGCGCTTTCTGCCGCCGACGACGACGGCAAAACTCTCCGGGCAGAATCTGGAGATGAAGGAGTCGCTGGAAAGTCTGGCGATGGCTTTGGCTCTGGCGGTCTTCGTCGTCTACCTGGTTCTGGCGAGTACATTTGAATCACTCAAGTTGCCATTCATCGTCATCCTTACGGTGCCTTTGGGGATCTGCGGAGCGGTATTGGCGATGTGGATCACCGGGATTCCGCTGGGCGTGCTGTCGATGATCGGTGTGATTCTGCTGTGCGGAATTGTCGTCAACAACGGCATCATCTATGTGAGCCGTATCCAGCAATTGCAGACCAGCGGATTGGATCCGACCGCTGCAACACGCAAAGCGGGCAGCGAAAGATTGCGGCCCATCCTGATCACCAGTGCCACGACCATCCTCGGGCTGTTGCCATTGGCACTCGGATTTGGTCCCGGAGCGGAGTTGCGAAAACCTCTTGCCATCACAGTGGTATGGGGCTTGGCGATGGCCACCATGCTGACATTGGTGGTCATTCCCAGCGGCTATAGGGCGTTGGTTGGCGGCGGCGATGGGGCGGAGGCGAAATGAAGAACTTTGTTCGCATCTGTCTCGCCAGGCCGATTACGACCCTGACTGTCCACTTGCTGTTGTTGTTGGCGGGTGTTTTGTCGGTTCAGCATCTGCCACTGAGCGCACTGCCCAACTTCAGTATGAATCGAATCAATGTCACCATCCCCTACCCCAATGCTTCACCCACACAGGTTGAGAATGAAGTGGTCAGGCCTCTGGAAGAAGCATTGGCGACACTTCATGGTCTCGAAGGGATTGAATCAGAGTCGAGCGATGGGCGTGGCCGGGTGACATTGCGCTTTGGTCACGGTTCCGACACCGACGCTATCAAGGTCGAGGTTCGGGAGCGCTTGGCCAGGGCGATCAATGATCTCCCTGTGAATGATATTGAGAGAATTCGGGTCAGCGATGGTGGCTGGGGATCTGGAATCGACACCATTATGGAGGCTCGCATCAGCTCAAAGGGGATCGATCTCTCCGCGAATTATGACCTTCTTGTGAACCGGATACAAAGACCGCTGGAGAGAATCGATGGGGTTGGCCAGGTGGAACTGGATGGGATTAAACCCCTGGAAGTACGTATTCAATTTCGCAAGGGAGATCTCGAACGCCATGGGCTGACTCTGTCAGGCATCGCTGCTGTCATCAATGGCTCAAACATCGATGCGACCATCGGCAAAATCTGGAAAGAAGGCAAAACCCGCAGATTGCGCATGGTCAATGCGGTCGACGAATATGAAGACCTGTTTGATCTGCCGATCAATGATCGAGGATTGCGCCTCGGGCAGGTAGCGATCATCGATCGAGTCGAAGGCGAGATGCGTTGGGGCAGGCACCTCAATCACTCTGCAGCCATCTCCCTGGAGATCTCCCAGCAATCCGGTGCCAACACTGTCAATACCTGCCGGCGAGTTCGGGAGGTGGTCAAAACGATTCAAAAGGATCCCCAATTGGCGGGTGTCGAATTGTTGGTGTGGCAGGATCAAGGCAAGATGATTGAGACCTCCATCCGGCAGTTGCGGGATGCGGGCATCATCGGAGGAGGATTGGCACTGATCGTGCTTTTGCTTTTCCTGCGAAAGTTGTCCGCCACATTGTTGGTCGGCATGGCGATCCCCATCTCTGTTTTGACTGCGATGGCGGCCCTCTACCTCTTCGAGATGGAACTCAATACCATCACGATCCTCGCATTGATGCTGGGTGTTGGAATGCTCGTCGATACGGCGGTTGTCGTCGTCGAATCGATCGTTCGCAGAGCAAGCATGGGGGAGCCGCCGGGTGTTGCTGCGACGAAGGGAACCATGGAAGTGGCAACGCCGGTTTTTGCGGCCACGCTTACGACGATGGTGGTGTTCCTCCCGGTGATGATTGCAGGGGACAGCGAATTTTCAGAGCATCTCGGGAGTGTCGGCCTGGTAATCTCCCTGACCATCGGTGCCAGCCTGTTTGTTTCTTTGACCTTGGTTCCGATGGTTTCAGCTCGAATCTTTGGCGAGAAAGCGGTCAAGAAGGCTGCTTGGTTTGAATCATTCAAAGGCGTGTATCTGAGATTCCTCAAGGGAGCGATCCACTACAGGTTTGTAACCATCGCCATCGCACTGGCATCGATGATCAGTGTCATCATCCCATTTCAAAGCGGCTTTCGTTTCAATCTCTCAGATATGGATTGGAAAGCGAACTTCGCAAACATCGCCTACAACCCTGTCGAGGGCCTCGATTACCGTGAAATGGAAAAGGTGGTGACACAGGTTGAGCTTCTGCTTGAGAGTCGCCGCGACGTGATCGGTGAAGGGGACATCTATTCTTGGTTCTCTGACGGCCACGCCCTGACGCGGGTGTATCCGCCCCAGGAGTTGGCAACGGAAGAGTATCTCGCCGATCTCAAAACTCGCATCTCGTCCATCTTGCCAAAAATTCCAGGCTTCAATATCAAGACCAGCGATGGCTGGGGCTGGGGTGGACGCGGCGGTGGACGATCGAGCGCAGGGTCGATCAACGTGCGTCTGAAAGGGGTCTCGGGGACGCTCCTCGATGAACTTGCACCCCAGGTTGCGGCGTACCTGTCGAATGTGGAGGGAGTTGCTGACAGTGAGATCCCCTCCAGAAATCAGGTCGATGAACTTCGACTGGAGCCTGACGAAGACCTGCTCGGACGACTCCAAGTCAGTGGGGATCAGGTTGCCCGCAGCGTCAGCATGGCCTTTGCGGGCAGCAGGCTTTCCAGCCTGCGAACCCGTTCCAATGACATGGACATCACCCTGGGACTTCTGGATGAGGAGACCGATACGGTTGCGGAGTTAAAAGGGATGCGTTTCCCGGTGACCGAAGACCTCGAACTTCCGGTGGAGGATTTGGGCTCCTTGATCCAGGCGGAAGCGCCGGATGAGCGCAACCGCTGGGATCGCCTCGCCTTCGCCAATGTTTCGGTGGAGATGGGACCAGGGGATCAACAGCAGATCCAGGCGCGTGTCGAACATGCCCTCGAGTCATTCCCCTGGCCGGTGGGATACACCTGGGATCTGGGTGAGCAGTGGTCCGGGCGCTGGCGCAATCGGGAGTCCTTTGGTGAGGGGATGTACCTCTCTGTCTTTCTCGTCTACATGGTGTTGGCATGTCTCTTTGAATCGTTGCGGACACCGTTGGTGCTGATGGTTTCAGTCTTCCTCGCCATTCCGGGAGTGATCTGGACCCTGTATCTGCAAGGGGACAATCTCGATACCCCTGCAGCGGTCGGGATCATTCTTTTGAGTGGCATCGTCGTCAACAATGGCATCGTTCTCATCGATCAGGTATTGCGACGAATTGCGGAGGGGCAACCTCGGGTCGAGGCGATCATCGCCGGGGCGAGTGACCGCCTGCGACCGATCCTGATCACCGCTTTGACGACAATTCTCGGTCTGATTCCGATGGCCTATGCAACCCAGATGACCACGGGACCCTCCTTTGCCACTCTTGGAAAGACGATTATCGGAGGGCTGGGCACCTCGACCCTGCTGACGCTGGTGGTTCTGCCCGTCGTGCTTTCACTGACCTTGAAATCCGGTAGATCTGCAGAGGATGATCCCCAGGGATGACCTGCAGCGGGATCGCAAGTGTCGTGAATTTGAACACTTTCTGCCCCACTCGGGGTGCTCACTTCTTGCTCCCCTTCAACATTTCCGGACCCTGTTTCGTAACCCCCTTTTATTAAAGGTGTTATGATATTCGGTTCAGGAAAAAGTTCCCGAGCCCGGTACTGGAGAATGGCACAACATCTGCCGAAGATGATAAGTGCGGGGTCCACTGTGCCACAGGGGCGAGGGACTCCCGAAGACCCGCAGACAAGGATGTGAGTTTGATGCGCAGACGAGAGACGGACACGACGATTCACGCCGATGTTTCCGAATCCTCCAAGGATTCCGGAATGGCGTTGTTTATCGTTCTGGTACTGGTTCTCGTGCTCACCGTGGTGATCACCCAAATGGTGTTCGTGACCCAAATCGAGAAGCGAATCTCGAAGAACCGACAGGGATTCACCCACTTGAACTACGCCCTGCAAGCCAGTTCCCGAATGGTCCTGCAAAAGATCTCTGAGGATCTGATGGATGATCTGGGTTTGCTCGATGTGGTCGACCCCGAAGAGGAATTGGGTATGGGAACCTTACCGGGAAGCGGCATCGATGAGCCCACCGCACCCGGGGGAGGCGGCCCAGGAAACGATTCTGGCGATGGGGAGGATCCGGCGCGGTCGAACGACCCTGTGGATACCCGCCATGATGTCTGGGCATACCCCCTGCAGGATACGATCAATGAAGTGCAGGTCTCCGGAGAGATCATCGATGGAGAATCCTGTATCGATCTGAATCACATCTTTGAGTTGGTTCTTTTTGAAGAAGACGACGAAGATGAAGAGGACGGATTGGAAGGTAGTGACGGTGTCGCTCAGGATCTGGAAGACCTGGGAGTGCCCGGGACTGCCGGCTCCGCTCTTCCCACCGGTGATTCGGGTGAAGAATTCCTCGACGGGGAGTTTGAAGAGGAATACGTCCTGCCTGAGCAGCAACAGGTGGATGATGCCGAATACATGCTCCAGCGTTTGATTGAAGCGGTCATCGATTTCAACCAGGAGAATGGATTTGCCTACAACCAGACCCCCGATCCAGTGGATGCAGCGGGTGCCATCGTCGGTTACGTTTTTCAGCGCGTCTCGGATGAAAAGACTCGTCGAATTCGCAGTCTCGATTCGTTACTGCACTTGGAAGAGATCAGCCTGGAACTGTTTGACGGACCCTTGGATCCGATGGACGAAGAGTTGCTTACAGAATCGCTGGATGACCAGGATTCCTCCGGATTGTCAGGAGGATTGGGGATCCAGGATCTCCCTGGAATCGGATCCCTCGATTTTCTTCAACAGAGCGGTTACTCACTCCTCGATGATATGGTCGAAAGCCCGATCAGCCCCATCGGGCTGCGTCATGTCATGACTGCAAACTCTTCCGGAAAAATAAATCTCAATACCGCAAGGCCTGAAGTCATCATCGCCCTGATCCCTTCAATCGAGGATTTCGTCGAAGCCAAGGAGATCGCATGGCAAATTTATGAGCGTGGCGATACCTTCAAGGAACTCTCCGAAGATGAAGAGGCCCTGGCGGCCGAAATGGCGCCTGATGACGATGAAGATCCAGCACAGGAGTTTGAGCATTTCACCAATATCAATCAACTGTCCCAGATCAATGAAGACTGGACTGTTGGAGATATGGGTGATGAATCGATCGCAGACCTGCTGAAGCAGGATTTGGGGTCCAATGTGGTGTTTGCGAGTCAGTATTTCACGGCAAACCTCGAAGGGACCCGGGAAAATCAAACTCTGGCGGGTAAACTGGTATGTGCAAGGAGAGATCGTCACATCGTGGTGCTTTCGTGGAGAGAGTTGAAACGATGAGACGTCGAAGGATGGAACGAGGATCAAGATGAATCTGAAGTGGGTTCGTATTTCACTGACGCTGTTCAACATCGGTGGTCTGGCATTGCTGACCGTTGCGGTGTTGAACATGTACGGATTGACGGAGGAGGATCGCAAACAGATCCGCTTGGTGAATCCGGAAGATTTTGAAATGCCTGCCGATACACCCAGAGCCGTTCCCAATCGTTACCAGAATGTGATCCGTGATATCTACAGAAAGAAGCCGGTTCCCCGTGTTGAGCCGGTCAAAACTGAACCGCAACCAGACCTCCCCACAATGGATGGGGGGCCCCTCAGGGATTGGCAAATTACCGGAGTCATTCTTTCCGAGGAGGGTCGCAAGTTTGCCACTATCAAGGAAAAGACGGCGAGCCCTGTCAGTACCAGTGTCACCGGACGCAGGGGGTCGCCCAGTTCTCGCCTTCGTGGAACATCCGGCAGAACATCTTCACGGACGACCACGACCTCCCGCGGAAGAAGCTCCACTCGCGGAAGGACCCCGAGTCGTCTGCCGATCCAAAGTCAGTCGCGAATCCGTTACCTTGAACAAGGAAAAGAATTCAGGGTTGATGAAAATATCTACGAGGTCCTCACCATCAGCCATACACCCAAACAGTTGACCTATCGCCACAATGACAGAAGTTACACTCTGCAAACCGAAGATCTCCTCGATCCCGTCATCAATGAAGTCGATGGGGGTCTGGTTCTCAAAGGATTCAGTCCCGAAGAACTGGAAGCCTTGGGACTCGGTGGCAACCAAGTTCCCTTTAGAGGAGCAACTCAGCCCCAGGGGATCCCCAACGATTCCCGGGGAGCCATCAAGAATGGCCGAGGCCAGGACGTCTCTGCAGGAGCGGCCAAGAGTGGCAGCAATGCGACAGCGAATGGTGCCAAATCTGCCGGTGGCAAAGTAGCTCCTGGTCAAGCCCAGCCGACGAGATCTCGTTTGGGTGGGGCCACCAACCAAAGGGGTCGCACCACTCAGCCGGTGCGCCCAGCTACTCGGGGATCAGGACTCTCACGGGAAACTCCCGAACAAAAGCAGAGTCGGAAACAACTTGAGTCCACCTTGGGGATCGATCTCGAAAAAGACCCCGAGGGCGCGATTCGCCAGCTCGAGGGATTGGGCAACCCCCGCCCAAGATCGAGAGATCAGAAGTAAACCCGTTTCATCTCCAGTGAGAGGAGTCCTGTCGTGGCACTGCACGCAGGTGTTGAAGTTGACGGCGGACAGGTCCGCATTGCAGTCTTGGATATCACATCCAAGCAGGCTGTGATCGTCGATTTCATCGAAGATACGATTCAGGGAGAGAGCGCCGACGAGCGCATGGATTCCCTGAGAGCAATCCTCAAGGAGAATCTTGCCGAGGGTGATCGGAAGGGTTTGGATTTTGCTTCTTCGATACCCACCCGATTGATGACTCTTCGTGATATTTCTGTCCCATTCACCAAAGACGAGGTGATTCAAAAGACGATTCGCTACGAGAGTGAAGGGCATATCCCGGGCGTTTCCATCGATGATCTCATCATCGATTATTTGAAGTGCTCGGAGACTGAGGACTCTGCGCAATTGATCATCGGAGCAATCGACAAAGACTCATTGAAGCAGCATCTGAATATCTTCGAGGGAACCGAACTGGACCCCGCCAGAGTTGAAATCGATGAAACCGCTCTCGCTACATCATTGCATGTGGCTCATGAGGAGTTGAGAATTGGCAAGACCCTTTTGCTCAACATGGAAGCGGGCCATACCGATTTTGTATTGATCGAAGAAGGGCGCATCATCCGCCTTCGTTCGACGGCGAATCAGCTGCTTCGAGATACGTTACCCGCTCTTCCGACTCCGGAAGAGAAGGAAACATTCGACCGTGTGATTGAGGAGCAATACCCCAATGACGACCCTGAAGCGAAGTTCGAGCAGTTGTTCGAAGAGGGCGAGACTCCTGAAATCGTGGAAGAACCTTTGGAGGAGTTAGCGATCGCTGTCGTCTCCGATGAAGAATTTGACCAGCTCAAAGATCCGGAAGCGGGTCAGCAGCGACATGATTTCAATTCAGACGAGTTGGTATCCAGGTTGGTCACTGAAATCCAAAGAACCTTTGCAGGGTACTTCCTCAGAAATCCCATCGACAGGATTGTCGTTTCCGGAAAGGCATCGAGGGATTTGAATCTTGTTGGCAGGCTTTCGGAGACCTTTGAAATCCCTGTACAACAACTCAAGGTTTGCGACAACATGGATAGTTCGATGGGCCATGACAAGGTCGACCGCTGTAACGAATCCGGTGCGACCGCTGTCGGACTTGCATTGGGAGCCGCAGGGCAATCCCTTACCAGTTTTGATCTTCGCAAGGATGAATTCCGTTATGAGCGTCGATTTGCCAAACTGATCCCAGGGCTGATCCTTCTCGGCTTGATCCTTTGTTTGTCTTCGATTTCACACTTGATTTCCAGCCACAGAGAGGGCCAGTTGCGTCGCGCTGAATATGAAGCGGTTCGCAACAATCAGATGGAAGTCTACAAAGCCCGATTTGGAGAAGAGCCGCAATTGAGAGGCAAGGGGACCTCGATCCTCGCTGCAGCAGAAAGAAAAATCAACGAACTGAAGGGTGGAAGTTCAGGGAACAGGCGTGCACGAATGGACGAATATCTGCCCATCATCGAAATGATCGAAGATGTGTCCAAGGGAGTTTCTTCCACGCGTCCTGAGGTCTATCCCGAGTGGCTCAGTATGGATATCAGCGGATTGAAGCGGGAAAACCAAAAATCCATGGTAACGATGAGAGTGCCCGATGCGATTGCAGCCAATAATGTCGCCGGCGCATTGGAATCGTCGACCAGGTTTTTCCGTATTGAAGACGACATCAAGGAAGACAAAGAGAACAAGAAATTGACTCTGAATCTATTCCTGTTGCCAGCCGTCTCTGGTGTGAGGGAGCGATAAGATGAGTACAAAAGGAAGCGCTAGTGATCTGACTCAAATCCTTCTGTTGACTCTGTTCCTTTGCTCCGGGGTCTTCGGGGCGTGGGGTTTCTGGGTCAAGAGTCAAGCTGCGACATACCAGACGTATATCCAACGGGAGGAAGGAAACCTCCTGCAGATGAGAGAGTTGCTTTCAAGCGCTGAGAGCAAGGAAGTAGTTCTGGAGCATCGGCGCAGAGAAGAGAGCAAAAAGAACGCCAGCAAGATCAGCGATGTGGTTATTGGCATCATCGACGTGATGAGAAACTCCACCGCCCGGCCTGAAATCAAGACCGCCAACAAGGACGTGAAAACTCTCTCCGGCGACATCAAAAAGCACATCTACAATGCCACCTTTGAAGAACGTCCACTCCGTGACCATGTGACCTTTATTGCGAATATTCAGGCGAGGGCTCCTCACCTTGGGTTTGAAAAGGTCAAGATCACCAACAAGTCTCCCCGAAGTGAGTATCAGGACACTTGGGATCTGCAGATGACCATCGTCAGTTTCGCAGGCGGAGATTCCTCCACCGGCGCACCCTGATGAGGCTTCTCGCTACCTGGAAGCCTCGAAGAGAATTCCCTGGCAACCGATGGACTGGGTATCGACTCCCAGAATGAAGGCACCTCCCCAAGTGGGGCTCGCCTGCTGGGTAAGGAGATGCTGCCACGGTTCATGATCGAGTGATTTGCAAACCCTGTCGAGTTTTCCAGTTACAGGGTCAAAGATGCTCGCCTCTTTGACCGCCATGCCGCCATGATCCCTACCGCCGACGATCAGAACACGACCCCCAGGCAACTGTGCTACCCCGGGATGAAGGGTTTCCTGCACCAATCTGCCAGCAGGGATCCATTCCAGGAGCAGATATCCCCTGCCATTGTCCTTGAGTTGAAGGACAAATCCCGTTCTGCAACTGGAGGTCAGATTGGGAGCGAAGGGGTCCGGTGTAGGAGGCTTTCGTGTTCCGGCAACCAGCAAGGCAAAGTTGTCGGTCAGACCAGATTGGGCCCCTGCCAACATCATCAAACTTCTTCGTGGACCGGGAAGATCCGAATCAGGATTCAATCTCAATCGACGAAGACTCCGAGTCCCGCGACGGATGCGATAAGCTTCTGGCGCGGATAGCACTCGGCAGTATTCCTCCGTGAATTTGACATAGGGTGCGCCGAGGGATCCTCCAAAGCCGCCATAGATGAAGAGCAGGGGATCTTCTGCATCGGCGACAAGAACCGATGCGTGCTGGTGGCGGGGGTATGCCAATTCACCTACTTGATATGAATCGGCAAGAATGGTGCCCTGATCTGCAGAGAATGAACTGTCGAAAACAAGCATCTCGATGATGCCGTTCAATTCACCTTCCAGTCGCCCACCAACAAGGATGATCTCACTTCCTCCAGTGATCACATGTGCAGTATGTTCAAATCTGGGAGTGCAAGCTTCGTTGAATGAGACCGGCGAGAAAGCCGCTTCTTCGGAGTTCTGGTGAAAGACTTCCGCGTCATTGCGCACTTGGGTACCGTCCCAACCGCCAAACAACAGGATCAGGTCGTCATCGGTACCGGTGATTCCATCGGCACCGGCAAGAGTGGAAGCGGAGTGTCCCTTGCGAGGGTGCTGCATGGGGATGGGGCCGATATGACCCCCTCTGGGGTCGATGATCCACGCTTCTCCGAGCACACGAGAGTTGCGGGTTGGATTCAGGGTGCGTCCGCCTGCGAGCAGGAATCGACCGCCTGTGAGGGGCGTGAGGCTGGATCCTTCCAGTGCCGGCAATCCCTTTGGAAGGGTGATCGGTTTCCACGGATCGCAATCTCCAACCAAGTCGATCACGTACGGTGAGGACACTCCTGCACCCCGTGAAGTTCGCAATTCATCGGAGGGAATGATGGAAGTGGAGTCGAGGGCAATCCCTGAACTTGAACCTTCAAATTTAAAGCGACTTGGATCGGCAATCCCATCGATGGTGAGCATCGGTGATGCACCAAGAATCAGTGAGGAATGCATCGAAGAATCCGATGCGATCCAGTGTGGGGGGAAGTCGTTATTGCCGAGGCGATCACCAGAAACGGGAAGACGAATCAAATCATCGGGCCCTGCAAAGGTATCTCCGGGGTGGTGTCTGTCGATTCCTGTGGAAACTTTTCGATCCCAATCGAGGATCAGCAAATCCTCTTGGTTGACTGTGGAGCTTCCGTCGGTATCGATCCAGCGAGCTCCTGTCAGACGCGCGGGCTCGATGGGGCAAGGAGTGATGAGAATCGAATCACTGACCCGTTTCTGGTATTGGGAGAGCTCGGGACTGGATGAAAATTGATCCAGATTCAGTAGAAGGCGTGTACCGGTTCCATCGGAACTTTCACCCCTGGGAAGCAAAGGTGTGAATCCGGAAACCAGTAGCACTTTCCATTCGTTTCGGCGCTCTCCCTGTTCGATTCGGTAGTGGCCATCTGCGACAGCGGGATGGGTGAACTGGATGCCACTGGAAGCAGGTTCAGATAGTTTCATCGCACGATCGAAGGTTAGGGTGATGGTCCCCTCGACGTCGACGTCGGCAATCTCATTGATTTCAATCCGGGCGTCGATCACACGCCAAGAATCTGAAGGACGGCAGCCAAAGATCGTCAGGGCGCCGATCATGAGGATCAGACCCAGAATCTGTGAGTTGCTCCGTCTGCCAATCAGGAAACTGGAGCAGTATCGGCCAGTGTGAAATGGACTGTCGCTCACCGGAATTGCTTTCCAGGGTCTCGCCGGGACGGATCGGGGTTCACAGGATGGTGCCTGCCAGGGAGGCACTCTTCAAGTGCCGATCAACCGTCGTAGCCAAGTTTCTGCAAGGCGGTGATGATCTCTTGCTGAACCCTCTCGGAGGAGTCTATCCGATCTCGGGCTTGCAACAGTGCTTGAATTGCTGCGGAACCATCGATGTTCATCAGAGCCCTGACTGCAGAGATGCGGGTTGAAATGTCCTCGTCTTCGAGCAGGATTCTCTCGACGACCGGGATGGAATTGACATCCCTGATCCCGCCGAGTGCACCGAGGTACGATTGGCGCACATATGGATTCAGTTCTTCTCCCAGTGCAGTCTCAAGGGTTTGGGAATGGTTTTTCCCCCCCGTGATCTTGAAGCCGTAGGCAGCTCTTTGCCGCACCCTGAAATGGGATGGGTCCCGAAGCAGTGCCCCGTAGATGTCGATGCCCTCTTCGGCTCGAGCATGCTGAGTCAGAGCTCCGACGAAGCGGTAACGATGTTGAATCGCATCCTCTGCGAGGGAGTATTCCCTCAGGATATCCAGGGACAAGTCGGAGTTGGCGAGAGCGAGAGAATCGATAGTGTGTTTGACTTCGCTTTCCTTGTCGACCTCCACAGACCAATGATAATGGTCGAGCAGTCCGATCAGCGCATCGTCTGAGCCGATCTTGCCCAAGGCCTTGAGGAGAAAACGCCGGTTGATGAAGTCCGGTTCTTCCTTGAGCATCCCCACAAGTAGAGGGACGTGCTCCGGGCCCAGTCCGTCGAGCAGCTCCTGAAGGTCGTTGCGTGCCCGTGCCACCCGGTGGGCGGTGGACGCATCGAGCGCCTTACTCCACTGGCACTTTTGAAACAGTTCAAAAATCTCGGTGGAGATCGCTATTTCCTCAGCAGTGAGATTGTCCAATGCGGAAGTGGTCCCGGTGTCATCGTTCACTGATTCAATTGCTGAAACCCGGGGTGGGTTTTGGTCGGTTTCTGCAGGTGTTGAGGTCTTCTCTGGTGCTGGGCTCAAGGGCTGCCACAGGCTTGCGAAGAACCACCCGAGACACAGCAACGCGATGATTGCGAGCCATTGAAGGAGTGCGTTGCCGGATGTTGGCCGGCTCAAGAAAAGAGTCGAATGGGATCCGCTCTCTGAGGAGGACTCGGTTCCCATTCGACTCACTGGATCTTTTCGATTCATTTCACTGATAAGTTTCTGTCATTAGGGTGCGGGAAGCGGATTGGTTCCCGGCAACAGGATTACTTCGCAACTAATGGTGGCGGGTTCGTCACCGTAGTTGGGGAAGTAGCTGACTCCGCCACCGATCGAAACCACCCGATCATCCACAGTTTTCAGCAATCCGTCTTCACCCGGGATGACGCTCAGAGTGTGCAGGCACTTTGCTTGGGCCAGCTGAATCAGAGGGTCCGGCAAAGGGAGCCCGAAATTGTCGATCACGTCATCTGCGTAGGACGTATCAACGTTGATGAAAGTTCCGAAGATACCTGTGGGGTGGGTGATCGGGTTGACGTTGCTTGTCGGATCCCAAGTTGGAAGAGGGGGATCTTCAAAGGCGTTCACGAAGTTGTAAAACGGATCGAAGATGGTCACTCCGACCAGACCATTGCTGCAGGTTCCAACCATCGTTTCTACACAACCAATGGCTGTCGGGAAATCAAATCCACCCCCTGCGGTAAATCCGACGCCGGTCGTGATCGCCTGGCCATTGTAGGTTCGACGGGTGTGCACCATCACCAGATCCGCTTCACTCCTGCCAAAGGGGGTGCAACCCATCGGGTCCGAAACGATGTTTTCGATGTTGTTGAGCAAACCAAAGGTGTCATTAAACACCGTGAAGGTGAGGCCGTCGGAAGGACCAAACCCGGTGAAAGTCGCAACGACCATATCATTGGCTCCCGCAGAGGTCGGACAAGCAGGGGTATCGTCGTCACCGTTGGCGATCACCAACAAGTTGGTCATGCCCGGTACAGAGGCGATGTCCCCAACGGAGGGATCGATTTCACCATCTGGAGGATCGGAAAGATCGAACTCCAGTGTACTGGAGCGCACCGTACCCAGGTTCAGCATCGAGGGTGCATTGACCCGGCCGGCAGCGACGATTCCTGCAGCCAAACGATTGTCTCCGGTGGTCATATCGTAGTATTCAAAGTTTTGTGAGTTGTCGGTGTCATTCTGCCACGGCAATTTGAACTGGGGTGCAAAGATTGTCGACAAGGTCTGAAAACCACCGGCATGCAGAATGATGTCGTCGGTAGTGCCCAACTCATTGTCGAGACCTCCCAGTGCTCCGGAGGAGTGGCCGACCCTTCCACGAGCGCTGAGGAACTCGGCGTCCTGGCCTGCCACGGTCAATGCCGGCGAGAAGGAGCGGGAAGCGGGATCGTAGATCTCCATCGACTTCAACGACGGGAAGACGTTGATGGTTACCTGGAATCCGGGCTGTCCAGGAGCGAAATTGGGATCGATGATGGTCTCATTGCGCGACTCCTGGCCGCCGGCGATCAGTACCTTGCCGTTGGGCAGTAGCGTCGCTGAGTGGCGGAAGCGAGGAGTGGAGAGATCCGGATCGATGGACAGTGCATCGGGGCCAAACTCACGGCTACCGATGTCGTAGATTTCAGAGACTTCGTATGCTTCTGCAAAGAGCGCATCCGCAGTACCGCCACAGATGAGGACATTTCCATCGGGAAGTCGCGTCGCCGTGTGGAAGATACGCCCTCCCTGGCTCAGAGTCATGACGTCGCCATCGACATCCGTATCGATGAAGTCGCCTGAAATCGTATCAGGGATCGGATCCCCGAAGTCGACCCCGGCACCTTGGTCAAAGATCTCTGCCGTATCAAGGGAAGTCAGGTGGCGCTCGTCGGTGCCTCCCGCAACGAGCACAGTGCCATCACCCAGTACGGTTGCAGTGTGTCCGTAACGCGGGGTGACCATACCAGGCCCTCTTACCACTGCGTTGTCATCAAGGAATGCAGCCGCGTTATTGATGTTGGGGATGGCGTCACCGGCTCCATGACAACCGATCAGCGACAGCAAGCCTGTGCAGAAGCACAGAAACAGGAGAGTGCTGAATCCATGGGAATCAGGGCGAAGGGAATCAGGGCGAAGCTTTATGAGAGGGCTCATTCGTTCCATCTCTTTCCTGGGACAATTCTTTCCAGAGTCGAAAACCGGTCTTGCCACCATTGCCAGCAGTCAATTGCCTATCCTACACAGGTGTGAGTTCGCAGGTTCCAGATCTCTCGAAATCCCCGGAGAGATCTTTGCACCCCTGGCAGATCCTGTGGGTGATGGGCAGGTCGAGGCTCGATAGAGCCACGCCGGGTTTCCTTACAAGCCCGGATTCTAGATCGACTGCATGCAACTGTCTACCTAGGGCCGATCTGACCCTTGAGGTTGCAGATGACTGCGAATGACCGATAGAGGACTGATCTGGAGTCTATTGAACCACTAACGGGTCGATGCCGACAAGCGAGTCCTCCACCACAAAGATCATGCAATTGAGGTGCCAAACCGAATCGGGGCCGAAATCGAGTCAATTGGCGAGGAAGTGGCTTTGGGGAGAGGTATTGGCAAATGAAGCGTGCGGAACTGACACATTGGCAGAGGGGATGTCAAGCCAAAAAACCGGGGCCTCCGGTGACTCGAACCTGGGGATCACGCAATCCGGGTTCGTGCCATCCTTCCGGAGGCCCCTCACAACGAAATTAAAAGTCTCCCAGCAACCCTTCCGCCAGTGGGTCTTCGGGGTCGGGGAGCAGCAACTGATCGGTGACGATCAGCGGGATCACTGTGGAGAAAATTTCAAGTAATGGGTCGCCATTTGAATCGAGGATGCGGCCGCGCTCATCGGCGTAATGCAGATACAAAACGATTTCGACAGCGCGGGGAATCGGGATCGGCAACGGCTCCTCGGGAATCGATTCACCGGTTGCCGGATCGATGTCCGTCGATGCAGCATTCGAAGCTGCTGCTGCGGCAGCAGCGGGGTCGTCCGCTGCAAGTGCAGCCTCCTCTGCTTCCAGTCGTTCCTCCTCATCGAGGAAGGGGAAGTCGCTCTCATTGACTTCTGGCAGCAGTGAACTGGAGTCCCAGTCTCCGACCCAGTTGTTTTCTGCGTCGAGGAAACGGATATCTATCGCTTTGACCCGGTCGTAGATGGCTGTGCGCTCACCGGTATCGAGGGGGTCGAGATCCATATCCCATGCGACCCGACGAAACAGAATGAAATCCCCGTCTTCACCAGGTCTGAGAGCGTAACCGACGGAGCTGACTTCGCCTGTCCAGGTAGTGATCGTTTCTTCCGGATCGGGGACGGGAGAAGTGGTGAGGAAGTCGATGGTGTCCTCTGCATTCTCCTCTTCACCGCGGCTTTCTCCGCGAAAAATATCCTCGCCGAAACCGCGCCAAATGGTGCCCTGCAAGTCACGTCGCATCTGGTTGAGAATTGCCTCACCGACCTTGCCAGTGAGAGTGGCTTCATGAACCCTGCGATCTGCTTCGATAGTGGTATCGAGGATGCTGTAACTCGCAAGCATGACGAGCCCGAAGATGCCGAGCACGACGACCAGTTCTATGAGAGTGAAACCGTCTGATTTATGCGCCATCAGAAGCCCCCTCCCGCAGTCATGTCGATCAATTGACCTGCATAGTCGTAGAGGGCCTCCCCCTCTTGGGTGAGAACGCGGGTCGAGAAGGTCACCGAATCAAGGTCCTCATCGGAATCCTGGCTCGGGGACCCATAGATCGAAGGGTACTCCAGTGTCAGCGTGATCATCAGCATTCGAGGCCCGATGTCAGTGGTGGATTCGTTAGAGATTTCCACGCTCCATGGCCACTCTCCGACACTGCTTTTTCCGGGGACTTCCAGAACACCTGAGGTGTTCTCCTCAAGTCCGAAGGCAACTTCATCCAATTTCTGCCGTGCGAGCCGATTGACGAGGCGTTGACTGTTGTATTCGAAAGCGTCGTCGAGTGCTTTGACTCGAAGATCGAGGATCGTCAAAAACGCCCCACTAATGATGGCGACCGCCATCACCAACTCGACGAGTGTGAAACCAAGATCGTTGCAGGAAGTGGAACGGCATGGAGTTACCATTGGGGAAACTCCGCTTCGTTTCCTGGAATGTAGTCGGTCGTTCCCAGTATCGCCTGGAAGTAGACGCCGATGCTTTGCTCTTCTTCATTGGTCAAGATGGCGATGTGAGAACCTGAAGAGCCATACTTGTCGAGAATGAGATCGACAGTGCCGTATTCATCTCGATTCCCATCGGGGTGGATGATTCTGGAGATCTCGACACCATCCGGAAGGAATTCAGCACCGAGACTTTCTCTCTGGTCAAAATCGAGATCCGGATCTTCATCCGGTCCCGGGGGGAGCAGGATCTCGACGGTATTGTCCTCCAACCGGTAGCGCAGAACGTACTCCCGACCTACTCCACCGCCCAGGCTTCTCGCCCATGCAACCGTCTGGCCGACGGTTCGCGCGGCGGAGCGCAATTTGTAACGGGGAGAGAGGCTGTCCAGATTCGGAACCACGACCGTGGCGATGATCCCCAGCAGAGCGATCACGACGATCAACTCAATGATGGTGAAGCCAGTGGTCGAGGTGCGCAAATCCATGAGACTAGTAACCCCTCGAATTGTTGCTCTCGTCAGAGTACAGATCAGTTGCGTAGCCTTCTCCACCTTCGGTCTGGTCTTCACCGAGGCTGATGAAGACCGGGCGGCCATCGATCATCTCGAAGTAGTAGATCTCATTGGTCCAGGGATCGAGAGGCTCACTGTCGAGGTATTCGCTGGTGTTGCCGTTGAAATCCTGGGGAGGATTGAGCAGTTCATCGATGGAGTCGGGATAGCGTCCGTGGTCGATCTTGAACATCTTGCACTGGGTATCCAGAGATTTGAAATCGTTTTTGACCTTGGCGACTTTTGCCTGATCGGTTCTGCCCATCACATTGGGCACGACGAAAGTGGCGAGGATGCCGATGATGGCGATCACCACGATCAACTCGATCAGGGTGAAGCCGTCTTCAGGACGATTCCACTTGGGATTTTTCATGATTCCTCCTGTGACTTTCCGGGCCATTGGCCCTCTCTCTACTCTATTGATCATGTGTTATTGAACTGCAGCAACGGCAGCAGCACTGCCAAGATGATGAATGACACCACCACGGCGAGAAGCACGATGATGATCGGTTCGATCATCGCGGTCAGTTTTTGTATCGAAAGTTCGATTTCTTCCTCGTAGGTTTCTGAGATCTTGTTCAGAACCGATTCCAGCTCTCCGCTCTGCTCACCGACGGCGATCATGTAGCCCACCATCGGCGGGAAGAGGGGAGATTGTTTCAATGGTGTAGAGATATCTGCACCCTCGACGATGCGGTCAGCGATTTCGGAAATCGTTTTCGACATCACCGCATTATTGACAACATTTCCGACGATTCTCAGGGAATCGAGAGCGGGCAATCCACTGCGCAGGAGTGTCGACAAGGTCACCGTGAATCGGGAGATGGCGGATCGTTGCAATAGGGTTCCCAAGACTGGAATCTTCAGCAACAACCGGTCGTAGGCGAAGCGGCCCTTTTCGGTTTTCTTGAGGCCTTCGAGGAAGACCAGAAATGCGAGGAGCGCACCGAGTCCCACCAACCAGTAGGACTTGAAGGCATCACTGATCATGATCAGTGCCTCTGTCGCCCAAGGCAGGGCATTGTCCTTCTGGACCAACATTTCTGTGATTTTGGGAACGACGAAAGTCATCAGGAAGACGACGACGCCGAATCCAACGATCATCATGATGGCTGGGTAGGTCAGTGCTGCAGAAAGTTTTCCTCGAAGGCTCGCTTGTTTCTGCAAATATTCTGAAAGGCTGTAGAGAATGTCATCCAGGTTTCCACTCGCTTCACCTGCTCTCACCATATTGATGTAGAGGTCACTGAAGACAGTGGGGTGGAGGCTCATGGCGTCAGCAAGGCCGGCTCCAGAGACGATGCGTTCACGGACATCACGGAAAATCACCTCAAGACGTTTCTCCTCGATCTGTTCGACAAGAACATTGAGAGCTTCCGAGAGATGAACACCGGCCCCAAGCAGTGTTGAAAACTGTCGCGTCAATATCGCCAGACTGCGGACATCGACTTTTCTTTCGATTTTGTAATTGAGGATATTTTTTGACTTCTTGCCGACCGCATCCACCCGATCCATCTCCGTGACTCGGAGTTGTTGATGGCGCAACTTGTCGCGGGCTTCCCGTGCCGTGTCGGCATCGATGTTGCCCTTCGACTGGCGACCTCTTTGGTCGATGGCCTTGTAGGAGAAGATCGGCATCTGAAATCCTTAAATCCTAGAAAACGTCCATCTGGGTGACTCGCAATACCTCGTCCACCGTGGTGATTCCCTGGGCGACTTTGCGTGCTCCGTCCATCCGGAGAGTGCGCAAATGGCGACTTTCAACGGCGGTCTGTTTGATCACCGAAGCACTGGTTCGCGAGATAATCTGGTCACGGATAATCTCATTCATCGTCAGAATTTCGTAAATGGCGGTACGGTCGTAGTAGCCTCTGCCAAGGCAGCCATCACAGCCACGGCCGTGGTAGAGCAGTTCATCCATGAGTTGATCCCGTTCGAGCCCGAGACTCTTCAGTTGGCTCGGTTCCGGTTCAAAGGATTCTTTGCAACGGGGACAAATTACCCTGACCAGACGCTGGGCGACGACGCCGATCAGTGAAGACGAGACCAGATACGGCTCGACACCGAGGTCGATCATTCGCGTCACCGCACCGGCGGAGTCATTGGTGTGCAGAGTGGAGAAAACCAGGTGACCGGTGTTGGATGCCTGTACGGCGATCCCCGCGGTTTCCATGTCACGGATCTCACCAACCATCATCACATCCGGATCCTGACGCATCAGGGTTCGAAGTCCGGAAGCAAAGGTCAGCCCTTTTTTATTGGAGACCTGAATTTGGCTGATGGAATCGATGTTGTATTCGATGGGGTCTTCGATGGTGATGATATTCAACTCTTGGGAGTCCATCTCCGCAAGTGCTGCGTAGAGGGTTGTGGACTTTCCCGAACCGGTGGGTCCCGTCACCAACAGCACTCCGTGGGAAGAATTGATCAAGCCATCGAGAAGCTCATAGTTGCGGGAATCGAGGCCGATCTCTTCGAGACGGTAGAGACGCGCACTTTTATCGAGGAGTCGGAAGACGATCCTCTCCCCGTAACTGGTTGGGATCGATGAGATCCTCAAGTCCAACTCACTGTCTCCAATTTTGACAGAGGTTCGTCCGTCCTGGGGGAGGCGTCTTTCGGCGATGTCCATCTTGCCGATGACCTTGACCCTGGAGACTAGTGCTTCCTGGATTTTCTTTGGAATCACCTTGGTGTCGTAAAGGATGCCGTCGATGCGGTATCGAACCTGCAAGCGATCGGCAAAGGGTTGCAGGTGGATATCGGAAGCACGGTTCTTCTGTGCCTCAAACAGGATGGTGTTCATCAGTTTGATGATCGGTGCCTTGTTGGCGATATCGAGGACGTCTTCCGTCTCATCGAGCTCTGCAGCGATGCCGAGCAATTCGTCATCTTCGATGCCTTCCAGCAACTCGTCGACATCGGCGCTCGATTTTTGGTAAGCACGATTGATGAGTGCGGTGATCTGTGCCCGCGTCGAGACAACGGCTTCGACAACCATATCGACCTTGGCAGAAAGGTCATCCATCGGCTGGACATCCAGTGGATCACAAGTGGCGACCAGGAGAACTCCCGGTTCCTCACCGATGGCAACCAGGTTGTAGGTTCTTGCGAATTGCGCAGGGACGCTGTCGATGAATTTCTCCGGAGTCGTGAATTCTTCAAGATCTTCAATGAATCTGAGGTGCAGTTGGGCGGATAATGCTTTGAGGAAGTCCTCTTCAGAGACGTAGCCCTTCTCCCGCAAGACCTTGTCGATCGGCTTGCCGGTGGTCCGTTCCTCCTCCTGGCACTCCATCAACTGGGTCTCGTTGAGGAGGCCACCTTCGATCAGTTCGTTAAAGATCGAATTTATCATGGTTGCATTTCCTCTTCGGTAGCGCCGTCACCAGTGATTTCATCCATGATGGCTGCATCGCGTGCATTGGTCGGATCAGTGAATTGCTGCAGGCGAATGTCATCGTCAAAGGAGCGAACCCCTTTGATGGCATCCTTGGTAAAGTTGCCAAGCCCGTTGTAGTTGGAGTCATCCATGATGTGGGCACTAAGGAAGACGTATAGATTGTCGCGGGCGGTGTTGGAGCCCTTCGACTGGAACAGCGGGCCGAGGAAGGGCAGATCTCCGAGGAAGGGGACCTTGCTCTGAATCTCTGACTGGGCCATCTGGGCCAGGCCGCCAATGATGAACATTCCACCGTCGGGGATCGTCACCTTGCTGTTGACGACGTTGGTGGATCGGTCGGGAAGTGCCCCGGTTCCATCAGAGACTCCCGAGAAGGAGGATACTTCCAGATTCAGCTCCAAAAGCACGACCTCGCTGGAGATCGTCGGGATCAGGTTCAGGGTGATACCCGCAGATTCGGACTGCTGACTGGTGGTGACGTTGATGTTGCTGGTACTGGACGTCGTGTAGAAGATCTCGTTCGTCACAGAGATCGAGTTCTCCTGGTTGTCGTCGGCAAGGATGAACGGCGTGGCAAGGATGTTGCTGTCCTCATCCGATTTCAGGGCATTGATGATCAGCGGGAACTGACCGTCCTGCTGAATGATGCCGCCGAGTCCCGTGGGAACTCCCGGGGTCCGGGTCAATCCGGTGATAATACCGCTGGGATCGAGGGCCGGAGTGACAGTGCTCGCACCAAAGGAACTGAGCAGGATGCCGGCGAGATTCTGGTCGTCCAGATTTCCGGCAAGGAATTCGAGAGTGTAGTTGAGGCTCGAGGAATCCTTGACCTGAACCAGAGCGACTTCGAGGAAAACCTGACGACGGCGCTGGTCGATCTGTTTGAGGATGCTTTCGATCTCTTCGTACTTCTCCGGCTCTGCCTCGATGATCAGCGAGTTGGTTTCTTCGTGGGGGATGATCTGGGTGCTGGTGAACTGCTGCTGAGATTGAACTCCGCCGGTGTTTCCGGCTCCGGTACGGTTCCGGGTGGTGGTCCGACTGGTCGTTCTTCCACCCTGGGCGTTGTCATCGACCAAGGGACGAATGTTGTCGGCCAGCTCTTCCGCCTTGAGGTAGTTGACCTTGTAAATCCAGATGGTGTTTCTGCGATTGCGAACCTTGGTATCGAGTTCGTCGATCAGCTGGTGCACCAGATCGAGCTCATCCGGGTCCGTGGACTGGATGATGATCTTCTGGGTACGGTCATCGGGGATCAGGCGGGTGGACTCACCGGCCAGGGATCCCGAGGAAAAGTTCCTATTTGTCTGACCACGGTTTCCCTGGGTAGGAGTCGGAGTCGTCCTTCGTCCGGTGGTCCCGGTAGGGCTGAACTCACTCAGAGCTTCGGTGACGATTTGCACGATGCTTTGGGCATCCGCATAGAACAATTCGCGGATCGTCAACGACTGTTCGGGTCCCGAGACTTCGACATCGATGTATTTCACGATTCGCTGGATGTGTTCGAGCACACGCATCTTGGCGCGGATCAGCATCGTCTCATTCTCAGGAACGGTGACGATTTTGACGCTTCCCGAGGGGTTTCCCGCAGCAGCGATTCCGAGCAATTCTTGAAGGGCAGTACGAACCACCTGGGCGGTAGTGAACTCCAGTTGCAGAACCAGTGTTGCCAACTCTTCGCCGGGGGCAGTAAGCACTTCATCCTCGTCGGCGACGTAGATGGGACTGACGGGATCGACAGGAGCGGTTTGCCCTCCCCGCGGAGAAGAGGAACGGACATTGATCGCAATCGTTCCATCCTCCAACTCGCTTTCCCACATCTCGTAGCCGTTGGTCTCAAGGATCGCCTTGATTACGGGATAGGTCAGGGGGTCCACATCGCCGATCACGTCGACGGTGGTATCTTCGGCGAAGGCCACGTCATTGGCTGCAGAGGGATAGTTGACGAATTTTCCGGTGGTTCTCTGAATGAAGCGCAGCAAGCTGAGAACGGGGAAAGACCCCTCCTCCATTCGGTAAACCTCTGCGGATTCAACATCCTCCGCACCGGGGGTGGTTTCATCCTCGACGGGGGCAGCATTCTCCCCGTTCTGCTCCCCGTCCTGCTCTCCGTCCTGGGCGAAAACGATTCCGCCGAAACCGGGAGCCATCACCACGAGAGCCAGACTCAGAAGGAGCAGAGCGATCGGCCTGCACCGGTCCAGCCTCACGGGCGTGGGGGAATTAAGGGTCTCAACGAAGGAGACCGGGGGGGTTGTCTGAGGCATTGCTGTGTACCCTCTCACCTTGGGGTTCATGGCATTTCCTCTCTCTTCATCGGCCGTAAGACGTTAGGCCTTGGGTCTTTTCGGGACTTTTTTCCTGATCTTCTGTGAACGGCGGTCCGGCGTTGGACTACCGCAGTCACGGAGTCCATCGCCGGAAGCAGCGGCATCCGCTGCAGGAATGGAATCCGCCGTTCCCCTTCATTTTAAGCAAATCAAATGCCCGTCCATGGCAACTGGGGAAGTTCTCCAACTTTATTTGAAACAAGGGGTTACGTGCTTCCGGTAACCTGTTCCGGGAGTGGAATTAGACGATCTGGGGTGAAGAGTGTTGCGAAATTGAACATTTCCTGGGGAGACGCAGGATGGAGCAGGGTGGCATTATCGGAATCAAAGGGGTGGAGGGGGTTTGGGGGAATCAGCGGGTGGAGGGGGTTTGGGAGAATCAGCGGGTGGAGGGGGTTTGGGAGAATCAGCGGGTGGAGGGGGTTTGGGAG
>CAYRAM010000016.1:0-61451 GCA_964422295.1 uncultured Planctomycetia bacterium | reverse complement strand
AAAGAAAACCCCTTCAGGCCTCTCGCCTGAAGGGGTTTTTTCATGAACAATCAAATCGGTTCGTCACCCGGCTCACCATCCGGCTCGCTTCAAATTAAAGGACATCCGTTGCCCGCACTGGGAACCTTTTTTCTGGCCTTGATCTTGTGGAACTTGCTACCTGAGTTGATGAATCAATTCGGGTGGGGCTCCCCCGCGGATTCGCAGATGGGCGAAGGATCGGCGGCTACCGCTATCTGGGCCTGGCCTGTCTTCTCACTGATCCTTCTCCCCCTGTTGGTCGAATGCCTGTTGCTGTGGCCAGGAAGCCGCCGGAGAAGATCGACAGGCTCTATCCCGCGGGCACAATTGCGGCGTGCGCACTTCGCCGCTTCTCTGACATCACTGATCTGTTGGTGTGCAGCGCTGATCTCATTCGATTGGCCAGCTACGGTAAAATCGTGGGTCCCCATCAATGCATATGGAGTAACTCTCGTGGTCGCCTGCTTGCCACTGATGCTCGGCATTGCACTGGCAGCCATCCCCATCGCCCGGACAGTCGGCTATCGATCTCCTTCTGCTTTGAAAGGAGAGGTTTGGCAGAGCCTGCGACCCAACCTGTTCCTGTTGATTCCCTTTGCCGTCATCCACGGACTGGAGGAGTGGATCAGCCTCAATCCTGATCACTTTCTGCAACTCCCCCTGATCGGTCAGGGGATCCTCATCCTGCTGCCGGCAGTATTGATCGTCTCTCTGGCACCGTGGCTCTTTGAAAAGGTGCTACGCAGCGTTCCATTCCCTGAAGGTCCCCTGAAAAACCGTTCTCTGGAACTGTGCCAAAAAGCCGGGCTTCGGGATGTGCTGCCGCGCATCTGGCGTACCGGGACTCGTCCCGTCGCCAATGCCATGATGACCGGGCTTTTCCCCTATCAACGCAGGGTTTTCGTTACCGATGTGTTATTGCAGTCGATGACTCCCGACGAGTTGGACGCCGTCCTTGCCCATGAGTTGGCCCACGCCCGCCGCTACCACCTGTGGATCTACATCGCTTTTGCGGCCGCAGTCCTGATGTGGGCCATCAGCCTCGACCAATGGATCAGTGAACTCATCATCACCGGCATCGCACCTCTCCTCTTTGTGATCTTCTTCTTCTTTGCTTTTCGATTCATATCACACCACATGGAGCATGAAGCGGACCTCTTCAGCGAGTCCCTCTGCGAAAAGCCGGGCTCTATCATCCAGGCGCTTCTGCAGTTACGGCGCGGTGGAAAACGCTGGCGCGAAAAATCGAGTTGGCGGCACCCCTCCATTCTCGATCGCATACGAGTGCTCCATACCCATCGCGAAGATGATCAATTCCGCAATACCTTTGATAGCAAGGGGCGATGGATCCGTCGTCTGACCATCGCTGCGCTGATCTCGGGGGCGGGTTTGATCGCATGGCAATATCGCCAGGCCCCGGCTGCCGAGGCATGGCAAATCCATGCGGACGAAGCGATCGGCCTGATCCACGCCATCGACCAGCGCCAGGATCGCCCCTGGCCCAATCCTGAGAGATTGGTGCAACTGCTGAAATCATCGGAAGAGTTGTTGCTCAAAGCGGTCGCCGAACTACGGGAACTGGACCCTCTCCACCCGATGCTGGCACCGATTCTGCTGCAACTCGCAGAGATCTACGACCAACTGGAAGAACCGTGGAACGCCCTCTCCTGCCGCCTGCAGGCACGCTCTTAAAATCGATCACAACCAATAAAAAAGGCCCCGGAGCTCATCGAGCGCCGGGGCCTGTTTCTTATCATGATCCAGATCAGTTGTTGTAGATGTAGAAGGTGCCGAAGTTTTGGGCGGCGAGGGTCTGCATGAAGCTGATCCCCTCACTGTCATCATTGATGTAGATGGTATGGATCGGAACTTGCTGCCAGTTTGCAGCGGTGATCTCCGCCAATGCCTGGGTGGTGGTATCCACGTCGTCGCAGGTCGGGACACCGTCACTGAGGATGATCACCTGACGCGTCGGCTTGCTCGACTGGTTACAGACCTGCAGCGTTGTGATCGCCGCCGGTGCGAGACAGGTCCACCCTTCAGGAACTAGGATGTTGACCCAGGCGATCGCCGAAGCTTTCATCGCCGGGGAGGCCCGGCGCGGAGCCAGCGACCAGGTCAGCGTGTTCGAACTAAAGGCGACAATTCCGAAATCCGCTTCAGGACTCAGGGAATTGACCGATGCGGTGACCTCTTGTTTGAGATCCTCCATCGCTCCGCCCCAATCCATCGATCCAGATTTGTCGAGGCACCAGAAGAAGGCATCCCCTTCGTAATCATTGCCATAAAAGACGATCGTTTCCGGAGCATCTTCTTCATCATCGTCGCTGACACCACCTCCGGAGGGCAGATCCAGCGGACGCGGAGTTCCGGAAGACTCTTCCAATGAAAATGCGGTCATTCCCATCGATCCGAGCAGAAGCATCGTCATGCAAAAGATCGCCGATCCACGCAGGGGGGCGTTAGACAAATTGGGGGTCACGTTGGAGGACATGGTATCCCTCCCTCTCTCCAAAAATTCTGCGGGAATCATCCATTACATCCGAAAAGGGAGACCCCTTCGGACAGACTTTCCACAACAGTGTTTAAACCAGTTGCAGAAGTCTCCCCCATAAGAGATGGGACGCGCCAATGATCAGCAGAGTTCCCGGGCACAGCATTTGCCCTGTGAGCAATATCTGCCGGGTTCAGGAAGGATCGGAAAGGAGAGAGAGATTTTCCTGGAACATTTGATCGAGGTTCCCACGATCGGGAAGTCCTGCGATCGCACCCGATTGCTGGCTCACCAAGGCACCGACCAAACTGCCGCGTAACAATTGCTCCGAAAAGTTTGATCCGTCGAGGAATGCATCGATGCAACCGGCGATGAAACCATCTCCGCAGCCGGTGGCATCGATTTCATCCACTTGCGGAGTTGCGAGAGATCCCCTGTCGTTGGCATCGCACCAGATCAATCCTTTGGCACCTCGGGTCACCACCACCGTATTGGCACCCATATCGCGAAATACTTCAGCGGCGATGCATGGATCCTCAACACCGGTGAGAGCGAGGGCTTCCTGTTCATTGGGAGTGAAGAGGTCTACCCAAGGGAGAAGTTGTTGCAACTCCTCCATCAATGGCCGTCCGGGAATACGAATGATATCAAGGATGACTCGTGTCCCCCTGGATCGGGCCTCCTCAAACCACTGCTGAAGTTCGTCGACGCGGGGACGGTCCGCCAAGCCGTGGGCATGGACCGAAAGCACGGCAGCATCATCGAGGAAATCTGCCGCCACCTGTTGTGGCCAATCTCCATCATTGGCACCGGTATCTGAGATGAAGCGCCGATCCTCCCCTTCGGTGTTGATGACAAAGGTGCTGCCGGTGCGTTCTCCGCCACGTACCTGAAAGTGATCGAGATGGACCCCTTCGCGCCCGAGGGCATCCGCTAAGAAATGGCCAAACGGATCGGCCCCCACTGCCCCGCAAAGATGGACCTCTCTGCCAAGACGGGCAAGGCCGGTGGCGGTGTTGGCTGCGCAACCGCCAATGTGCAACGAGATTTCCGGAGTCCTCGCAGAAGCTCCCGGAGGCGGCATCGATGGAACCGGAAGGGCCACCAGATCGGCGACCACCGCTCCCATGCAGACTACTTTCTTTCTCATCCTGCCTCCCTCTCAGGGTCATGTACACCTTACCAACAAAAAGGGCGAGGTTCCTTGAGAACCTCGCCCCTTTTCCGCGCATGTCACCAGACTACTGCGGTTGGTGGAAGGTACCGTTATTTTGCGCAGCCAGCATCTGCATAAAGTAACTCCCATCCTGATTTGAGGAAATGTAGATCGTGTTCACAGGAATCCGTTCGTAATTTGCATTTCTGACATCTGCAAGAACCTGCTCACTCGTGTCCATTCCGTAACAACCCGGAAATCCATCGGAAAGGACGAGAATTTGCCGCCCTGATTTTGAACTTTGATTGGCAAGGTTCAGAGTTTCGATCATTGCAGGGCCGAGGCATGTTGAGCCATCCGGCAGCAGTTGTTGAACCCAGTCAATAGCCCATTCTTTATTTTCCGATTCGGCCCTCAGCGGTGCAGTGCTCAATGCGACATGCCCTGAAGAGAAAGCCACCACGCCAAACTCGGCTTCTGAAGAAAGGGAGAGCATGGTGCTGGTGAACTCCTGCTTCAATTTGCTGATCGATTCTCCGTACATTGAGCCTGATTTGTCGAGGCACCAGAAGAAGGCATCTCCTTCGTACTCATTTCCCCAGAAATGAATGACTTCCAAAATATCCTCTTCAGGGTCGTCTTCCCCTTTACCTCCTGAAGGAAGATCGAGGGGCATACGCCCTCCGCTGGGTGACTGTGCTGGCAACCCCTCTAAGGTGGAGATGGCGAACAAACCGGCGAATAAAAGGGTCATGATTTTCATGACGCTCCTCTCCAAAGATGCAGGAGCGGGCATTCTTGAAGATGTCGCCATCACCCAGAACAGATGATTACGACATCAGAAAGACGGTCAAGATGGCGAAATCCCTCTTGAAATTTTTGGGGAAAAATTAGGGCGAACGGAAAACAAAAAAAAGGCCGACGTCCCGCGAGGACGTCGGCCCTTTTTTGATCTTCAAGCCCAACTTACTGGGGCTGGTAGAAAGTCCCGTTGTTCTGAGCGGCCAGCATCTGCATGAAACTGATCCCGCCAGAATCGGAAGCGATATAGATGGTGTTCACCGGAATCTGCTGCCAGTTGGCGGCGGCAACATCGCTTAAAACTTGCGTTGCCGTGTTACTTCCGTTGCAGTAGGGCTCTCCGTCGGAAAGCACCAAAACCTGCTTCATCGATTTCGAGCACTGGTTGGCAATGTTCAAAGTCTCCACAGCGGCGGGACCGAGGCAGGTCCAGCCGGCGGCCTGCAGGTTCAACACCCAGGCGGTTGCAGAGCCTTTGTTGGCAGGGTTGGCCCGTTGTGGCATCGGATTCCACACCACGTGCCCCTCAGAGAAGGCCACCACGCCAAACTCGGCTTGGGACGAGAGTGAATTGAGGGTTTGGGTAAACTCCTGCTTGAGATCTTGAATTTCACCATTCCAACCCATGGAGCAGGATTTATCCAAGCACCAGAAGAAGGCATCCCCTTCGTATTCACCACCCCAAAAATTGATGGTCTCCGGAGCGTCCTCTTCATCATCGTCGCTTCCGGCTCCTCCGGAAGGCAGATCAAGGGGACGGCGGGCACCGTCAGGGGTCTGGGCTGTCATCCAACCCGCAGTGGTAATCACGAATAAAAAGGCAAACATGAGGGTCAGGCTACGCATGACAGTCCTCTCAGGGCTGGGGTAACCAGCCAGGCTCGATTTCATTACCGCAGAACACACTCTCCGGCCTGCAGAACAGATCGGCACGAGTCCAAATCGGCGCGTCACAACAGGAAGACGGCCATCCAGCACGAATCCCTCGCGGAATTCGTGAATTTCTGACGCAAACCTGCGGTCACGGTTCTCCTATTGTTCACCAAAAGAGGGCTAATTTGTAGCCCTTTCTCGGGCCAGGTGGGAGGTTTATGGTGTTTCTGAAAGGCAGACCAGACCGATGAATTCAGTCCCAAATACCACGATTGGCGTCCTGACGATCTCTGACCGAGCTTTCCGGGGGGTATACGAGGACAAGGGGGGTCCCGAGGTTCGCAATTGGCTCGAACCGAGAATCCCCTCATCCCCCCCCTTTGAGATGCGCATCGTCTCCGATGATCGCGAAGGAATCAGCAAGGCCATCGAAGAGATGGCAGCGAATTGTTGTCTGATCATCACCACCGGTGGAACCGGCTTCGGCCCCCGGGACATCACCCCGGAAGCGACGGCGGATGCTTGTGAAGTGCTAATCCCCGGTTTCGGAGAAAAGATGCGCGCCAAGACCTGGGACAAGGTGCCAACCGCCATCCTCTCCAGGGCCACCGCCGGCCGCCGAGGGACCTGTCTCGTCATCAATCTGCCGGGAAATCCGAAAGCGATCGCTGAATGTCTCGAAGTGATTTGGCCGGCGATCCCCCACGCCATCGAAACCGCCGGCGGCCCCGATTTGGAAGCGGAGGGAGCAGCCCCCGCTCCTCATGATCCGCCGGAGAAGAGTTCCTCGTAGGCTCGTTCGTACTCTTCGATCACCGGATCCCATCGGAAACGGTCCAACACCCGCTGGCGAGCGGTCTCTGCAAAGCGTGAGCGGAGCTCATCATCCTCAAGAAGTTGACGGGTTCCCCGGGCAAGAGAATCGATATCGCCAACAGGTGCCAGGCATCCTGTCTCGCCATCGATCACCACCTCCGGAATCCCTCCTGATCCGGTCGCGATCACTGGCAAGCCACACGACATCGCCTCCAGCGCTGCGAGACCAAAGGACTCATTTTCACTCGGCAACAGGAACAGATCTGAAGTGGCCAGCAGGGGAGCGGCATCATCGATGATTCCGAGCCAATCGACTCGATCCCAGACTTCCAGGTCTCTGGCCTGATCTTCTGCGGCCGCCCGATCAGGGCCATCGCCAATCATCAACAATCGTGCCGGTATGCCTTCGGTGGCCTTGGCAAAGATTCGGATCACATCATCCGTTCTCTTGACGGGACGGAAGTTGCTGACGTGAGCGATCAACAGTTCACCGCCGGGTGCGAATCGATCGCGCAAAATTGGGCAGGCTTTGTGAGGTGAAAATGCCTCCGTATCGACCGCATTGGGGATGGTATGAACCTCCAGATGGGAACCGAGTTCCCGGTGGGTTTCGTCGGCCAACCAATCACTGACTCCGGTGACACGATCACTCTCCTCCATCGCCCAACGAGTGATGTCCGTATAGGAGGGATCGGTACCGACCAAGGTGATGTCGGTTCCGTGAAGAGTTGTCACAACTTTGACTATGCGATCCCGATTCATGTTGCGGGCAAGAATCCCGGCGAGGGAATGAGGTATCGCATAGTGTGCATGAACGATGTCTATGTCGTGATCCTGGATCACCCTTGACAGTTGATTCGCCAGCGCCAGAGCGTACGGCGGATAGCGAAACAAGGGGTAGGAAGTGACATTCACTCGGTGAAATTTTACGCCGACGGTCATGGGGTCGAGTCGAAATGGTCTTTCATGCGAGACGAAATGCACATCGTGACCCTTGCGAGCGAGGCGCATCCCCAGTTCCGAAGCCACAACCCCACTGCCTCCATGGGTCGGATGGCAAACCATTGCAATCTTCATCTCAGTTGCCTTCCGCATCGTGGGAACTCAGGCCCTTGCCTGTGATGACATCCACCGGGTTGGAAACTGCAGGCGGATCCTGCCAGCGCAGAGCCTCCCCAAACTCGGCCCCCACCCGACCACCCAAATCACGGGCACGTCCTTCGACGGCAAGCATGAAGCCAGGCCGTGAGATCTTCGTCGGCGGCCCATCCTGTCCTGGTTGATAAAATTGAGAAGCATAGCATTGCACCGCTTCGCATTTTTGCGACCAGTGATCGGAGATATCGACGATGACACTCGGCTCAAAGGGAGTATGGCACATGTAGTAGCCAAGGGTCGCCGGTCGATGTTGCGTCGAAGCGGGGGTTCCTCCCGGATACAACTTCACTCCACCCAAGTACAGCGATCGATACGCCAGCAACCCTGCACCAGCGTGATCGGGGTGCAGATCATCTCGCCAAGGTGCCAGCAGGACCCGCGGGCGGGTATGGCGGATCACTTCAACCAATTTCTCCCGCGCATCATCCGTGTCGCGCACGGCACCGTCCGGCAGATCGAGGCACGTTCGAAATTGGACCCCGAGAATCTCCGTGGCGGCGGCGGTTTCCTCTGCACGCAAATGGGGAGTTCCGCGGCTCGACAATTCCCCGCGGGTGAGATCGACGATCCCTACCCGATGACCCGCAGAGAGGGTCGCCAGGATCGTCCCTCCGATGGCGATCTCTGCATCGTCGGGATGGGCAGCGATCACCAGCAGGTCGAGAGGTTCAGGAAGCGGTTGCATCTAATTCCTCCTCTTTCGATTCGACGGTCAGTGCAGGAAGTACCCACGGAGTCACCGATCCATCCCAACGCATGATCGCCGAGCTGATCAGATTCGCCGCTTGGGGGATCACCCCGGGGCCGTGCCAGGCGACCAGGTCTAGCAGATTACGAGATCGTTCCGATTCCAGTCCACCAGGAAATGCCTGATCGAGCAGTTGCCGCAATCGATTCCGTCGTGCTTCCACGTCCCGATCCAATCCGAGATCGATGGCAGATTTGAGGGAATCCAATTGCTGTCGCCATTGCTGCGCCATTTTACGCGCTTTGCGATGCAATGAAGGATTGGACGAATCCCCGTCTCCCAGTTCCTTGAGTCGCTGGAGAATTCCCACAGCGGCCTTTTCCAATTCGATTCCCTTGAGCTCCCCCCGTGGGGAAGAAATCACTTTCGTGACATCGAGTCCCGGGAGCAGACGCTCAAGGCCGATCCCCAGTTCCCCGGACCCCGCCACAATCTCCGCTTCCAGTGGCCTCAGCCTCGGTCGAGGAAGCCACAGCGGTTGATGGATCTTCCATGCACTACGCACCTTGCGCGTCTGTAGGGTGTAACACCATTCGGTCGGTCCCAAGATCACTGCAGCAGGTTCAAAAATTCCATCCTGAACCACACTCCTGAGGAGGGCATCTGCAGAGCAATTATCTGAATGCTCGAGCAACTTTGCAGCAGAGAACTCCTCCGTCTTCTCCGGTCGCACTCGCTCACCCTGGGAGTTGATGAAGAAGAAGGGGGCTCCCTGTCGCATCTTTACGGGTGCCGGAACACCGCGCCTCTGCTGCTCTTCACTGGCATCACGAATCAAGTGTTGGAATCCGACTGATTCATGAAATGCTTTCTCGATCCACGGCCACTGCAGTCTTCTCAGATCGCGTGGAAACACCGGAAGCCACTCTTCATCAGGAATCACACTCTGCAGAATTCGCAAAAATTGCTGCGATGGAGAATCGCCGGAAGCGTCGCAGTCATCGAGCAGTTGCATCACTGCGCTGGCATCCGGTGCGCCCGTGATCGCAGTGTTCACTTCTTCGGTTCCCGCTCTCCACAATGTCTCCATCTTCAAGCGAGAAATCGGTACCCTCCCTGAAGGGTACGGATTGTCCACCTGGTGACCCGATCTGAAGAGACCCGGATCCAGTTCACCCGTGTCATGATCGTCATCTGCGATCCAGAAGAGTGCGACCGCCGGGATTCCGCGGCTTTCCAAATCTGCTACCAGCCTCGTCGCTGCCAATAATTTCATGGTGCACAGGAGAGGCCCGCCCCACAGGGCCGGTTGCTGGCCCGCCATCACAAGTTGGCAATCGGGATCTTCCAACTTTGCCAATGCAGAGCGGGATCCCGGGGAGAGATCGATCGCCTCCCATGTGGGGCGCAGCGCTTCGATCCACTCTCTCCTTCTTCCGGAATCATAGGTGTGACTGCTGATGCGACGAGCAACATCATCCGCATCGATGGCGATGGGGCCCATCAGATCCTCTGCTGCAGCACCACCGATGAGGCGAAGCTGCAGGGCAAGAGCCAAAGAATGGGGATCAGTCGGAGGATCCGTTTTCGGAATCATCGGCACTCTCCAACCGCGCACTCTGCCGTCACAATCATTCGAGAGGATTCTCCGGAAATGTGGGAACTGCCACTCCAATCGCCACGACATCGGATCCCGATCCAGCCCTCTCGTTCCAGCATCGAGACGATCTCCTTCAATGAATAGAGTCTCACCGATTCGGTGTAGACCTCTTCTCCTTGTGCCTTGTCCAAGGTGACCCGCTTCTCGACTCGCGTTCCATCAGGAGACATGCTGCGCTGCTCCCGAATCGTCATGCCATCCACTCTTTTCTCACTGGCCGGAACCAATCCTGCGATCGTCGATTCCCGATCGGGCAGATCGAGAAGGAATCCCCCACCGGGACGAAGGACCCTGGCCACCTCCGCCAAGACCCGACGGTTCTCTGAATCCTCTTCAAAGTAGCCGAAGGATGTGAAGAACATCACCACGTGGTCAAAGTCATCGGCATCAAAGGGGAGGTGCCGCATATCTCCACGGTGCAACTTCACCTCATCCGCCAAGCGCTGGCGTGCCAATTCGAGCAATTCGGTGGAGAGATCGAGACCGTGCAATTCGACGCCCGACTGCTGAAGCCAATGGGAGTGCCTCCCGGCACCACAACACAGATCGAGAAGACGATCCCCCGGCGCTGGAGATAACCACCGAATCGCAGCAAGCGCCTCCTGCTCAGCGGATTCAATGCTGCGGGCGGGGTAAACCTCCAGGTAGTCGGCACGAAAGGCGCGCTCGTACCACTTTGAGGTGTCTGTGCTTGGTCGACTCATGATCTTCCATCTCTCCCACGACTCCCGCAAACCCGGGTATTCTGCGGAGCCTTGTCCATCCTCCATTTTCCCGTTTGAAGTCCCCCCTCACAAGGGAACCGTCGATGAGGAAATGTCCGATTTATTGGCCCTTGCCTGCTCCTTCGGAAACCGTTACTGAGAAGGGTCGCAGGGGCCGTTTTCCCCCTGAAGTGCTCGATTTTGGGGGTAGGGTGAAGAAGATAGCCAGGGTTGCCATTCCCGTCCCGCTCCACGAACCCTTCGATTACCTCATTCCAGAAGAAATGATCGCTGAAGTTCGACCGGGAACTCCGGTCCTCGTTCCCTTCGGACCGACTCGCCGATACGGCTGGGTCACCGAACTGACAGATCAATCCCCCCACCCGAAACTGCGAAAAATCCACTCCGTCGTCACCGATGGAGCCACCCTCTCAGAGGAACTGTTGTCACTCCTCGATTGGACCGCCCGCTACTACGTCTGTGGCATCGGTGAAGCCATCGAAACCGCCCTGCCCAAGCCGGTCCGCGAGCGCAAGGTTCGCCAGGTACGCTGGGTCCGAGCCCAAGGTCCCGCTTCCCCCACAGAAAAGGGAGGAGGTGCGGACGCCCGCAATCGGGTACTCGAATATCTGCAACATCATCCGAAACCAATACCGCTGCGCCGCCTAGTCGAGGAGTGCGGGATCAGCGACAGCCCGGTGAAGACGTTGGAAAAGAAGGGCCTCGTGGAGGTATTTGATGGCCTCCCCCCCGAGTTCGGTGTTCCCGGGGAATCTCTCACTTCTGAGACCCCGTGGGATCAACCGGCTCCATTCGAGCCGAACGGAGAACAGCAGGCCGCCATCGATCGCATTCGCGAGCAGGTGTTTCTCGGCGAGTATTGCACTTTTCTTCTCCATGGAGTCACCGGCAGCGGCAAGACGGAGGTTTACATCCGTGCGGCCCAGTCCGCCCTCGCCTCAGGCAAAGGGGTACTGGTATTGCTTCCTGAAATCGCCCTCACACCCCAGGCGATCGAACGCTTTACGGAACGCCTCGGTCCCGTTGCTGTGCTGCACTCGATGCTGTCCGACACAGAACGGGCGGTTCATCACGAACGGTTGCGCTGTGGGGAGGTCAAACTTGCATTGGGAGCACGCAGTGCCGTCTTTGCACCTGTCCAGGATCTTGGTCTGATCATCGTCGACGAATCCCATGAAAGTTCTTACAAGCAAGAAAACAGCCCGCGATATCACGCACGCGATGTGGCAGTGATGAGAGCGCATCAGTTGGGGATTCCCTGTGTGTTGGGATCCGCAACTCCATCGATGGAATCCCTCGAAAATTCGCGCCAGGGTCGCTATGAAAAATTGACCCTGCAGCATCGGGTCAGCGATCGTTCGATGGCGACAATTGAGATCATCGATCGGCGGCAGGAAAAGGGTACCGGAGATTCTTCAGGTCTCCTGTCGAGAAGACTCATCGATCTGATTCGACAAACCCTGGATCGGCAAGAACAGGTATTGTTGTTTCTCAATCGGCGCGGCTTTGCCAGGGATGTCAACTGCCGTCAGTGTGGTTACTCATTCCGCTGCGGCAGTTGCGACATTCCCATGACCTACCACAAGCATCGGGATCTCGCCCAGTGTCACTATTGTGCAGAACAGCGCAGAATTCCAGACCGCTGCCCCCAATGCCATTTCACAGGACTGCATCAAAGATCTCCAGGAACCGAGCGCGTTGAGGAGACTCTGATTTCTCTCTTCCCCGGGACCACCGTTGATCGCCTTGACCGTGATACGGTGACCAGTGGCCGGCGCATGGTACAGATTCTCCAACGATTTCGGGATGGAGAGACGCAGATACTGGTGGGTACCCAAATGGTTGCCAAAGGCCACGACATACCCGGAGTCACTCTGGTCGGGGTCCTCGATGCAGATGTGGCCCTCGGGCTGCCCGATTTTCGATCCGCTGAAAGGACAGCCCAATTGCTCTGTCAGGTGGCAGGTCGAGCGGGCCGTGGAGATTCTCCAGGCCGGGTTGCCCTACAAACCCGCCAACCGGATCATTACGCCATCGCGTGTGCAGTACACCAGGATCTTGACCAACTCCTCGAACACGAAAATTCTGTTCGTCAAATGTTGCACTATCCGCCTCACGGTTATCTGGCTCGAATTGTCTTTGAAGATGAAGATGAAAAGCGCAATCGTGAATCTGCGGATCAACTCGTGCGAAGCCTCACCGATTCAGGAAACCAATATGTTCAGATCCTGGGTCCTGCTCCTGCACCCCTGGAAAAACTTCGAGGCAGGTTTCGTTTGCACATACTGCTGAAAAGCCCATCGAGAGAATCACTCAGAGAAGTGGGAAGGCTGGCGCAAACAGAAAAACCGCGTTGGTCTTCCACTCGTGTCACCCTCGATATCGATCCCCAAAATTTACTGTAAAAAAAGGGTGGGTGCTCTGTGCGAGCACCCACCCTTGTAATTGATTCCAATTGAAGAATCAGACCATGTCCTTGAAAGTCTTGGAGGGCTTGAAGGCAACGCTTCTGGAAGCCTTGATCTTGATCGTCTCTCCAGTCTGAGGGTTACGGCCAGTGCGGGCTGCACGCTTGCGAATGCTGAATGTTCCAAAACCAACCACCTGCACGCTCTTGTCCTTCTTGACACCCTTCTTGATGCCATCGATGACAGCGTTGACGCAGCGCTCTGCTCCGGCTTTGGTCTCGTCCAAATCCTTCTGCACATATGCAATCAGTTCACCCTTGTTCATGAAATTCTCCTTCTATCGAGACTGTCCCGAAATATTTTGGCCCGCTTGCAATTGCGACCGCGGAAGCCAGATCTTGATCATTTCGGGGCATCCTTGGAAAAATACCGACCCCGATCCGGCTTCAGTATGTTGCAGGCAGGGGATCCTGCAATAGTATCCAGCCAAGAAATTCAGGCTTTCACCGTCATAATTGTCCCCTGGGAACCAAAAGACACCCGGACGTCGTTGGCATATTCAGGAGCTGGGGTATACCATCGCGGGGGTATCAGTTCGGGGGGGGATGGATCGCCGCGGGATCCAGTATCATGCCCCCATTAGATGGATGTGGAGAGCACCTTGGCGAGCCATAGGTTCATTCCTTGGAATGACTTGCTACTACCGGCAGTGATGATGCTGTGCCTCTCGGCTCCGCTCATTGCCAACGTGGATCCGCTCGTCGTCGCGACTCCGGATGAACAAGAGATCCCTTCTGATCAACTCCAATCCTCTCCTGCAGACAAAGAAGATGACTCGCAAAGTAGTCCCCCGGATGGCGACGATAATTCTTCTGCGGGGGCGGTTCCAAGCCCTGCCATAGCAGTCGAATCACTCGCAGGAATTGAGCCTGCTTCACTTCCACTCGGGGAGCGTCTCGTCTTCAGGGCAACGGTCGAATGGAAAGGTGCACAGGTTCTCGTGGGCCATATGGAGTTGGCATCCTTTCACGAGAATTCTGAGACCACCATCCTGCATGCCCGCGGCAAAGGGGATCGCTTCGGCTACAGCATCGATCAGCAGATAACCACCCATCTCGATCGAAACACCGGATACCCCACTGCTTACACCAACATCCAACGCGGCACTGAGCACCACACCAAAAAGCTCCAGTTCGAAGATGGAAAAATCACCTACACACGTCGCGAGCATTGTCGAGATCCAAAGTGCAATGACGAGAGTCATGAGGTGGCAGAAGTGGAATGGAAAGGCCCGATTCCCTGGGGTACACGGTCGAAGCACTGTGGTAATCACGATTGCGGAATCGCCTCCCATGAATCATGGGTAACCAAAGAGGTTCACGAAATTGATGAACCCTACGTGGATCTGCTGACCTCCATCTATGTGGCTCGCACGGCAACCTTCCCCTACGATGAAACGCCGATGATCATCCCTGCGATCAATGATGACCACCGTTGGCTCGTTGAAGTTCACAAACTGCAGCAAAGAGAACTCACGGTTGCGGAAGGAACATACGACGCCATCGAACTGAGCCTCACCCCCATCGCCTCCGACGGTGACAAGAAGAAACGATTCAAGGGCCTTTTCGGAATACACGGTTCATTGCGGGTTTGGGTCGATGCTGAAACTCGCAAACCTCTGCTGATTCAGGGTAGACTACCGGTGTCGGTGCTCGATCTGAAAGCAAGGATCGAGTTGATCTCCACGGGAGATGCCGAAATCATCAAGTTACGTCGGGCCTCAACTCAAAAGGCCCTGTTGGAGAAATCTGCCGAAAGGCCTCGATGACCCCCACCGAAATCGGTGCCCTGCTGAGAAAACTTCCCCAAGTGGATCGGCTCATGACTTCTGATGCTCTGGAAGATCTCATCAACACCCACTCCCGATCATTGGTGCTGAGTGAATGTCGAGCCCTCCTCGACTCCATCCGTGCCAGGGCAATTGCAGGAGAGATCGACGCAAAGGAAATCACAGAGGAATCGATCATCGAGCGCCTGGGTGATCGCCTGGCTCAGCGGCAAATGCCGTATCACCGTCGTGTCATCAATGCCACTGGAATCGTGCTGCATACCGGGCTTGGGCGTGCACCCCTCGCCGAAGCGGTCGCTGATTCGCTCGTCGAGCAATTGCGCCATCCTGTGCGTGTTGAAATCGATCTGGAGACCGGTCTGCGCGGCAGTCGCGATGAAGGTTGCGCACAATTATTGAATGAACTGACCGGTGCTGAAGATGCGACCATCGTCAATAACAACGCCGGTGCCACTCTGCTGCTGCTGTCAGCCCTCGCAAACAACCGGGAAGTCTTGGTTTCCCACGGGGAGTTGGTGGAGATCGGTGGATCATTCCGGATTCCTGACATCATGGAACAAGGCGGCGCACGGCTCAAAGCAGTGGGGACCACCAATCGAACCCGTGCCAAGGATTATGACAAAGCGTGTACAGAAGACTCTGCCATGATTCTCAAGGTCCATACCTCCAACTACCGGGTGGTCGGTTTCACAGAGGAAGCGGAGATTGGCGAGTTGTGTGAGATCGGCAGGACCAAAAATGTACCAGTGATCCACGACATGGGATCGGGCTGCATCGTCGATTTGGCTTCCCGTGGATTACGCGGGGAATCGTGGGTGCGGGAAAGTCTTGAAAGTGGCTGTTCTCTCGTCTGTTTCAGCGGCGACAAACTTCTCGGTGGGCCCCAAGCGGGCATCATCGCCGGATCCGCTGAACTTGTGGAGAAATGCCGCAAGCATCCCCTCTACCGTGCCATGCGTCCGGGTCGAATGACCTACATCGCCCTCGAACAGACTCTTCGAATCTATCTCAGGGGCGAAGAGGAGTCGATTCAGACGATTCCATCCCTGCGTAGGGTCCTTGAACCGATCGAAGTATTGGAAGCGCGGCAAAATAATCTGCGACAGCAGTTGGCTGCGATTCAAAATCTTGAAGTTCAAACCCTTGAGCATGACGGCTATGCAGGCAGCGGCTCTCTCCCGGCGCAACCCATCCCCTCCCGGGGTGTTCAGATCTCAAGTCCATTGCTGGCAGTCGAGGAATTGGCGCGCCAGCTTCGCATCGGTGAACCGGCGATCCTCCCAACAGTCCGGGACGATTGCGTCATCCTCGACGTACGAACTCTTTCTGACAGCGAGATTCCGCAAATCAACGCCAGAATCATGGAAATCCTCGCTTCCCAAGCCTGACTGGCGCACGGGTTCTTTGAGGCGCAGACTCATCCTTGACCTTTTTGTGCCAACAAGGGATCTTTCCTGTTCAAGAGAGGAGAGCACCATGACCGACGGACCGATTCGCCTGACCAACTATGCATCCTGTGCGGGCTGAGCTGCCAAGCTCTCACCCGGGGACCTGGTCGAGGTCCTCTCCAATCTGTCGATGCCCACCCGTAGCGAAGTATTGCACGGGCCCGATACCCTTGATGATGCCGGAGTGATTCGCATTCCCGGTTCCGACCATGCCATCGTCCAGACGGTGGATTTCTTTCCTCCCATCGTCGATGACCCCCGTGAGTTTGGCCGCATCGCGGCTGCAAACAGTCTCTCCGATATCTTTGCCATGGGCGGGGTTCCGCTCAGTGCACTGAATATCGTCGGCTTCCCCCAGGAACTTCCTGTATCCATCCTCGGTGAAATCCTTGCCGGTGGTGCTGAAAAGATGGAGGAAGCGGAGTGTGCCCTCCTCGGGGGTCACAGTGTCCGTGACGCAGAGATCAAGTATGGATTGGCGGTCACCGGTACCATCGATCCTGACCGGATGCTGACCAATGGCGGCGCACGTGAAGGAGATATCCTCGTCCTGACCAAAGCGTTGGGAACAGGAACTGTGAGCACTGCCCTCAACAAATCTGAGGTCGATGAAGAAATCATTGCTGCAGCAACCCTATCGATGGCAACCTTGAATGCTGCAGGAGCAAAATCTGCCCTGGAGCATCAGGTCCAATCCGCCACAGACGTGACAGGCTTCGGTCTCGCAGGTCACGGCTCCGAGATGGCTCAAGCAAGTGGTGTCGACCTCGTGATCAATGCTGCTGCCCTGCCACTGTTGCCGGGAGCCGCAGATTTGGCCAAAGCTGGTTTCTGTTCGGGGGGTTCTGTACGCAATCGTGACCACCTGGGGGAAAAACTGCAGATCGCAGAGGGTGTGGATGATTCTCTGGTTTCACTGTGTCTGGACTCGGAAACTTCCGGCGGATTGCTGCTTGCGGTGTCCCCTGAAAATGTCGATTCCTTGAGGGCCGCCTTGCAAGATTCAGGGTCACTGGAAAGAGCCGTCATCGGCGAGGTCAGGGCTGCATCAGAAATCCCCACTGTCAGAATTCATGACTGACACTCTCCTGGGGTGAATATCCTGATTCCCATCAGATTATTGGTCAGGGGTTCTTGCCAAAAGGCTTTGAAATTGCCACACTCATTGTTCCACCATGGGGGTGAATGGGCACCTGGTGGGCCTCCTGGACTTCAAATCCATGGTGCGGCGCGAACAACGTCGTAGGTCGGTTCGATTCCGATGCACCCCCGCCAGTTCAAACTGCCCAATACCTTTCTACCTCTATCGGGGAACCCATATCTGTCGACCCTCAAGATAATAATCGGTCACCTTTTCGATAAACTCAGATTTCTCCAGCGCCTTGTAGTGGCGGTCGAGGATATCCTGAATTTTTCTCGGAAATGACCGCACATTGTTGTAAGTCCACGGACCGAAATATGGCTTCCCTGTATTGGGATCGATCCCTCCATAGATCCTGTGTTTCGATCGAATCACCGCCGGATAGCGCCCCTCCTCGATGGACTTTCTTAAATCGACCGCAGGCCACACATCCGATTCATACATCTGCCGCGCGGTATACGGTTCGATAACAAGGGGACGGCCTGACTCGACCATAACCCATGGTTCCTCACTGAGGATCGGCCCTTCGAATGGCTCAAGCTTGTTGAGTACGCGAGTTCGTTCTGCCATCTCTTCGAGCCGATCAGGCTGAAATTCAGTGATCATTCCACTGCGATAGACCCCCAACAGCACCTGAAGAACGAGGAGCAGCAAGATCAAACCGGTAAACCAGATGCGCCTACCTCCATGACGCACCACGAATTGAAGCGGGATCAGCAACATCAATACTGTGGGCTCAAAGAGATAATTCAGATCTGACCCATCCCGGGCGATCAATAAAGAAAAGATGATGATCGTGAGCGATCTCCACCCATCGAACGCCCCTTCCCTGGATGGGCGCATGATCACCAGGAACAGACTGGTAAAGATCAACACTCCATGCGCGCCAAGCAGAAAACGGAGATCCCACGTTCCGATGGTACCTGTACTCAGTGAACTCCAGAACGGAGGAATCAACAGTGACAGCAGCGCAACGAGCAGCGTCCACGCCACCGCCCGAAACGGAGGACGATTCCATAGATGCAGAAACAAAGTCATGAACAAAGCCAAGAATACCGGAGTCTTCCATTGAGGAAATGAACCCATGTACTTTTTGACTCCATATTCCCAGTTCATCGGGAACAGATTGGAGGCGATGGCGTGACGATAGAAGCCACCATCGGTGACCACATTCAAACCGACAAAAAAGACCAGTCCCGCAACGAGAAGTCCCAGCCCCCAGCGAATCGCCACCTTTCCCTCACGCAGATACAACTCTGCGTATGTCAAAATGAGGATTGCCAGCATCGTTTGCCGTGTGTAAACCGCTAGGAAGAAGCAAACTGCCCCCAGCCACCTCCAGCGAGGAGCTGTTCCCAGTGTGAGCCATGCACCCGCCATCGTCAGTCCCAATGCCATCGCATCGATCCGCATCAGGTATCCAAATTGAATAAACTCCAGCAGAGAAAACATCGCTGCGAATGCGAGCAAAGATGCATTCCGCGTTCGCATACCCAAGTCTTTAGCCGAATCAACCTGCTCGTCTCCATCCCAAGAATCACCGGAAGATCTCACCCAAAGTGCGAGAAAGAGCGCCGCAAGCAAGGTGAAAAACAATGAAATCCAGCGACCCGCTTCGTAAGGGGAATCAAAGAGCGGCTGAACCAGACTGACGGCAACGGGGTATCCCGGTGCGTACTGATCAAAGAGCCACGGCTCGGAGCCGATTGCAGGGTAAAGCCCCGGATCCTCGGATACCCGCCGGACCTGATCGACAACGACCGCTTCTCCGTAGCGAAGCTCATGGGGAAAAGTAACCAGTTGAATTGCTTTTGGAAGAAACTGGCCAAGGGACAAGGCGACGAGAAAGATCGCAAGATAAAACCCGAATCGGCAGTGCAACTCCCGCAGAAAAACTACTGGAGCAAGCAAAATTGCAGCGAGGATCGAGGTGAACCCAACGTCTCCCTCTTCTTCCGATTCCTCACCCGCTTTTTCATCCGGTACGTTCATTCAGCACTCCACAAAACTGCCGATCGCAGAGTGGCTGATCATATTTCACTGGATCAATTTGATCAATCGATAGAGAAATCTTCCGCCCGGTGCCCAAAGAGTTGTCTCAGTTTGAGCACAGTTCTGGAATGCAGCTGGCATACTCTGGATTCAGAGAGTTCGAGCCTCGCCCCGATCTCTTTCATCGTCTCACCATTCCAGTAGTAGCGGATGAAGATCTGGCGCTCACGCTCATCGAGTTTCTCATTGAGGGCTTCCATGATCGTTTCCATCTGCAACTTGGATTCAGGAGCAGGAGTCTTCGCATCATTGAGCATGTCGATTTTGCGCAATGACCTGGAGTCTGCCTCTTCGGAAACGTGATCGGTCAGTGATACAATGGATGCAGCAGAGGCCTCCCGTTGGAGTTGTTCGTATTCCTCTTCTGTCACACCCAAGTGATGTGCCATCTCAAGATCTGTCGGGTCACGGCCCGCTTCAAGCTCCAGTTCTTTCCACGCTTTATCAAGTCTGTTTGCGGTGCTTCGAACCAGTCGAGGAACCCAATCCTGAGCCCTGAGTGAATCGATGATGGAACCATTTACACGAGTGCTGCAGTAGGTCTCAAATTTGACCCCGCGTTCAAGGTCATAATTTTCGATGGCATCCATCAGGCCAAAAATTCCTGCTCCATACAGATCATCAACATCGACCTGTTGGGGCAATTTGCGATGCAGTCTGTCCGCGGCATACCGAACGATGGGGAGGTATCTCTCCAACAAATCATTCTTCAGATCATTGCTCTGGGTCTCTTTGTAATCGATCCATTTGCGCTCAAGCTCGGGATCGTCACTGAGTCGGGTCTTGCCGATCAGAGAATTTGTGCCCGGGAAATTTTCCTGAATATCACTTTTTTCGGCCTGGGCCAAAACAGTCTCCTGTTCCTGTTCTTTCGATCCTGCGTAAGGATCACCGCAATAGAAAACTTCCCCAAATCACCGTTCCGGTTCCCAGTGGCAAATCACGGACCTGAAAAGTACCAATTAACCACAATGGAAAAGTCATCCTTCCCTCCATTAGAAAGAACGCTCGCGAGCACCTCCGATATCCCCAACAAAAACTTCTTTCAGTCTGTTGAGGAATCCCCCAGTCGATCTGCGGGATCTCTGAATCCCCAAACTTTCAGCCAATTCCCGGATACTTCTCGAAGCCGGAGAAGAAGGATATGCCCTCGTAAAGTGCTGCCTTTTTCTGACTGAAGCAGAGACTCTCGGGTCAAACAACACAGCCCCAGCATCTTTGAGATCCAATGATAGAAACTTCTTTGCCAGTGCTTTGATTCTGGCGGAAACCTGCTGTGCTTCCCCCCGGGATTGCGCTTGATTCACCGTCAGCCAACACTTGGGAGTCCGTGTTTCACATGAAAACACTTTCAGCATCGCATAGGCGTCCACCACCGCAGTCGGCTCCGGTGTCGTTACCACCAGCACTTCCCCAGCAGCCTGACACAAGTCGATGACAGATCGGGAGATCCCTGCTCCTGTATCGATGATGACGAGATCATGCTCCCTGACCAACTCTCCCATGGCGTCGAGCAGTCTCTGCTTTCTGCTGTAACTCATGTCTGCAACTTGAGTGAGTCCACTTGCTCCCGGCAGTACCCTGATCCCCTCCGGTCCGGAAATCAGAATCTCGTGTAGTTGCGCTTCTCCATCGACAAGGTGGCCAAGATTTTTCCCCGAGTGAAGATCGAGAAGGACATCGATGTTGGCGAGACCAAGGTCTCCATCGATCAAAACCGTGCTCACTCCAGATCGTGCAGCACTCAGTGCCAATCCCACGGAGACATTGGTCTTGCCAACCCCTCCCTTGCCACTGGTCACAGCGATGACGCGCCCATTCCCCTCAAGAGGGTTAGGGCTCTCCTCCATCAGTGATCGTAACTTCCAGGCCTGATCCCTCATTCCACTCCAAGGATCATGTCCCTGATCTTCTCTCTGCTTGCCGTGTCAAAGTCCTCCGGGACTTCCTGACCACAGGTGATGTAGGAAACAGGCATCTGCATGACCCCGAAGAGATCCCAAAGGAATCCCTTGGAATAGGATTCATCCCTTTTGGTGAATATCACTCGGTCGTATCCCACAATTCGAAATGCATCGGCTGTTGCAAGCAGCGCCTCGGGAGCAGCTCCCAATGACAGGCACAGGTGTACTTCAAGATCATCGACATTGGTGAGACAATCCCGGACTTCTTTCAGTCGATCGATATCTTTTTGGCTACGTCCCGCGGTGTCGACAAAGACGACATCGTAGTCCTTGAATGAGGCGATCTCTTCCTGGATCTTTTCGGGTTCATTCACTGTCTTGAAACTCAAGCCGATGATGTCTGCAAATCGTCTCAACTGTTCAATGGCACCCAAGCGGTAAGAATCCAGAGTGATCAGTCCGACTTTTTTCTTTTCGACGACATGGAAGTATGCGGCAAGTTTTGCAAGAGTCGTGGTCTTTCCGACACCGGTCGGCCCGACCAATGCAACGAACTTTGCCTTCCCGGCGGTATTTGCCAGCGAAATCCCACCGGCTTGAGGAATGCGGCTCATGATGCAATTGCCGATCCTGCTCTCTATCAGAGAGTTCATTCCCGCCTCGTCGAGGTCTCCAGGGACACCGACACCGCTGACCGCTGACATGATCTCGGTGCGCGCTTCTGGGGAGAAGCCACACTTCTCAAGTATGGTCGTCACCTTGCCGAGAAATACCGGATCTTCGTAGACATCCTTGGCACCGGAAACATCTTCCAACACCTCGGATACTCCCATTGTTGGAGGAACATTGGGGTGAGTGCCGGCATCGGATTGCCAGGTATCTGGCACCCTGAGGAAGGGTGAAGATGTATTGAATGCTTTCAGTTCTTCAGCGATCCGTTGACGGGAGCATTCCAGCCTGGCAGAGAGTTCGCTCAATGATTCCGGAACACCTGTCATCGGCTCAGGCTCATCCTTCAATGGAGAACCTGTGTTGAAACCGCTCACTCCGGTGACCGGCAAATCGGAATCCCCATTGGGGGCGTTGAGGCTGCCCGAACCGGGATGCGATCCCGATTCGAATTCTCTGTTTTGCCCGCTTCCAAGACTTGCGGAAATTTCCTGCACCGAAGAAGGAGTAGAAAAACGGGGTTCACTCCTCTCTGGACTCTCCATGGAAAATCCGCTGCTGTCTTCATCACCGGTAATATCCCCTGCAAGAACCGGGATCTTCTCCTCGACAATTGATTGCAGCTGGATGGGAGAGGTCAAAATGTCGTTGCTGGACTTTTGAGTCCTGACAATCACAACCACATCGGAAAGCCCCAACCAACCTAAAAGCCCTGAACGTCTGACCTTGCGTGAATGAACCACCGTCCAATCACTGCCAAATCGCTCCTGAAGAATTCGAACCGCAGTTGCGTAATCTGGTGCTACGACGCGGGTGTGTTCCGCATCGACCATGTCTTTGAACTCATTCAAAGGATGATTCCCTTCCCCCTGTGAGCGGCGCATCTGCCATGCAGAAGTCGACACTCGCAATCCCCCCGGATTTCACGGTGAACCCGTGTGCAATTTCATTGTAGGAGAGGACAGCGGCCGTTGGCACTTCCTTCTCCAATAACTTCTTGATGGAAAGTCTCAAGTCCGCAGAACACAGAATGACTCCCTGATAGCCATTCGTTTCCATTTCACGAAGTGAATTTCGGACCGACTCGATGATGGAGCGGTGGGCCTCGGGTGCCAATTCCGGGATCGACCCGGGCACCCCCTGCAGACGGGCTTCGTAGATCTGCTGTTCCATCTCAGGGTCGAGGGTCAAGCCATGGATGATTCCGTCTGCGGTGGCCAAAGAGGCACAGATCGACCGTGAAATACGGATTCTGACCTTTTCCACGACAGCCTCCAGCGGCCTTCGGCTCGCTTCAGGCCATTCGATGGCAATCTCTCCGAGTGCTTCGAGGACCTTTTCCAGATCTCTCAAGGAGACCCCTTCAGCCAGCAATCCCTGAAGCACCCGTTGAACCTCCGCAATACTGAAAACATCGGGCACCAATTCCGCTACCAGCGGACGAGCTCCCTCATGAACATGGTCGAGAAGAGTCTGAACTTCCGATCGGGTCAATAATTCCGGGGCATGGGCAAGGGCCACCGATTCCAAATGCAAGAGAAGAAGCTCCTGGCCTCCGTGGCAGGTGCACCCGAGTCCCTTGCGCATGACCGCCTCATCGTCCCCCACCCATTTCCCTGCCTGACCCGTGACCGGATGGTTCCCCTCAACACCCTCGATCCCGGTGAGAGGTCTCTCCCCCTCACAGAGAAAGTTCATTTCACCGCCGATTGCGCCATTCGCAGCGACGATCTGACGCAGTGAAATCCGATATTCCCTGCGCCCCAGTTGCGGATTTATCTTCACTTTGACTGCCGGGAGATCGATCCCGAGCCGTCCCCGGAATCGCTGGCGCAACTCTTCAATCGCCGCACCCAGCGTCGGACCCTTCCCAGGTTGGATCAGGCGATGAAGACCGCTTCCCATTTCAATCCCGAATGGAAAACGATAGATCTCCGAATCTGCAGAAATTGTCGCCCCCATGGGGAAATCCGGATCATGAATCGGATCCGCATCGCCGACTTCGCCCACCTGACTGATTTCAGACACCACCCCGGCTTCTGATTTGACTGAGCCCTTGAGGAATGCAACTGCCAAAAGTACGACAGCCAGACTTCCGAGCGCAAACGGAGAGAGCCCGAAGGAGCCGAGAAGGAACAGGATCATCGCCGTGATGATGAGAGCCCTGGGGTTTGCGAACACCTGACCCACGAGAGCATGCCCCACCTGGCCGCGTGAAGAAGCCCGAGTCACCATGAGTGCAGCTGCCACACTGATGAACAAGGCGGGCAACTGAGTGGCAATGCCATCACCGATCGTCAATGTAGTGAAAACGGCTACAGCTTCAGAAAATCCCATCCCGTAGGAGATGATGCCAAGACCAATCCCCACAAAAATATTGATCGAGGTGATCAATACAGCAGCGATGGCATCTCCCCGGACAAACTTGCTTGCTCCATCCATGGCACCGTAGAAATCCGCCTGCAGGGCCAAATCTTCCCGAGCCAGACGAGCTTCCGAAGAGGTGATGTTCCCCGCTGTAAGGTCTGCATCGATCGCCATCTGTGCCCCTGGCATGCGATCGAGGGAAAATCTCGCTGCTACCTCGGCGATACGCGAAGCCCCTTTGGTCACAACCATGAACTGAATCACCACCAGTACAGAAAAGATGATGAAGCCGACCACTGCGTTTGATCCGGAAACAAACTCGCCGAAGAAATTCACGACCTTGCCGGCGGCGAGTGGGCCATCTGATTCTGCTCTGCTCAGGATCAACCTTGTTGTGGCAATGTTGAGAGCGAGTCGGTAAAGAGTTGCAATCAGCAGCATCGATGGAAATGCGGCGAATTCGAGGGGGCCGCGCAGATAAACCACCGTCAGCAGAATCAACACAGAGATGGCAATGTTGATTCCCAAAAGTGTGTCCATCACCGGTCCGGGCAGGGGAACGAGGATGGCAACCAGGATCCCCCCGAGTGCCAAGATCAACGCAAGATCCCTGTTTCTGCCTATGGAGCCACGCCACTGGGCTGAGTCGGAAAAGGAGTGTCGTTGAGTCTGATTCATCGCGAACTCCGCTCGTGGGTGTCTTTCAAGGTCGATTTCGAATTTGCAAATCTGTTCATCAAACTTCGATGTTCTGAACTCCTGCGCTTACGAAGTCGGGGATCCCCATGGGCTTCCCTTTTTTCCCTTTTTAATTCTTCAGGGGTCATGCAAACAGAATCCCACCATTGCTTGTGGCGGTAAATCTTGTCGATCAGCGCAAACACGACCAGAGCCATGCAGATTTGCAATAACGTCACCAGGATGATTCCAACCAGGATGATTCCAAGTGTGTCTCCATGGGTGATTGCTGACGTATTCATCTGTGCGATTTCAATACGACCGACAATTTTCTCGTATCCGAAAAATGCAATCGCCGTAATCACACCGATTTTCAGGATCTGAAAGAGTAATCTCCCAGGAGTCTTCATCGAAAACAGGTCGAAGAGCCTTCTGCCTGGGATCCAATCCCCCATCGAATCGGCGATCAAGTCCTTCCGCATCACCCGGGGTGACTGCACCCATGCGATTGCGAGCGTGACTCCAAAAATCGTCAATCCAACCGGAGCGACCAACTTTGTCACTAACCATGGCAAACCCAACAGGGTCTCGGTCCCAGAATTCGGATTTTGCAAACCCGTGGTAAACAGGATTCTTAACAGATCGATCATCTGAAACAGGAGTTTGTCGGCATACCATGCAGTAACCAGGCACCCAGTCATCAGTGTGACCGCAATTGCCAAATCAGTGCTGTATGGGAAGATGCCCGCTTCAGCTGTCTGCCTCAGCTGGCGAACCGTAGGTTTGTGAATTTTGTTCTCATGGGAAGCCATCTAGCCCCCCGTCAAACTATCGAGCACAGCTTCAGTTCCACTCAAACTCTGCTCTACCACGAATGCGAAGACTTCCGAGATGAAGGGTAAAGAGACAAAGATCAGAACAAAACCTGCACATGTTCGGATTGCAAATCCGGTAAAAAACACATCGATCTCAGGAACAACACGGCTAAGTACTCCCAAAACGAGAGTTAACAGCAACAGTGCTGAAATCGCAGGCAGAGCGATTTCGAGTCCAATGGACCAAGTCTGCTGACCCACCATTTCGACAAAACCACCCACTCCCTGCCCAGCATCAGTCCCGGATCCTGACATCACTTTTGCAAAGAGCCCTGCGGGTACCTTTTGAAAGGAATCCAACAGCATCAGCATCACCAAGCGATGCCCCTCCAGTGCCAGGAATACAAGAGTCGCCAATAAAACCATCAGTGTGCTCAGAGGGGATTCCGCAGATTCCTCGTGCTGTCCTGTGGCAAATGCCGCATCGCCGGTGAATGCCCCCAACCATGCTGCACCCAATCGCGCTCCCCATATTACCAATGCAACTGTTGCACCCAAAACCCAGCCGAGTGCAACCTCTCCACCAAGGCTGATCAGCGCTGATAAGGGATCACTGAATGCGATCACCGAACTCTTTCCGGAAAGATCGAGTGGTGCCACCACCAAGGCTAGCAGTAAGGCAAATCCCCAACGAAGCCTCAGAGGAAAGGAACGATGGGAAAATAGCGGCAACACCAACATCGCACCAAAGAATCTGGCACTGACGAGTGCCCATGTAGACCAGGCAGCAGTGGAGATTTCTATCAGATGATTCATCGATCACCCACCTGACAAAAATCCGGTTGAGGCCTCAATACTGTCTCGGGTGAAGGTAACGATCCATTCGAGCATCATCGGAGACATCCATGCAAGAACGAGCGCAACCGCAATCAAGCGAGGAACCAGTGATAGACTTTGATCCTGAAGTTGGAAGATGGCCTGAATCAGATTTGTTGCCACCCCGACAACGACCACTGCCAGCAGGACTGGTATCGACAACTGCAGCACAAGGAACAAACCCGCCTGCAACACGTCCAAAACCCGGTCGAAGTCAATCATCCTGATACCACCGCCGATCCATGGAAGAGCAATTGCTCCACAACCAGCGACCACCCATCAGCCAGGACAAACACAAGTATCTTGAATGGGAGTGAGATCAGAATTGGTGGCAACATGAACATCCCCATCGATACAAGAATGGCACTCACGACGAGATCGATAATCAGGAAGGGAATGAAGATCATCACCCCCATTTGGAATGCCAATTTCAATTCTGAGAGGACAAATGCCGGGACCACTACCGTGATTGGGAGCTCCTCGACAAACTGCCTTGTAACACCCGGATTACTTTCATCGTGGTGCTTCTCGAAGGTCTCAGGAGCGCCCACACGAGCCATGAGAATCAAGTCATCAACATTTATGAAAGGGTACATGAATTCCCTGATTCGTGATTCTGCATAGAGGCTTGCCTCCTCAGCGTCTATCACATTTCCAGTCACAGGGGAAATCGCCTGGTTTGAGTAAGGCTTCAAAGCATTTTGATAAATGTCAGTCCAGGTCGGTCCCATGACAACAACTGTCAGCAATAGCGACAATCCGAAGATCACCTGATTGGGTGGCGCATCTTGGGCACCGATGGCACGTCGAACAAATCCCAGTACCACGATGATTCGCGTAAAACTGGTCGTGAGCAACAAGAGAGCAGGAGCAACTGCGATCACTGTAGTCAGCAATAACAATTTGATGGAAACCCCTATATCTTCGGGGTTTCCATCCAAGACCCGACTGACGATATCGGTGCCCCCTTCAGAGGCATGAACCATGGGTGATCCCATGGTCATCAAGACCGAGGCCAGGATCACTCCTGACATTAGTTTTACGTTTTTACTGATCAACTGTGAACTTCTTCTTCCGTTCGCTCACCGTAGCCATCAAGGCGCTCGCGCAACCATTGGATTTCTTCACGAACACTCGTGTCTGCGGAACTCGCCTCATACTGCTCAGGAAATTCATCATCTTGTGTGTCGATGCGAACCCTCTCGATCTCCCGAGAAAAATCACTGCCGTAGCTGAGATTCTGGACTTCGACCGGATCAGTGATCTCAGAGAGTAAATCGACCCTGTTCGGTGACTGAGCCACCACGAGAACCCTTTCTCCAATGCGGAAAGTAATCACGTTCTGCCGATTCCCCATTGGAATGCGTGTCAACACCTTCATGCGCGCATCCGTACCAGGAATCACTCCTGGAAAGTATTTCCTCGCCAGCAACACTACTCCTACCCCGAGGCCTGCCAAAATCAGGATCGTGCCTATCGCCTCAAGCAATGGCTGTAAACCTGTTGGGCTGGTGACTCCATTCCCCGCTGATCCGGCAGCACCAGAAATCCCGGAGTTGGCGGAGGAAATCGCCGCTCCCTCTGCAATTGGGAACAACTGCGCATGGGCTTCACCCGCACCCAACATGAACAGGAGCAAAACGACTGCAACAATGTTGAAGATCCTGAATCCCTTATTTTCCATGGCTCGATCCCTTTCCCCTGATTTGAACTGCCTGATTTGGTCTTCCGCTGAAGAAAAACCTTCTATCAATTGGCCTCACTCCTATTTTCATTTGCGACAAACCTTTGGCATGCATCTCCATCGGCCAGTCGCTGATCCCTTTGGCTTTGAAAAAGAAGTTCCTTTTCTTTCCTCTGGTCGATGAGGAGTTCCACAACCCCATGCCGACCATGGGCAGATTTGACTTTCGAACGGGCGATATCGACGATTTCCTGAAGACCCGTTATCTCCCTGTTCAGTCGCATCACTTCCCGACGCAACCGAGCCAGGTAACGACCATGAATCACCGGTTCGAATGGGCCATCGCCCACTTCACTTGCGACCTCTTCCGAGATTCTGGTTTTCTCTCGGTGCAAGGTCCTGAGTTTGCTCAATCCACGCTCGAGTCCTGACCTCTTCTCCACAAGTTTGTGGACGGCAGCCTCGAGTTCATTTTCACGAACTTCCAAGAGTGTTTTCAGCTGATCTGTCGATGAGTTCACTGCCCACCCCCACTCGCCGATTGCTCAAGGAGCGAGATAAGCTGATTGCGTGTTTCCTCATAGGTTGAAGTTTCACTTGGATCTTGACGCAGAAATTGCTCGATCTCCGGGCGAAGGTCAGCCGCCAGGTCCGCACGCAGGTCCTGACCTCTTTTGTAGGCACCCAAACGAATCAAATCTTCGATCTCTGAGTAGGTAGCAAGCATCTCTGTCAACTTTCTTGCAGCGAAGAGATGCTCTTCTGAAACCACGGCTGGCATGGTTCGACTCTTGCTTGAACATGGATCGATGGGCGGGAACCAGCCTTTGTTGGCAAGATCTCTCGACAGCCAGATTTGTCCATCGAGAATTCCTCTTACCGCATCTCCGATCGGATCGTTTTGATCATCCGCTTCCACCAAGACGGAGTAAAAGGCGGTAATGGTACCGGTTTCACCGGGACCAGACCTTTCGAGCAGTTTCGGCAACATGGCGAATACGCTGGGAGTAAATCCCCGGGTGGTGGGAGGTTCCCCGGCACTCAATCCAACTTCTCTTTGGGCCAGTGCTATCCTGGTCAATGAGTCCACCATCAGAAGGACATCGGTCCCCCTGTCGCGGAACCACTCTGCGATGGATGTTGCTACCTTTGCAGCCCTGATCCTGAGCACTGCGGCCTCATCGCTCGTTGCCACAACGACGACAGAGTTCCTCAGGCCTTCAGGTCCCAAATCCCGCTCGATGAATTCTCGAACTTCACGACCCCGCTCCCCAATCAGGGCAATCACCTTCACCGGCAACTCGGTGTTTCTTGAGATCATTCCCATCAGTGTCGATTTTCCGACACCGCTTCCCGAAAAAATCCCGAGACGTTGACCGCGCCCTGCAGTCAAGACTCCGTCGACCGCTCTGACCCCCGTTTTGACCGGTTGATCGATCAAACAACGACGCAATGCCTGAATCGGTTCATTGTGAATCGGAAAAGGAACTCCATTTGAGATGGGACCCAGCCCATCGATGGGATTTCCTCTCGCATCGATGACCCTGCCAAGAAGATCTTCAGAAACCGGAATGCTGGGAACATCTCCATCGTGTATCACGGTGTCACGGGGACCGATTCCTTCGATTCCTGATTCAGGAAGCAGGTGGGTTCTCTCCCCTGAAAAGGCCACGACCTCCGCATTGGATCTGCAACCGGCACGAGTCACGATTTCGCATTCTGCGCCGACAGGAAGGGAAAGTCCTTCTGCCTCTACGAGAACACCTGTGACGGCGACCACTCTCCCTTGCACCCTGACGAGTCCCTGCTTGTCGAGGTTTTCCAGTGCAGAGAGAAAACTCATCCCGATACCTGAGTATTCCTGATTAGGGCAGATTCGATGAGGTCGAGTTGGGTATCAATTTGAAGATCGACGTGACCTGTCTCACTTCGTATCCGGCACCCGCCCCTTTGTATCGATTCTTGGCCTATGACTTCAGCAGCTTCAGCTCCTCTGAAACTGCGGCCCAATTCGGGCAAGAACTGAATCACCGCTTCCAAATCTGCGGGATGGACTTCGATACTTAAGCGACGCCGATCAGAAACCCTCTGAACAGCAACCTCAATGTTTTGAAGAACCAACTCAGGTAACTGGTCTATTTCCCTTCGAATAATTCGCTCAGCAATTCCCCTGGAGAGCGCGACCGTTTCCCTGCGCATTTCGGATACGGTTTGCCGCCATGTGCGATCGAAGTCACAAAGACTTTGCTCCAGCATCTTCGGCACGGTGCCGACCGCCTCATCCAGAATCTCTCTGGCTGCCCTCTCTGTGTTTTCACGCGCTACTCGACGACTTTCCTCCAGGCCCTTTTGCAAGCCTTCCTCGTACCCTGTTTCGTACCCCTGACGGAGGCCTTCGTCTGCACTTTTCTGAAGTAACTCTTGGCACGCTATCTCATTCTTGTGGCGGGATTCTTCAGCATTCTTGCGCTCCTCCTCCATCATTTTCACGATGCGACTCCGCGCTTCTTCCTGAGCTTCAAGTAATCGAGCGCGTTGCTGCTCTCCCTCAAAAACCAACTCCTTCATGAGATCATCGTAAGCCTCCCTAAGGGCTTCGAGTTCCATCCGAGCCTTGAGAAGTTCGTGTTCTTCCACTCGGCCCTCCAATCCAGAATCGGGTTGAGATAGGATTTTCATCTTCAGGAACTCTTCTCCGGTGTGCTCCCCTTGCGGTTCTTGGAAATCACGTCAGCCAGGTCGGAGTTATTGGAGCGAATCTCATCCATGACTGCGTGATCGATTTGAGGACGTGTCGGAACGGTCGTGACAAGAACGGGGATTTCTGTGCCGTTATTCAGACCGACATTGATCAATTCAAATGCTGCGAAAGCGTCTTCGATCTCTTCATTTCCAATAGGAGCAACAATGCCGTTGACCAACTCGAACAATACTGAGCACTCCTCTTCACTGAGAGCGCTGAATATTTCTTGACGATTCTCCGACAGATCAAAAATCATCAGCGCAAGGATATTACTCCCGGGAAGATTGTCTTCGCCGTTGGCTGCGATTGACCTGAGGATATCGATACGTTCCTCGAATGACTTTTGGATGATTTGTTGCACGATTACAGGGTCATCACCGGGAGTGATTCCTGTGCCAAACGTAGTTCGCGAATTGAAATCCGCTACCGATCTCTCAACAAATCCACCATGAAATCCTTTTATGGAGTATCTATTCTCGGCATCCCTGGGACCATCACGGAACATCAATACAACAAAGAGAAAAGCCATGGTGGCGAGGAAGAAGATGGTCGTATTCTGTGAACTCCCGCCTGCCGAAGAGGTAGGAATGACAAACTCCTTGATCGCCCAGGATGAATCTGCCAGTTGACCATTGGCGCCGATGAGATTCACAGGAACCAGCCTTGCGGAGACGATGTCACCAGGGAAAGTTGTCCGTAGGTGCTCTTCCAGATGAGTGGCGATGTCGCGGGTGATCGACTGGAAACTTTCCTGAGATGGAATCGAAATCACCGGATCGAAATTCAATCGTTGTTCGTAATCTGCCTGATCCAGAACCGCTTGTGCAGGCTCACGATCGATGAAGACGGTCACCGCCACATTGTTCAGGTCGCTGTTTCCGAAACTCCCGTATCGAGATCTTGATTGAGCATTCTTGAGGGCTGTCAGCGTCACAACATCCTGAGGAAGAGGAGCCGTTACGGGAGTCAATTGAATCAACTTTTCATTGATCTTTTTGACACCTGGCCAGATTTCTTCATTCAAAAGCTTGTCTGAAGCCTCGGAGGGGAGGCCCACATTCACCTGAATGCGAAAACTGTCGCGAGGAAAGATGTTTGCCATGAATTCAGAAACTTTGCTCTCGACGACACTGACCTTTTGGCGAACATCTGCGGCGGTAAACTGATTTGCGGTGACCTCGTAGTTTCGGCCATTCAAATCAAACATTTGAACATTGGCCACGGGGACGTCTAAAGCTGCACTGACATGTGATTTGATCAAGTTGATCATGTCACTGCCAAGGCCGATCGACCTCTTGTCATCTTCCAGTTCGATCTGGACCGTGACTCGATTGAATTTGGGAGCCCTGTCGAAGGATTGGCGCTCGGTTGCAAGCCGATTGGGAACGATGCTGGCTGACTCAATCCCCTCGTATCTCTCGATCTCACCCTCGGTAGCCTTGATCTTCTTTTCGAGGCGCTGAACGGACCTGTTGTAGCTTGGAAGCCTGAAATTGGTCAGATCAGGCAGATTTGCTTGGGCAGAGACCTCATTATTGGATGGATCTTCTACCCTTACAAAGGAGTCGAGGAATGAGGAGACCTGAATTGCCCGATCACTAGGAATGCGCAGCACTCCATCCTCGGTGTAGCGGTACTCGATATTTTCTTCTTCGAGGTAACCCACCAGCTTGTCGTATTGGTCACCACGTACATCAACCTCAGAGAGTTCGATGAACTGATTTCCATTCAGGAAAAAACTGTAGACCAGAAAGAGCATGCATAGGCTAAAGACGACCCTGCCGCCTTGGCCCAGACTCTCCCAAATGCGCTCGATCTCTTGGGTATTGAAGGCTGTTTCCGAAGCCTTTTTTTCCGGACCACCATTCTGCTGCTCCATCCTGAATCCTCTTTCCCGATCGGTCTTCGTCGGACGAAGACTCTTCCCCCCAGAATCTTGTTTCCCCAAACGGAAAAAACGGGGCCCCCTATCCCATGCAGTAGCCGTGCCAATGTTGTCAAAAATACAGACAACTGGTTAAGCCACTGTTGCGGGCCGCATTCCGTCCTTCGTTCCCCCTCGGCCATGACGAATGACTGAGGCTGAACAGTCACTGTTCGGATTCGCACATGAGCGTGCGAACCCGGGGAAAGAGTGACACATACTTTATAAAGTGTAAAGCGCAATTGGCTGTATTTACTTCCGATAATGCGAAGTGCGGAGATCCGATCCCCCCATGCCCCGTTCCGGGTATTCTATCGGTGCCTCAGGGCTGGATTTGGGAGTTCCGTGACCTACTTGTTGACCGTCGTCCTTTTGACGCTGTCGATTTCCTTCTTCTGCTCATTGCTCGAAGCCGTTCTGCTCTCCGTCTCCATCGCCAGCCTGGAGGAAAGACGGGAAAAAAGCCGCGGGGTCAATCTCCTCTACAACCTCAAGAAGGATCGTTTGGATGATGCCCTCGGTGCAATCCTCATCCTGAACACCATCTCCCATACTGCAGGGGCCGCCTATGCAGGATTTCTGGTCGGACAAATCTCTCAGGCGTGGGTGGGGGCATTTTCCGCCATCCTGACCTTTCTGATTCTGACCACTTCGGAAATCATTCCCAAGACGATCGGGGCGGTCCACTCACGCAAACTTTCCGGTCTCGTCGGCTATTCATTGATTCTGTTGACCTTCCTTCTTCGCCCAGTGGTCGCTTTCACCAGTCGCTTGACCCGTTTCTTCGGCGGGGTCCGCGGCGAAAATGTCTCCAGGGGAGAAGTGGAAGCGATGATCGATATGGCCGGCAATGAGGGCACCCTGGCCAGACATGAACAGGCCCTCTACCGAAACATTTTGCGCCTCGATGAAATCCGGGTCGGAGATGTCATGACTCCGAGAACTGTCCTGGTAGATCTGTGGCAGGATTCCACCGTCGAAGATCTCCTGGCAGAAAACCGGCGTGGCAAGTTGCCGAGCAGAATCCCTGTTTACGCAAACTCCCGGGATGACGTCAGTGGATACATCCTGCTCCGGGAAGTCCTGACCGCAGCCCTCGATTCAAATCGCAATTCCTCGCCGCTGACTGAGTTCCGCAGGGAGATTCGCTTTGTTCCTGAAGTGGCCACCTTGCGGCAGGCTCTCGATGATCTGACCAGCGGCAAGGATCCGATCGCCATGGTGGCAGATGAGCATGGAGGGACCTGCGGCGTAATCACCACGGAGGACCTCTTCGAGACAATTCTTGGCATCGAAGTCGTCGATGAACTTGATCACGTGACCGACCTCCGGGATTTCGCCCAGTCCCTTCGCGAAAAGCGCCTCGACAGATTGAGACAGGAGCGCAGTTTTCGATCCATCGCTGGCGACGAGGGTGGTTCCTGAGTAAAGATCCAGTACCCTGTTTCGAGAATGTACGGCGAGTCAAAAATTCGTTGTGCTGCATGGTGAGCAAATTTCGATTGCGGTGGGGTGGCAGAGTGGTCGATTGCACCGGTTTTGAAAACCGGCGGGGTGTAACAGCTCCCGTGGGTTCGAATCCCACCCCCACCGCCAACCACCATTTCCAGATTTGGGAGGACCCGATATGAAATCCTTCATCATAGCTGTCCTCATCACCGCCTTGGCGATTCTTGCTATTGTGATTCTGGGAGATTTTGCGATCTCATCGAGAGTCAGCAAGTTGGAGGGAAAGCAGGCAACGATCGACCAGAATCTCGATCGAATCATGACCGCCCAGGACGACATGGATGAAGCCCTGAAAGACACTTCGGGACGGGTTGAAGAGAATAGCCAAAAGATACAAAAGAACAGGGAGCTACAGGAAACCCTCTCCACAAGTTTCGAAGAGAGCCGCAACAGTCTCTCTGATCGCATCGATCAACAGGGAGAAACCGATCGATCACTTTTGAAACGTCTGGAAGGCCTGGAAGCGGCAAAAGACAGACTCTCCAAAGAACTGGAGCAAGCCACAGACGACAGAGACGCTGGAAAAACCGCCCTATCGCAACTGGAGGGGCAAATCGAGGAGTTGGAAACCAAACTGCAAACTCTCAATAGTACCCTCGGTGATTCCCGGGTTGAGGATGCCAGCGTGATCGATGCAATGAAGCAGCGGATCCGGGAATTGGAGCAGCAGGTGAATTCCTCAGGGCAGGATCGGATCGATCTTGTCGTCCGTCAGGGGCAATTGCTGAAACTCGTCGACGAGTTGATCGAGTCACACGATGCCATGCGTCAGGAATTGGAGATTCTCAAGACTCCTCCCTCTCCTTAAGCGATCTTGCAAGCCGTCAACCTTGGCCTTTCTTTTGGTGATTGCTACCGCCAATCCAACTCCCCACGTATAGTCATGATCAAGTTTTACCCTTATCAGGAGTTCTCCGGATGACCGTCGATCCTGCCACCATCTCCAAGTCTGATGTTCGCAGCCAATTCATGGAAATCCTGCAACAGAGAATCCTGGTGATCGACGGAGCGACGGGAACTGCGCTGCAAGAATTAGATCTGACCGCTGATGATTTTGGCGGGGAAGATCTCTTCGGATGCAATGAAAACCTCGTACTCACCCGACCAGAGATCATCCGATCAGTTCATCGCAGTTACTTGGAAGCAGGTGCGGATTGCATCGAAACCAATACCTTCGGTGCAACCCCACTCGTCCTTGACGAATATGCTCTGGGGCATCATGCACTTGAGATCAATGAGTTGGGCGCACGATTGGCCAGGGAGGAAGCGGATTCATTTTCATCTCCCGAGCGACCCCGCTGGGTTCTCGGATCGATGGGACCAACAACAAAAACCCTGTCGGTGACCGGCGGAATCTCCTTCGATGAACTGGTCGACAATTTCAGAGTTCAAGCGATGGGCCTTCTTCGTGGAGGTGTCGATATTCTGCTTCTGGAAACAGTCCAGGATGGACTCAATCTGAAAGCTGCGCAGATCGGAATCGAGCACGCAGGAGCGGAACTCGGCTATTCAAGGCCGGTCGCCATCTCTTGCACCATCGAGCCGATGGGAACGATGCTTGCCGGCCAAACCATCGAAGCGTTCTATACCAGCGTCGAACACTTTGAGCCGATCTTCATCGGCATGAATTGTGCGACCGGCCCCCAGTTCATGACCGACCATCTCCGTACCCTTGCTTCCATTTCTGCATACCCGGTCTCGGTCTATCCCAATGCGGGTTTGCCCAATTCCGATGGCGAGTATGAGGAAACTCCGGAACTCCTCTTGTCAAACTTGAAGCCATTCTTCGATCAGGGGTGGGTCAATGTCGCAGGTGGATGTTGCGGAACGACAAAAAGCCACATCACAGCCATCGCCAAATTGGCTGCCGATTCCAAACCACGGAAGTTTGCAGCAAATGAGACTTTGACCCTGTCGGGGATCGAAGCCGTCGAAGTCACTGAGGACACCACCCCACTCATCGTTGGTGAACGCACCAATGTCATCGGAAGCCGTAAGTTCAAGAGACTGATCGCTAAAAACGAATTTGAAAAAGCCGCAGAAATCGGCCGAAAGCAGGATCGTGGCGGCGCACACATCATTGATGTATGCATGGCGGATCCGGATCGTGAAGAACTGGATGATATGCTCTCCTTCCTGCCGGTCCTCACCCGCATGACCAAGGCTCCACTGATGATCGATTCCACCGATTCAAAAGTGATTGAAGAAGCATTGAAATTGTGCCAGGGGAAATCGGTCATCAACTCCATCAACCTTGAAGATGAGGAAGAGCGATTTGAGTCAGTGGTTCCCCTCGCCAAAAGATACGGAGCAGCCCTCGTCGTCGGTTGTATCGATGAAGATCCCGAGGACGGCATGGCGGTCACCGTCGAGAGAAAACTGGAAATCGCAGAGAGATCCTATGATCTGCTGACAAAAAAGTACGGTGTTTCACCCCAGGACATCATCTTTGATCCCCTGGTGTTTCCGGTGGGTACCGGGGATGAGAAATACAGCGCCTCCGCCTCCGCAACCATTGATGGAGTCAAGGCGATTCATGAACGCTTCCCCCAATGCGGGACAGTCCTCGGCATCAGCAACGTTTCCTTTGGTTTGCCGCCTGCAGGTCGTGAGGTCCTGAACTCGGTGTTCCTTTATCACTGCGTTCAGGCAGGCCTTTCGATGGCAATTGTCAACTCAGAGCGCATGGAACGATATGCGAGCATTCCCGAAGAGGAACGGGAATTGTGCGAAAACCTGATCTGGCAACGAAGCGCAGATCCCATCGCTGAGTTCACCGAGTATTTCCGTGGCAAAAAAATAGCTGCAGAGGGGCAATCTCCGCTCCTCGATCTTCCGATCCCTGAAAGACTTGCCCGCAACATCATCGAAGGTACCAAAGAAGGCCTGGAAGAAGCTCTGACCATTGCTCTCGAAAACTTCGATTCCCCTCTGGCGATTATCAATGGGCCACTGATGACAGGAATGGCCGAGGTCGGTCGACTCTTTAATGACAACGAGTTGATCGTCGCCGAGGTGCTCCAAAGTGCCGAAGCGATGAAGGCTGCAGTGGCATTCCTTGAGCCACACATGGAAAAATCCGATTCCGCATCACGGGGCAAGGTATTGCTCGCCACCGTTAAGGGCGATGTTCACGACATCGGAAAAAATCTGGTACAGATCATACTCTCCAACAATGGTTTTGAAGTCATCGATCTCGGCATCAAAGTCCCGCCCACTCAATTGATCGACGCTGTCGGAGAACACCAGCCTGATGCAATCGGCTTGTCAGGCTTGCTAGTGAAGTCCGCTCAACAAATGGTGGTCACTGCAGAAGATTTGCAATCAAATGGCATCGATCTGCCAATCCTCGTCGGCGGAGCTGCGCTTTCAGAAAAATTCACTGCGACAAAGATACAAAATGCCACCAACTCAACCGTCATTTATGCGAAAGACGCAATGGATGGCTTGCGGATCGTAAACGAACTATTCGATGAAGAGAAACGCGATCAATTCATTGAGTCTGTACGCCGTGATCAGAAGCGAATCATCGTAGGTGGTTCGGCAACATCCCAAACCGCTGTGGCAGAGATCACCTTGCCGGATCGGTCACCGGATATCCCACTCTTGGAAACAGTCCCTCCTATTCCCGACACAGGAATGCAATTTGAAACCAAGATCGATCCCCGAGAAATCTATCCCTTGATTAACCCGCAAATGCTCTATGGCAGACACATGGGAATACGGGGAAACTTCAATAAGAAGTTGGCAGCAAAAGATTCAAAAGCAGTCGAGCTAAAATCCTTGATGGATGATTTGCTCGAAGAAGTTTCGCAACGAGACTTGTTATTGCCGCGGGCGATGTGGAGACACTTCCCTGCTAGTTCCACTTCCAAGGAACTGAGAATCCATTGCCCCGACAGCGGTAGAGTCCTTGAGGAGATTTCGATGCCGCGACAGCAAAAATCTCCCTACCAGTCGATCTGTGATTACGTTCTTCCGGCGGCAGAGAACGGAGATGCCCGCGACCACATCGCCATCATGGTGACGACAGCCGGGTCAGGTGTTCGCAACCAGTCACGGGCATGGATGAATGAAGGTGAATACCTGAAGAGTCACGCCATTCAAGCGTTGGCGGTGGAATTGGCTGAAGGACTTGCAGAACGAGTTCACCGACAGATCCGCGCCGAGTGGGGATTTCCCGATCCCGATGATATGCCGCCCCTGGATCTGTTTCGGGCCCGTTACCGCGGCAAGAGATACTCTTTCGGCTATCCGGCATGCCCGGATCTCTCCTATCAGGAATCTATCTGGAGATTGCTGCAGCCCCAAGAGCATCTGGGTGTGGAATTGACAGACGGCTTCATGATGGACCCTGAAGCAAGCGTCTCCGCTCTCGCCTTCCACCATCCGGATGCCAACTACTTCGGTGTCGGCGGCAGGGAGATTTGATTTCGTCGTCGAATCAGCGCTCTCCCAGCTCGACCTCGATCTCTATGGTTTTACCAGCACGAACTATCTTCAGTAGAACCTTTTGGCCAGGCTTGAGCTTCTTGAGCAATTCCGAATAGCCGCGAAGATCCCTGACCGGCTGGTCATTCAGAATCAGAAGACGATCCCCGGCTTTCAGGCCTGCCGCTTCTGCCGGTGATCCTGTCACCACGTCCTCAAAGAGAACCCCTACCTCCGAGTCTGAAAAATCGGGGACCGTCCCCAAGTAGACTTTCCTGCTGCCACTGGTACGGGGTGCGGGACGGGATCCATCTTCCGTCATTGTCGAGGTCAGGGGTTCAATCCGGTTGCCGAGATACCCCAGAGTTTCATTGAGCCATTGGTAGACGAGAACCAGGCCATCACCGTTGATTTTTTCAGAAGTGTCACTCGGCCGATGGAAATCTTCATGTGCCCCTGTCGTCAACTGAACACCGGGAATACCCAACCGATGAAACATGACATGATCAGATCCGCCCGGATCGTCATTCACGGCGATAGCCTTGATTCCTGTCGTGAATCCCACACCTCGAACGATATGTACCCACTCGGTGGCAGTACCCGCTCCTAGAACCAGCAACGAATCCTCCTGATATCGCCCCACGGCATCGATACTGATGGCGGTCAGAGCCTCCACGAGGGGAATCGCACATCCCCCGGAAACCAGACGCTGGGACCCCTTCAGCCCCCACTCCTCTCCGGATGTGGCGACGAAAAGAATTGGACGCTGGGGACGAACCGTTCTTTTCAATTTGCGGGCGACTTCGACCATAACCGCCACCCCTGAGGCATTGTCATCTGCACCGGGGTGCAGTTTCCCCTCATTGCCGGAGCGGACATCCGGCCAACCCCGACCGAGGTGATCGATGTGTGCCATGACGACCACCGGTTTTTGAGAGAGTGCTGGATCTGTTCCGGGGATCATTCCCAGCACATTTTCCAACTGCATCGTCTCACCGGCCTCATCTTTGACGCTCCAACGATCGACATACTTCCCTCCAGGAGCCGCGGGCTCAAGATCCATCTTTTCGAAGCGGTCGCGGAGCCAACTCACTGCCCGCGCCAATCCCTCCGATCCGTTTCCACGTCCCTCCATCTCTGGGTTCGTCAACAGACGAACGTGACCGAGTAGTTTTTCGGGATCGAGAAGTTGTCCCGGTTTGCCCAAGGGGTTTCTTTCAGGAATCGGCAAGAAAGCAGGAGAATCGTTCACACTCATCGAAAGTGCGGATCCGGTTGCCGGCCATTGCCCTTTGATGAAGTTGCTCGGCTCGGTTCCCTTGAAGGCCAGATAGGAGTACTTGCCGTAGTGGGGCAACTTTCTGCCGAGCCCAGGAATCGCTTCGGGGACCGGCGAAGTCACCCAACCCACAACTCTGTCCGGAGCTCCATGAACACGAATACCAGCGACTTCTTCGGCGTGATACCCTTCATCTGAAATCGTCAGAGCCGTTCGAAAATCCCCGGGAGCCAACAAATTCTCCACACCGAAATACCAGACCGCTTTGCTGGCTCCGATCTTCGCTCGAGCTTCCAGGTCCCCGTCCTCGGCAACTTCGAAGTTACCGGTGCGGGCCCATTGGGTAGCCACCTCTTTCCAAAGATCCAAATCAACGCTTTTCTGCGGTAGAACAATCAGTCCCCGATCGGTGCCAAAGATATCGCCCAAAGTAGGTGGCGTTTCCTCCGGCTCGAGTTTTCTGAATACATCGAAGTGGGGATCGAGGCGGACACTGACGACTCCTGGCCCCAAGTCCACGGAGACCTGTCGTGGAACATCTTCGACACTCGGATACTCCACCGAGCTCATCTGCCATTGATCGGAGTGGAGAGTCTTGAAATAGACTGGAACACGCAACGGAAAGGGTGATTCCTTCTGTACCTGCTTAACGGTGATCCGGGAACTCTGGCTGCCCAATTCAAATTGCATTCTGAATCGGGGGGCACCGCTATTCGTTGTCCAATGCTCAATAAATTTCGGGATATCCCAATTCTCAACCGCTGAAGCTTCTTGCAGGCAGTTCGCCAGATCAGAAAAGGATGCTTTCTTGTAGCGGAATCGCTGATAGAAATTGCTCAGCCCCTGCAGGAACGAATCATCCCCCATTTTCCTGCGGATCATGTGCCAAAGCATCAGGCTTTTTCCGTAGCCAACCGCCTCGGTTGCTCCGGAATGTCTGCTGCGGAACTCAGTCAGCGGAAAATCCTGTCCCTCCTGCACGTAGGAGCCGTACTTCCTGAGAACATCCCGACGATATTCATGCCCGAGGCCGTCCACCTCCTTCATCAGGTGATCCGCCATGTAGGCGGTCAGGCCTTCACACCAATTTCCCGAATCCACATCGACATAAACCGAGTTTCCCCAATAGTCATGAAGGATTTCATGGGGATAGGAAGATCGAAGGATAAATGGAAGTCGAATGACTTGAGGTCCCAACAGAGTAAAGGAAGGCATGCCATAGCCGGTCTCCCAGAAGTTTTCCACGAGAGCAAATTTGGGTTGCGGATAGGGACCCAGCATGTCGCTGTACATGCGGATGTATTGCTGACTCGCCTCCAGATACCTGGCGGCAAGGGCGGAATCATCCTGACGGAGAAATGCCATCAACTCGACGTCATCGATGCGATCGGTAAATTCGAAATACTCCCCTGCAACCAGATAGATCTCTTCCTGGGGAGACTCGCACCTCCACTGAACCACCGTTCCCTGATCATTCCGGAAATGCTTTTCCCGTTTGCCCTGTGAAACCGCATCCCACCCCACAGGCAAAGAAACTGTCAAATCGAAGGTCACCATTTCATCCACCGGTTGCGGGATCCAGGCACTGGAGCCGGCGAGGAAGACTCCTTCCTCTTCGATGGTCCCAGCGGTGGTGGAAAAGGAACGACTGGAGCCTGCACCGATTTCCCTGCGCTCCTCACGGATCAACCCCTTTGCGTTCAATCGAAAGACACCCCCACCCATCGGCGGTGTCCATCGCCAACGATTTCGGGTGATCTCCGGACGCGGATCAATTCCAGGATCATGATTTCTGGGTCCTTCAGAAATCAGGCTCAAGGTTCCGATTTCTGGGGGTGTAATCTCAAGCCCCGAGTGAAGATCAAACTCGATGGGTTCCTCTAACACTCCGGCAGGATCATGGGCCGTAGGTGACAGTTCGACCACCCACGAGATCAGCCCTGCTTCGGGGAGAAGGGACACAACACACGAACAGTGCCAAGATGAGGAGGCCGTGGTGGATGGAGGGGTTAGGCAAATCAGCGTCAGAAGCCAAGGAAGTACCACGAAACAGCCACCTTTCACAGAAATCCTGACGAGACCCGCTAAATTTACATACTCCCCAGGATTCCTTGACTCAGTTCCTGAACATAATCCCATCCGTTACACTGGAAGGCCATCAAAGAGTCCCATTCTGTGCATCCCGTGTCGCATCCCGTGTCCTGGAGCACACCTTTGATGTGCAAATCCCAACAGTTGGAGCCGTTTCTCGGAGCGAAGATGAACAAATTTGACCAAGCATTGATGAAATTGGCCCTCAAACAGGGGCTGATCGAGGAATCCGCTGTTCAAGAGATCGCGGATTCCATCACCGCTGACATTGGTGCCCGAGAAGTTCTCGTCGACAAGGGGCTTATTACCAACGATCAGGCGATGCGGTTGAGCCGCATGGTACGGGCAGCACTTCCTCCAGAAATCGCCGGATTCGAATTCATCTCTCCACTGGGATCCGGGACCACCAGCGTCGTCTGGAAAGCAAAGCAAGAGTCACTGGGCAAGATCATAGCCCTCAAGGTTTTTCTGACTTCGGGGGATGAAACGAATTTCGAGTCCTTGATTGCAGAGGCCAGAAATGCTGCTCGCCTGAATCACCCACATATCGTTCATGCTCTCGACGCAGGAAAGACAAGTGAAGTTTGCTGGTTTTCGATGGAGTACGTAGAGGGCGAAACTCTGCAGGAAAAACTCAATCGGAGAGGCCAACTTTCTGAACGAGAAGTCAGTGAGTTGGCACTATGCGTCGCACAAGCACTGAATCATGCCCACAATTCAGGCCTTCTGCACAGGGATCTCAAGCCTGCAAATATTCTGATCGCAGAAGATGGTACGCCAAAGATTACGGATCTTGGATTGGCTTTGGCTACAGATGAAACGAGGGATCTGGAAAAACAGGAGCTTCTCAAAGGAACTCCCCACTACATCTCTCCCGAACAAATAAAAGGGGAAAATGTCGACGAGCGCAGTGATCTCTACTCACTTGGTGCAACCCTTTATCACTGCCTGGCCGGTAAACCTCCTTTTCAGGGAGCAACCACTCGCGAAATATTAAAGAAACATGTCACTGAGGAAGTTGTTCCAGTTGCTACCGTTGCTGGCAAAGAATCAACCCTTGACGGCTTGATTGAAGAATTGCTGAGCAAGTCCCCTTCAGACAGACCTGCGAATGCTGAATCCGTGATCGGGATCCTCAACGACTTGGAAATCTCCGACACCACAGGTCGCAAGGGGGCGCGGGCAGTCAACAAATCACGTCGTGTCCAACGAAACGTGCAAGCCCCGGCAGGGGTCGCGCGTCAGATTGGAGGCGCAGGAAAAGCGGACCTTCGCAGCAGAAAAACTTTGCTGACAAAAATAGGTGCAGGAGTCGGAGTATTGCTCTCAGTATTCATGGTGGCGTCCGCTGCATCACAGACATCGAAGGGCAAGCCCGATTTTGACACGATTAAATCGGATCGTCTCTCCGAACTGACCACGATCAAGATCGAACGTCGCATGAAGAGGGACAAAGAGGACTTTGATCGCAGGGAAAAGGGTGCGCAAGAATTGCTGACTTCGGTTCGGGCAATGGACCAGGAGTTGCAAATCAGAGCCTTGAAACCGGCGATAAAAAACTATGGTGATACAGAAGCGGCAAAAGCGATGGTCGAGGAACTCGACCTCCTCGAATCTGCCTTAGTGTCTTCGCGGCAGGCGGATGGGCGTGCAGTAATGGAAGAGGCGATGGGGATCGCCGATTCGGGCAGGCTTTGGGCAGCCATTGAACTTCTCGACGACAGACCAAAGAGTGCGCGTCAGGACATGGACATGAATACCGAGATTGAACGCATGCTCTCGGTCTGGAGTGATGAAATCGATTCGCTCTTTGAAGCGGACAGTCAAAAGGCCGAGTTCCACCGCAATCGCAGGGAATTTGATCAAGCGATTGCCCTCATCGAAAAGATTCGTGGTTATGCAGACCCGGATCTCGTTGCGGAGGCGGAAAAGTTGGAGTCTCGGATTCTGAAAGAGAAAACCGAATTTGTTCGCGTCGAAAGTGAAAAGCGAAAGTCGGAAGAACTCGCTTCGTACAACAAAATCTGGTCCGAATACAAACCCTTGGCGCAAAAAAGGGATATCAAAGGCATGATCAGCGCCGCCGTCCAACTCGATATCCAAATGGTCCTTGATGCGACCAAATCCCGGATCAGCAACGATTTGGAAGCATTTCAGATTCTCGACGGGTTCTTCAAGATGTCTCTTGAAGCGCTCCTTGAAAAGGGAGAAGACGGAAAAGAAGTCACCCTGGTTCGCATTCCACTGGCTGGAAGTACTCGTGAGCGTAAGGATCGAGGAGTCGTCGACAGAATCGACAGAGATAATATTTGGCTACGTCTCTCTGATCAAAATGCGGTAATGCCTTTCAAGATCACCGAGGTCACCGATCGGTTCATCTTCCAGCAGGTTGCTGACAAGTACGGCAAGAGTTCCGCAGAGTACAGAATTCCCATGGGCTTGCTGGCAATCTACCGGGGGTATCCCGATGTTGCCGCAGAACACTTTGCCGTGCGTGAAGCCAAAGGCGCGCGGCCAGAGACGTGGCTCAACCTGTTAAAGTGGTATCAGGAAAACATCGGCAGCTGAACACTCGATGCTGTGCACATGGCATGGAGGAAATCAGATTTGTGATCGAATCCTGAGCCAGTCTTCTTCGTCGTCGACGTCCTCCAGTACCAAGTGATTCTCAGTGACAACGTGATAGATGCGAGACTCCTCTTTTGCGAGCAAAGCTCTCAAATGGGGAGGTCCCTCAACCTCACCCAATTGAAGGACTGCTTTTTTCCGGATCAGGACCGGATGCCCCCTGCGCATGTCGTGTGACATGACCCAAGCATCGTATTGCTTGTTTTCCCGTGCACTATTGAGGAGTTTACTGATATCCCCTGCATGAACTCCGACGACATCCAGCGGTTGGATCAGCAACAGGTCCCAATCACCCGGACAATTCATCCCGGTCAAGATGCTGGAGATGGGCCCTCTCGATGGATCCGGATTTTCGACCTGATTCAATCCAACTCTCTGCGCCTCTGCGATCAGCTCTTCAGAATGCCTCCCCCCCTGAACAAGCAATACCTGATCCACTCCACCCTCGGTGAGTACCCTGAAGAGACGAGCCATCACTGATTCTCCGGCAATCTCAAGGAGCGCCTTGGGGCGTCCCATGCGTCGAGAATCTCCTGCTGCGGTGATGATTGCCCTGACGATCAAGGTGCCGACTCCTCAACATTGTCCGTTGCAAAGAACCCTTCGATGGCCCCTTTCAATTGGAGCCACTCTCCTCGTACCGTTTTGCACTCCGGCAAACTGGAAAGGAATCTTTTCCCATAGGGGCGTTGCAGAATCCTCGTATCAGCAATCACTACAACGCCACGATCTTCGACGGTGCGAATCAATCGGCCGAATCCTTGCCTCAGGCCCAGTACTGCCCGGGGGAGTGCAAGGTGAGCAAATGGGCTTTTACCACGTGCTTCCAATTCTTCGGCTCGCCCTTGTTCCAGTGGATGATTGGGAATCTTGAATGGGAGCCGTGGGATCACGACGCATGACAGAGCTGCTCCGGGAACATCGATCCCTTCCCAATACGATTGGTTTCCCAGCAACACCGCTCGGCCAGAATCGACAAATTGTCGCAATAACTCCGATCGAGGGGCTTCTCCCTGCACATAAAGGGGCATCCCCAGTGCCTGAAGCGAAGGTCGAATGCTTTCGGCACAATTTCTCAGGGATCGATGGGATGTAAACAATGCAAATGTACGTCCCCTTGCGCACCGAACCGAGTCGATAATGATTTCATGAATACGCTGGTCGTATCCCGAACGATCCGGCTCGGGTACATCATCCGGCAGCCCCAAAAGCACCTGTTCCTGCCAGTCAAAGGGTGAGTCAAACTCTTCCTGCCGCAGCCGTTCCCGCTCTACCTGATCCCAGCCCAGACGATCGGAAAGAAAGGACCACGATTCACCCACCCTCAGCGTCGCACTGGTCTGAATGATGCTGGAAAGAGGACGATACAGATACTCTGCCAGAAGTTCGTCGACTTTGAGGGGAGCCGCCCGCAAGAGCAGATGTTTTTGTGGTTTCGAGGAGAGCTCTACCCATGGCTGAATCGCCCCTGAAGCATCTTTGACAAAGTCGATGGCTCCAATCTGCTCAATTACCGATCTCTTTGCCGAGCGCAGTTCGGCGATGGCTGCTTGGTATTCCACTTCTGGTTCAAAAGGATCTTCCTCCAACAGATCAAAGCACTCCTGCAAGAGTCCTTTCAGATCTTCGAGGCTGTCTCTCGCATCCAGCAGCGGAGGAGACACCACCGTCATCGGCATAAAGCCCTTTTTCTCACCCAGCCGCGCCATCAAGGATCCATCGCGACCACTGTTGTCCGCGACCAGATGCCGCGATTCCTCGAGTCGAACCTCCAGCCTATTGAAGGCCGCTTCCACCTCTTGCCGCACCTGACTGAGTCGCGGGATGAGTTTCATCGAGAGCAGTTCAAGCGCTTCTCCCTGACGATGCTTGGCCAACTGGGACTGGAGCCAAGGCATCCGTCCACCCCATCGTCCACGCTTCTTTTTTGGAGCGAGGAGTCGGCCCAGCACTTGCAGCATTCCTCTGCGTGAAATCTCTGATCCAAGGTGCTGGCTGGCAACGTCTTCCAAATGATGGGCTTCGTCAAAGATCACCTTTTGATAACCGGGGATGACCAGATCCGATTCGTAGTCCCCTCTGGCTTTTCGCAAGTTCAGGTCTGCAAAAAAGAGGTGGTGATTCACGATCACAACATGTGCGCCGAATGCCTTTCTGCGCGCTTCGTAATAGAAACACTCCCGATAGTGTGGACAGCGCGCCTTCAGTGATTGATCAGAGGTCGATTGAAAATCTGACCAAATCTCTTCCGGAACTTCTCCGGGCATCTCTTGTCGGGTTCCCGTTCTGGCTTCAGCGAGACGATCGAGAATATCCGCGAACCAACTCTCACGTTCGTCATCCTCAGCAAAAATCTCCGGCTCCATAGACACCTGCGCCGCTTTTCTGCGACAGGCGTAATTGCCACGCCCCTGGATCAGTGCAAATTTGAAGTCCACCCCCAGAATTCTTTGCAAAGTCGGCAAATCACGGTGTGCCAATTGTTCTCCCAGTGGAATTGTTGCGGTGGAGATCACGATCCTTCCCCTGTTTTTGACCGCCCAGAGGATTGCCGGGACCAAATAGGCAAAGGATTTGCCGATACCCGTACCTGCTTCCAAGATCGCAACGTCCCCATCGCTGATCGCTCGATTGACAGAGTGTGCCATTTTCAATTGGCCACTTCGTTCTTCGAAATCAGGGAGTTTCTTGCAGAACACACCATCCCTGCCGAGGATTTCATCGATCTCACTGGCCTCTACGGGAATCTCTTCCTTCTCAGGGAATGGCTCCACCACACGGTTCACGCGGGTGGCGTCATTATTGATGATGAAGAAACCCAACCTGCGGGCGCCCGCCTCTGAGGCGATGGATAGATCTGCCGGGCTCGGTGTCAGATCACCCCCCGGATGATTGTGAATCAGAACATGGAATCCTTCATCGGCCCGCTCCAGGAACACAGGGACCGCATTGGCACTTCCCCGAGCGACGATTTCAACACCCTCCAGAAACCCTGATTCATCCAGCATTCCAAGGAAGAAGACTTCATTCGCTCCGGCTTCATGGATCGCCTGAGCCATCCGCTCTCTCGCAGCGGGTGCGAACAGTTTCGTTGTTTCCATTCCCGGAGTCTTGCCCACCACTGCAACTTTCCCATGTGATTCCCCGCAATGCTGAGGGGTGTCGGTCCAATTCTCTTTAAGACATCATCCGCGGGTTTGCCGATCTCGCAAGAGAGGCGGATCGATTTACAACTCCAAAAAAAATCCCTGCCCGGACCCAATTGGTCCAAGCAGGGATTTGAATCACATCAGCGCTCTCGAGATCAGCAACCGCCAGTGGCAATGGCACAGTCGAGAGGATCAGTATCTGTCGGATCGAATCCACAGCTGGAACCCGGAGCAGGAGGCTCAGCAGCACCACTGAAGAGGAATCCAAGCAGTGCGATCGCATCAGCGATATTGTTGCTGCCGTCATCATTGACATCACCGGCATCGAGACATCCGGGTGCCGCAGCGCCACTGAAGAGGAATCCCAACAGTGCGATCGCATCAGCGATATTCAGCGCAGCATCTCCGTTGACATCACCACGGCGGAACTGATTGCCCGATACACAGTTGGCATCAGAAGCACAATCCGGGTCAGCGCAATCGGTGAGCATATCACCATCGTCATCGACTCCGTTATCACAAATCTCAGTGGGCGTCGGTCCACCACTACCGAAGTCATTCGGGTACAGTACGGCAGAGATCCCCGTAAAGACGAATTCCGCAGAGTACGACTCGTTGACTCCATCTCCATCGGCATCGATATCCGGGAAGATTCCAAAACTGTTGAGAACGGTAACCAATGTTCCCGAGAATGGATCCGGTGCCGGAAGGGTTTCGAGGAAAGACTCGGTCAGGAATGCCGCGGTTGGTGTCGACGTAAACTGGTAGATTCCAGATCCTGGGCTCGTTTCCGAGAAGGTCGCAGAGACGGTCAAATCATTCAGCGGAATCCCGGAGATCACAATCGTGCCCGGCCCGGCGGTCAGAACAGTGTTGACGATGCTTCCGCCAGGGAATTGAGAGACGATATTGCCATTGTCATCATACGAGTCCGAATCGATCAGAAACTCGTTGGTGCCGCTGTAATTGTTCGTCGGATCTCCATCCTCGTCCATGCCACCGTAGGTGTTCAAAGTGATATCTGCATCATTGGTGTATGTGGGGTCATCCAGATCAGCGACTTCCAACAGGAACGGGAAATTTGCCAAGTTGCTGGCGAGCAAGGCGTTCAATCCGTCTGTCAGGAGCGGATTGGAACCAAGGATGCCACCGGTCACTTCCTGACTCGTTGCCACAAATCCATCCAGGGGGTTGGGATCCACAGGCACGATATTGCAGGAGATACCTCCGAAAACAAATTCCGCAGAGTACGACTCGTTGACTCCATCCCCATCTGCATCGACATCCGGGAAGATTCCAAAGCTATTCAGAACTGTCACCAGCGATCCAGAGAACGGATCAGGAGCAGGAAGAGTCGAAAGGAAAGACTCCGTCAAAAATGCTGCAGTCGGAGTCGAAATGAATTGGTACACTCCCGAACCCGGGGTCGTCTCTGAAAAGGTCGCTGACACAGTGAGATCATTCAGGGGAATCCCTGAGATCACAATCGTGCCCGGCCCGGCGGTCAACAGGTTATTGGTGATACTTCCGCCTGGAAAAGAGGAGACAAACTCACCCGTCACCGGATCGAGCGAATCAGGGGTGACGATAAAGTTGTTTTCACCCGAATCGTTATTGGTGGGATCTCCATCCTCATCGACTCCGGAAAAAGCATTCAAAGTGATGTCAGGGTCATTGGTGTAAGTCGGGTCATCCAAATCGGCGACTTCCAACAAGAATGGAGAAGTTGCCAAGTTACTCGCCAAAAGAGCATTCAAGCCATCGGTGAGTAGGGGATTCGATCCCAGAATTCCACCGGTCACCTCCTGGCTGGTGGCGACAAAGCCCGGGCGAATGTGGTCCGCCTGCAGACTTTGGGTTCCGGTGACAAAGATGAAGGCCAGCAGCAGGGCCTTACCCAGAGCAAATTGACGTACCATGGATTCCTCCTCCAGAGCGATTCTGTCGATATTTAAGACATATAAATCAGAGCTTATGAACCCTCGATTATCCCTTCCCTGAGGCGGTGATCAATGGCGCAATGACTACCCTGACTATTCTGACCGTAAAACTTCCCTACCTAACACAAGCAAGTTTCATAAGATGTTGATATTGAACAACTTATCCAAGGAATGCCACTAACGCAGAATAGTAACGAATACAAAAAAAGACCGGATCAAAGCCTGTTCTGGCCCCGATCCGGTCCATGGGTACTCTGTATTCCCGATCCAGGATCAGGATTCCTGAAGACCCTCTGCAAGAATAGAAACGTGATTATCGAGAACTTCCATGAACCCTCCCCGAACAGTCCAATTCAGATCTCCATCGGTCTCAGTCCGCAATACCAGAGGTCCCTCACCGAGTGCGGTGATCAGGGGAGCATGGTTGGGAAGAATTCCAACCCTCCCATCGAGAGCGTGAGCTCCGACAAAGGAAACCTCACCGTTGAATACGGCACCCTCCGGAGAGAGCAATTGACAGTGAATCATTGCGGCCATCCTTAGCCCTCGGCCTTCATCTTGTCCGCTTTTTCAACCGCTTCCTCGATGGTGCCTACGTACATAAAGGCCTGTTCCGGAAGATGGTCATGCTTGCCATCGACCAACTCCTTGCAGGAGCGAACAGTGTCTGCAACCTCAACGTACTTGCCGGGGAAACCGGTGAATACTTCCGCAACACTGAAGGGCTGTGAGAAGAATCTTTCGATCCTGCGGGCACGGCCGACGAGGATCTTGTCATCTTCAGAGAGCTCGTCCATTCCCAGAATCGCGATGATGTCCTGCAAGTCACGGTAGCGCTGCAGAATCCGCTGAACCTCACGGGCGACAGCGTAGTGCTCCTCTCCCACCACCTGAGGATCGAGAATTCTCGAGGTCGAGGAAAGCGGATCGATCGCAGGGTAAATCCCCTTACCGGAGATTCGGCGATCGAGCACGGTCGTCGCATCCAGGTGTGCGAAAGCGGTCGCAGGCGCGGGGTCGGTCAGGTCGTCCGCAGGCACGTAAATCGCCTGCACCGACGTGATCGAACCTTTCTTGGTCGATGTGATTCGCTCCTGCAACTGTCCCATCTCGGTGGCAAGGGTCGGCTGGTATCCCACCGCACTCGGCATCCGTCCGAGAAGTGCGGACACCTCTGAACCGGCCTGAGAGAAGCGGAAGATGTTATCGACGAAGATCAGCACGTCCGATCCGGAAGTATCACGGAAGTGTTCCGCCATCGTCAGAGCAGAAAGAGCAACCCGCAGACGTGCTCCCGGGGGCTCATTCATCTGACCAAAGACCAGAACGGTTCTGTCGAGCACGCTGAATTCGGTTCCGTCAGCAGTTTTGACAACCGCTTCCTTCATCTCATTCCACAGGTCGTTTCCTTCACGGGTTCTCTCACCCACTCCAGCGAAGCAGGAATATCCCCCGTGCTTGGTCGCCACGTTGTTGATCAACTCCTGGATCAACACCGTCTTGCCCAGACCCGCACCTCCGAAGAGACCGGTCTTACCACCCTTGGAGTAAGGAGTCAGAAGGTCGATCACCTTAATTCCGGTTTCGAAAACCTGAGTCGAAGCCTCAAGGTCATCGAATGCGACCGCCTCTTTGTGAATCGGGCGGTACTCCTTCACGTCTGCGGGCGGCAACTTGTCCACGGGTTCACCCAACAGGTTGAACACACGGCCCAGAACCTCCTCGCCCACAGGAACCTTGATCGGCGTTCCGGTGTCGACGATTTCCATGTTGCGAACGACCCCATCAGTGGAGGCCATAGCCACAGCGCGAACCCTGTTTCCACCGAGGTGCTGCTGCACTTCGAGAGTCAACTGGATATCACCCTGGTCAATCTTCAGAGCATTGTAGATCGGCGGTAGGTGCCCTTCGGGGTACTCGGCATCGATCGTTGCACCGATGACCTGAACAACCTTGCCAACAACTTTATTTTCACTCACGGGTTCGACTCCCGTCTCTCCAACCGGCGTTCTTGCCGCCGGCATTGTGTTAAATCAGCTCATTACCTCAACGCCACCGATCACCTCCAGGATCTCCTGGGTGATGCTCGCCTGACGTGTACGGTTGTAGAGCTGGGTGTATGTTTTGGCCATATCCTCAGCATTGTCGGTCGCATTCTTCATCGCAATCCGACGAGCGATCTGCTCACTCGCGGCGGCTTCCACCAATGCCTGGAAAAACTGCATTTTCAGGGAAAGCGGCAATAGCCTTCCCAGTATCATCTCTGGACTCGGTTCGAGGATGAAGTCTGTACTTCCACCCTCACTCTCTGCGGACTCTTCGAGAGGCAACAACTGTCGAAGTTCCGGGGCTTGACGACTTGAGCTCTCGTAGTGTGTAAACACGAGGCTGATGCCATCAATCTCTCCGGATTCGAACATGTTCATCACTGGTTCGAAAACTTCTTCTGCCTCATCAAAGATGGGCTTGTCCTCAAACTGGGTGAACTTGCCTGCGACCTCAATGCCGAGGTAGCGAAAACGGGCGATTCCCTTCTTGCCGAGAACGTAGGTATCGACTTCAACGCCGTCCTTTTTCTTTTCGGCGATGAACTGCTCTGCCCTCTTCAACACGTTGGTGTTGTAGCCTCCGCAAAGGCCACGGTTTGCCGTGACCACGAGGAGAGCCTCGCGGCGGGAGGTCTCAGGCTTGCGCAACAGCGGGAACTCTTTCGACTCAGCATTGCCCCCCGCACCCCCAAGATCCTTGAGGATTTCGCTGAGCTTGTCGCCATACGGCTGGGACTGCTCAATTCGCTTTTGACAAACCACTGCTTTGGCGGTGGAGATCATCTCCATCGTCCTCGTGATCTTCTTGGTGTTATTCACCGAGCGAATCTTGTTTTTCAACTCTCTGGCATTGGCCACGAGTTTCTCCTCTGTCTCAGGAGGTCCTTCCGGACCTCCGGATCATTACTGGGACAAATTTGCCGCAAAATCCTTACTGAAATTCCCGGCTACCGATTTGAGGGTTTCTTCCATCTCGTCGCTGATCTCTCCGGTGGAAGTGATCCCCTCGAGAATCTCCGGGAACTCGGTGCGCACATGCTCGAGGAATTTGGCCTCAAACTCTGCCAACGAGTTGACTGGCAACGCATCGAGGAAGCCGGTCGATCCACACCAGATAACGAGAACCTGCTCCGAAATCGGCATCGGCTTGTACTGTGGTTGCTTAAGGATCTCCACCATGCGGAATCCACGATCCAACTGAGCCTGGGTCGCCTTGTCCAGTTCCGTTCCCAACTGGGCGAATGCTTCCAGTTCACGGAAGGCGGAAAGGTCGAGGCGCAAGGATCCGGCGATCTTCTTCATCGCTTTGATCTGGGCAGAGCCTCCCACCCGGGACACCGAGATTCCGACGTTCACCGCGGGACGCTGTCCGGCGAAGAAGAGGTTTGGTTCAAGGTAAATCTGACCATCGGTGATGGAGATCACATTGGTCGGAATGTACGCCGAAACCTCACCTTCCTGGGTTTCGATCACCGGAAGAGCGGTCAGTGAACCGCCCCCGAGATCGTCAGAAAGCTTGGCAGATCTCTCCAGCAAGCGGGAGTGAAGGTAGAAGACGTCTCCGGGGTACGCTTCACGTCCGGGAGGACGGCGAAGCAACAGGGAAAGCTGACGGTACGCTGCGGCCTGCTTGGAAAGGTCATCGTAGACGCACAGGGTGTGCCCACCGTTGTACATGAAGTGCTCCGCCATGGCGCAACCGGAGTAGGGTGCGATGTACTGCAGCGGTGCGGGTGCGGAAGCGGGAGCACTGACGACGATGGTGTAATCCATGGCCCCTTCGCGCTCCAGGCGGTCCACCACTCCGGCGATCGTCGAACCCTTCTGGCCGACGGCCACGTAGACACAGACCACACCACTGTCTTTCTGGTTGATGATCGTGTCGATGGCGATGGCGGTCTTGCCGATTCCACGGTCGCCGATGATCAGCTCCCGCTGACCACGACCGATGGGAATCGTCGAATCGATCGCCTTGATTCCAGTCTGCAGTGGCTCGTGAACCGATTTCCTGTCGGCAATTCCTGGAGCGGGCGATTCCACCGGACGATAGGTGTCCGTTTTGATGGGGCCCTTTCCATCGAGGGGGTTCCCCAGGGGATCCACCACTCGACCAAGGAGGGCATCTCCACAGGGAACCTGCATGACAGTCCCGGTACGCTTGACGGAGTCACCCTCCTTCAGCTTCGAAAAGTCACCCAGGATCACCGCTCCAATGGAGTTCTCTTCCAGGTTAAACGCCAGGCCGTTGGCACCATTGGCAAACTCGAGCATCTCCCCTGCCATGCAGTTGGAGATTCCGTAGATGCGGGCAATTCCGTCACCCACCTCAAGTACAGTGCCCACCTCGTCGACGGCCAGGTCGGTCTGGTAGTGTTCAATCTCCCTCTTAAGGACAGAGGTGATTTCATCGGCATTAATTTTCATCGATCAGGTCTTTCCCGAATCGGGTTTGTAACACTTCATGACGAACCCTCTGCAAATGGTTGCGAATGGATCCGTCGACGACCAGGTCTCCGACCTGAATCGTCAATCCTGCAAGAAGCCCGGCATCCACCACTTCGGTGGCGACAACCTCCTTGCCCGTTTTTGAATGAATCGTCGCCACCAGAGCATCCCATTGGTCTGCGGGAATCTCGACAGCGCTGGTGATGGTGGCCTTGACCCTGCCTGCAGCAATATCTTCCAACTCCACGTAGGTGTCGGCGATGTCCTGCACCAGGAACTGGCGTCCACGGTCGATCAACAATTTCAGCAGATTGAGAACCGGCTCCGCCACCTTGCCAGCCAAGGCGGATGACAAGGTTGTTTTCTTGGTTTCGCGGCCGATTTTGGGGCTCTCGATGAAGACCCGCAGCTGGGGATCTTTTGCGATGGCACCCGCCACGGCGTTCAATTGCTCACCGTAAGCTGCTGCCTCTCCTTGGGCACTTCCAACCTCTAGCATCGCAGATGCATAGGCGAGAGCTGCCGGATGTCGCTGTTTCGTCGAAGCCGCCATGGGCTACTCCTCGTCGGTTCTAATGAGCCTTCTCTTACTGCTCAATTTTTTGGTACTGCTCGATCGCTTCCTGGGTGATGCGTTGGTGATCTGATCCCTCAAGGCTACGGCCGATCAAATGCTCGGAGATCGTCAACGACAGGTCCACTGAAAGCTTGTGAACCTCATCGATGGCGACATCTTTGGCACGGCTGATCTCCGTGAGAGCCTTGTCAGTCATCGCTTCCGCTTCTTTGGCGGCAGATGCTTTGACCTGTTCAGCCACAGCCTGGGCATCCCGTTTCCCTTCGGCGACGATCTCGCTCGCTTGACGGCGCGCCTCGCGAAGAATTTCCTCATTCTCCGCCTGCGTCTGTTCCATCTTCGCTTGCATTCGATCCGCCGCCTCAAGGGACTCCTTGATCTTCTGCTCTCGCTCCTCCATGGCGGTAACGATCGGTCCCCATGCGTACTTCTTCAGAATGAAGAGTGCGGTCAAGAAGATACCGACAGTCCACGCTGCAGTCTTGGCATCAAAGTCCATGGGACCTTTGCCACTCGTTTCTGCGGCGTAGGACACCACCGGGAAAAAGAACAGAGCAACCCCAACGATCAGGAAGGAGAGCTTGCTGAAACTTACTCGCATTAAGCAGCGTCCTTGATGAAACCGATGATGCTGGACTGGATCAGGAAGCAGATCACGATGGCGAAGAGGGCAACTCCCTCGACGAATGCCACGGTCAGAATCATGTTTGCACGGATGGGACCTGCCGCTTCAGGATTGCGTGCGATTCCCTCCAGAGCAGAACCAGCGAGACGGCCGATGCCAATCCCTGCGCCAACCGCTGCAAGACCAGCGCCGATGCCAGCACCCAAAATACCGTTGTCGAGAACGGAACCTTCGACCACCGCAAGGACGATCAAACTCAGAATTTCCATGGTTTCCTTTCCTGATCACCCTCCGGGTGACCCACACTTCACCTCTTTGCGAAGTGTCAAATCATTTCAAATTGGTTCTTCCTAGTGCTCAGGATGAAGAGCCGCTCCCAGGAAGACGCTTGTCAAATTCGTAAAAATGAACGCCTGAATCAAGGCGACCAACAGTTCAAGGAACATCAACAAAACTGCACTTATTGCTGAGACGAGCGAGATTCCACCACCGATCAACAAATTGTCGAGTGTTACGACAGTGGTGCCCATCATGACCACCGCCAGGAGGATGTGTCCCCCCATCATGTTGGCGAAGAGTCGAACCGCCAGTGCAGCCGGTTTGATCACGTGACCTGCCACCTCGATGATGATCATCAACGGCCACAGGAAGGGCGGACCTACGAGCAGGTTTTCTTTCCAGTAGGTGACGACTCCATTGCGCTTCATTCCGAAGAAGTGGTAGGTCACGAATGCGATCACTGCCAGTCCCGCTGTCACACTGATGTTTCCAGTGGCGGTCGCAGAGAAAGGAATCAAGCCCAAGAGGTTACAAGTGATGATGAAGAAGAAGTAGGTCCACAACAGTGGCAAAAAGCGATAGGTATCCGCCCCCAATGCGGGCTTCACCATTTCTTCGCGAAGAAAAACCAGTATCGATTCAAGCATGCTGGAGAGAGTGCCCTTCGACTCTCCGGTCTCAATTTGGCGGGCGATCCCTTTGGAGACACGGCTGAACAGAAAAACACAGATGATGGTGGCCACCAGCATCATGAAGACATGCTTGGTGAGGCCGATCTGATCCAAAATCGGGTGATGCAACCAGAAGAGCGTCATGTCGCTCTCAAGGGAATGATCCAAAACGTGGCTCAGAGGATCACCAGCTGCAAATGTCAGCATCCCGTACCTTTCTGCAAACAATCACTGTCATTACTGCAAACAAACTCTACCGGTGAACTCATGAGGTTCACTTCATCTGCGAATCCGTTTGCTGTGGCGATTCCGACCCGGTGGCAGGAGTCGCTTTCCTTTTGGTGACCGATTCCTCCCGCAGATGCTCCTGCAGGGAATAAATCTCGATCCCCAATACCACGAGGTAATAACATACCGTCGTGATCAGTGTCCGGCCGCCTGTTTCGCTGCCGTACATGTTGAACACCGGTACCTGACTGACCGCCAAGACCAATGCCCGCAAACCCATTCCGAGGAAGACCCTGCCGAGGGGCAGATCCACTTCCGACTGAAGCACTGACACCAGGTTCCTCACCCCGAGAACTCCCAGAAGAATGGCCACAGCCATCCCGTAGGCGAGGATAGAAATCGTGTCATCTCCCCAAAGGGAAGAGATCGGCAAATACGCCAGGGCTCCAATGATCAACAGAAGACCCGAAGTCCTCAGCAGAAATCTCAGCGTCAATCGCGAGAGTCCGCTCAAAGGGACCTCCGGAATTCCGAAATCTCAAACAGTCAATGTTGGGACCCACCGGATCAATCCCGGCTGGCACTCCTCTGGGCCATGACGATCAAGGCGACGAAGCCGAGAAAGCATCCTCCCAGAAGACCCCAAGGGTCCGTGTCAAACTTTCCATCGATCCACCGGCCCGCCAGGGCAAAAGCCACGAAGGTGAGCATCAAGTGCCACCCCAAAGAACTCCAGCCCACGCCTCGGGCCAAAGTACCTCCGGTGCTGTTCTCCCCGTCATCAGGAGACTGGCTTCCGGTCTGTGGTTCGTCTCTACCCACCTCTGAAATGGGCCCTCCTCGAGTCCCGGGGACTTCACACACAGAGGACGAAACAACTCCCCGAACAGGCCCACAACCCAACAAAAACCTGGCGCTGTTCCTGACTTCAGGAAGGCTGAATCCACATCGATACGATCATGTGATGTGAGGATAGACGACCCCGCCAAAGGGGGTCAAGCGAATCAAAATTACGCCCCCAATTTGGCAAAAATAGACTCCGCCAACGGGGTCAAAAACCGGGCCGAAATCGGCACTAATCTGCGAGTGCGTCGACCACCTGTTGGGCCCTGACTGAGGCAGGATCGAGCATCAGGGCTCGCTTGGCCCACTTGAGGGCATCGGCGTTTTCTCCCTGTTTCCACAGCACCCAGCACAGATCCGGGTAGATCTCTGCGATCACCGGATTCTCCATCGCCAATCTCAGTTCCAGTTCCCTTCTGGCGTTGGGCCAATCCTCCAACTCAAGGTATGCCCTGGCGAGAGTCGCATGCCCCTCATCCGCATAAGGAGCGATGAAAGGAAGATCCCAAGCCGCATCGACTACGCCCTGCCAATCTTCAGATTTCTCCAAGCTAAGGGCGAGGGCCATGCGGGTCGAAGCGTCATCCCGGTCATACAAAATTTGTCTTCGATAACTCTCAAGGGACTGGGCACGAAGATCCAGATCCTTTTGCAAAGTCGCAAGCTGTAACCATGGGCTACCACTGGAAACGGGGGATGATGTCGCAGTCGGTGCTTGCGCAGTGGCTTCCTCAAGAAGTTTCAGGGCGGCCTCTGTTTCACCCCGTTTGCGCAATTGATCCGCTTTCATCAACCGGCATCTCCAACTCCAAATCGAATCTCCTACGATGGCTTGGCTGAGGGATTCCAATGCCTTGTCGATGAGTCCTTCATTGAGTTGCATTCGTGCTTTGACTGCTGCCAGATCGGGGTGGTCTCCATCGAGAGACTCAGCCTTGCCGATCGCCAACTCAGCATCGGCAGTCTTGTTGTCTGCCAGGTAAGCGGCTGCCAACCAAATCCAGTGACGTGCGACCTCTGGCTCATCTTCGGTGCGTTCCCGCAGTGCTTCGATATGCCTTCCAACAAAGTGGGGCCCGACACCTGATTTATGGATGCGCTCAGCCAGCCACTTGTTGAAGCTGCGATCAAAATTTTCGGGCGAGGTACGCAGAACTTCTCGGATCACCTTGCGGGTGTCGTCTCCATCTGAGTAAGCGTTGAGCATCTTGCGAAAACCACCGATACCGTGCTTCTCATGGATCATTTCGCAGATCAAACCCCCTTGGACGTATCCGACCATGATCTCGCCGGGCCAACTGGGATTCATGAATGACTTTTGAAGGTCATCGATGGGACGCAGTGCTCCTGCGTGAAACTCGGTAGAGATCAGCAGTGGCTCGTGTCGTTTCCAACGCGGAGTCTTCCGTCCCTCCTCAAAAACAGAAAGCCCTTCACCAAACCAGCGTGGGATTCTGTGGCGAGCTTTCTGCAACGTCACAACGTGAGCCAACTCATGGATCGCCACAGCACCCCAGTTTCCTGGAAGCGCTTTCGGTGTGGTCAATGTCACCAGTCGACCGAAACAAACCCCGCTCGCGGCCAATCCCGGCAAGCCGATGGATCTCGCAGAAAAATATGCGTGGCTCGAAAAGTCCTCGATGGTCAGTGGTCGATAGACGTGAACAACGTAGTCTTTTTCCAAATTTTCCCGCGCCTCTTTCATCAATGGCATCAGATAGGGCATGAGGAATGGCCCTTCATCCGATTTCATTCGAATCACGAGTCCATCATCCTCACGAGTGACAAAGTTATCTTCGATATGCTTCATCAAAGTTCGGGTATTTTTCACCCAGACGTTGAATCGATCCTTGCTCCAGGCTTCTTGGAGAACTTCCTTGCCCTTCTCTTCAAGCCCGCTGCGCAGAGCATTGATGGAAAAGATGGCATATGATTTCGGTAGACCGGGATCGAGTTCTATCGCCTTGAACGCGAATTCCGTCGATTCCCGATAGAAGAATCGATCGACGAGGCGCTCTGCCAGAGTCACATAGAAGAGCGCAGGGGCCGGGTGCCCCTCGTCGACTTCCTTGCGCAGCTTCTCAAACTCATCCAATCTGGCTGTGGCAAAAAGCAGGCTTGCCAACAATCCTTGGGCCACCTGATGATGCGGCTGAACTTTCAGTACCTTGCGATAACACTCTTCCGCACGCGCCCATTTCTCGCTGGCGAAGGCGATGTCCCCCTCCAGGAGCCAGCGTTGCGGATGATCCGGCCAAATTCTGCCAGCCTTTGCCAGGAGTTCTCTGACCGCTTCTCCCCGCTCTCCTGGAAATGCGTAATCAGTCCAAGTGGCGCGAGCAAGACCGAGGAGGGCATCCGCATTCTTGGGATTTCGTTCGAGGGCATCGCGGAAGTGGCTCCTGGCATCAGGGTAGTTGTATTTGGAATAGAGGGCATGCCCGCTTGCGGTGTGCCCCGCCACCGATTGTGGATCCAGGTATAGAGCACTGTCGTACATCACCTCGTAGGCATCACGAAATCTCTGCAGCCCCTCACATGCCTTGCCAAACCAAACGAAGAGCTCTGGCGGAGATTTCTGCGCCTGCTCCCGTGGCATGTCCTTGTAAAATTGCACCACCTTGCGAAGCAACACTTCCCCATCTTCCCTTTTCCCCTGGTCGATGAGATAGATTCCGAGACGGGTCATAGCTTCCACGTGGGTGGGATCCAGTTGCAGAGCCTTGCGCAATGATTCCTCACCCGCGCTGTAGAGACCCGATTCCAATTGCAATCCACCGAGTGCAGAGAGCAGATGGGCATCGGCACCTTCCGCTTCCTTCGCCCTTTCAAGGGCAGAGATGCCATCGGAAAGTCTCCCATTCTCCCGATACACCCTTGCCTCAAGAAGAGGATACTCACCGGGCTCCTCCTCGACCCAATCGATCGCTTCCTGGTAATCACCTGTCTCGATCATCAGCAAGAGTTCATGGGCATCATCCTCATAGGACTGGGCACTCAAAGAGAGAGGCAGCAGAGCAAAACCCCATGGAATTAACAGCGCAAAAATCAACCTCTTGGGAAGGAAAGGCATCATCTACTCCGACTCAACATTGAGAATATTGCGGGTGCAACACGTCCCCCCGTGAAGGGAGTCGTTAGTCATCATATTACACGAGGAGTTCCTGTAAGGCATTTATTGGCCAGATTGTGCAACATCTCCCCGATCGACTCTGGACCGATTTGTCGTCTTTGGCCTGACCATCCTATTCTCCTCTAACAGGCATTTTGCCTGAATTTGGAACCCAGGGAGGGAGTCCCGCTCTTGGCCGTCAAATTTACCGAAAAAGCCGAAAAGGTCTTGCAATTGGCAGGGAACGAGGCTCGACGCCTCGGCCACGGTTACATCGGTACGGAGCACATACTTTGGGCGCTATTGCACCAGCCAGATTCTGTTGCAGTTCAAGCCATCCAAAAGTGCGACCGCACCACCGATGAGTTACTTCGCTCACTCAGGGAAAGCCTCGATCGAATCCCATCCAGCAAGGGGAAGCACTTCGAGGATACGCCCTACACCCCCCATGCGAAGAGGTGCCTCGAACTCGCCCGTGAGCAGGCAGTCTTCCTTGACCAGTACTACATCGGCACAGAACACCTGTTGATGGGTCTGAGTCAGGAAGAAGAAGGGGAAGCGTCGAGGATCTTGGCAGAGCGGGATCTCGGGAAAGACAGACTTCAAAACGTCATTCAGAGAATGCTTGGAGGAGATGTGGACAGTT
>CAYRAM010000015.1:0-72702 GCA_964422295.1 uncultured Planctomycetia bacterium | reverse complement strand
CCCTAAACTTTGCCAACTGCCCCTTCATACGATGTGTCGCCTTGGGGTGGTTCCACCGGATCAGGCGGCCCGGGGCTTCTCCCAGCTGCCCCCAGCCGTAATTGACCTCCAGCAGGCAAATTCCGGAATAGCGACTCATGCTTTGCATGAATCTGTTTGTATTGATGTCATCTGCGGGTGACTAGCGGAGGGGGCCTCGTGGCCGATGGAATGACTGCCAGTGAAGTATTTCATTCACATAGCAGCCTGACCTATGACGATCTGATCATCATGCCTGGATTCATCGATTTCGGTGTCCAGGATGTCAAGCTGCAAACGCAATTGACCCGCGAAATCTCGATTCAGGTTCCCTTGTGCTCTTCACCGATGGACACCGTCACCGAGACCGAGATGGCTGTCAATTTGGCCCTTCTCGGGGGAATCGGCTTCATCCACTACAACAACACCATCGAAGAGCAAGCTCGCATGGTGCGCAGGGTCAAGCGCTATGAGAACGGCTTTATCACTGAGCCCATCGTGCTGAGTCCGCAAAACCGGATTTCGGACGTCGATTCCATCCGTGAACGCCATGGATTCTCAGGTGTACCGATCACGGAAGATGGCTCCTTGCAATCGAAGCTGGTCGGAATCGTCACCAACAGAGATGTGGATTTCGAAGCGGATCGTTCGATCCCCCTCGAGCAGGTGATGACGAGGGATCCGATTTCCGCACCGAAGGGGATCACCCTCCAGGAAGCCAACCGAATCTTACGCGAATCCAAAAAAGGAAAGCTTCCCATCGTCGATGAGAACGGATTCCTTTGCGCTCTGGTTTCCCGCAATGACATCATCAAGAACCGCGACTTCCCTGAAGCTTCAAAGAGTGCTGACAAACAGTTGATGGTTGGAGCAGCAATCTCAACCCGTCCCGATGACCGTGAACGACTCGCCGCTCTCATTGAAGCTGGCGTCGATGTGATCGTCGTCGACAGTGCACAGGGGCACTCGGTTTATCAGATCGAACTCTTGCGTGAAATCAAATCGACTTACCCGGATCTCCAGGTGATCGCAGGAAACGTGGTGACCAGGGATCAATGCGAAACCCTTATCGACAGTGGCGCAGATGCCATCCGTGTCGGCATGGGGCCTGGCTCCATCTGCACCACGCAGGAGACGATGGCTGTGGGCCGGGGCCAAGCGGCTGCAGTCTTCCACTGCGCCAATTACTGCCGAACCCGGGGTGTGCCGGTCATCGCCGACGGTGGGATCCGTGACATTGGACACATCGTCAAAGCTCTCTCCCTCGGGTCCTCGGCGGTGATGATGGGTTTGATGTTCTCGGGTACATCCGAAACTCCCGGGGAATACTTTTACCAAAATGGTGTCCGTCTCAAGAGATACAGGGGAATGGCATCCATCGAGGCGATGGACTCCGGTGGCGGCAAGCGCTACTTCGCAGAAGACGAACAAGTTCGCGTTGCACAAGGGGTCTCTGGAATGGTGATGGACAAGGGTTCCGTCAGAAATCTGGTGCCGTACCTTTGCCAGGGGCTCAAGCATGCTTTCCAGGACATTGGAGTGACGACATTGACTGCACTCCATGCAGCATTGGAAAATGGCAAGGTGAACTTTGAGACGCGAACGATGTCAGCCCAGCGTGAAGGCGGTGTTCACGACATGTACTCCTATGAGAAACCAGCCATGGGCACCCGCGAGCGGGTCGAGTAATCGCTCTTGCATTTGAGAGGAGGTCACGTTGGCCTCAAAGAATAAGAATGAGTTTTGTGCGATCCTCGATTTCGGATCCCAATACAGTCAGTTGATCGCCCGCCGTGTCAGGGAAAATCGTGTCTACTGCGAGATTCTTCCCTGCACCACCACTGCAGAAGAACTTGCGAGCAGGGGTGTACAGGGAGTCATCCTCAGTGGTGGTCCCTGTGGTGTTTACGATGAGGGAGCGCCGAAGTTGGACCCCTCCATCCTCGATCTTCCGGTACCCGTGCTCGGCATCTGCTACGGAATGCAGGTCGCATGCCAGACCGCTGGGGGCGAAGTCATCCCTTCGAATGAGCGCGAGTATGGTGACACGACTCTGGAAATCGATTCCTTCGACAACCCCATCTTTCACGACTGCCCCGACAAACTTCAGGTATGGATGAGTCATGGTGACAGGATCTCCAAGAGTGGCGATGGTTTTCAGGCTATCGCCCACACCGAAAACACACCCCTCGCCGCAGTCCATGATCCAAACCTCAAATTTTGGGGTCTCCAATTTCACCCGGAGGTCACCCACACCCTCGATGAAGGGAAGATCCTTCACAACTTCCTCTACCGCATCTGTGGATTCTGCGGAGATTGGGAGATCAAAGATTACGTCGATTGGGCGGTGGAAGAGATTCGCAATCAGGTCGGCGATGGCAGGGTGGTGTGCGGTCTCTCCGGCGGTGTCGATTCTTCGGTGGTTGCACTGCTGATCCACAAGGCCATCGGAGATCGGCTCACCTGCTTCTTTGTCGATAACGGATTGTTGCGCAAGGGTGAAGCGGAGCAGGTCTGTGAAGTCTTCCAGGGGCGGTTTCAATTGGATTTCCGCTTCATCGATGCCACCGATCGCTTCCTTGAACGCCTCGTCGGGGTCACGGACCCCGAATCCAAGCGCAAACAGATCGGGTACCAATTCATCGATGAATTCCGTGAAGCGGCAAAAGAGTTTACCGATGCCAAGTTTCTCGCCCAGGGTACCCTTTATCCCGATGTGATCGAAAGCGTCAGCCCTTTCGAAGGTCCATCCGCTACGATCAAGAGCCATCACAACGTTGGCGGTCTCCCCGACGATCTCGATTTTGAGCTGGTCGAGCCGTTGCGTTTTCTCTTCAAGGATGAAGCGCGATTGATCGGCAAGGAATTGGGCCTCCCCGAGGAAATCGTCAACCGTCAGCCCTTCCCCGGCCCGGGCCTTGGTATACGCATTATCGGCGATATCACCCACGAACGTCTCGATACCCTTCGGGAAGCGGATGCCATCGTCCGCGAAGAGCTTCAACATTGGTCCCGCCACAAGGATGTCTGGCAAGGTTTTGCCGTGCTCCTGCCGGTGCGATCGGTGGGTGTCCAAGGTGACCAGAGAACCTACGAAGCGACCGCCGCCTTGAGAATCGTCGAATCCATCGACGGCATGACCGCCAATTGGATGCTCCCGCCGCAAGAGATTCTCGCAAGAATCAGCAACCGCATCTGCAACGAAGTCAAAGGCATCAACCGGGTCGTATTGGATATCTCCAGCAAGCCCCCTTCTACTATCGAGTGGGAGTAGGCCGGAGGATCGATGGAAATGCTGGGTGGCATTGAACTGGTTTTGATGATCTTCGTTGCTCTCCTGTTCGCATGGGGAATTGTAAACCGACGATCAAATCGGGATGATTGAAATGGGGTAGATTTGTCAGCTTCTATGTCTGGTATGGCGTACATCGTCATCGCTGTCTTTGTGGTACTGCTGATCGTATGGCTTATCTTTAATCGGAAATCAGATCGAGAAGATTGATCATGCTCATTAAAAACGGATGTTGTCGAAATCGTCCCCCACAAGGGATCTTTACCCACCTTGGGCTTGAAACGAGAATGTCATGGTGACCGAATTCCGAGGCCCTTTGGCAGGCCAGGGTTTGAGTATCGGAATTGTCGTCTCCCGGTTCAGTGGTGAACCGTGTGATCGTCTGCTCAGTTCAGCCCTCGATCGGCTTCAGGATCTCGGCGTCGATCCTGCGGACATCTCCATCGCATCGGTTCCGGGTGCATTTGAGATACCAAAAGTTGTCAAAGAGATGGTGGACGGCAAGCCCGCAACCTACGATGCCATCATCACTCTTGGTTGTGTCATCCGTGGCGAAACTCCCCACTTTGATTTCGTCGCTGGTCCCTGTGCCGACGCCTTGATGAAGATTCAGTGCGAAACCAACACCTTCAATATGCAGAGCCCGCCTGTCATTTTTGGTTTACTGACCACCGACAATCGCGAGCAAGCAATGGCAAGAAGCGGTGGCGAACACAGTGACAAAGGCCGAGACTGTGCAGAAGCCGCCGTGGAGATGGCCAATCTGATCCGTTCGATGGGAAATACCAAGGCATGAGTCACAGCACAGGCCCCCGCAGAAGAGCACGCGAGTTGGCACTCCAATGCCTCTATCAATGGGATCAGCAAGGCCACGAATCAAGCCGAGAGTTGGCGGAGGAAACCCTCAATGATCTGGGTGCCTTGCCCGACTCTAGGGAGTTTGCCCTCACTCTTGTGGAAACCTATTGGCAACACTCACCAGAGATCGATGAGTGGATCGATGCCGCCAGCGATCGCTGGAAACTGTCCCGAATGGCTGTGATCGACCGCAATACTCTGAGAATCGCCGCCACCGAATTGAAACACCTGGATGACATCCCCCCCAAAGTCGCCATCGACGAAGCCCTGGAGATCGTAAAAAGATTTTCCACTGAAAAATCCGCTTCCTTCGTCAATGGAATCCTCGATCGCCTGCTGCGGGAAACCCAAGCCAATCTTGGAGACCCAAAATGATTTTCGATCGCCTCTTTGGAAAATCTTCGTCCGAAAAAGAGGATGAAGACGAAAACATCGGGGCTTTTCAGCGCCTTCGAAATGGTCTGGGAAAAACAAGGGATGCACTGACTTCCCTCTTTGGTGTCGGTCGCAAATTGGATGACGACCTTTTGGAAGAAGTCGAAACCCTGCTGATTGAATCTGATTTCGGTCCTGGTTTGGCAATGAATCTTTGCGATGAACTCCGCGATGCTTACAAGGATCGTGATTTCGATGCTGAAGAGATCGTCCCGTTCCTGAAATCCAAGCTACGTGAAAAACTGACTGACGGATCATCGATCCGCTGGGCTCAAGACCAAACTACCGTCATCGTCGTCGCAGGGGTGAACGGTGTCGGCAAGACGACTTCAATCGCCAAACTGGCTCACCAATGGCGCTCTGAAGACCGCAGCATCGTTCTCGCTGCAGGAGATACCTTCCGGGCAGCGGCAGCGGATCAGTTGGGGATCTGGAGTGATCGACTCGGAGTCGATATGGTTCGTGGAAATGAAGGCGCAGACCCCGCCTCTGTCGTCTTCGATGCGATTAAAGCCGCCGAGGAAAAGAATGCGGACATCCTCATGATCGATACTGCGGGTCGATTGCACACAGAAAAACCACTGATGGATCAGCTGGGGAAGATCGGCAGGGTGATCAGCCGGAACATGTCCGATGCCCCCCACGAAGTGCTGCAAGTTCTTGATGCCACCACCGGGCAAAATGCGATCCAACAGGTTCGAGCCTTCAATGAAGTGATGCCGGTGACCGGCTTGGTCTTGACCAAGCTCGATGGCACCGCCCGAGGAGGCGTCATCTTTCCGATCCTTGAAGAATTGGGCTTGCCGGTGAAGTACATCGGAGTCGGAGAAGCGGTCGAAGATTTGCAGGTCTTTGACCCAGACCAGTTTATCGATGCCCTCTTCGACTAGATCAGGGTGCCCCCTGCTTCAGTGTTTCCTTGTGTCCATCCCCATCGAGATCACAAGATCCCAACGGAGAGATGCCCACGATGGGAGCATCGAGAATCCCATCCCCATCCGCATCTCCACCCCCACCCCCGATCGATTCCCAGGACGTGTCATTCGTCCATGGTCTGGCTGGCAAGCGACCCGCTTTGAAAATCAGCGCATGGTAGCGCCCATCTTTCAATGAGTGCGCGATGACACCATCCCCGGAAGTGGTTCTGCCATAACAGAACGGCGATGAGCCATCGATCACTGCAGGCAAAGGTCCGTATGTTCCTTTTAACAGGGATCGATCATCGAATGCCAACAACAGCAATCCTGTGCCGGGGGCCCATGATTGGGAAGATTGAAGCAGCAAGATCTCATCGTGCTCATCCCCATCGAGATCGACAACATAGGCTCCGACGCTGTCGGCAGGGGCAATCCCCCTGAGTATCGGGGCTGCCAGATATTCACCCCCATCTGGATCGTGACAAACGATCCGGATATCCCCATGGGCGGCTGGCAGGTCATCCCCATAAAGGCTGCGGATCCCCGCCAAATCACCGGGTGATGGCTCGCTCACCGTGTGACCCTGAAGCGGCTGCATCACCGAGTCTTCCAATTCGACATGCCCCAATCCGAGAACGTGACCACCCTCATGCAAGATGACCGAATACAGATGAGGCTCGGGGAGTTCAGGAAATCTGGGAGGAGCATCGACCTGACCAGCAGGCTTTTCTTTGGGGGCAGATTTTACAGGACCCGGATTCCAGCGCAGGGAGCTGTTCAATACGATCTCCATGCGATCGGCATTGGCAAACCTCACCACCTGCGCCAGGATCGATTCCATATTTCCAAATCGCGCTCTTCCGCGGATCTCCCGCGATTGCCAGCGGATCACGACGATGGCATCGCTGGCACTTTCAACCCTCTCGAATGCAACGCTGCCCGTCAGATTCCAACGGGCCAATGCCTCCCCCATGACGCCGGTCGCCTTTTCACGATCGATGGGACAACCCTCGTCATCGTGAAACCAGGGGATCCTCGCTGCTCCAGACAAACGGTGCAGCACCTTGAATGGATAGGAGTGCCCCTCAGGAGACAGAGAATCTGGATCGGCAGTTTGAACAGCCGTGATTCCACATGCGCTGAGAAGTAACAGAATCGGCAATATCAGGATTAGCAAATGACGCTTCAAATCGGCGACTCCGGTCAATGATTCCCCTGTTGTCTCGCGCCCGGATGAAATACCGCCCGTGATTACAATGCAAGGCATGAATCACGGGCGGTCCTGATATCTGTATTCAGCGAAGTGGATTAAATGTCCCGAAGGAAGAGCAATAACTGCTCTCTCTCCGAATCGGTCAATCCTTCGTAGTTGAGACGGGCATTCTCCGCTTCATCGAAATGCTGTTCGATGGCAGCTTCGATCGTCGACGCCCTGCCATCGTGAAGGTAAGGAGCGGATTCACGCAGTCCCCAAAGGGGCGGTGTCCGATACATCCCCACTCCTGCATCCGGCTCAGCAGTTCCACGGAAATCCACATCATGAATGTCGTGAAGCAGAAGATCAGAGTAGAGGGCTACGGGGCCATTTGCTCCGGGGAGTTCAGGGATATGGCAGGTGGCGCAACCCACAGAAGCGAACAACGCTTCTCCTGCAGCAACATCGCCCCCCGCCCGTGGCGGTGCCGCGAGACGCTGGTTGTAGAAGACCAGAGCGTCATAATCATCGATCGGAATCTCCGGGTCGGGGACATTGTCACCATCGGTCAGGATTCCAAATCCACGTCCGTCATCAAAGACGGTCAGGCCGACCTCTCCACCGAGAGCGTCACGAACAAAGTCGGAAACTGTGGGGATCTGACCTTTCCAGCCAAACTTGCCCACTTCCAAACCACTTCCCGTATCGATGAGGCGGGCGACACCACGGACACCATCGCCGTCATTGTCGAGGGGATCCTCGTTGGCGATGATCACGCTATCGGGGATGCTATCGATGAGACCTGCACCGAGAACGGAGGGGGTCTGTCGCTGCTCAAAGACATCTGCAGCGGGATCTGCATCTTCCCGGCCGGGGGTATCGGGGCGTCTCAGTTTACTGGCGACTGGCCCACCCGGAAAAAAGGTGAAGGGCCCGGATCCACCGTTGTCGCTGCCAAACTGGGTAACGTTGCCGTCGAGTGCTCCACCGGCACCGATGACCGGCTGCTGATGACACGCACGACACGAATCCGCATTCATCTCGGGTGTACCCAGACCATCTGCTTGGCGCCAATCTTTGTCAAATATCTTGCGACCGCGGATCCATAGTTCCAATTCGTCAGCGTTCAGAACTCGATCGGGTCCTCCCCAGTCTCCCACCGGGGGAACCGGGGTGGAGTCATCGATGATTTCTCCAAAAGCAGTGCCGACACTGCACAACAAACACGCCACAAAGATAATCCTGCAAAACTTGGGAATCATTACAGCGCCTCCAGGAATCGAATCACCGCTTCTTGATCGGCGGCGGGCAATGCCTCATAGGCTTCCCGAATACTCTCGGATTCTCCTCCGTGGAGGATGATCGCCTCATGCATGGTGTCCGCACGGCCATCGTGAAGCCACGGGCCATGCAACCGAACGCCCCACAACGGCTGGGTACGCCACTCACTACCGGTCGTGTTTGGTGAACTCGTACTGAACTGTGGCATTCCCATCGAGATACCGTCTGCCAACTCCGGCCCCATATCGTGGAGCAACAGGTCGGTGTAGGCGGACAAAGGTCCGTAAGCAGATTCAATCTCGGGAACGTGGCACTTCACACAACCCAGATCGGAGAAGATTTGTTCTCCCTGGAGTTCCTCCGGGCCCATACTCCCTGTAGGAGGAGGCGCAACGAACTGCGAGAAGATGACGATGTCGCCAAAATCTTCAACGGAGATCTCTGGATCTGCGATTGAATCTCCATCGACCGTCGGCTCGTCGTAGGAAGCTCCCACCTGCATAAAGGAGGAACTGACGATTCCCGATGAACCGAAGAAGGGATCAGTGGTGATCCCCATCTGATTGTTGATGGCACCTCTCAAAAACGCTTCGAGAAAGTTGGCCTGCAACTTGTATCCAAATCGGCCCATGTTTCCGAAACCGTCGGTGTTGAAGCGGCCACTAATGCCGTCGCCATCACTGTCAGCGGGGTCGGCACGAGAAGCGATCTCTTGATTGGAAACCTGTTCAAAAAGCCCCACTCCCAATCCCGGGGGAGCATTTCTTTGGGCGACTGTCACCGGCTGATTACCCACCTGCGAAGGATCGGGGAAAGCTGGTCGTGGACCAAAGGGGTAGGTGTAACTGGGCATGACGATGCTGGGAACACCTGGAGGATCCCAAATCGGAGACTGGCTTCCCATCTGCCCAACTGCAGCAAAGTAAAAGTTGCGGTAAAGGGGCGCAGAACCTCCGACGACGGGAGTACTGTGGCACGAAGAACAGCTGACCGAATTGTAGAATGGGCCCAAGCCCTCTTCCGGGGAAAACTGCTTCGCCGTCAACACACGCCCGCGAATGAAAGATTCAAAAGTTTGCTGATCGAGACCCGGAATCGCATCCCCCATGGTGCAAGTGGCGTAACTTTCACAACCGAGGGTATCAGGGGTGGGATCAGGGCCACATACGGTGAAGGGTGCCGCAGGCGCACTGGACCCCGTAAAGAGGTATCCAAACAAATTGACCGCGTCGGTGACATTGACCACGCCGTCGTCATCGATGTCATTGGCATCCACACAGTAGGTAAATCCGCTGAGGAACATGTAATCGAGCATGTTTACGCCATCGGCGATGTCGACAATGCCATCTTCGTTGACATCGCCGCGCAGAAAGTCCTTGGCATGCAAGGGGCTCATCGTCCCCAAACAGATCAGGATTACCCACGAGAGACGGGAGAGCTGAAATCTCATCCAATTACCTCGTATCCGATACTTCTGGCGCTCCCGGGCAGGAGCCATGACAAAATTGAACCAAGCTCAACTGATAAGCGAATTTGAGCAGGATCCAAGATTAGAAATTCCGAAGAGGACCCGTCCATCTATGGTACTCCTGATACGGGGGTCCACATAGCACCAATCGACCAGAATGTGGGGACAACCTTCTCTTCTATTTCGGGTCTCCAAAGAGCATCAGAAGAGCCAAAGTTGCGCTGATCACTCCAACGAGGGGTCTGAGCCAATTGTTACTCCCACGGACGATCAACCTCCCCCCCAAATAACCGCCGAGGGCGTAGGCAACGACCAAGGGGATTGCTATGGAGAGGGAAAAGTTGCCGACCCCGAAATAATAGACTCCCGCCACGGTGGAGAGCAGCCACACCAGAAAAACCTTCCAGCGCACTGCACGCTCCAACTCGACGCCGGTGGCTGTGAACATCAAGATGATGAATGCCCCAATCCCGGCGCCGACAAAACCTCCGTACAGGCCGCAGCCCACCGATGCGATGACCAGTCCAATCCCCCTGAATCCGCGAGTATCCGGTGGCTTCAATTTGGACGAATCACGGGGAGACTCCTTCGTAGTTTTGGCAGATTCGGAAAACATGAAAACGCTGACCGCGACGAGGACGAACAGGCCAAGAGCCCTGCGCAATTCTTCCGGTTCGAGTACGCTGGCCAAATAAGCTCCGGGCAATGCAGAGAGGCCGACGATGACTGCCAATTTCCACGGCATCGCCTCAAGAATCGGGGGGGGATTTGCTTCCCCTGGCTTCTTCGAACCCCTGCTCAGTACCCATAGCGCCACCGCCGCCTGGACAGCGACACAGATTCGATTCGTACCATTGGCAAGGTGGGGAGGGATCTCCACCACTTCGATCAACAGGGGCAGAATCAGCAGGGTCCCACCACCTACAATGGTATTGATCACGCCGGCGATGATACCCACCACCAGAATCATCGCCCACAGCATCGGCTCCATGCTTATCAGATCAAAATCCAATATTCCTCCCGGTCTCAACTGGGTCCGATCTGTCTCCCGCAAGGTCTCACAGTCGGGACGCTTCGGCCAGTGGTGAGGGTACTCAACCTCGGGAAGGCTTGATTCCAAGGCCAAGGGGGACGATCCTCTTATGAATCGGCGAGGCTCCATTCCGGATCTGCCGAGTCATAGGGAGAGTTTCATGAATCCGGTGGTGAACGACTTCTCGATTCGCATTGCAACGCCTAATGGAACTGGCAGTCAGACTTCAAATATCGTGATTCACCGTGCGTTACTGAGGATGGGTCTCGCTGCCAATGCAAAGAACTTGTTTCCCTCCAATATCGCAGGGCTGCCCACTTGGTATCAGATCCGCGTCAGCCCCGGGGGTTGGCAAACGATGGCTGAATCGTGGCAGATTCTGCTACCTCTCAATCAAGCGACCATCGCCAAGGATTTGAAAGAGAGCAAAGCGGGTACGGTCGTGATCGATAACAGCGATTGGAAAACTGCAGATCGCTCTTTTGAAGGCTTCGTCAGATACCCTGTCCCCTTCGATCAGTTGGCCAGAAAAATCGACAATGCAAAGTTGCGCCCGAGATTGAAAAACCTGATCTATGTGGGAGTGGTTTCCTGGCTCCTTGATATCCCGATCACAGCGATCCGTGAAGCTCTCGAAACCGTCTTCCCTGGCAAAGAAGAAGTGATTCAACTCAATGAAGACGCCGCACTCATCGGCCAGCATTATGCCGAGGAAAACTTCACCAAGGAGGACCCTTACAAGGTCGAATCTGCTGACCAGGTGGGATCAAGAATTTTGGTGGACGGCAATGAAGCCGCGGCACTCGGTGCCATCTGGGGCGGAGTTTCTGTCGTCTCCTGGTATCCGATCACACCGGCATCATCTCTTGCCGAGTCGCTGGAGAAACATATTGATAAGGTCCGAGAGAAAGATCCCAACGGCGATAACCGATTTGTAGTCATCCAGGCGGAGGATGAATTGGCCGCCGTAGGCATGGCCCTTGGTGCAGGATGGGCGGGGGCTCGTTCGATGACTTCCACCAGCGGTCCAGGCATTTCCCTGATGGCGGAAAATCTCGGCCTCGGTTACTTCGCAGAGATCCCCACCGTCATCTATGACATTCAAAGAGTGGGACCATCGACGGGACTGCCCACGAGAACCCAGCAGAGCGACATGCTTCAAGTGGCATTCCACTCCCATGGGGACACACAGTTTCCGATGCTGATCCCCGCAACTCCCGGTGAGGCTTTCGACATGTCCTGTCAGGCATATGATCTCGCTGAAAAATACCAGACACCGGTGATCTTCATGTCCGACCTGGATCTTGGGATGAACAATTGGATCTGCGATCCCCTCGAAGAGCCCTCGGCTGACTTTGATCGCGGCAAAATCGCATCCGATGAGGTGATCGCCAAACTGGAAAACTGGGGACGCTACCGGGATGTGGATGGAGATGGCATTCCCTATCGCACCATTCCCGGAGTGACCTTGCATCCCAAAACTGCTCACCTGACCCGGGGTTCAGGCCATGATGAAGATGCCAACTACAGTGAAGATCCCCAAGTCTATGCCAGAAATCTCGACAGGATTTCCCGCAAGATCTCCGGCATGGTGGTTGACCTCCCTGAGCCTGTTCTCAGATCCGGTTCAGGGCAGATGGGATTGATCGCCTGCGGAACGACGGAATGGGCCGTCGATGAAGTTCTCTCCGAGATGGAATCACCTCCGCCCTATCTGAGAATCCGCAGTTACCCTTTTCATGACGAGGTGAAAGGATTCATCGAAGATCATGATTCGGTAATGGTGATCGAGCAGAACCAGCAGGGACAATTGGCCCGATTGCTGACGATTGAGTTCCCGGATCTTGCTGGCAGGATCTTTTGCAGAAACTACTACGGAGGTTTGCCTCTGTCTGCGAAGTTTGTTCGCAATGCTCTCAACAGTGCTTCGGAAGTGGAGGCCCGATGAGCGAGGAAAAAGCCCCTGCCGTCAATAACCTGGGTCTTGCCAAAGGGGATTACAAAGGTGTCGCGTCGACGATGTGCAAAGGATGCGGCCATGATCGCATCTCGGAAGCCATCATTCAGGCGTGTTACGATCTCGGTGTCGATGGTCGCAACGTGGTCAAGATGAGTGGTATCGGTTGCAGTTCAAAAACTCCCGCTTACTTCCTCGGGCAATCATTGGGTTTGAATTCCACACACGGAAGAATGCCCAGTTTCGCCACCGGAGCACACGTCGCCAATTCGGAAATGAGCCCCATCGGAGTCAGTGGAGATGGCGACTCGGCCAGCATCGGCATGGGTCAATTTGTTCACATGATTCGCAGAAATCCCAAGCTGATTTACATCATCGAAAACAACGGTGTCTACGGTCTGACAAAAGGGCAATTCTCAGCCACCGCGGATCGATTGAGCCCATCCAAGAGGGGGAAATATCCCCGCGAAGATTCCATTGACCTTTGTGGTCTCGCCCTGGAATTGGGTGCCTCCTTCGTCGCTCGTTCATTCAGTGGCGACAAGAAGCAATTGGTGCCGATATTGAAAGCAGCCTTCTCGTTCGACGGGCTCGCTTTTATCGATGTGATCTCGCCATGTGTGACCTTCAACAATCACGAAGGATCGACGAAGTCATACACCCACCAAAAGGAGCACGGCGTCACCTATCATGACCCCTACTTCGTCGCCCCCAAGGAACAGATCGACATCGATTACGAAGAAGGGGAATTGCAGGAGGTCACACTGCACGACGGTTCAAAACTGGTTCTCCGTAAACTCGAATCGGACCACAATCCTGCGGAGATCAATTCTGCCCGAAGTGTTTTGCAAGAAACCCGTGATCGTGGAGAGATTCTCACCGGATTGATTCACGTCGATACGAATCAGCCCTCACTGACAGCAGCAACGAAATTGACCAAGGAGACTCTGGTGCAACAGGAACAGGGAGACCTGCGTCCCGCAACGGGCGTCCTCGATCGTCTCAACGATTCATTCCGGATCTGAGTTCAGGCAACGACGCGAAATCCTTCGACGAGGATCCCCGGCATTGCGGACCCCCGCGGATGCCTGCAACCGTATGTGTGATTGCCGGGAAGGATCTCGACCTCGTTCCCCACTTCAAGAAGGCCCTCTCCCAGCAGTCGGATCACCGAATCGTCAATTCGCACCGTTCCCACGGGAGCAACGGCCTTGCCATCCCTCACCCTGAGAGCGACCCAGCGAGTCACCCCTGTCACCCTGGCTCCTTCCCTGGCCGCCATATTGCAATAGTGAACATGGGAGAGCCAAAGGCCATCACCGATCGCCTCACAGGCGGTTTGGGGATCCAGCGATCCGGGTTTCATTTCCAATGAGGACGGAGACTCCGGACCATTGACCCCATTCGTCTCCCAATTGAATTCCCTTGCGGTACGTGGGCTGATGAGACGATCGACACCGATGCCTCCCTCGATCAGAGAGATCCTCTCCGGCAATTCGTAACCGAGATTTCCAAAGCCCGGGGCCCCCACCGCCGCGGGTCTTTCCGAGAAATAAACCCTGGGATCAAGAGTCTCCCCTGAGTAAAGAGAGGCGAAGGGGCTGGATCCTTTCTCGATGGCCCGCGCCGAGAATGCGCCATTCCACAACAATGGACCCAACAAATCTCGAATCGCCTCCGGCTCCAGCCAAGTGCGGTACTCACCGGCTGCGGGAGTATCCACAGGGCGGGAGAGTATATCGAGCGTTTGCTGAGCACGTTCACGGCGAGAATGAACTTCATCCTCCTGCCAATCACGACCGGCCCAGCCCCACTTGGAAGCACCTGGGGCCTCCGTCAAATGCATCGATCCATCGATCACTGTCAGCGGCGATTCATACCACCTTCTCACCGCATTGGATGTGGCTACTCCCCGATACATCATCCCCGTGAGAGCGATGCCGCAGGACTCTGCACCCGGAATTTCACCTGCGAGAGATTGGATCAACTCCGACTTGTGAGGCAATCGACCCTCAGATCGACTCTCCTCGCTGCCCGCATCAGCAAGTGGCGGCAAATGGGGATCTTCCGGAATCGTTTTCAAAAGATTGGAGAGTCGATCGATGGCACTTCGGACCGGTGATCGATCACTTTCCATCGTTCCTGACAGCATCAAATTCATGCGCGCTTCGCGTCCAGACGATCTCAGGGCAAGCTCCACCTCACGTTGCTCAATCGATCCCGCTTGCCTGACTTTGCCCGATGAAATCCGCGTGAACCCGGTTTTCTCTCCGGCGAGTCCCATCGTGATTTCTTCACCATCGGTGAGCAATGTTTCCGAATAATCTGCCAAATCAAAAAACCAGGACTGCATCACCCCTCCCTTCCGAAGACTTCGAGTCCCCTGAACCGACAGGCTGGCATCGCATGGCCAACGAAGACCATCTGATTTGGCTCGCCCTTGCCACAGTTGGGAGTTCCCCTCACCTGCCACGTATCCCGGTCTCCTACCGCATCGAGGGAATTCCAAAATGGAATCGTCGTGCTTCGGTAGCCGGCATCCTTGACCCTGGTCGACAATTCCCCGTTCTCGATCAAACGTGCATCCTCGACACCAAATTGGAATTTCCAGCGACGATCATCGATGGACCAGGATGAATTGACGTCGAGCCAGATCCCCTTTTCGACCCCGCCGATCAATTGATCCAGCGGTGTATCTCCCGGTTCGACGTTGAGATTTGCCATTCGATCGATGGGTGGTCTATTCCATGAACAAGCACGTGTTACCGCGATCGCATCCTCATGCTTTCCCAACCTTTGTGCACTCAAGGAGCCACCGATCCCCCTGACGAGGAGACCTTTCTCGATGAGGTTGGTTTTTTCTGCCTCAAGACCTTCATCGTCGAAGCCGGTACTGCAGACTTCCCCGGCGACTCCCGGATCGATGACCACATCGAGAATTTCAGGCCCCCAGCGAAGGGATCCCAGGTCTGAACTTTGCACGAAACTGGTCCCCGCATAGTTTCGTTCGTCACCCAGGATTCGGTCCAACTCCAGGGCGTGTCCGATCGATTCATGAACCTGGAGAACCATTTGTGCCGGGCCGATGACCGCATCCATTACACCACTGGGGCAAACCGGGGAGAGCAGGGTTTCAATGGCGTCTTCGCTGATCGCTCTGCCGAGTCCATCAAACCCCGTGCGATCGAGAATCTCGAGGCCTCCCAATTGGGCGTCACTCCGCCCACCATTGCTTTTCGATTGCACATCGGACCCATCGGAAGCCAGGACTTGAAGCCATGGGATCAAACGATCATGGGTTTGTTGAATCGTCACCCCATCGGTGGTTACGAGGGTGGAATCGGTTCGCGAACGGGACACACTGACGACCCGTTGAACGATGCGCTCATCCCCTGCCATCTGTAAGCATTCAGATCTCATGCGATCGATCAAATCGCTATGGGAAATCTGCTCCCAAGGCTTTTCAATGGGATGACTCCATGTCCCTGATTTCAGCGGCCGGGGAGCCTTTGAAAAGTCGACCACTCCACGATCGTTGACCGATTGGGCCCAGTCCAATGCGACCCGAGCGGCTTGATAGAGTCCTCCGATTGAGAGATCGCTGGTCGCCGCAATTCCCTGCCCTTGCCCGGATACGACGGTGATCATCGCTCCACAATCCTCTGTTGCCGATGGTGGCAGCAGCGCATCGTCACGAACCGTGAAGTTTTCACTGCGGTTTTCCACCCACCTCAGGGAGCACCATGTCCCCCTTGGTGCGATTCGACCCAACAGATCCTGGATTTCATGGGGAGTCATCGGTCCTCCTCTCCATCGTTATTGAGATCTCTCAAAAATCGCCGGCAAGCGGGGACCTTCTGCATCATCCACAGAGACACCTCCGCGCAGAACCGCATCGATCCCATTCTCACCGTGAATCACCAGATCTGCACGATGGTCGCTGCGCAAGCTTCCCCTGCGCGGCAAGCCGAGATCCTCGGCAGCATTCAGTGACCCCAGCGATTGCAGCGATAGATCGTCCAGATCCAGGGCTGATCCAGTCCTCGATAATGCCTCCGGCAACAGCGTGACGCTACCAGCCAATGTCCCATCGGCAAGGGTCGCCCTGTGGCCGTCGGAACAAACCTCCTGGCCGCAAAAGACTCCTGAAGCAACCCCCATTCCGGCAAGCGGCATGGCATCGCTGACAGCGATCAGGCCGGAGGGTCCCTTCATCTGTAAAGCGAGGCGAACCAACTCATCGGAAAGATGATGCCCATCGAGGATCATTTCGCAGCGCACCCTATCATCGAGCAACAGTACACCCACCGGCCCTGGATCCCGGTGGTGCATCGGCGGCATGGCATTGCACAGATGCGTACAGCGGCGGGCACCGGCGTCGATCGCAGCAGCGGTTTGTTCGGCATTGGCACAGGTATGTCCGATCGATCCATTAACCCCAACCATCGAAAACTTTTTCTGGGCGGCGAGAGGAACCCTCTCCGGAGCAAAAGTCATCACTCTCAGTTTTCCTGCGGCTGCCTCCAAGAGCCGATTCATCAACTCGTCGTCCCACTCCAGGACTCCCGCTTCAGGCAATGCGCCCCGACGATTCGGAGACACGAAGGGGCCTTCGAGGTGGATTCCCAGGATGGATGGGCTGAGCTCTGCCGCCCTGGCGACCGTCGACAAGGCACGCTTCATCTCCTCTTCCGGTCCCGGCACGATGGTTGGGTAGACCGTGGTGACTCCCAGTTTTGCCAACCCCTCGACACTTTCCGCCAAGGCCTCGGGTTCTGCGTGATTGAAGTCGACACCGCCTACACCATGGATGTGAGGGTCGATCATGCCTGGAGTAACCCGACGTCCTCCCAGGTCCCATACCTCATCTCCGGTGGCTGTTCCTGCAGGAGCCAAGGCACGGATCACCGCTCCTTCGAGGAGGAGATCCCCCTGAAGAATGCGATCGGGAAGTACCAACTGCCCATCCCGGAGCACCACCCTCGTTTCTGATTCTTCAGGATTGCTCATCCTGCTCCTCCTGAACTGTTCAAATGATGCTCCGCCCTCAAAGCGGCACCGATCCAACCCGCTCTGTTTCCCTGGGCTGCTTTTTCCACCGAGAGACTGGCGAGTGCCTTGGGCAACAAGTGTTTACGCAACGATTCTTCGATCAATTCGAGGTGCCGGGGCCTCGCATCGATGATTCCGCCGCCGAGCACGATGACATCGGGATTGAGCAGGTGCACTGCGCTCATCATCCCTTCCCCCAGAATTTTCGCACCCTCGTCGAGGATCTGATTGGCAAGGGGATCTCCGGCCAAAGCTGCCTGAATAAGATCCGACACTCCCGGCTCACTTCCATCTGCAAGTTGCCGCCCCCATTCGCGGGCCATCCCCCAACCTCCCGAGTAGGCTTCCACACAACCGATCAGTCCACAGTTGCAGGGGCGCCCCCCCGGTTGATAGGTGATATGCCCCAACTCCATCGCACCACCGATGGAACCCTGGAGCAGTTCTCCCTCGATCACCGCACCGCCACCGATTCCGGTCCCGACCGTTGCTGCTAGGAGATTGCGCGCACCTCTTCCCGCTCCCGAACGATACTCGCCCCACGCTGCAGCATTGGCATCATTTTCGACTACTGCCGGAATCTGAAATCTGTCGCGAAAGAAGCCCACGATGTCGGTCCCATGCCAACCACCAAGATTGGCGACCGGGAAACGAATGGTTCCGCTGTCAGGATCAACCACACCGGGGGTTCCCAATCCGAGTGCGAGAACTTTTCCGCCATGGTCTTCCGCTGCTGCGATCGCACGCTCTGATGCTTCGCCAAGAGCGGTCAAAATTGCATTCTGACCTGAAGCAGCATTGCTGGGGGATCGGTCCGACCATGCTTCCACACCGTCCACCCCGCAGATGCCAACCTTGATTTCGGTCCCCCCCAGATCGAGCCCCGCAAAAAATTCGCTGACCAATGTGCCTCCCTGTGAAGTCTCGAACCGATCTTCCGTTTCCCCCTGCACCACCCACGTCTGTAATGATCTGCAGCAATGAACAGCATCGACTGCGATGGCTGCCGAGGCAAGTGTCCCCGAAACTGTTGCTGGTGACAGGTTTCCTTCAAAAAGTGGGGATGGAACCGAGGGTGGATTCGATGGACAATGACAGCGGAGGAATGCATGCAACCTGAAGCAAAAGATGCCGATTCCCGGCCCGCCAGTGAATCTGACTCTCGCCCGGTTCAGCGCTGGATCGACCGCTATCACGCCGATCACAAACACCCGCTGAATCATGCCACCCATGTCATCGGCATCCCCGCCATCGTGATCTCCTTGATCGTGGTCTTTATAGACTGGCGGTGGGGAGTGGGACTCTTCGTCGGTGGCTGGATCCTGCAATTTATCGGGCACGGCATCGAAGGAAACCGTCCCTCATTCATGAAGGATCCCCGATTCCTCCTCGTCGGCCCCCTCTTCATCCTGCAACAAGGATTTCGCAAGATCACCGGTTCCAAAAAGGAGCGGGATTCCAGCGAATGAGCAAATTGCCGCGGGTTACTTGTGCCGCCCCCCTTCGGGGAGTGTGGCTGGGCGCACTCTTTGTGTCGCTGATCATGCCATTTGATGCACATGCGCAGAATGGAGATCGGCAAGGAGAGATCCAAAAAGAAAACTGGCGTCAGTGGAGTGTTCCACCTGCCCCGGTCCTTTCTCCAGCGGATGCGATCGAGGCGTTTCAAATCGCCCCAGGTTTCTCGGTAGAGCTGGTTGCCAGCGAACCTGAAGTGGTCGATCCGGTCGCCATGGCCTGGGACGAGCGAGGTCGGCTGTGGGTGGTGGAACTGCGCGGCTACATGCCCACAGTCGATGGAGATGGGGAAACCGAACCTGTGGGACAGGTGGTCGTCCTCGAAGACAAAGACGGTGATGGGCACTACGAAACCAGTCACCTCTTCCTCGACCGATTGGTCAATCCGAGGGCCATCGCCATCGTCGAAGGAGGAGTTCTCATCGGCGAGCCTCCCCACCTTTGGTACTGCCAGGATCTTGATGGGGATCTTCGTTGTGACCGTCGCACTTCACTCACGAACTATGGCACCGATAATCCCGATCACGTTGAACATACGGACAATGGTCTGATCCACTCCCTCGATAACTGGATTTACAACTCAAAGAGCAGTCGCAAGTTTCGCTTTGACGTCGTCGGCGAAAAACCACAGCTGAAGGAGTCTTCCACGGCTTTCAGGGGGCAATGGGGCCTTGCCCAAGACGACTATGGGAGACTCTATTTCAATCACAACTCGACCTGGATTCTGGCGGACTCTCTCCCCACCGATCTCCTCCTCGCCAATCCTTGGTGTGGACGGATCATCGGACAACCTGCCCGATCGGGACACACCGTCGTCCCTGATCCATCGACCTTCCCCGTGCGTGTAAACCCCGGAATCAATCGGGGTTATCAGCCACCGATGCTGCGCCCGGATGGTCGCTTGCGCAGAAACACGGCCGCCTCGGGGATCGCCATTTTGCGCAGCGATCGCTGGGGTCCCGAATGGAACGGCATCACCTTCGTTCCGGAAGCCGCGGGCAATCTTGTCGCTGCATTCTTGATGGAAGAGATCGACTTCAGGATGAGAGGTCAACAATTGGTCTGGCCCCACACTGTGTATGGGAAACAGGCTTTCCTCGCCTCGACGGATGAAAGATTTCGACCCGTCGATGCCAAGTTGGGTCCGGATGGAAACCTCTACGTCATAGACATGTATCGAGGGATCATCCAACACCGCCAATTTGTGACCACCTATCTGCGCAAACAGATCGAGGAGAGAGGACTCGCCGAACCTGTGGGCCTTGGGAGAATCTGGCGAATTGTTCGCAACCCGGATGATTTCGATGCCACTCCGGCACCGGAAGGCCTGCCACTGCTTTCAGAACCGGGCGGCCAAATCAAAGCACTCAGCCATCCTGTCGGCTGGATTCGTGATACTGCACAAAGATTGCTTGTCGAAGCGGGGTCATCCGCGGAAGTCGGTGAATTGCAGCAACTGCTCGCCCAGGATTCCGCGCCGGTCACGGCCCGCATCCATGCCCTCAGAATCCTCGATGGTCTCGGTGCATTGCTTCCCGGAGACTTGGCTAACGCCCTTGGCTCTGACGATCCACTGCTCAGACGCAGCGCATGTCAGGTATTCGCAGAGAATCCACAGAGCCACCCCGAATGGGAGGTCTGCCTACCTCTGCTCCTCAAACCAATGGAACCGAGTGGATCTTTGACACCCTTGGAGATTCTGCACAGAGCGCTGGCTCTCGCTTCTCTGAAGGAAAATGAGGAAGCTCTGAATTCGGTCATCGCCCTGTTGAAAAGGAATGGTCACGCTGCGGAGATCCGCATGGCGGTTCTCAGCCAATGGGACGACTATCAAGTGGAAAGACTGTCACGATTTCTTGCCGCCGAATTTCCTGTCGATGGCACTTCCGCCTTCGTCCCGCTGGTAAATGAGTTGACTCGATCTGCCCTGCTCAAAGACCCTCACTCCTTGCCGCTCATCCTCGCCATGCTCGAAGAGTTGGCTTCCGACGACCCACGATTTGCTGCGGTGATCTCAGGGCTTCATTTTGTAATGACTCAAAAACGTTGGGCACCACCACCGATTTCGACTCTGCCTGAAGTGCTGCAGAGGGCAGATTTGCCAAGGGATCTCAAAGCCCCTGCCGAAACGATCATCACCCACCTCAAGAAATCCGATTCTCCTCCTCCGGACCTGAAACCATGGAGTGAAGAGGAGCGTCGGTGGGCAAAAGCCGGGGCCCGGGCCTTTGCTTCTTCCTGCTCAGCCTGTCACGGCGCGGGAGGCCAAGGATTGCCGGGATTGGGACCAACCCTGCTCGATAGCCCCTGGCTTTTGGGCGCAGACCCCATCCCCATCAAGATCATCCTCGATGGTTTGACCGGTCCCATCACGGTGTCGGGTGAACACTGGGATCTGACGATGCCCGGCCATCGGGAAAACCCCAAACTGAAGGACGATGACATCGCTGGTCTGCTGACATGGCTGCGCAGGCAGTGGGGACATACCGGGAATCCGGTGTCACCGGAATTGGTAACAAAGATCCGTCAGATGACCGCCGATCGGAGATTGCCCTGGACCGACGAATCGTTGAATAAGGGGGCAGATTGAATTTCATTCTGACCTTGCTGCTGTCGCTGCCTCCGAGTGCAGATCCCACTTCTCCATGGCAGGATCTCACTCCCCCTGAAGACTTGTCCGGCTGGCAGGTTTGCTGCGGCACTGCCACGTACACTGTCAAAGATGGGGTCGTCACCGGAACCACCGTCCCCGGCTCTCCCAATACCTTTCTTGTCACCGAGAGGAAGTACGGTGACTTTGAGTTCGAATATGAATTCAAGGTCGACAGCAAATTGAATGCGGGGGTTCAGATCCGCAGTGAGGTGAACAAGAATCGAATGCAGGGCTGCCAGATAGAAATTGATATGGACGATGAACGAAAACGATTCTGGACTGCCGGTATCTTCGAAGAGGGGGACCGAGGTTGGCTCTGTGATCTCTCGAAAAATCCACAAGCGATCGCAGCACATGACATCGACGAATGGAACCATGTGCGCGTCATCGCCAAAGGTGCCCTGATCGAAACCTGGCTCAATGGAGTTCCTGCCGCAAAAACCTACTGTGGCAATCGGTTGCAGGGAGTCATCGGCCTTCAGGTTCATGGAGTTGGAGCAGGTCAAACTGAACCGCTGCAGGTCCGATGGCGAAAACTGAAGATCCGCGACCTGGGCAGGCACCACTGGATTCCATTTCAAAAAAATGCCGAATCAAAGAGCACGGAAGAATCCAAGGATGAGGATTTGCGGCAATTGCAACTCTCTCTCCCTGCGGGAGCATCCTCGCTGAAACTGGTCTTCGATTCAGCAGTGGAAAAGAGCTTTCAAGCCGATCTCGGCCAATTCCAATTCAGCGCACAACCTGGAGGCAGCTATACATTCCAGTTACCCCCACCTCTGACTGATGGGATCGATGATTCGATGGGTTCCTTCGGGGGTGGCGGAAGCGGATCCAGTAATCACGGACACCATCCGTGGAAAGACTCCACGATTTACCTCCACCACGGTCGATGGGGATCGGGATTCGAGATCTTTTCCGCAAACACCGGATTCAAACCCCGACAAATGATGATTTTCAGTCGTCAGAGCCCCGCTATCGAGCGTGAGTTCACCCTGAGCCACAGCCTGGAAACACGGTGGAGGGTGCAGATCTTGGTACCGGAAAATAACGTAAAAACACCTCAATCAGGCAAATAAGCCGGTTTTATGGCCCCCGAATCTGCGGAACCCGTTGCACCGCGAGGGCCACACCGATAGACTCCCGGTTCGGTTAAAAACCCACGGAGGAATAATGAAGGTCAGGATCAGAAAGAGCGGAATCAAGCGCAAGCGTCAGGGATTCCGTGCTCGCATGAAGACCAAAGCCGGCCGCAAACAGATCAATGCACGCCGCCGCAAGGGAACCTGCCGTCTCACGGCTTGGGGATAAAACCCGAACAGTTTTTGAATTTGATTCCAGTGCGATCCCGCACTGGAATTTTTTTGGCTGATTCGAATCGGCGTTCTTTAAAATTCCATCGCCACTATGCCAAGTTCATCCGCCGATGATGTCATCGATCCTGCTGATAAAGTCACCATCGGTCTCTTCCACAAACTGATCGAGTACCACTGTTGCAATACTTCTGATATCCACCGAAGCGATGGATCCCGGCTCTTCGATGGACACCAATCTCCCAACGATGGCAGCCTCCTTGAGAGAGGCATCATCCCGAATGGCACCGGCCCACTTCAACTCCGAGTCACCTGTTTCCTTTTGAAAGTGATCGAAGAGCCTTCTCCCTTGCACTTGGTCTTCGACGATATTGGGAATCAGCCAACGTGACGGCGGCCGGTCGAGAACGCTGAGACAGATCAAGACATTGAGGGCATCCGATCTGGAGGAAGCCTCCGAATTGGTGACGACCAGCACCTCTTCGCAGTAATCACAACAAAGCAACAAATTATGGTCGATCCCGGCACCGGTATCGAATACCAGAATATCTGCCTGCTCTGCGTACCCGTTCAGAAGTCCCTGCAATCGCCGATGATCCTGAATCGACATTCCCAGCAAATCTGTGGCGTCCATGGAACCCGCCAGCAGGTGGAGGGATCCACCAGGGGAACTCTTCCCACCTCCCCAGAAACTTTCAGGAATCTCGATAAGCGCCTGTTCCAATGAGCAATTCTTCTCCAAGACATCTCTGAGAGTCCAACGGGGATCTTTGACCGAGAGGTAGATGTGGGCATTGGCGGTGTTCAGATCGATATCGACAAGGATGACCCGTTGTCCACGGCGGGCCCATTCGATACTCGCTGCCACAGAAAGATGGGTTTTTCCAACGCCCCCTTTGCCGCTGGTGATAGCGATGGTCTTCAGTTCTGACACAGGCAGACCTCTTTTCACAGATGAGGTGAGAACCCCTGTGAAGGGCTTCGCGGGCGGCACGATGGCATCATGGTGCCATCAGGGTCGAACTTCCACCCACCATTCCAATTCCTGCTTCAATAATCCTTCGTCATCCCTCAGCACCCACGGGGTCGGATCTTTGATGGAACAACGCACGCGATGCCAACCCGGCTCTAAATCTTTTGCTCTCAATTGGGCAGCACGGACCGTCTTGCCGCTGGCATCGAGTCCGCTTTGGGATCTCCTCCAGAGTTCACCCTGTCGCTGGTCTTTCACGGCGGTCTGACCTGTGGCGGGCTCCCCCCCCGCTCCCGCAGGCTTCTGGAGACCATAGGAGAGTACTCTCCACGTCACCTCCAGATCATGAGTACGAGGTTGCAGCGTCCAGACTTTGAGGATGATTTCATCCTCATCCGCCTTTTCGAGCACCAATTCTCCAGGTTCCGGATCCACTCTGTCCACGGGGCGGACATTGCGATAGATCTGCTTCACCATGTGTTCCATGCATACGACACAGAACCCACTCAAATCTCTCATCATGCACGACAGTTGGGGTCGCCAGACGTGGAAGGGTTTGCGGTCCCCCCCCTCAAACAGACCTACGGTGCTGTTGTTCCACCAGCGATCCTCTGCATCGATCCACTCTTGCCAAATCACTTTCGAGGCCACATCGGCCTTGTCACTGCCATGCATCAGGTTGGGAGGTCCCGGTCGAGTGGGAACGATTGCATCTCTCGGTGGAGGAGGTTGCTTATCCGGATCCTGGCCTGGTTCATTGTCGTATTCATCATTCAAACCGCCAAAGGAGTGACCAACCTCGTGGTGGACGAGGCCCAACGCGCCCTTCGGCAAGCTGGTCACCCCCCCGCCACCGGTGGCAACACCCGCAACGTCATTGGCGATGACGACCGTCTGGCGGTCTTTCCCCGCTTCCCCAAGACGACCAGTGATCGAGAACACCTTTCCTGCATTGGAAGTCAAGACGTCATAGCGAACGAGGCAACCGAGGGGGGTATCCTTATTGATCTCCCCGGGTTCCCTGGAGACTCCAAAGTCGACCGATTGAAGATGAACCGCCGAGCAATTGAAGTACTGCTCATACTCCCGATAGGGATCCACAGAGAAGAGCAGCCTCTCACACGTTTTGGCATGATTCAGAAATTGGGATTGCTGATCGTCGTCCACCTGGTAGCCATCCCCCAAGATGAACAGATCGATGCGATTTTTCGGATCCCCGCTTTCACGGAGTGGAACCAGTGCCAGGTAGGGATCTGCGAGGAGTCTTCTCGCTTCTGCAGATTGCTCCGCATCGTCGGATTTGGCGACCACTTCCCTCAGCATTTGATCCGCCAGACTGAAAGACCCTTGCTCACGCAATAGTTGAGCGTATGCGACGATGACTTCGATCTTCTTTGATTTTTGCAGTCGCTTTGCTTCTGCAATCGCTTCACGCTCACGCTCTTTTTTCAATCGGCGTTCCTCGAGCAGATTCTCCTTCTCAAGTTTGGTAACCAGTCGGCCGTCAAACTCTTCAAATTTTGACCCCGGCGGGATTCCCGGTCGCGACTTCATCAGAATCGCTTCAGCCAGGCCTTCCCCTTTTTTTCTCCGGTGCAAATTGACCAACGATCGGTGAAAGCCGTCATCGTCCCCCGCCACTTCAGCGAGAAAAACCAGACCCATGACCCCTTCAACGGAATGGGGAACAGATCTGAAGAGGGCCGATTTGTCGGTCGAAGTGACCTCCAGCCAACTCTTCTCCAAAGTCTGCTTTCCACCGGCGATCTCTCTTTCCAACTCGACGCCATCCCGGGTTGCCCGAAGAACCCGCATCGGGAAACCGGAGATTTTCACAGTCACATCTCCTCCGGAGGCTCCTTCAATAAATTCTTCAAACATTGCGGTGAGAGCCCCGGCCTTGACCAATAATTCGAGGGCCTGGATGTGATCTGTTGTAGGGAGCTCCAGAGAGAGAGCCCGGTACAGCACGGGAGCAAGGTCGGAGTAGCGGCACTCCTCCAGATATCTGCGAGATCGAGAGAGCAACTCGCTCCACTCTCGCGGCGCATTGACTCTCCTCGGCGGCTCCTTCAATTTAAGGTCGGCGACCCCTTCGACCAGGTCCGACAACATCGTCTCAAATTCCTGAAAACCACTGTATCGTTGGCGAGAGGCTGCAACGAGACGCAGGGCTTCTCCCGGTCTCCTCAAATCGAGAAGTCCTGTCACCTGCTCATCCAACTGGCGAAGGTCTGCCCGCGCCATCCTGCCAATCTGGTCCGCCCTTTCCGTCCAGTAACGGTTCGCCTCGCGGCTCGAATCCGCCCTGGCAAGAAAGCGGGCGATCAGTGAAGATTCGCCGAATTCCCGCCTCAAGACCATCGGTGTCAACAACTCCTCAAGGGACTCTCGTTGGCTGATGAGAGTGGTCCCTCTGACGCCTTCGAGCGCCTCGGCCAGGTCCAGACAGGTCTTCGCAGCCCTGCTCCCCGGTTGCCTCCGGGCGATCGAACGCAATCCCTCGATGGCATCCCACCCCAATTCTCCCGCTGCCATCTCCTGCTCGAGGAGTTTGAGGGAGACTTCTCCATCGTCGAGCGGGCGGGCGATCTCGGTGACTTCTCCATCGATGGGAGCGGTAACCGTGTCAGGTTGCACTTCTTTGACGACTTTTCTGGGGCCTTGGGAGTACTCCTTTGCCACCAGGCCTACGAGAACGATCAGCAACAACAGCAGTGAAAAATCTGCCAGCCTGTTGATCAATGAAGGCGAACTTCGTCGCAGCGGCGTCGCATTTCCATTTTCAGGCTCACGGCCGGTTTCACCGCGTCCGACAGCAGCAGGCTTTTTTGTTCGAGGAACTTTGGGTGCCGGTGAGCCCGGCGGTTTCTTTCTTGCCGACTTGGGCCTGTCTGCCACTGAAGTGGCATCTTTTACTTCGATCACCGCTTCGCCAATTTCGATACGATCTCCAGGGCGAAGCCGGGCAGTTTCAATCTGGTCCCCGTTTAGAAACGTGCCATTGGAAGATCTCTTGTCGATCAAACGAAAGTCGGAACCATCGATTCTGATTTCAGCGTGAACTCTGCTGATCTTTGGAATATCGAGGCATATCGTGCAATCTTCAGCGCGACCGATGGTAATGCTACTGACACCGGCAGTGGAAATCTGCCGTGATTCACTTCCATGGTGCAGATGGAGAGTCAATTTTTCAGACGAATTGTTGGACATTGGGCTCATTTCTTCCGCAGATATCTTCCACAAGCCAAGCCATCATATCCAGAGTTTAACACGCCAATTAGAGGCCCAAGTCCGTTTTCAATTCCTGAATAAGGGACTCATTTTCGAGGTCGATCACCGGATCAGAATCATACTGTTCAAAGAAAAATGAACCGGGAAGCGAATCTGGAATCTCCAACTTTTTGCGGATTTTTTTCTCCGCCGGCACGAAGCCACGCTTTGCCAATCGCGTCAGTGATTCACCAATTGTCCCCTGGAGTCCGCACACCAAGACCACTGCGAGGTCAGGTCCAAGAGTGCCCGGAGACAATCCCATACGATCTTCGAGAACTTCCATGGCATCTGGCAAAAAGCGATCTTCCGCTCGCCCTTGCAATCCAGCCCAGTCAGGATGATCTGCCGGTCGGCTGACCGTCGGCAGATAGACGAGGCCATGATTTTCAGCGAGGGATTCCAGTTCTGTTCTGTAACCGAGATCACCCGGGCGTGATGCGCCGTGAATGATGCACGTCCGGGTCAATTCCCGACCATGCGTCAAATCATCTCTGACGATTGAAACAAAGGGGGCCAGCCCGGTCCCTGCACTGACGAGAATCCGCCAACGTGAATCATCATCCCCGACAGTCCCCGGGATTGTGAAGTGCCCCTTGGGTTTGGGTCTCAGAAACACCCTCTCCCCTTCACGAAGTCGAAACAGGCTGTGCGTCAGAGGGTTTTTGGATTCCGGTTTTCCCACTCGTCGAATGTAGAACTCGACATGGTTCCTTTGTGCAGGTTCGGATGCGATCGACATCGGCCTTTGAACACCACCGAGGTCCGGATCTTCAGTGTTATTGACTCCGATGACCATGTATTGGCCAGGGACGAACCAAGCACCCTCTGGGAGGGATTCATCGAGGCGTACCTTGAAGATGGCCAATTCGTCAGAAAAATCCTCGCGCTCTTCGATGGTGGCATTGAGTTCCAAAATCTTTGCCAAACCCCCGCCCTTCAAGAGCCCGGAAAGGGCTCACAGGGGCAGAGTTTCCGTCCAGATCGATCCCGGGTCAAGAGCGGACCTTGAAGCGGTCAGGGGCAATCCGAATTGCAAGTGAGACCATCGTCGGTCGGATCTGGCCCGCACTCGAGATAAGGCATCGGCAATGGATCCCCTGAAACAAAGAGGGTAGCCAGTAAGCTGATGGCATCCGCCAAATTGAGTGCCCCATCATCATTGCAATCCAATGCATCGTCACAGAGCGGTGTGACGGCTCCTGATCCAAAGAGGTAAGCCAGTATCTGGATCGCATCTCCAATGTTGGCTGTTCCGGAAAAATCCACATCCCCTCTGCGGAAATTGGGCACGGGAACAGGCGCAAGGCCGAGTGCCCCCATATCCGTGATGGTGCCATCGGGATCCAGTGGCAACAGTGGATTTCCATTGTTGATGCAGGGGGATGCCGGATCGAGAGTGTAATCACCATTCGCAGGATCGGAAAAGAGCGGGTCGATCTCGATGGAATCGATGGCTGTGACGGATAAGCCTTGAAGACCTTCGACACAGGAGTATTGCACCAAGGTGGATCCGGGAATCGCATCGATTGAACTCACGGGACCCGGGAACACAACACTCGAATCGATCGAGACTGCGTCTGGAGTTCCATTGTTGACGCTGATTGCGGATCCGCTGCCCACAGCCGTGAGGCCAAAGGTGCACTTTTCGATCGTCAAACTCACCGGATTGAAACTGATGGCCAAATGGGCGCCACCATTCATAGAATAGTTGTCGTGGAAGACGCACCCGCGAATCACCTGATTTTCCTGATCCGATCCGGAATCGATCATCACTCCTCCACCAGCACTGCCACCGGAGTTGCCCCTGAACAGGCAACCTTCCAACGTCGCACGAGCCAGGTCAGAGATCACAATTCCTCCCCCTGAGATGGGCGAGGTATTATTTTCTATCAGGGAATCAACGAACTGCGCCTCTGAATCGAGGAAGATCCATACTCCCCCCACTGCCAGGTTCGATGTATTCCCGGAAATTGTGCACCCTATGGCGGTGAGAGTACTTGCCTCGCATTGGATTCCACCGGTAACCACCACTGCATAATTATCTGCGACGACACAATCTACCATGGAGAGTTCTGCGTTATTGACGAGAGCAATCCCTCCACCGAAATCATCCGCTGAGTTGTTTCGAACAGTGACACTTTCGAGATTCACAACTCCAAAAGTGGGGCCTTCGATATGAATTCCTGCGCCCGATGCCGCTGAGTTATCCTCGACGACACAATTGCGAATTAACGGTGTTGAATTAAGAATCAGAATTCCACCGCCACAAATACCGTTTGCAGTGACTGCGCCACCGCCTGAGTGAATGGAAAATCCATCGAGGATCGCCAGAGAACTCTCACCTGAAACAAATTTTACGACAGAATCCTGGGCGGTTCCCACCAGCCGGGTGACATCTGGCCCTGCACTCGATCGAAGGATGATGCTTTTCCCTAAAAAATCGATCGGGCCTGACCAATCACCCGGAGAGACGACGATCTCATCCCCGTTCGCTGCGAGCTCCACAGCTGCAGGGATATTTGCAACATCCTGAGGTACAAGTATCTCTACAGAAAAAACGGGCTTTGAGATCAGCACCAAATATGTCAGAACGAGTCCTGATCGCATCAGGCCAGAAATAAGGGGAGATGCCGTCATCGGGCCTCCATATTCGATCATCTTTGGGCTCTCCTCGCTGGGGTGCCCTGTTGGATAACTTGTCATGCATGACAGGTGAATTACTTGTATATACCGATAATATTACCAACTTTCATGACATTTGCGACAGAAAAGGCAGAATCAAGGGCCCCTGTTTTAGTCTCCACTAAAATAGTATTTTGCCATGGTTAAACCTTGATCCTGTGCCCCCGTCATCGGAAGATGGATCTCATGAAGAACTCTCGCCCCTCGCTGCAATCGCACCCCTTCCGACTCCCCAGATCACTTTCAGGAAGACCTTCCCTGCCCACCTCTCTTCTCGGCGGGATTCTGCTCCTGACCGTCTTCAGCACGAGTTGCACTCAGGAGGTTAAGCCGTCTGGGGATACTGCACTGAAAATCCTCTGCACGACCCAGATGATCGCCGAACCGGTTCGAATGATGGTCCCTGAAGGAGTTGAGGTTGACCATTTGATGGGAAGCGGCGTCGATCCCCACCTCTACAAACCGACCCCCGAAGACTTGCGAAAGGTCCTGAGAGCGAATCTGGTTCTTTATCACGGGCTTCACCTCGAAGGTCGAATGTCTGACATGCTCTCACAGATTGATATCAAGAACTCTGGGGGTAAAGCGGTCGCAATATGTGCAAACATTCCTCAGGAACAACTCATCATCGATGAATCAGGCATCATCGATCCTCACCTTTGGCTCGACATCCAATTGTGGAAGGAAGTCTGTACGAATCTGAAAACAATCTTGTCCAACCATGGCAGTATTGATTCCGTGAACCTGGAAGAGCGGTTCAAAGATCTGAATCAATACCTGGATGAACTTGATCGCCAGATCATCGATCTCCTCGGGCAGATTCCTCAGGATCGAAAGATATTGGTCACTGCCCACGATGCTTTTGCATACTTTGGGAAGCGTTACGGATTCGAAGTTCATGGAATACAAGGCATCAGCACAGAGTCCGAACCTTCCCTGCTCCGGGTCAATCAACTGGTCAAACTCCTGAGCGATCAAAATGTCCCGGCGATCTTCATGGAGTCGACAGTTCCAGAGAGGAATGTTCGTGCACTGATTGAGGGATGTGAAAGGCTGGGACACGAACTCAGGATCGGAGGCAAACTTTATAGTGATGCCCCCGGTCCCAGAGAGAGCGGTGCTGGCAGTTGGTCGAAGATGGTTCTTCATAACGCCAAGACGATTGTGGAGGGCTTACGTTGACTGATACCGCCATTGAGATCCACGATTTGACCATGGCCTACCGTGAAAAACCGGTTCTGTGGGACATCGACGTCGAAATCCCTAAAGGCTCCCTGTGTGCTGTCGTGGGTCCCAACGGTGCGGGCAAGAGCACACTTTTGGGGTGTATCTTGGGTACCCACTCCCCCGCAAATGGCTGGATCAAGGTGCTCGATGTTCCCAGAGAACAATCGGATGAACTGATCGGTTTTGTTCCTCAGAGAGAAAGTGTTGATTGGGATTTTCCCATCCAGGTTCTCGATGTGGTCATGATGGGGACCTACCGCCAACTCGGATGGTTCCGATGGCCAGGCAAAGCGCAAAGAGACTGGGCCCTGGAGTGTCTTGCTGCAGTCGGGATGGCGGATTATCGATCTCGGCAGATCGGCGAACTTTCCGGCGGTCAGCAACAACGGGTCTTCATCGCCAGAGCACTTGCCCAAGATGCAAAAATCGTATTGATGGATGAGCCCTTTGCCGGTGTGGATGCGGCCACTGAAGATACCATCCGCTCTGTACTTGCCGATCTCAAAAGAGATGAACGAACAGTCATCATCGTTCACCATGATCTGCAAACCATCGAAGATTACTTTGACCACGTACTACTGTTGAACCTGAGATTGGTGGCTGCAGGCCCAACCAAAACCACCTTTAACAGGGAAAATCTGCTGCGCACCTATGGTGGTCAATTGACTCTTCTCGATGAGGCAGCGGAAGCCGTCAGAAGAATTCGCTCAGGCCGATCGATCGGGAAAGCAGGAGATCGGTGATTCTTCCCAATACCCTTGTCGTCCTCGTAGGAACATCCACTCTCGGACTATGCTGTGGGCTGGTAGGGAGTCTGCTCTTGTTGCGAAAGCGGGCACTCCTGGCTGACGCACTTGCCCACTCCACCTTGCCAGGAATCGTTCTCGGTTTCTTGATCGCAGGAAGCCAAGAATATTGGGCCTTGGGTGCTGGAGCACTCCTCACGACACTGCTTGCCGCTGTCCTCGTCTCGCGGCTCCCTGTCTTGACCAGAATCAGGCCAGACACCGCAACCGCATCGATACTCGGGATATTTTTTGGGTCGGGGATTGCACTGTTGAGTATCGCTCAAAGATCTAGCCCGGGCGCATATTCTGCAGGTCTCGATCACTTCCTCTTCGGGCAAGCAGCCGGAATGCTGCAACAGGAAGCGATCACGATTACGGTTGTTGCAGTCATTGTCAGTGCATTGATGGTTCTCTTGCACAAAGAGTTTTTGGTCAGCTGCTTCGACAGCACCTTTGGCAAGGGAACCGGACTGTCGATGGGGATTATCGATCTATTGGTCATGCTCTTATTGGCGATCACAATCGTCATCTCTCTCCCCGCGGTTGGAGTGGTACTGACCGCTGCACTCGTTGTAATACCTCCGGCCACAGCACGATTTTGGACTGATCGATTCACTCACCTTCTCGCCATCAGCGCATTCTTGGGTGCCCTCGCAGGGATCTCGGGGACTTTGCTGAGTTCACAGCGCTTGGACCTGCCCACTGGCCCAGTCATCGTTCTCTGCTCCGCAACCTTGTTTGCAATCTCATTGGTCATCGCTCCACACAAAGGATTGCTCGGAAGGAGGCTGAGATGGATACGCCGACAACAGCGGAGGGAAATGCAGCGGATCCTGATTTTTCTCCATGAAAATCTGTACAGCGGGAACGACTTCGTTGCCCGCGAAAGAATTCTAGCCGGCTCTTTGGGAGCAAGTGTATCTGCATTGCGGTTATGCATCTTGTCTGGATATGTGGAACAGGCGGGCACCCATCTGAAATTGACACCCAAAGGGATCAGCCGGGCAGAGCGATCAATCTCGGCACGAAATCGTTGGATAGAGTGGCTCGACAGCGCAGCAGAAATCGATCGTAATTTGATCGACCTCGACGAGGAAGATATCGAAAAATTACTCGACCGCAGGAGCAGGGAGATACCCAAAAACCTCGGTGACTCTCCATGATGGAGATCCTGCTCAACCCTGCGATGCTGGACATTTATATCGTCGCTGTTCTGGCGGCACTTTCCTGCTCCATCGTAGGGGTCCACCTGACTTTGAGAAATCGCGCCATGCTCGGTGACGCTATCGCCCATGGAGTTGTTCCTGGGCTCATCATCGGTTTCATTTTCACGGGAAGCAGAGAAGTCGCTCCCATGTTTACAGGCGCAGTCATCGCAGCCTTGTTCCTTTCGCTGGTGGCAGAGTGGTTGAGAGATCGCGCAGAAATGGACGGGGGAGCAGCCCTTGGAGTTGTTTTCACAACCCTGTTTTCAGGGGGGATCATTCTGATTGAAATGTACACCCGTGAAATCGACCTCGATCCCAGTTGCGTATTGCATGGCCTGATCGAGTTTACTCACTTTCAAAGGATGGATGTCTTTGGATATTCCCTCCCAAGATCCATCGTCTCAATCTCACTGGCACTCCTTCTCAACTTGACCGCTCTGCTCATTTTTTGGAAAGAATGGAAGATCTGTGCGTTCGATCCCGTTCTCGCCAGGTCGATGGGCCTGCCGGTGAGAACCCTGGAACGCGGACTTCTCATCCTTGTCGCAATTACTGCAGTGTCATGTTTCGAAGCGGTTGGTTCGATTCTGGTCGTGGCGATGATTGCGGTACCGCCGACCATCGCCGGCATTCTCTGTGACCGATTTGGAGCAATGATGCTGGTCAGTGGGTTGACTGGGGTCATATCTGCTTTGCTGGGTACATTTGCTGCCATTCATTTTGTGGACACAAACGTACCGGGAATGATCGCTGTCACTGCTGGTGTGCTGTTGCTTGTCTGTGTAATTTTTGCGCCAAACCGCGGAGTCATCCCTGTTGCTTCGAGATTGCTCTTGTGGAGATTGAGAGTTGCAAGAGAAGATCTTCTCGCAGATGCACTCCAACTCGCAAACACCGGAGAAAAACTGGCATCACCGGGTCTGGTCAGCATCTCAGGGTTTGCATACCTTCAGTTGGGATTAATGGGTTTCATTCGCAATGGAATACCTCAAGGGCGAGGAAAAAGGATCGCCAAGACGCTGCTGCGCAAACGTAGCCTCTGGCAAAGATTTGCTGCGGAACGATTGGGCCTTCCTCCGGATCACCTGGAAGAGCCTGCCCATCGGATCGAGCACCACTTGGACGAATCCCTGATGGTCATGCTCGAGGACGAGGACGTCACTTCCTCTCAACAGCATCATCCTCCTGAAAAAATACACAACTCTGATGAATCTGATCCATCAGTTGATTTCCTTGACGCAGATGGATCTGGCCAACTCCCCACTGATCGCAAATGACCGGTCACCATCCGGGACTCCCAATAAAACGGGCCCCCCGCCAGGCTCCCTTGATTCAATAGTCACCGTGACTCCAGGCTTGACACCCCTCTCACCGAGCCAGTTCAACACTTCCGGCAGTGCATCGACCACCCTGACCACCTCCAATGGGATGGACAGGGGAGCCTGAAACAAATACAAGTCCTTGGAACTTGGCAGATTCCCCTGACGATCTGGAATCGGGGACCCGTGTGGATCCCGATCGGGAAAATCGAGTGCTTCTTCCATTCTGCAGATCAGTTCCTCGCTGACTGAGTGCTCGAGGCGCTCCACCTCTGAATCAACCTTGTCCCAAGGAACTTCGAGAATTTTGGCGAGATATGTTTCGAGAATGCGATGCCTTCGCACTGTTTGCAAAGCCAACTCCCGACCCTCAGCGGTCAGACAAACACCGTGGTATCTCTTGTGATTGAGCCAACCTCTCTCGCACAATTGTTGAACCATGCTGGTTGCAGATGGCGGGGAAACCCCCACCCTTTCAGCGACCATCCCCGTAGGAATCCACTCGTCAGGATCATCTCCTGCCAGTTTCCAAATTGCCCTCAGGTAGTTCTCTTCCGACTCGCTCGGCAAATTACCTCCGGAATTAAAATTGGCTTCCGATTCAGGTCATCCTGTGATGTCATCCACTGACTTGGAGAGCTTAGCCTCCCAAGTCGTTTTTGGAACTGCAGCGCCCGAATGATGACACGTGCACCAGAGATTTCAAATGGGATAGACTAACCAGATCGGAGATGTCGATTGAATTCTCCCGACCCAAACATGAAGCAAAGGTCCGTCGCTGACCTGGAATACCATTTCAGCACCCCGGTCAAAGTCCGACTTCCTGAAACGGATGCCATGGGAATCGTGTTCCATGGAAATTACTTCACCTACCTTGAAGTCGGTCGTGTGGAATACCTCCTCAATCTGGGCTTGGCCGAGGGGTTGAGACCCATCCGGGATTTTGAAAATGTCGTCGTCAGTGCACACTTAGATTTCAAATCGCCTGCACGTCTTCACGACATCCTATCCGTCGATGTTTGTACCCAGGAAATCCGCAACAGTTCGTTCACATTTGCTGTCAAAATACGCCACAAAAGCGAAAACCGTTTGATCGCCACTGGTTGGACAACTCATTGTGCAATCGATGAAAACTTCAAACCCATCGAAGTACCCGAGAGTTTTCGTTCAACTATTTCGAAATATGAAGGATGGGGAAACTGATCATGCCCAGTGTTTTTTCCAAAATAATTCACGGAGAGATCCCATGCCACGAAGTTTGGCAAGACGCAGATCACCTCGCTTTTCTCGACATCAGGCCGGTGAAACCGGGGCATTGCCTGGTCATCCCCAAAGAGGAGATCAGTCACATCACCGAGATGTCTGCAGAGAATCATGCGAAGTTGTGGAAGGCAGTTCACCAGGTTGCTGGCAAATTAAAGGCGGCAACCCAATGTGAACGGGTCGTCATCATGGTGATCGGCTGGGAGGTTCCCCATGTTCACGTACACCTGATCCCAACCGACTCTGCAGAAGAGATCCCATTTCCCCAGCCGTGTGAATTTGACACCGAGGAGTTCCCCAACTGGGCTCAGCGCATTCGAAACGCTGAACCCAATTGAGGTGATTCCATCAGTGTCATGTCCTGAATCAGGGGCAATTTGTGTGCGACTGGCAATCCGGCAATCCATCGGTGTCCGTGGGATCGATTCCACATGCAGGATATGGCTCAGCCGGTGGTGCTCCACCCCCAAAGAGAAACCCGACGATCCCCACCGGATCAGCGATATTGACACTTCCATTGTCCCCAATATCGGCTGAATCGATACAAGTGAGGACAGCACCCTCAAACAGATACTGAAGTACCATCACAGCATCGGATACATCGACACTTCCATCCGCATTGGCATCTCCTCGCCTGAAGATGGGGCCTTCAAAGCAAATCTTCTGCGAGATTTGAAAATCATCGATGGCCATCTCAACGATGGATCCCTGGTCATTGTCAGAAGCGGCAAATCTCATTTGCATCGTCGACGAGAAGGGAACGAAAGTGGTGATATCAAATGAATGGAAAACCCAGCCGCCATTGGTATCAGGACCACTCAGAGGCCCAAGTACCTCTACCGGCACCCATGTGGTCAAATCGTTCGTGATCTCGATGCGAGCAGTATCGGTGTACGGAGATGCGCCAGTGCCATTGGAAAACCAACGCCAATAGGAGATCTCCACGGGGTCGATCGCATTGACAAATCCGGACAAATCAAACACCGGTGACTTCAAAGTCGTTTCTCCACCGTCGACGTCATTTTCACCCAATGACCCACCCACCGTACCCTGTCCGGTAATCCACGCCAAACCACCACCTGTCCCATGGCCGCCATTGGGTTGCGCAGCGGTTCCTATCGGATCAACCCGCACCCACATTCCTGTGGTCGCTGTATCGGTGGGCTCACCCACCGACCAACCGGTATCGGTTTCCATGTCGTCACTGAAGGTCACCTGGAATTGACTGATCACCTCAAGGCTGAAGGGGGAATTCGATCCCTCGGAAGGCAACAGATGCTCCGTTCCCTGAAGGTCGAGGAAGCGGAAGTAGAGTTCCACAGGCTCACCACAACCCTGGCCAGGGAGATCGGCAATAAAATCGGCTCCACCTTGCCAAGACAAGGGAGCGATACTGAAGATTCCTGTGCTTCCCTGCCGGAAGATCAATTGTCCAGATCCGGTGTCCACCTGCGTCGTTCCAGGGAGGGCAGAGATCCTGATCGATTCTGCGACATTGGGAGCCAGGTTCCCCGGCAAACCCTCCGGGAGCACCAGCGTCAACGGAGGTGGAATTGGGCAATCGATGGAATGGTTGGTGAAGACATCGCAGAGCATCTGAAAGTTGGGGGTTCCATTCCCAAGATTCCCGTCGTTGTCATCCAGAGTCAAAATCTCAATGGCTGTCTCCGGATGCGCACTGGAGTCACCCACACCACCGATGGTTACCAATGACCAATCGACGAAGAGCTGTTGAGTGACTTCCAAGCCCTGCTGGGATCCCAGCAACGTTCCGAATCCTTCCCGGATCAACCAGAAGACTGAACCGAGTATCTGTCCACAGGTGTGAACTGATGTGCTCGGACAGGGGTACTGGATATTTGCTGCGACCGGATCCCTGACCTGGGTTCCAGGGCCGAGAAATCCTCGACCGATGATCGGATCATCAAATTGAAGCATACTGACGACATCCGAATAACCTTCACCGAATCCCCCTTGAGCAAGTCCCAGGCGATTGACGATGAAGTGGCCATACTCATGAGCAACCACACTGGCGAAACTGGTGTTGACGCATCCTCCTCCCTCTTGGAAGAAATTGATGCTTTGTTCACCAGGGCTAAAAAACGCATTGCAGGTATCGAGGATGTTGACATTTGCGGTGATGGGAACATCGATGCCCGGGACACCCGTCGTTCTCGACCGAATAAAGTCATGGGTCAAATGGGTGTAAAGGTAGGCGTTGACCTCCGCCAATGTCTTCGGATCGTAGACCGGATTCATCACCAGATTTGCAGGGCCCGGGGGAGTCACCGTCGACGAGGAAGATAGATTTGCACCATCGATGTTGATCACTGAGCACCACTGTCCCGTGAGGTTTGCCAGCACCTGCACAGGATCCACTCCACCATGGGGAATGACAAAGTCTCCTCCTGCTTGGGAAACCGCGCTTGCACCTCCAGAAATGGAGACGTTGAGCCCTTCTAGGGGTACCGACTGTGGCGGATTGGTCGCGGTATCAGGCTCATCCCCGGTCGTCGCCTGAGCAGAGACATTGCCCTCGACATCGACGTGGAGGATCTGGTTCTTGACCTCGATGATTTGCCCACTCTCCGGATCCACAGTGATCGCCCAATCCTCGACCTGTTCGGGGCGCATCCCTGTTGCAACGATCCGGTAAACCAAGCGACTCTCACTGCGGCGAGAAGCACTCGCCTCGATGACCAAGCGGGCAGGTTGCCACTTCAAATCGCTTGAGCCCCTCCACTGGGATTGGGCTCTCTGAAGAGCGGTTTCACTATCAATTTGGACTTCGGCAAATCCACCAACAGGCTCCAATGCAATGTGTCCTGCTGCGTAAACTAGCACCCTTTCACCCGTCTCGGAGTCAGGCCGAGTCAGAAATCGAAGGGCACTGTGTTCGACCGGGATTCCATCCCTCACCTGTCGATATGCAAGAACAGTCGCATCCCTTGTGAGAAGATCGGTCGCAAAGATCAACTCCACATCGTCGGCCGCGATCCCGAACAGAGTGGCGTGATCGTGAAGAAAACTTCGGATTAATTCTTCATCGGTAGGCCCCCAAGCCAAGGGAGCACCGAAAAGGTAGAGACGGCCGAACTCATCCCGCTCTGCCAGTACCTGTGGGCGCAATTGAAGAAAATGTCGCAGGGATGTATCGACTTCTTCGGCATGAGGTCGCTCGGGCCATTCGGACGATTCTGAAACTTCCTGGGCTGAAATGACGCCACTCATGAATGGCGAAATCAACAGGATACTGATCGCAAGAAGCACTCGGCTTCTCCACGTCCGCACCTCGGTCGCATCCTGAACGAAATCGTTCAAACTAGAGGATCCCGTTTGATCCATCTTCATGCCTTCCCCCCACCTCGCTGTATTAACCATTTGTAGAATTACAACCAGCAACACAAGGCACACATGGAGGGAAATCTATGACTGATCCCGTGAACTTTAGGAAGTAGAAGCAAAGGCTATTGCAACTATTGCTGCACCAGAAATATCGCAAGGATAAGTCATCCCGGAATCTACCCGGTGAAGCGTCCATCTCAGTAGTCAAAGGGATCAAACATTTGTTGTCAAATTCGGTAATGTGTACCGCCCTCAATGATAAAGCCTGCGGAGGGGATGGAATAGTACCTACGCCTCGGGAGTTGGGGATTATTAGACAAATGCATCCATACTTTCATGCATTCTGATCGTCAAGGACAGGATGGAAAGTTCTGACAGTCAAGTCCATCGGTCGTCAAATCCGGTCCACAAACCCCATTCAGAGTGGGACCGACCCCTTCGAAGAGCGCTTGAAGCAAGAGAATGGCGTCGCTGATATCAATCTGTCCGTTATCGTCTGAATCACATGCGTCCTCGCAGGAAAAGTCGACGGTAACACCAAACAATACCTCCAGAACCTGCACCACGTCACTCAAGTCATGGACACCGTCACCGTTGCAATCAGAGGAAATGAAGTCGTTATCCACGGGTTGAGGCCCGGTGGTCTCGCAATCGACGGTTTGGACCTCGATGAGATCGACCCCTGCTTCAACGATACTCCCGGCTCCCAAATCTCCGGTATGGAATCGCAATTGGAAGATGTTCCCTGGCGAACTCCCCGGCTCTATCGCAAATGAGTTTTTGAACCACCCTCCCCCCGCATGGGGATGTCCCGGGCCGATCTCCTCGATCACCGCCCAAGAACTGCCTCCATCGAGACTCAACGAAACGGTCAGGATGTCATCGGGTGTGCTGGCTGACGCATTATTGCAGAACCATCGCCAGTAACTCACTTCATAGAGAAGTGATGGGTCCAAGAGGAAATTGGTCGAGGTCAGTGTGGTATCACCAAAATCGATGTCATCCGCACCGATCGTCCCACCCGGTAATCCAAGACCTGTGAAGTATCCCGCTGAATCACCTGCGCTGGAAGCCACCCCCGAAGAGGCTTGTGCCGCAGTTCCATTGGGAACTCCGTACTCCCATCGTCCCGTGAGCGCAGTATCTGAAGGCAAAGATGTACTCCACCCCGGATCACTTGCGAGCGGCTCTTCCAGCACTGAGATCATTGAAGTAGCAACCATTGTCGACAGCGGTTGGTTGGAGCCCAGCGGTGGATAGAAGGTAACGAAGCCACCCTGGTCCGGAACCCGTGCATACCACTCAAGGGGAACGAGGCAATTCTGCGGAGGGATTTCTCCCTCAAGTCGGAAGTTAGGAACGACTGCGAGCGGTGCACTGAGCCAAGTGGTTGTGCCCACCTCCCGGTAGCGAATCTCTGCTTGACCAGCAGCAGGACTCGAGGAGATCCCTTCCCATGAGAAGGCCACTGGCGTAGGAACTTGTGGTGCCATCAATTCACCGGGCCCCGCCAACAGGGTCAAAATCAAGGTAGAGAGATCGGGGCATGCCAATCCACCTGTAGTAGCGGCAGCACAAATCTGGTTCCAATGGGGTGTTCCATTAGCGAGATTGTTGTCGATGTCGTCTGCGATCAATACTTCGAGCACCATTTCATCGCGGATGGGATATCCATTGATCCCCCCTATCGTTAGGGCGGACCAATCGACAAAAAGTTCTTCGAGAGCTTGCTGACCACTCACATTGCCGAGATCTGATCGCAAGTTATTCCCTAGGTCGAACCAGAATTTCCCCAGTGCCTGTCCACAGAAGTGAATACTGGAGGTGCACGGCACGGTCACCGATGAGGCAGAAACATTTCGAACATGACCTCCCGGCCCTGAAAAGTCCCTTCCGATCACCCCATCCTGAAGGAAGACGATGGCAAGGGAATCTCCGTATCCCTCTCCAAAGGCACCCTGAGCCAAGTTCAGGGAGTTGACGACGTGATGACCAAACTCATGGAGCACAACGCTGGAGTATGCGCTGTCTACACAACTTCCGCCCGCCCGCAAAAAGCGCAGAAGTTGTAGGAATGGATCGTAAAAAGCATTGCATGTGCCGGCCATCCCCGTCGTCGCATTGACAGGAGTAGACATGGCGGGAAAGCCTCCTGCAGATTCAGTGAAGAGTCGATATCCTTGGTCCACATAATGAAACGCATTCAATTGGGCAGTGAGATTTGCATCTCCATTGCCATCCATGACGATATCAAGGGTGCCGGAACTCGCTTGTGCGGAAGCGGTGACATTTGCTGCAACCGAACTATTGACGCTTCCCCAGACTCCTTCGAGTTCGGCAAGAACCGTATAACTGGTTTGACCGGAAGACAGGAAATAATCGCCATTGACATCCGCATGGGTCACGGATCCTCCACCAGTGACGCGCACTCCGCTGGTCGGCTGAATGCCGTTCCCTGCGCTTCCCTGGGGTCCAGTGCCTTGTGTGCGATTGGCAAAGATCGACCCACTGACATCGAGTGAGCAAACGACTTCCTCCACCGCCAACCTTTCACCGGTCAGCGCAGAGAAATCGATCCGTAAAGTACTGTGGAGGCTCTCATCTCTAGAAGTTCCATGGGTGACCCAGACCAGTTGAGCCTGTGTACCTTCCCCCATCACGTACTCGAGTACTGGTTTACTCCAAATCCGTCCCGAAAATTGAAGACCGGGGTCGAGAGTATCTGCGGATACGAGGGCATCTGGTGAGTGCGGCTCTTGCCAAGCAATACATGAAAATGCCCGATAATGGCATTGCCAAGAACCGGATCCCACCGGAATCAACCACATACGGCCGATCGCTTCGCGGACAGGGATTCCACCCAACGATTGTTTCCACGCCAATTGAACACCGCGGTCAGGGATTTCCCTCACCCAATCCAATTCGAGTGTGGATGCTGTCGGCCCCCCGAGGGTGTGGGTCGCATCGACCAATGCCGCCGCAGCAAGAGAGTCTGCGATCGGCCCTGGAGCAAAATTTCGCAGATGTTTCCCGGCCGCTTCAGAAAGGGAAGGAACCCCGAGGGAAAGTGCCAATACCAGCCATATAAAACTTGAACGTGAAATTACCCTAAGATTGCTGCAACAGATCTTTGCTGCAATCGATACAGAGTTCTTACAATTTCGCTGAACCAGCGTGAATTTCATATTCAATTCCCCAATAACTCTCATCAACAAAGCGAAGTGACGAGAGGCTGGAATGTGACCGTTCAATAAATTAAGACAGGCGAGCCTCATAGAACTCCCTTGCCTATACGGCCAAATGTAACCTTTCGGATGGGACCATGCGACACTCTGGTTTACATTTATTTTGAAAATATTTACATTCTGCGAGTTAGTTTTTCTCTGAAAACTCCTGAACTTCTTACTGATATTGAAGTTATGGAAGAGTTGCTGCTAATGGGAAGATCGATATTGACTCCAGGCCATCCAAAACCATGATCCGATCAGACCCAATCCACCGAGCGGGGCGATCATGCCGAGCCAACTGGGAGCTCCGAGGGACAAGAGGTAAACGGGAACACAAAACAAGATTACGGAGATAAACATACTCCACCCGCAAGCAGCCATCCCCGAGCCGGGCCGCGAACAGATCCAAATTCCGATGGAGTGCCAAAACAGAATCCGGGTCGCTGTCGCGTACTGCCCAGGGGCGGCCTCGTCATGCCAACGCCCTTCGAGAAGGTGTGCTCCCAGCGCCGCCAGCGCGACCGCGATACCTGCAAGAAAAAAGGATATTGCACCCAAGGCTCTGGAGTTCAACAGACTCTCCCTGCGCGCTCAGAGTCCGATTTTCTCATGGCAACAAACAACCACTCCTGTACCTCATCCGGAGATCTCCCAGGCGCGGGCTTGAAGATTCGCCCCACTTGACCGGAAGAACCACTCTCCTCTGAATCGCTGCGAAATCGCCGATAGGGTATCTCCAACAGTGATACATTTGAGCCTGATCCCGTATCGGACCAATCCCCCAGCAGGGATTCCAATTCTTCGCGATTGAGGATTCCTTCCTCGCTATAGGAAAAGACGATGATTTTCGCATTTGAATCTTCAATCAAACTTTTCATCGAACGAAAACATTCATCGCCGCGTCGACTGCACAAGGGTGATGCCTTGTCTTTCCAGGGGATCAATCCCGTCTTTCCATAGATCGATGCCTCGATCTGTTCATCGGACTCTTCAAAGGGAAGCAACGACAAAATTTCGGGAAGATGATAATTCGCTGGATACTGACGCTGATTGTAGGGTGGATCGATGTAGAGCAGTTCACACTCCACGCTCTCGATCCAATCCAGTGCATCTTTTCTGTGAGCACTCCCGATCGGTCCGGGAACGATCGCAGGGGCCCTCAATTCCAAGGGTCTCAAGGCACTTTTTTGAAACTTCTTTAGATACGCTCCGTAGGTGCCCGATATGTTTGCCACTCGGTCGACGGCATCGATGCAACTGGCGAGAAGTAGCCACACCTCCTGGTCAGTTAACAATTCGGAGATTCGCCAATCCCGCACTGCGTTCAAGATTGCATCGATGCGAGCGGCATTTTCACCGGTTAGATAATGTCTTCCCTCAGTACCTTGAGGAGAAAACTGTCGATACAGAATTCCCTTGTGGGGCTCGAGCTCGGCTTCCAAATAGTTCGCCACCTGCAGAAAGGGAATCCAAGAAGGCCGCTGAGCCTCATCTAATGCGGACAATCGGGAGTGATCGAGGGGCTCTAAATCTGACCAGAGATTCTCGATCCCTGCGAATGTCGGCGCAGACTCCGTCTCCAGATATGTCTTTTGGAAGACGAGGGAACAATTCATCAGATCGGTGGAGATCACCCGACAGCCACGAGATCGGAAGAACCTGCCTACCGATCCACTTCCTGCGAAAAGATCGCACACGGTTCCGCCTGTGAATCCGGCAGCCTTGGCGACGGACAGAATCTCATCCAGCAAAGCGGTCTTGTTTCCCAGCCAACGCAAGTTCAGGCCTCGCACAGCAGGAGCAACTCCTGCACCGATTTGTTGGTGTCGCCTTGCCCGGAATGCATCAATTGCTGCTCCCGAATCTCCACGCTGCTGAAATACTCGAGCATCAACTCTCGGAGCTTGGCAGCAGGTTTGTCATGACCCTCTCTCTGCCACTTTCGTGTGAGCAATCCGGAATCTCCCGAATAGGAGATCAACAGCTTGGCCCCATGACGAATACAACCCTCTGCCACTCTGCGGAATGCACTTTCGACATGGGAGCCACTGCAGAAATCAGAGGAGAATCGATTTTCTCGAACGGGGTATCGGCCCTTGGTCAATTCATCCCCGCGACACTGCAATTCGGGGTAGTCGTAGAGAGCCAGTGTTTCGAGTACATGATAGAAGCGACTGTAATTATCAGCGGTGTAGGGTGGATCGAGGTAGACGAGATCCAACGAATTCCCTGAGATGGGGCTTTCCTCGCCGATGAGGTCGTCAATCTCGCTGCAGAACACTTTGTTTCCCGACAATCGGGGACGCTCTAATACTTCACGGCGTATCGCTTCGAGCGCCAATTCAAATTGCTCTTCGATATCGATGGATCTTCTTTTTGCAACAGCCATCAACTCTGAGTCTTTGATGACCGATCGGGGTTGGGCAAAGTGACTGGTTCCGGAAGTGCTCACCGAGACCGCATGAAGGAGTGCTGCGAGATACAAAGACCTTTTCTCGGCACCAAACTCAGATTCCAGGGAAATCTCACGGATCGCCTGGCGAATCGAGTCGATCATGATGGCTTGTTTCAATCCAAAATAGACCTGTCCCCAATATGCGGTGCACATCACGGCGGGGGTTGTCTCAGGCTCTGATCGACGCTGCTTCAACATTTGAGGGAGTTGTTGTCGAACCGATCGGTATGGGTCTGAATCATCTCCGGAATCGGTGCAAATCTCCTGATAAGGCATCGGGGATATCGAACAAAATTTTCGATACTCTTCGAGAGCATTCTCATCCCCCGTACCTGACAGGATTCTATCCAGGAGTTGCTCTTCCTGTTCCAGTGCATCACCATACTCTTCTGCAAGGAGTGCATGGTTTGTATCCCTCGCCATGGCAAGGTCTGACTCAGGTTCGAGGGAATCCAGTTCCTCGGACCATTGCGTCGATACTTCCAAATGGGCCCTGGCGATCACAGATGCAAATGTCTGAACATCATTGGCCAGAATTCGGTAGTCCCCCGCAAACCAGCGCCCCACAGCTGCTGTACCGGAACAGGCATCGAGGATCGTCGCCCCAGGTGAAACCAGATCTCTGACCGCACCATCGATAAATTCCTCACAAAGTCGGGTCTTCGCCCCCATGTACCAGAGGGTTCTCATGGGGGTCATGGGAGTGGTCATCCAAAACTTCCAATCCGTTCAATGGTCACCTGTAAATCCGCCAACCAAGATCGCTGCCCGATTCCACACGCCGCCAAGTTCTTGGACACAAACCAGGATCCCCAACCTTGCCACGTGCTTAAGAACTCAACCCTTGATCCTGCTCCATCCGATCTCAGTGTAATACAGGCATCAGATCTCCAGGGTCCCCACCCTGAAAACCAGGCCAACTGATAGCAATCTATTTGCGAATCTCCTTTTCGCACTGAGTCATCGGGTTGATGGAAAGGGTAACTCTCCCTGCGGTAACTCTTCACCATCCCCATCTTCACCATCCCCACCTGTCTGACCCTGATCTCCGCAGGATCACGAATCATCGAGATGGTTCCACCTTGGAGTGGCGCCGGAACTGGCGACTCCCAAACAAGATGGATTCGCGTTCCCGGGGCAAAACTCAAGCCTCGCTGAAATTCAGATCGGCGGATCCCCTGACACCATTGCGACCATTCTTCCACATCGGTCAATTGTGCCCAGATCGAAGCGGGCGAGGTGTTCAACCATGCTGTTTCACGCACTGACACCATTCGCAAGAGAGACACCACCCATTTCCACTCCCGGCCAACCCCAAAATTAGCGGTCCCCATTCAGGGCTCCGACTTGGGCCATTCTGTGAGACCACCCCATAAGGGTCAAGAAGAGCGGATCTGACGTGTTTAACCGGGGTGGATCGGGGGGGAAGAAATCGGTACCTTAGAGTAGACCGATCCTTAGGTAAATGTCTCCAACCTCATCTCCAGGTTCACAACCGGGTTGCTGGAGGGATTTTTACCAAGAAGGTAGAATCCGGCTCGCCCCGGAGTTTGATCCATGCGGACACAGAAAGCAGGCCTCTTCTTGACCAAGCCTCTCGTTCCCCTCGTTCAGGCAATCTTGCTCTGTGACCGGGTATACAAAGATGACGAATCGACGAAGTGCGTCCTCGCAGGGACATTCAATAAGGTGCGCCTCGCCGAGTTTCCAGCGGAGTACGGTCCCGCAACTCTATATATCAATCTCAGTGATTTTTCCGGGCTCCACAAGGTTTCATTCCGTTTCAAGAGACTCGTGGATGACACGATTCTTGAGGAAAGCCCCGAGTTTGATATCTACCACGATGATCGAAGAGAGCATCACGAATGCATCTTTGAGCTGCCGCCGATGGAGTTTCCTGAACCGGGGCGTTACACATGGGAAGTGGTATTCAACAAAACCGAGATCCTCGGCACCGCAGATGTGGAAGCGGTATTGCTGGAGGAGATCGTACCCGGAGAATTTGAAGGCCATCGGGAAGAAGGCAATGGCGGCCTGGAAGATCGCAATCACTGATCCGCAGCGAGCAGGGCGAGTTATTGCCGAGATTTGATCTTTAGAAATTGGCTTCTTAGCAGAGTTTGCTTCCCGGGTTTCAAACCTGATAGTTGTTCTTCAAAACAATTCTCCAATTGATGTTTTGCCAACAACGCAGTCACTCTGGCACTGATCCTGGGACTCCTGTCCTTGATCGCCGGAGCGAGTGATTCGGCTTGTTCAGGTGTGAGCGGCTCTTTGAGAATCTCCTTCAACTGTTCTTTTCTGGCCCTGCCGTCGGAATTAAAGAATTGCTCAATTTTTTCTTCAATCGTCATCGACCAGATCCAATAGAGATTCGCTGCCCCTGTCCGCCTCTGCGATCCAGTGAAAGATGACTTCCTTGCGTTCCCCCGGATCGAGTGCCAATTCCCAACGGCAAATACCATCACGGCTGACTTCGGCTTCCGGATCGGTTTCCTTTCCGACCTCGATCACCAACTCCTCAACCATGCTGACAGGTATCCTGCCGACGATCTCCACCAGTGCGGGTTTATCTAGGAATGAGGTCACCGCATAGAGTGCTTTTTTCTCATACTTGGGGCTGGAAAAGGCGGACCGGGATGGTGTCTGTACTTCTGCAAGTTCCTGGACAAACAGTTTCAATCGTCCATCGAGTCCGAAGTACTGTTTGAATTCCTGTCCCGGTGCGATATTGCCGATCTCCCCCAACCCGACGTAGGTACCCGATCTGAAGCACTGCACTTCCCCCGAAAGCAACATGCCTGGCCCTGGTGAAATCAACTTTGCCCTGCGATAGATCCCCTGTCCCAAGGAAGGGATCGCCTCGTAATCGAGTTTCGACTCACCCTTCCAGGTCTGAATATTGACGGTATGGGGGCTGCCATCAGCAGGAATATCAACCCGATTTTTGATGCGGAAGGAGACCACTCCTCCGAATCCCGTTTCGATCACGGGGGAAGACCAATCACCTGCATCAGTCTCGGGTTCTTCCCGCAATGGCCTTCCCACGAGGGCCTCCCGTTCGAGCAGATCAGCGGTGGTCACTGCACCGTCTGTAGGCTCCTCCCGATCCGCCAAGGAAACTTCCACCGGTATCAATTCTCCTGCGCTGAGTCCCAATGAAGACCTCAGTGTGGAGAGAGTCATCTCCACCCCGGTCCAATGCTCACCGGAAGATTGGATGACTCTGGCACGCTGGTTCCAGGTTACCCAACCGGTATCTTCATCCAGTCTGGCTTCATGAATCGGCTCCCAGCGGGCGGATGGAATGTCGTATGCGAGTTCGATGGTCGCGGTCGTCGCTTCGGAAGCCAGAAAAGTCACCGTTGCATTCCAAACCAAACGCTCGGAATCCCTGCGGAAATTCTCAAGGTCATTCAGGATGTCTTGCCGTTGCCGTCGCAAGTTTGACCGCAGTCTTGCCAAGCGATCCGCTTCCGCTGCAGCGCGGACTTCTCCGTTCAACAGCCACTGCTGGATCGGTTCGATGTCCTTGATTCTCCACCGGGATCGGTCCTCAACAGTAGTCGAATCGGAGACCACACTGCGCAGGATTTCGGAGTAACGGACCAGCATTTTGACAAACAGATTATTTTTCTGAGATTCGTACCATAACGCCAAGAGTTCGTCATCGATCTGAATCAGGCGTGCCTTCAGTGTTGATTCGGGGAACTCTGTCCCTTGATCGGGAAAGTCTGGATCGAGATGGACCCCGAGAATAAGGATGTCTCCACTGCTCGAACCTGACACCTTGCCGTGCAGGCTGTCGGTGTTGAGCTCCCCGGGGAGTTGGCGAAACAACAACCGGTGGGTGCCTTCTCCCACAGTGGCCTCTGCGCTGCGCCGGACACGGGCTCGGTCTTCAAACACGGTGACGGCGACCGGGGAGTTGGACTTCGCCACGATGGGCTCAAGCCCATTGGATTCAAGCCCGTTGGAATCAAGCTCATTGGAGTTCTGTGCGACAGCCATCGATGTGTTCAGAACAAGGCCCAGAGTCGCAGGTAACAACAAGAGCAGCAGAGCAGTTCTGCCAAGGGTCACGTACCCCATCATTCTTCCCCCTTTCTTTCGGGGGCTTCTCTTCTCTTCAGTACCTTTTCCTTGGGAATCTGCATCGTCCAAACCAATCGAATCTCCTTCGATTGCCCTGGTTCGACAGAAATCTTCCAACGCAGAATCCCATCTGAAGAGTTCATTCCCTCAGGATCAGGATCGGTAGATCCACGGTCGACTGAGATCGATACCGATTCCTCATCACTGACCGGGATCCTCTCCTGAACCTCAAAACTTTCGGTACGATTACCAAAATTCTCGAAACGTAAACGAGTATCGGTTCGGTATTGCAAGGAGCGACTCAATAAACCCCGGGTTTCCTCCGAGTCTTCCGTCGTTCGTGTTACGACGACCTGATCGAGGATCCCCAAATCAATTTTGAGATCTTCGCCTGGAGCAATTGTCCTGTTGATATGGGTCAACCCCAGATAATCATCTCCTGCGAATACGGATGCCGATCCGGCAAGCAGGGGATCTTCCCCCTCCAGTGGCATCTTCAATCGACGGAAGACCGCGTCTTCCAATTCGGGAAGACAGATGTGATCTGGTATGTACGGTGATTGATTCAATCGATGTAACCTGCGCTGAATCGTCCCATCGGAGGGTACCGGCGCTGCGTGTATCGCCTCGAACACGGCAAGAAATCCCCGATCATCCATCTGAGGAATCCGCTTGTCTTCGGTAGCAAAAAAACTTATTCGCTTCTCATCGAGGAGGAGCCCTCCCACGACCTCGGGTTGCAACCTTTTACGAGCAAGCTTCGGACTCTCCAACTTTGCAGGGATCCCGCGGTCCAGCGCCCTCGATGATTCTGGCCTGGGCGAAGAGCGCGGATTGGGCACCGGTTCCTGGGGAAGATATCGGGGTCTTTCGATCTTCAAAGCCACCAATTTATCTGGCTCTGCCCCCGATTCTGGCAAACTGGTGGCAAAGAACATCGGCACCGCAGGCCAGTCTTCCCCTGTCCATTGTCGCACCTCCGCATACGACCTCCGATGGAGAACCTTTCTCTCCGTATCGACCTCCATCTCATAGGAGGGATACCAGGTTGCACCGGGTATCTGATACTGAACCCTGAACACACCTCCCACGCCTTCAGCATCGAACACTTCCAACTCGATGGTCGCTTGGCTGCGCTCCGAGCCAGCAGTCAATTGCTCCAACTCCATTTTAAATTTCTCAAAACGATCCTCCGCCTCGCGGACTTGCGGAACCAACTCCATTCGCTGCTGGGTGGTAACATCGATGCCCTTGAGAATGAGGTCGACCATCCCTTGCCACGCTTGCAACGACAGGGCCCACTTCGTTTCTGGTCCCGGTTTCCCTGGCACCATTCCCTCATAGCGCTGTTGCAATGCCTCCAGAGTTTCTTCCTGGCGAGTCAATGCCTGCAATGCCTGCTTTGCTTCTTCGACATTCACGCGCAATTCAGCAACACGCTTCGACTCTACCGGATCACCGCTGGATCGCTGAACCTGAACTGAAAGAACCTCGATGCCCGAACTGGTCGCCACTTTGACCGAACGATCGCGCAGATCTGCAGGCAGTGGACCCAGAGACAAGCTTCGCTTACCAGGTTCCCCTGGCGATAGCGCAGCTGTCCGTTCGACATTGGCAATTCCTGGGTAGACGGTCACCGAAGTGATGTTTCCGGGGACAATCTTTAGCGATTCTCCGGCAAAGACGTTGGGGAGACCGGGACCCAAGATTGCGGCAAACAATCCTGCGATCACCCAGCAACACCCCCTGGAGGAATGATGAAAAGACAACACAGTGCTCCCGTCTCTCGACTGCCGTTTCTGATTAGCGTCGATCTTCAAGGGATTGAATCTTATCTTCGAGAAGAGCAATCTTTGCTTCCAACTCTTCCAGTCGTGCAGAGAATCCTCTGTCTGGCTGGGAAGGGGTCGTTGCAGTCGCCGGACTCGCAGACTCAGAGGAGGACGCCTCTTCAAATTCCAAGTTTTCAGGATTTTGCAGCAGATGTCCCCAACGAACTCCGCGTTGAACCCCAGGAGGAGTCAAACGGCACGCCAAGGGTGGATTCCGCTGTGCCATCCCATCGAGTACACCCCTGAGCGTATTCATGTCGGGAATCGCCTTCATCCGCGAGGCCCGCGTTCGCAATTCACCCAAGGTTTGCGCACCACGCAGGAAAAACTCGGCGAGAACCGCCATCGACTGCCCGTCCAATTCGAGCATCGAAGTCAGTTCCTGGCGATACTTCCCTGCCCTCGATCCTGAGGCAAAGACCTGTGTCGCCAAACCCCTGTTCGCCAATGTGGTCAACACCCCCTCCACTTCATCCTCCATCATCGAGACCACCGGATCTCGGTTTGATTTCTGATTACAGGCGGTCACCACCTGATTCAGAGTCAGCGGATAGTACTGGGGAGTCGCCAGCGACTTTTCGATTAAAACACCGAGAACTCGCTGTTCAGCAGGATTCAGCAACAATTGATCTGACATCTGTTGTACCTGTTCCGAAGGACATTGACCCGATTGCTGTGCGCTGACTTTCCCTCACTGATAAGGCTCATTACACATGTCCCATATCCTAACGGAAGGGGGAACTCTCTCCAGAATCCTTTTCAGGGATCGATGGTTCCGGTTTCTCAGGTTAATCTGATCGCCTCCATGGTTTCGTCCCCGTTCAAGCCCGACTTGCCGGGGACTCACTGAATCAGTGTCGCAAGGGAGAGTCGATTGACCCGCAAACGCCGTATCGACCAGCACAGGGCAGATGCGGATTCCAGGGCCCAGCGTCCGCGACCCGAACTGGTCCTCATCCTGGATAACATCCGCAGCCTGACCAACGTGGGTGCCATCTTCAGGGCAGCGGATGGGTTCGGAGTCAAAGAGATCTATCTCTGTGGGATCACACCCACACCACCGCGACCCGAGATCGCAAAAATCTCCCTCGGAGCAGAAGAAACCATCACTTGGCATCATTTGGAGGATCCTGCGGTTGCCGTACGCACCCTTCAAAACGATGGGATCACTGTCCTCGCCCTGGAGCAGACCATCGACTCCCACAGTGTCTACGATCTTGATTACCCCCACCCCCTCGCCATCGTTCTCGGTCATGAGGTGGTGGGGATCGATGAACAGGTACTCTTTCTTTGTGACGGCAGCGTGGAGATCCCAATGTTTGGCGCGAAGCACTCCCACAATGTGGCGACCTCTTGCGGCATCATCCTCTCTGAAGTGCGGCGCAATTGGCTCGCTCACGGTGATTCACCCCCTTGGGTCCAAGGCTCCGGATCGACGGGAGAGAAGGTATGAATCACTGGATCGCTGGCCTGGATGAAGCGGGATACGGGCCTTGGCTCGGGCCGATGGTGATTGGATTTGTTTCACTCAAAGCTGAAAAGGGAACCCCGGCCAGCGCACCATGGGATCGTGTCGCCAACTTGGGACGCGCGGGTCGTCGCGAAAAAGGAATTGTCTCCGTCGCCGATTCAAAGAAACTCCACCGCCCCGGAAAGGGAGATCTGACACGTCTTGAGGAAGCAGTGCTTGCGTTTGCAACCATCGATCGAGGTGAAAAACCAGAGACCTTTCGCGAATTGGTTCACCACCTGACTGCAGGTCGTTCCAACTATCTGGACCAATATCCTTGGTACCAGGATCAAGATCTTCCTCTCCCCTTCTCTGCGGAGCCTATCGAATTGGCGGGCAAGTGTCGCAAATTGGAGCGTGGTCTCGAAGCAGCCGGGCTGGAGATGGGAGAGATCAGGGCAATCCCTTTGGAAGTTCTGGAATTCAATTCGGAGGTCGACTCACGAGGCAGCAAGGGTGCCGTCGATGCTTGGGCGATGGGACGCTTTCTCCACTGGTTATGGATGATCGAGGATCGACTCAGCATCGAAGTCTGGACCGATCGCCTGGGGGGACGAGAGAGATACGGCCCCTTGTTGCTCCCACTCTTCCCGGGGTGCCAATTCAAAATCCTCGAACAGAACAGGGAAGCCCAGTCCTATCGGGCAAGCAATCCCGCTGGAAAATCTCTCGATGTCCACTTCCGCAAAGAGTGTGAAGACCACAGCTTTTGTACCGCACTCGCTTCGATGACTGCCAAGTATCTGCGAGAGCTTCACATGGTTTTGCTCAATCGATGGTGGTCCCGGCACCTTCCCGAGCTGAAACCGACCGCCGGCTATCCCCAGGACGCACGACGCTTTATCTCGGAGGTTGATCAGATCCGCGACGATTTGGGCATCGACCGGAAAATCCTGATCCGCAGCCGCTGACCCTGCGAAAAGTGCCCCGATGGGGCCTCAGGTGTCAAAAGTTGATCCAGAAGGTCCTCTCGGCTACTTTCACATGTTGAACTTTTCCCAAAAGGAGCATCCCGTGGCTGAAAAATCACTCTCCTCTGATCTCGACATCGCCCGCTCTGTCCCATTGAAGGATATCCGGGAAATTGCGGCGCAGTATGGCATTGAGGAATCGGAGCTGACTCCCCATGGCCGCTTTATCGCCAAGGTACCGCTGTCGATCCTCGACCGGCTCGCCGACCGTCCCGATGGCAAGTACATCGATGTCACCGCCATCAACCCTACTCCCCTGGGAGAGGGCAAGACGGTGACGACTATCGGTCTTGGACTCGGTCTCAATCACATCGGCAAAAGTGCGGTATCGACGATTCGGCAGCCATCGATGGGACCCGTCTTCGGCATCAAGGGTGGAGCAGCCGGCGGCGGTCACAGCCAAGTGATCCCCATGGAAGACTTCAACCTGCACTTGACCGGAGATACCCATGCGGTCGGCTTGGCCAACAATCTGCTCGCTGCGTGGGTCGACACCTCGATCCTGATGGGGAATCCCTGTGACATCGACCCTGCTACGGTGACATGGCGCCGATGTCTCGACGTTAACGATCGCACCCTGCGCCAAGTGATTACCGGACTGGGTGGTTCAAAGAATGGTGTCCCCCGGGAAACAGGTTTCGATATCTCCAGTGCCAGTGAGGTGATGGCGATCCTCGGCCTGTCAAAAGATGCCGCGGATTTGAGGGGACGCCTCGGCAGAATCATCGTCGCCAACAATACTTCCGGAGAACCGGTCACGGCGGAGGATCTTGGAGCAGCGGGGGCGATGGCGGTGGTCCTCAAGGACGCCATCCATCCGACGTTCATGCAGACGCTGGAGGGGACCGGCTGCTTTGTTCACACAGGCCCCTTCGCCAACATTGCCCACGGCAACTCATCCATCGTCGCAGATCGTGTCGCCCTTAAACTGTGTGACTACGTCGTCACCGAGAGTGGCTTTGGGGCCGACATGGGTGCTGAGAAGTTCTTCAACATCAAATGCCGGGTCAGTGGCCTGAAGCCGGATGCCGCCGTCGTGGTGGCGACGATCCGCGCACTGAAGGTTCACAGCGGGCGCTACAGGGTCATCCCCGGCAAACCTCTTCCGGAGGGGATGCTGCAAGAGGATGTTTCTGCCGTCGAGGAGGGGATCGGCAATCTGCGCAGACACATCGAAAATGTCGGCAAGTTCGGGGTACCCGTGATCGTGGCCCTCAACCGCTTCCCGACCGATTCGGATGCCGAAGTCGCTGCCGTCATCGAGATGGCCCGAAACTGTGGGGCATTCGATGCGGTCGTCTCCGATGTCCACTCCCGTGGTGGCGAAGGAGGCGCTGAACTTGCAGAAGCTGTCGTCCGCGCTTGCGAGGAGGTCCCCGCAAACTTTTCGACTCTTTATCCCGATGACATCCCCATCAAGGAAAAGATCAATACCGTGTGCCGGGAGATCTACAGGGCGGACGGAGTTGATTACAAACCCGCAGCCCGCAAGGCGATAAAAAAATACGAAAAATTGGGCCTCGGCCATTTGCCCGTGTGCATGGCCAAGACCCAATACTCCTTCAGCGACGATCCAAAGAAGATCGGTGCTCCGGAGAACTTCCGCATGACGGTCAGGGATGTTCGCCTCTCCGCCGGAGCCGGTTTCCTCTACGCCCTCACCGGTGACATCATGACGATGCCGGGACTCGGATCGAAGCCTGCCCTGCTCAACATCGATCTCGATGACCAGGGCCTGCCCCAGGGGCTCTTCTAATGAACCTCAAGATAAGTCTCACTCTCTCGCTTTTGGTTTACTCATGTACTGGAGTGCTTCTCGCTGAGGAAAAGCCCTTTGCGGGACTCGTCACCATTCAAAAGATTGAAAAAGCGGAAGATGGCCGCCAACTGATCGAGGTCAAAAGTAAAAAGGGGACCCTGAAGGTGACCCTAACCAATGACACGATCATCGAGGTGCACGACATCATTTCCTTGAAAGATGTAGAGTCTGGATCGACGGTTCATGTCCTCGCCAAGAAACAGGCGGAACAACTCGGCTCTGGAGGGGCTCGCTACCCACCGATGCTGGTACAGATCCACGCCATCGTTACCGGTTCCCTCAACCCCCCCAGGATCCCCGAAAATCTGCTGGAACAGGGATTGGTTTGGGTCAATGGATCGCTGAAGCAGGTCGAAAGTGGGCGCAACAGGGCGATTCAGGACTATCGCCTCGGTACTTCCCTGGGAACCGAAATCCTGCGGATCCAGCGGGTCAACAGTTCAAAACTGAAGAAACGCATGAAAATCTTTCTCGGCGGATACCTCGACGAATCGGATCGCAAAAACAAGACTTTGGATGCGGTCGAAGTGATCTCTATGGCCCAGCGCTGGAAGAAGTACCCGGCGACTCACGATTTTTCCAAGCGTCTTCCAAAGCCGAGAAAAAAGAAACCGGATGACTCCGGCGACGATGACGATCTTCCCTTTTAGTGACACCTAGAGAATCTAAAGGGTTGTTGAAACAATTTTATCGCTGGATTGAGCGAATCTGTGAACTTGGCTAACTTTCCGGATCGCAATTCATCAGCAGTCATCCATTTTCAGGAATCCGCTAATTTTCTGAAGAACTCCTTCAATCGGTCGTAGCACCGAGGGTGTATATGATTGCTTTTTTCCGATGACCACCCAATCAGGTAAATAAAGATCACTCATCTCCCTTTTGGCTTTTTTCCCAGCAAACCATTGGCGTGGAGCAATAGTTTTTTTGCTTTTTGCCAGCCAGGAACCCCACCAGGAAAATGACGAGTTTGCGATGATGTGATACGAGCACATAGATTGCAGACAAAGATCGACGGCAGTCCCATTTCCTTCTGAAAAATAGAACCTGTCACCTTGAAAATGTTCCTGTTCTTTACACCACTCAATTCCATCGGAAAAAATTAATACCGGTAGATCCTCAGGAAGCTCAGCTAATCCTTCCACATAATATTCCTTCGCTTGAGAAGGAAAGTGCTTTGACAGGTTTAGATAATCACCTCTTCGAACATGTACAGAGACAGCTTCTTCTGTACCGAATCTGGATCCAAATTGACTCTCTGAAACAGCTTTGATTCCTTCAACAAAGCAAAATGCTTCGCGAATCTCTCCTTCGATGTGCTTGAAATATTTTTCAGTTTGAAAATACCCCAAGAGGCTGATGTTGTCTGGGCAACTATCCCAAAGACTTCGGTCCAGCTCAAATCTTCTTTCCTCAACTTTGTCAAAATTGGTCAACATCCTAGGTGCTTCCGGAATATCGAAACACTCGAACAGTGTTACGTCTGATTTCAGGCACTTTTCGTCCTTAGTGGCGACCACTTCACGGGGAGGCAGGCAATATTCATATCCATGCCTATGGGCGAGTCCTCGTAGTGCGGCATACTGAAACATCTGGTTTCCAAGCCTGCCATGATTTCCCAGATCATCATTCGCAAGCATTTGTCTTGTACCATTCGTAAGTCGATTCGATTCCGGATTTCAAGTCGATCTTTGGTGCCCAACCAAGCGATTTTATCTTGTCGACACTGAGAACTTTTCTGGGCGTTCCATTTGGTTTGGATGTATCCCATTCGAACCCACCATTAAAACCAACCACCTCAGCAATAAGTTCTGCCAAATCAGAAATTTGAATATCCTCGCCAGTGCCAATATTGATGGGCTCAGGCTCATCATAATCCAGCAGGCATGCAAGGCATGCATCGGCAAGATCATCGACGTGAAGAAACTCACGCCTGGGAGTCCCGTCCCCCCAAAGCGTCACGGGAGAGTGGTCAGTACCATCCTGCCCCGTTTCATTAGACTGCTTCCCATTATCCAATTTTCGAATCAATGCTGGCAACACGTGTGAAGTATCAAGATCAAAGTTGTCATTCGGCCCGTACAAATTTGTCGGCATCAGCGATATCGCATTAAACCCATACTGAGTGCGATACGCCTGACACATTTTGATACCTGCAATCTTTGCGATGGCATACGCATCATTTGTCGGCTCCAAGGAACCGGTCATCAAGTATTCTTCCTTGATCGGCTGATCACACAACTTTGGATAAATGCAGGAAGATCCAAGAAACAACAGTTTCTTGCACCCAGACTTATGCGCAGCATGAATGATGTTCGACTGGATCATCAAATTGTCGTAGATGAACTGTCCGGGAAACGAATTGTTCGCCCCAATGCCTCCAACTTTTGCTGCAGCAAGCAAGACATACTCAGGTTGATATAAACCAAAAAACTTCTCAACTTCTTCTTGCCGCCTCAAATCCCATTCGCTTGATGGTGAAGTGACAACATCTGAATGGTCATTACGTTGAAGCATTCGAACAAGGGCTGACCCGACCAACCCTGTGTGACCAGCAACGTAAACACGGCTTTCACTGTTCATTGGTGCACATATCCTCAACCAAAGACTTGAAAGAAATCTTGGGCTCCCAGCCTAATTTATCTTTTGCCTTTGAGGCATCTCCCAAAAGAGAATCCACTTCCGTGGGCCTGAAGTATCTCGGATTCACCTTGATGACTTCTTTTTGGGATTTCAGATCGAATCCCACTTCATTCAGCCCCTCACCTTTCCATTCGATCTCCATGCCAAAGTAAGGAGCCGCTTCATTGACAAACTCACGTACGGAATACTGCCTACCAGTGGCAATCACAAAATCTTCCGGCTCACTTTGCTGAAGCATCAACCACATTGCCTCAACGTAATCTTTTGCATGCCCCCAGTCCCGTTTTGCGCTGAGGTTACCAAGGTACAGGCAATCTTCGGTGCCTGCTGAGATGCGAGAGAGACCCCTGGCAATTTTCCGGGTCACAAATGTTTCTCCACGGCGAGGTGACTCATGATTGAATAGTATGCCGCTGCACGCAAACATCCCGTATGCCTCACGGTAATTCTTCACGATCCAGTACCCATACATCTTTGCAACACCATAAGGTGAACGTGGATAGAAAGGAGTAGATTCACTCTGGGGGACTTCTTGAACCAGTCCAAACAACTCACTGGTTGATGCCTGGTAGATTCGGACCTTTTCTTCAATTCCCAACAAGCGAACAGCTTCAAGAATGCGAAGGGTGCCAATGGCATCCGTCTGCCCAGTATATTCAGGCATCTCAAAAGATACTTTTACATGGCTTTGAGCACCCAGATTATAGATCTCATCGGGTTGCACCTGCTGGATGACCCTCACCAAATTGGTTGAATCCGTCAGATCACCGTAGTGAAGATTCAATTTCTCGTATATGTGATCGATTCTGTGCGTATTGATCAGAGATGACCGTCGCACGATTCCGTGGACTGTATACCCTTTTTCGAGAAGAAGTTCAGCCAGGTATGAGCCGTCTTGCCCTGTGATGCCTGTGATTAATGCGATTTTCATCGATTGGAAATCAATTCTGAATGTTTTTGGGTTCTCCCCATCGTGGAAAATCTCACAGACCCCCAAAAATCTCACAGACCCCCAAGGTACACCGTAACCCAGAGTGCCTCGTGCACTGGATTCATGCTCACAATCTCAGAGTTTGAGGCACGAATCCACATTCGGCTTGCCAGATATTACAAATGTTAGACGGAATTGAGTCAAGTTGTACCACGTTTCATCTTCTAAATTTGGCGAGGGATCATTGTTTCCCGAAGAATCGAAATAGTGTTCCCTGTTGCAACTTCTTCGACACTTCTCTGACCCAACCAACGGCGGTTTCGCTGGTGGTGCTGCTCTTCAGCTTCTCTGAAGTAGACTCTTCTGGACAATTGAGAATCCCCCCACAGCCGATATGAAGATAATCTCTGCGCCCTTTGGCGATAGAGTTTCTCATCCGTGTACTCACTTCGATGCCTTCGCCGCACTTCTCACAACCGACCGTATGTCGATGGTGACGACCGCGTGCACGCATCTGATGGGTTCGCTTACCGTTGCCCCCCAATTCGAGAAAGATATTGCGCCACTCCTCACCATGGGAACGCACCGATGGACCGGCGATGACGTGCGCCAACTCATGGAGCACCGTGTTGCGATACTCACCCCGGTTCTCCTTGAGACTGAAGATCGGAACACTGAGCCCGATCTGTTTGCGCTTGGGACATGCGTTTCCTGCGCTGCTCGTCAGACGGCCACTGAGGCGAATCGTCGTTTCTTGGAGACCATCCCGGTAGTGGGGAAACCTCTCACAGACTTCATCGAGAATCTCCTGAGCCTCTCTTTGCAACTCGGCAATCAGCTGATCCGAAGGCGCAGATTTGATTTCAGCCACGATTTTCATCTCCCCTGGCGGGGACCTGACTGAGACGGTCGACTGCGGAATAAAGTGCTTGAGTTCCCAACTTCTCCCCCCCGGAAGTGACGACTTCTTCGTACAATTTCCGCGCCAGAGCCAAACCGGGAAGATCGATGCCCATCCGCCCACACTCATCCAAAGCGATCTCCATATCCTTGACGAAGTGCTCAACAAAAAATCCTGGGGCATAGTCGTCGTCGAGAATCCTCGGGGCCAGATTTGACAGCGACCAAGAACCTGCCGCTCCCCCAGAGACACTGTGCAGAACGGAAGCAGGATCCAGTCCTGCCTTGCGAGCGTAGACCAGTCCCTCACACATTCCGATCATGGTGCTGGCAATGATGGTTTGGTTGACCATTTTGGTGTGCTGCCCTGATCCGGGGCCCCCTTGGAGACGAATCTCATCACCCAACACCTCAAAGATCGGCAACACTTCACGATAACTCGCCTCGTCTCCGCCAACCATGATGCTCAGTGTGCCGTTGCGAGCACCAACATCTCCTCCGGAAACCGGTGCATCCAGAAAAGAAATTCCTACCTCTGCACCCTTTTCAAAGAGGGATCTCGCCAACGCTGGCTGGCTCGTGGTCATATCGATGGCGATCCGACACTTTCTATCGGAACCGCTATCACTGAGAACTCCCGATTCTCCCCCATAAATCTCTTCCACATCCCTCGGATAGCCGACGATGGAAATGACGATGTCGTGGTTTGCTGCCAGATCCGATGGATTGTCAAACCAGATCGCCCCAGCGGATAACAGAGGCGCTGCCTTGCCGACACTTCTCGTGTGGACCCCCAGCGGGTATCCCGCTGTGAGCAAATGTCCCGCCATCGAGGTACCCATGACGCCGGTACCGATCCAACCCACCGAAGGTTTCATCCCTTTCCCCATCTCCCTCATCCCTGCAATTCCCCGCAAATTTTACTTGAATGGAGTCTACACGCGGAATCAAGGGTGCACAGGGCCTGACCCAGACTCGACATTTTTGATGGTCTGTGGCATGATCGAAATTTGCGTTCGGGGAATTCGACTCATCAATATCCTCTTGCAGAGAATCTCGGAAGGTCCTCCATGCTGGCAGCAAAGGTCAAATTTCTGGGCGAATATCTCGCCAATCCTGCGCTGATCGGTGCGGTTGCACCGAGTGGTTCTGCTCTCGCTGCCCGCATGCTCGATGGAATCTCCCTGACCCAGGCGAAAACCGTCATCGAGCTCGGTCCCGGAACCGGAGTCTTCACCAAGGAGATCGCCAAAAGAATCCCCGATCCTTGCCACTTCCTCGCCATCGAGAAAAACCCCATCTTTGCCAAGGAATTGCAAAAGAGGGATGACCTCACCCCGCTGACAGAAATCGTCGAGGGGGATGCCGGTGACCTCAGTGCTTTGCTCAAGGATCGAAATTTGGAAGAAGTGGACGTGGTGATTTCAGGTTTGCCCTGGGCTGCATTCCCCGGGCCACTGCAGGAAAAGGTCCTCAGCCAAGTCTCTGAAAGACTCTCACCCAGGGGGTACTTCGTGACCTTTGCCTACGGCGGAATCCACCTGCTTCCCAAAGCCCGCGCATTCCGCAAAGAACTGGAAAACCACTTTTCAAAGATCAGCAAGACCCGCACCGTATGGAGAAACCTGCCACCAGCCTTCGCCTATCAGTGCAGGAAGTGAGGCTGATCCATTAGTGACCTGGAAACTCTGGCACTGATCCTCTTCGTTGGAGGAACCTCTATCACCGCAATTGTTTTTGTCGTGAGAAAACTTCGCAAGCAGGAGAAGAAACAATCCGCAGACTTGTCGGAGGGGCTGGAGCAACTCGGCCTCGAGCATCACACCGAAATTGATCCCGAATCCTATAAATGGCTCGACGCCGCACTCTCAGTTCAGCAGATGCAATCCCACAAGAAACTCGCCTTGGGTACGGGAGACTACCGGGGAAGCAGTGTGTACATCCTGCTCCTGGAAACGATGCTCTACACCGGGCAAGCAGTTATCGCCATGCGTCATTCGGTTTGTATCATTCCCTTTGAAAAACCAGTCCCTGATATGACGATCAAAAAACGAAACATGTATCACAGCATCGGCCGCTTCTTTGGGGCAAATGTGCCTCGGTTTCACAGCCACCCAGGTTTCGAAAGTAAGTACACCGTCATAGGAGAAGACATCGAAGGGATCGAAGCGGTACTGAATGTGCGCACGCTTGAATATCTTGAGGCGAACCCTTGGGTATATTGGTACTTCAGGGAAAACATTCTGATCTATTTTCAGTCGGGTAAGGCTTGGTACTCCCACGAAGATTTGAAAAGGTTCATCGACCTGGGCATCGATCTCAAAGAACGTATTCAGCAAGCTTCCTGAACACCGAGCAATCCTTGATCACTCGCCGATCAACTTGCGAAATCGCTGGTCGAGATCCTTCATCGTCAATCTCTTGCAAGCGATCCACGGCGATTCCCCCGGTGTCCAATGGCCATAGGTGATGGTGACGATGGTGCCATCCTCTTGTTGCAGCACCGCTGGATAGGCGCAATCGCCACGTACATGGTTGTCCATGATGCGAACCCGATATTGTCCCTCACGGCCTTCGATGATGTCTTCCCACGTTCCCACCCAGGCGACCCAGTCCCCTTTCGTTGCACTTTCCAGGGTCGTATCCCGGAAGGAGATGAAGAGACGCCCATCGCCGGTATGAATCGCAGTGTGTCGGTCTCCGGTCAGAGCCGCAGGGAGTTGTCGCGGCTTTGACCAGGTCTTGCCTTCATTTTCGCTGAAGATCACGTAGGAGTTTTTTCGGCGACTGTTCTCCCTTAGCAGCAGGGCGATGGTCTTTCCATCGGGAGATCGCACAAACCCGGGCTCGCAGAGATGGACATCTGGCAGGTGGGCGATCGCCACCGGGTTTGACCAGGTCAATCCGCCATCGCTGGAATGAGTTTGGAAGACATCGAAGCGGGCAGGCCCCCGCTCCTTCATCAAAAATCGGCCGTCATCATGAAACCAAGCGGCATGGCTTCCATCCGCCAGCTCAGTAACCGACCCCATCACAACGATGCCTCCCCAATCTCCGACCGGCTTGAGGGGAGACCAGTTGTCACCGTCATCTTCACTGACCGCCAACCGTGCCGGATGAAGTCCGGACCACATGATCAATCTTTTCTTGCCATCTCGATCGATCATTCGATGGATCGTCGGAACTTCCCTGGAGGTTTTCCAATTCTCCGGAGTGGGCAGTCGATCACTCCACGTCTTGCCGCCGTCTTGACTCTTGCGGTAGACGACGGCGCCACCACCGTGTCCCTTTGGATAAACGCAGAGAATTGTCTGGTCATCCTCCAACAGCACCGCTGTCGGATGACCCAGATATTTGCCCGCTTCACGATCGACGGTGATCACTCCCGGCTCAGCAGCCAGGTCGACTACCGGGATCTGATACCCTTTTGGCAGATCTGCGACTGCACCCAGGGGCATTGCAATGAACCATATCGCCAGGATTGCACTGTGAAACATCGTCCTGCACCCTTTCACGCTCAATTATTCCGATGATCCTGATGATCGCCAGTAACCATAGGCGGCAGCCACGACCAATCCCAAGATGATGGCGATCTGGCCGGCGGCAGTGGTCCCCTCTCCACTCGATGCCAAACCCAGCCCATGACTGAGAGCACCTCCGAGAAGGATGCCCATCACCGCCATCGCTGCGTCACCGTTGCCTTCACCGGTCATCACCAGTTGCCTCACGGGGCAGCCCCCCGCCAGGCAACCACACAGTCCGACCAGCGCCAGGGCGAGGGCGGACCAGAGGATTTCTCCGTGGGCTGCCGGCTGCCCCTCAAAAGAGATGCTGCCATTGCCGGTGGAGAAGACGACGGCGGCGTAGCCGACCATCATGGCGAGGGTTGCCCACAACATGCGCCGATCCTTTTGGAACACCTGACGAGCCGCAGTCACGGCACAGAATCGGGTCGCTGATAGCAGCGCGCCCCCTGCCAGTGCGAGCCCCAGGGAGAGTTTCCAATCTGCGTGGGCCGGCGCACCTTCTTCACCCAAGCCGGGCCCCGACAGCAGTCCCTGCGCCCACAAGATGCCCGCACCCAACAGAAGTAAAGGCCCCAACAATCCCACCGGAGCCGGTGCCACCTCTGTCTTGCCGACGTTGTACCCGCGCTTCTCCAGCCACAAACCAAAACCGACACCGATCACGAAGCCGGGCACAGCGGCCCATGCGGAGAGATCTCCGCCGGCGATACGTTGGATCATGCGAAAGGGACAGCCGAGAAAAACCAGACTGGAGATCCCCATCCACACTCCAAAGAAGAAGCGAGTCGATGCATGGGAACCGGAACGCGCTTGCCATTTACCGCGCCCCATCATCCAAGCCATCGCTCCAAAGACGACACCGATGATTTCCGGTCGCAGATATTTCAGGGACTCCGGCTCACTAAAAAGATTCAGTGCGCCACTACTATCGCGAAGAAAGCATGCCCCACAGATGCCCATGTTCCCGGGATTGCCACTGGCGACCAATATTCCACAACAGGCTCCGACCAGGAGCATCGCCATCACCCCACGGATAAAACGCGTGCGGTCATACTCTCCTCTAAGCATCGCTAATCCCCATCTGCCCCGTATGGGCCATCATTCAATTGACAAAGACGACTTCGAGAGCCAAGAAGGTCGAATACTCGCGCCCCTCTTCAGGATCATCAGACCAGAACATTTTCGGTGCCACTTCGGCGAAGAGCCAGTCAAAGAGCACCTTCTTGCGCCAAGCCACCTCTAGGGATGATCCATCCAGTTCTGCTCCCGATCCGAGGAATCCCAACTCCGAAGCGGTGATTCTCACCGTCGAATCCTCACTCAAGGGTAGATAATGATCGATGGAAAAGAGAGATTCGGCAGGGTCCTCATCGAAGCGAACCCCTTCGAGAGAGATCCTCAGCAGACGATCCGAGATCAATCTTTCCCAGCGCAATTGAGTTCTCAATCCAGGGCCCAACTCTTCCCGATACTCAAATCCCTGGACAACCCTCATGTTCCACTTTTCAAAGGCCTGCCAGTCATATTGCCAACGCAAGCGTACACGGGTTTTAGGATCGGATGAGATTTTGACTCCTCCGTCCAGAGTCCACTTCCCGGGAGCATCTTTGAAGAGGGAGAGCCGCAGACCGGAAACGTTGTCATCGGCCAGGGGATTGTCGGAGCTCTGTTCCGATGACTCATCTCCCAACACCTGGCTGAAGTCGGTGAGAAAATCTTCGCGCAAGGATTCGACGAAAAATCCGAGACGTTGCTGCGTGCGTGGAAGTACCGCATTGGCCCTGATCTTGAATTTGACCTCCGATCTTCCCCCCTCGTAGAGGCGAAATTGAGATCGAACCCGCAATCGGGTTTCCACCGGCTCATCTTCCATGCGCCGGTCTCCGAAAAAGTCATCGACCCGTTCACTAATTTGAAAAATCCGATCGCCGACACGGCTATGAAAGTCGTTGACCACTTCCAAATTGCTCGGAGGAGGAGGGTCCGCTTCTTGCGGATCCTGGGCCAACACCTTCACGGAAGGAATCGACAGCATTAGCAAGAGCAGCAGCGAAATCCGCGACTCTGGACACCATGGAGGCTGGAAGGGATGGCAAAAATTAATCACGCCGGAAGGATACCCTACCCCGAACCTGGTGAAACCCTCGACCTGGGTTACTCGATCATCCATCGTCGAGATGACCGGCAGCACTGTCGCCCATCTCGACTCCGCCAGCGGGGAAGTACTCCTTCCAACGCTGATCGACGGTTGCGGCAGTCTCCTCGTCACAGAAGAGTTCATCCGGGTATCCTGGCTTCATCCGCGAGTCGATGGCCACCGGTCCACCGTAGGCGATGTGATTGCGGCGGATCTCCCCGGAGCGGGCGTGGATATCCGCCGCCGGCTCAAAGCGGGTAAAGGTGGACCAAAGGAACCGGGCTTCCGTTGCGGTAGCAGTCTTCGCATCGTCGACGAAAACCACGAGTGGCCACTCATCGAGTGCACTCGCCTCCACCAATCGTCGGGCGGCACCGGGTTCCTTTTCATAGGCAGGTCCATCGACGACCAGGCAACCACGACAGAAGACACGGGCATTTTCAAATCCGCTGGGGAGTTCCCCGCTGAAGCGATCGGGGAGATCTCGAATCGGATCCCCCAATCCCATCAGGAATCCCTTCGATCCTTCATTCACCTTGGGACCGGCGTAGTCGAGGGTATCCATGCTGGTACACCCGATGACATGCAGGTCGGTGGCAAAGTCTGTTCGCGCCAATATGTGTTCGAGGGTGCCGGTGAAATCTTTCAGATCGACATCGCCATCCGTCATCAACAAAAACTTCGTCAGTGACAGTTGGCCTTCTCCAAGGATTCTGAAGGCGGAAACCATCGCTTCCCTGGGATAGCGATCTTTGACCACCGCTCCCGCCAGCGAGTGGTAACCGGTCTCTCCATAGGACCAAAGACCCTTGACCGTCGGCATCACCAACGGGAACAGTGGCGAAAGCAGCTCCTGCAGAAAATCGCCGAGGAAAAAATCCTCCTGCCGCGGTTTGCCGACCACCGTCGCCGGGTAGATGGCGTCCCTGCGATGGGCGATCTCGCGAATCTTCATCACCGGGTAGTCATGCTTCAGGGAATAGTAGCCGTAGTGATCACCGAAAGGGCCTTCCGGCCACCTTTCCTTCGGCAAGGCGTACCCGTGAATGGCAAACTCACACTCGGCGACGAAGGGATGCTGCAGATCCCCCGCCTGTGCCAGTTTCAAGGGGGCGTTTTGCAGCAGGGAGGCGAGCAGCAGTTCCGGCACATTCTCTGGCAGTGGCGCGATGGCACTGGCGATCATCGCCGGTGGTCCACCAAGAAAGCAGGTCACCGGAAACGGTTTATCGAGGCGTTCCGCTTCCATCAGGTGATAGCCACTCCCTTTGTGGATTTGAAAGTGCAAGCCGAGGTGCTCAGAGTCATGGGCCTGCATGCGATAGATCCCCAAATTGTGACGGCCATCCTCCGGGTGTTGGGTGTAGACCAGCGGCAATGTGATGAAGGGGCCCCCGTCTTCGGGCCAACTGGTGATGATGGGAAGATCGTCGAGATTCGCCGATCGATTGCGCACTTCCATCACCGGGCCATAGCTGCGCCGACGCATTCCGACCTTGAAGAGTGCCCCCGCCAGAGCCCGCGACTGCCAGACCTTTTGAAAGGTTGGAGGCACGATCGTCTCCACGGTGTGAACCAATTTCTTGAGGAAGTTCTCGCCGTGACGACCAAATCCGATGTCGACGCGGCGAGAACTGCCGAACAGATTCATCACCAGTGGAAAGCGTGCCCCTTGGGGATTGCGAAAGAGCAGAGCGGGGCCCCCGGCAGCGATGACACGGCGGTGGATCTCCGCCACTTCCAATCGCGGATCGACCGGAACATCCACTTCGACCAGTTCCCCGGCCTTGCGAAGTTCATCAAGAAAAGTGCGCAGGTTTTTGTGCATGCTGGACTCCCGGATCCATCGATCCTGACTCCAGGATGCTGACCCGGGAAGGGAAAGGTGTCCAGTCCTTCAGGAAGAGCTGCGCTCCATTCGTGGAAGGGGTTCAGTTGGAGCACTTGGGAAGGACCAGGATGCCTTCCATGCGATCTACCCTGATCTCTGCCCCGTCTCGCTCCTCGATGGAAATCTGGCAGTTCTCGAAGAGTTCTCCGGAGAGATGACCCTCGAGAGCCAGACGTAATTGATCGACGGGGCAGGCAGTATCACGCCCGACCGTGATCCAGGCTCGGGTGACAAAGCGGTAACCACGGATCATCGCCTGCAATCGCAGTGTTTGGACCAGTTCATCGACGGAGAACAACGGGCGCACCTTTTCGGCCCTTTGATTCCCCCATGGAATCGGCGGGCATGAAAAAGTGATCGGTCGCCGCCCGGCTCAGATTGAGGACTTCTTCAAAATCCCCCATCAGGCCCGGAAATTCATGCCTGATCAGCACCCAATGCCAGGGCAATCCAGGTTCTGACACCGATCCCCATCGCCGGATCATCGACCTGAAATTTCGGATGATGGCAGAAATAGACGATGCCCTTGTCCTGATCCCGGTTCCCCAGAAACATGAACGCCGCTGAGATCTTCTCTCCGTAATAGGCAAAATCTTCCCCGCCCATGCAAGGAGTGCCCTCAGCCGTCATCGGCACCTCCTTTGAGACGGATCTCTCCACCTCGCGACACGCATCCGGATGATTGTAGGTCACCGGATAGCCTTCGATGATCTCGACCTGGGCGTTGCAGTCATGGGCTTTGGCAACCGCTTCGGCGATCTCTCGCAAACGCCGGCGAGCCATATCGCCGACCTCTTTCTCAAAGGTGCGAATGGTACCGGTGAGCTCCACCTTTTCAGGAATCACATTGTCGGCACTGCCCCCATGAAATTGGGTAAAGCTGACGACGCACGATTTCATCGGATCGGTGTTGCGTGAAACGATCTGCTGGGCGTTGGTGATGATTTGGCTGGCGGCAACGATGGGATCACTGCAGTGATCCGGGGCCGCTGCGTGTCCACCGACACCGGTGATCTCCATGGTGAAGGTATCGGGCTGTGCCATCGTCGGACCTTCGACGACACCGATCTTGCCGGTATCAAAGGAGGGCCAAACATGCATTCCGAAGATGCGATCAACCCCTTCGAGGCAACCATCGGCGATCATCGCCGGAGCCCCCCCGGGCAATGCCTCTTCATTGGGTTGAAAGATAAAGCGCACCGAACAAGGCAAATGGTCGCGAATACTCGCCAGTGCTTTCGCTGCGCCGACCAGCATCGAGGTGTGGGCATCGTGCCCGCACATATGCGCTGCTCCGGGAATCTTGCTCTTGTGGGGAAGATCCGCCTCTTCATCCATCGGCAGGGCATCCATATCGGCACGGAAGGCGATGCGCCGGGTGGCTCCGGGGACATCGATATCCCCCACCACACCGGTTTTGCCGATCTGCTCACGGGTGTCGATCCCCGCCGCCCGCAGTTGTTCCGCCACCAGGGCCGCGGTGCGTACCGTGTCGAAGCCGATCTCCGGGTGCTGGTGAATATCCCTCTGCAGAGCGATCACCTCATCGATGACCTGGTCCTTGAGCTTCTCCACATCCATTTCGCGAATCGTCGCCATCGGCGCTCCCTTCTGCGGTGTAGCCCCGATTCTGAACCAGGATGGGCTTCCTTGGAAGCGGCTCACGTTGCCGATCCGTGTGTCATGGGCTAATCTCACCCTTCAACGATCCAACGGGAGGGCCCCATGGCTGAAAAACTGACCCCACAATCGGATGATTACCCCCGCTGGTACCAAGAGGTGATCCAGCGCGCCGAGCTCGCCGAAAATGCACCGGTGCGTGGATCGATGATCATCAAGCCCTACGGCTACGGCATCTGGGAACAGATGCAGTCGGTTCTCGATGGCATGTTCAAGGATACCGGCCACGTCAACGCCTACTTTCCGGTGCTGATCCCCGAAAGTTTCCTGAAGAAGGAGGCGGAACACGTCGAAGGTTTCTCCCCGGAACTGGCGGTGGTCACCCACGCCGGCGGCAAAGAACTGGAGGAGCCGTACGTCATACGCCCCACTTCTGAGACCATCATCTGGGATACCTACCGCAACTGGATCCAGTCCTATCGAGATCTGCCATTACTGATCAACCAGTGGGCCAACGTCATGCGTTGGGAGATGCGTCCGCGTCTGTTCCTGCGGACGACGGAGTTCCTGTGGCAGGAGGGTCACACCGCCCACGCCACCCAAGAGGAATCCCATGAAGAAACCCTGCGCATGCTTGAGGTCTACGCCCGCTTCGCCGAGGACTACATGGCGATGCCGGTGATCCAGGGTGAGAAGACAGAACGCGAGAAGTTTGCCGGTGCCGTCAAGACCTACTCCATCGAAGCGATGATGGGGGATGGCAAGGCGCTCCAGGCCGGAACCAGTCACGACCTCGGTCAAAACTTTGCCAAAGCATTCGATGTCAAATACCAAAGCGCCGAAGGCAAGGAGGAATACGTGTGGGCCACCTCCTGGGGTGTGTCGACTCGCCTCGTCGGCGCCCTCGTCATGGCCCACGGCGATGACCAGGGTTTGGTTCTGCCGCCGCGACTGGCTCCGATCCAAACGGTGATCGTGCCGATCTACCGTGGCGAAGAACAGATGGCCACCGTCCTCGAAGCGTGCTCCAAGATGGAGGCGCATTTGAAAGCAGCCGGTGCCCGCACCCACCTCGATGACCGTGACCAGTTCCGCCCCGGCTACAAGTTCAACGAGTGGGAGCTGAAGGGCGTACCGGTGCGCATCGAAGTCGGCCCCCGGGATCTGGAAAAGGGCGAAGTGGTCCTCGCTTTCCGCCACAACGGCGAAAAGAAGACCCTGCCTCTGGAAGCGGTCGCCACCGAGGTGATGAGTGTCCTCGACGAAGCACAGGAGGGTCTCTTCCAGAAAGCTCTCCAGCGCCGTGAAGATCGCACCTACTCAGTCGACAGCTACGACGAGTTCAAGGAGCGCGTCGGCGAAGGTGGTTTCTTTCTCTGTCACTGGGATGGCACCACCGAGACGGAAGAAAAAATTCAGCAGGAGACGAAGGCGACGATCCGCAATATCCCCTTCGATGCTCCCGACGAAGCGGGCCAATGTATGGTCACCGGTGAGCCGAGTGCCCGCCGGGTCATCATCTCGAAGGCGTATTGATGGGTGGGGCGATCGGTCTGTCTCTGCTGGCGAATCTCTTTGCGGGAATCCTCTCGGCTACACTGGCTTCACCTGCTTCACTTGCGCCAGATACACCCACTCATTCCCATGCCACTGCTCCTGCGGCCTATTACCTGATCGATCTGAAAGATATCTCCCGTCATCGCATCCATGTCGAAATGATCTGTGCGCGCAATCCTGCCGAGGATCTCGAAGTGTGGATGCCGGTGTGGACCCCCGGCTCCTACAAGATCCGCGACTACGCCCGCCACATCGAAACCCTCTCGGCGATGGATGCATCCGGGGCAGAAATCCCCATCACCAAGGTGCAAAAAAACTGCTGGACCATCCCCGCAGGCCCGGGAGGCACCGTTCGAATCCGTTACTCCCTCTACTGCCGCCTGATGACGGTGCGCACCAACTTCGTCGAGAAGGACGGAGGCTTTCTCAATGGCGCCGCCACCTTCCTGCTCCCCCGTGGAACCGACGGCCCCTTTGACTTCGCCTTCGTCGACATCGACCCTGCCAGCGCTATCTGCACCCTCCCCCGCAACGGCAACAGTTGGCGCGCCGCCGATGTCGATACCCTCTGTGACTCTCCCATCCTCATCGGTCAGCCGGAGGTGCTCCCCTTCGTCGTCGAAGAGGTTCCCCACGACCTGATTCACTTGGGTGACACCTCCACGTGGGACATGGATGGCAGCCGCGAAGCCATCGAAACCCTGACGAAAGAGATGGCCGCCTTCTGGGGGCAGATCCCCTATTCCCGCTACCAATTCATGAATGTCATCGCCGAATCGGGGGGCGGACTCGAGCACAAGGATTGCACCCTGATGCTCACCAGCCGCTGGAGTTGGAATGATGAAGATCGCCGCCGCGGTTGGTACGGGCTCGTCAGCCATGAGCTGTTCCATGCATGGAATGGCAAGCGCCTGCGCCCCATCGCCCTCGGCCCCTTCGATTACGAACAAGAAGTGCTGACTCCGGATCTGTGGATGGTGGAAGGCTTCACCAGTTACTACGACGATCTGATCGTCGCCCGCGCAGGGCTCATGAAGAGTGACCAATACCTCAAACGTCTCTCCGATCAGATCGAGGGGATTCGCAACTCGCCGGGACGGCAGGTGCGGCCCCTCTCCGAGGCCAGTACCGATGCGTGGATCCGCTACTACCAGCGCGATGAAAACTCGATCAACAGCCAGATCTCCTACTACACCAAAGGGGCCCTGGTCGCCTGGCTCCTCGATGGCACCATCCGCGAGGCCAGCGATCATCAACGCAGCCTCGACGATGCGATGCGCCTCGCTTTTGAGCGTTACTCAGGAAGCGTCGGCTACACCCCCGAGCAATTGCGAGAGGTCTTTGAAGAAGTGGCGGGCAAGCCCCTCGACGATTTCTTCGCCCGCTACATCGATGGCACCGACGATCTCGATTACAGCGTCGTCCTGCGCACCTTCGGCTTACGCTTTGATATCCCCGAAAAAGATGATGACTCGGAAGAAGACGAACCTGAGCGCGGCTGGCTCGGTGTCGATGCCCGCGACAGCTCCGGACGCTGGGTCGTCGGTGAGGTGCGTCGCGGCACCCCCGTATACGAAGCCGGGCTCAACGTCGGCGATGAGATCATCGCCCTCGATGCCTATCGCGCATCCGCCGGATCATGGTCCAACATCCGTCGGCAGTATTTGCCGGGTTCCAGCGCCACTTTGACCATCTCCCGTCGCGGTCGTATCGAAACCCTCGAAGTCGAGTTCGCCAAGGAACCTGAGGATCTGTGGAACCTCAAAATCGACGAGGAAGCCACGGAAGAGGTGTCTCAGCGCCGGGCAGCGTGGTGGGGCAGAGCCGAGCCAGAGAAAGAGGAAGAAGCGGCCCAGGAGCCGGCGACCGAAGGGGACTCCGCAGAGACCCCGACAGACTGAATCGGCCACAGCAAACCGATCCCCGGCAATTGGCCGATTCCCCGTCCCCATCATAATCTCCTAATGGAGCGGTATCGCATCATCGCGCGCTGTTCCCGAGCAGCGCCCGCAGAGCCCGCCTGTTCTGAGATCCCAGGAGGTCCCTTTGAACACGATGACCGAAAGTTTTACTACGAGAAAAGAATTTGTCCGTTTGCACGCCGAGTTTCCGGTGCGTTACAAATTCATGTCCAAAGAAATCGACATCCCCGAAGAGACTGTCTTCGAGGGTATCACCGCACGTATGGGTGGCGACGGTCTCCTTCTCTACGGCAAGATCCCCAGTTTCAATTGGATCCCTGCCCTTTTGATGGGAAAGATCCACATCGGCGTCAACATGCTGATCCCATCCCTCGACACCGCGATCAAGGGCCTCTGCCAGGTCGCATGGATCGAGGAGATCGCCGAGAACAAGGAGCGCTGCAGCATGGGCCTGCGCTTCATCGACATCACCAAAGAGGACCAGGACCAGGTCATGAAGTACCTGATCCGCTCCCAGGTGCGCCGCTCCTAAGTCGGAAACAGCCCCACTGATCCAAAAAGAAAACCCCTTCAGGCCTCTCGCCTGAAGGGGTTTTT